>LRBF01000273.1 GCA_001580565.1 Caballeronia megalochromosomata | reverse complement strand
GTGGGGGCACTCGCTACTGCCGGGCCATTCAGCCAATCGCCTGTGCCGCGGCCGGTATGAAGTGCTTAGGCTGGGACAAGCTGTTTCTTTGGTTACTTTCTTTGCAGCAGCAAAGAAAGCCACTGCCGCCCCGCACAGGGGCAGTGCTAATAAACCGACACGAAAACGGGATCTAGCGAGAAAACCTAAAGCGCCTCATGCAACTCCGCAAGCGACAACGTCGTCTGAAACAATCGTGCAAGACTGCGGCTAGCGAAAGTATCCACGTCATCCGGCCGGACCCACCGATAAGCGTCCATCTCAGGAATCATAGTCCCGTCGCTATAGCGCGGAAAATACGATTCACACACGCAGTTCTCGAGCCGAACTTCGTCCTCACTCACGCGCACCGCAAAGAGATGCAGGTCCTTGTCACGGCGATACACAAAGCGCCCAAGATCCTTAAGCCGCTCAGCGGCCAGCACGATACCCGTCTCCTCGACGAGCTCGCGCAACGCCGCCTCGCGCGGGCTCTCGCCGGGATCGGCGGCGCCCTTGGGCACGTCCCAGTGCGTGGTTTCGGTCGCGTGGCACAGCAGCACGTCGCCGTGCTCGTTCAGGATGACCACGCCGCACGATACGGTGCGGGCGCTCATCGATTGCGCTCCCCGTCCATCACTGCTTCTTGAGTTTCCACTTGCCGTCGCTTCCCTTGCAGGCGACCGGCGTCCAGGTCTGCGTCTGCCCTTTCGCCTGCGCGACGATCGTGACCTTGCGGCACTTGAGCCCGTCGGACTCGAAGGTATCCTGTGGCGTCACGGTGCCATTGACCGGGACCGGGTTGCCTGCGCCCTTGTTGTCCCAGGCGAGCGATTCGCCGTCCTGCTTCGTGTTGAGCGCGATCTGCGCGGCGTCGTTGAGCGCCTGCAGGTCGCGCTGCTTCATATAAGTGATCGGCGTGTTGTTCAGGAAGCCGAGATTGGCGGCGGATGCGGCCGTGCTCACGGCGACGAGCGCGGTTGCCGCGAACGTCAGGAAAGAAGCGCGAGCGAATGCTCGATGTGCGATCGGCATTGGATTGTCCTCGTTGCGGATGAGTATGCCGCCTGCGAATGCAACCAGAGCGGCAACGGCGATTCATCGACCTCGGCCTACGTAGACAGGCCGCAACGAGGATAGCATGACGCGGCGCGTTCGGCCGCCCGGGCCGGCCCGGCGGGCGTCAGTTCGACACGGACTTCATTTCGTTGATGCCGGTGCCCTTCTGCGCGTTCTTGTCTTTGGCCGGATCGTAGCCGTCGGTGAGCGTATCGAGGAACGCGACGACGTCCCTGATCTCGGCCTCGTCAAGCGCGGGCTGGTCGCCCTTCTTGCGATCGAACGGCGGCTCGGTGTTGATGTTCTCCCAGTAGCGCTTCGGCAGATCGTCGAACTTCCGGACGACGCCACTCTTCGACACCGGATAGAACTTCTCCGGGTTCGTATCGCGCTCGACATAGAAGCGCACCACGTCTTCCAGATTGTGATAGACGCCGTTGTGAAAGAAGGTCTTGCGCGTCGCGACGTTGCGCAGCGACGGGGTGCGGAAGATGCCGCAATACTCGTCCTGGCCCTTCAGGTCGCGGCGCTCAGGACCGCATGCGCCGAGATCGTGGAAGTTCGGGTTCCGGTTGACCGGCAGCGCGCGATTGCGCGGCACGCCGATCGCGATCAGGCCGAAGTCGCTGAACTGCGGCGGCGAGCCGTCCTTCGCGCGCTGACTGATGTGGCACGACGCGCAGTTGCCCTTGTTCTCGTCGTTGAAGAGTTGAAGGCCGTGCATCTCGGCGTCGTTGAGCTTCGCGCGGCCCGCGAGGAACGCGTCGTACTTGCTCGTGTACGGATAGAACTTCTCGGGCGTCTGCTCGAACGCTTCGAGCGATTGCAGCACCGAGGCGAACACCTTGTCGTCGCTGTCGAATACATCGGCGCCGAATGCCTTGCGGAAGTCGCCGGCATAGGGCGATGCCTTCACCGCGACCGTGACCTTCGCGGGCGTGCTACCCATCTCGAACGACGACAGCAACGGAATGCGCGCCTGATCCGAGCCATGATCGACGCGGCCGTCCCACGTGAGACCGCCGGTCGGGCCGGCATCGACGCTCTCGTCGCCTTCGTCGTCGGAATCGTGGAAGTGGCGCGTGAATGCCGGCACCGACTGCAGATACCTGAGCGAAGGCACCGCGCGGAATCCCGGCTGATGCATGTCGTTGCCGCCAAGCTGCACGGATAGCGCATTCGGCGGCCCGAACGCATGGCTCGGGCTATGGCACGACGCACACGCGAGCTTGCCCGAGCCCGACAACGATGGATCGAAGAACAGCTTCTCGCCGAGCGCCGTGATCTCTTTCACGTGAGCGAACACTTCCGCACGCGATTGACCTTGCGGCGCCGCGACGCTCGTTGCAGCCTGCGTCTGCCCGCTCGCGCTCTTGTCCGCCGCATGAGAATCGCAGCCGCTCACGGCCGCCGACAGCGCGGCGAGCGCAAGAGCACAGAGAACGAACGGCAGACGCATCGAAGACATGAACGTGGAGATCGGATTGAAAGATGCCGAAGCGTATGTCGTGCGCATGTCTTTCATGTGACAAGCTTCGACGCGTTCATATCGGGGCTGTCGGACGAAATTTATTAAGCGAATATTACGAAAACGAAAGGCTTATTACATGGCTGCGTCAACTTGCGGCGCGACACTGCGCACGCCGGCACACAAAGCGTTCCGACGACGATGCCCGCGTCGGGCGCCGGTCCCCAACACAAGAGAGAATTTCAATGAACAAGAAACTCGTTTGCGCGGTGCCGCTCGGGGCCATCGTCGCATTCGGCCTCTACGCATGCGGCGGCGACGATCATCAAAACAGCGATATTTCTTCGGTGAAGAACGTCGTCGTGATCTACGCGGAAAACCGCAGTTTCGATAACCTCTATGGGCATTTCCCCGGCGCGAACGGCCTGCAGAACGTGACCGCGGCGAATTCGCAGCAGCTCGACCGCGATGGCAGCGTGCTGCCGACGTTGCCGAAGATCTGGACCGGCCTGACGGCGACGGGCGTGACGCCCGCGATCACCGAGGCGATGACGGCGAACCTGCCGAACGCGCCCTTCGCCATCGACGATCCCAAGGGCTTCAACACGCAGCTCAACGTCACGACGCGCGACCTGTATCACCGTTTCTACGAGAACCAGATGCAGATCGACGGCGGCAAGAACGACAAGTTCGCCGCATGGGGCGACTCGGGCGGTCTCGTGATGGGCCACTACGACACGCCGCCCGACAAGCTGCCGCTCTACAAGATCGCGCAGCAGTACACGCTCGCGGACAACTTCTTCATGGGCGCATTCGGCGGCTCGTTCCTGAACCACCAGTGGCTCATCTGCGCGTGCACGCCGGTCTATCCGAACGCGGCCACGAGCGTCGCGAAGGGCTCGATCTCGGCAGTGAATCCGGATGGCGTGTCGCTCAAGCTCGCGAAGGCCGCGGGCTCGGCGCTCACCGCCAACACGGCGGGCCTGTTCGTGAACTCGGGCAACCTGACGCCCGACTTCTATGCGATCAACACGATGCAGCCGCCGTATCAGCCGAGCGGCAACAAGCCCGTCACCGGCGGCGATCCGAACCTCGCGGACCCGAGCCAGCCGACGACGCTGCCGCCGCAGACGCAACAGCACATCGGCGATCTGCTGAACACGGCCGGCGTGAGCTGGGCATGGTACGGCGGCTCGTGGGCGGCTGCGCTGGCGGACCGTTCGGTCATCAACGGCGCGGTCAACGTGGTGCCTGACTTCCAGACGCATCATCAGCCGTTCAACTACTTCGCCGATCTCGCGCCGGGCACGGCGGCCCGCGCGCAGCATCTGCTCGACGGCGGTACGAACGGCTCGGAGTTCATCAAGGCGATCGACGCGGGCACGCTGCCGCAAGTCGCGTTCTACAAGCCGCAGGGCAATCTGAACGAGCACGCCGGTTACACGGACGTCGCGCAGGGCGACCAGCACATCGCCGATCTGATCGCTCATCTGCAGAACAGCCCGCAGTGGAAGAACATGGTCGTCGTCGTGACCTATGACGAAAACGGCGGCTTCTGGGATCACGCCGCGCCGCCGAAGGGCGATCGCTGGGGTCCGGGCACGCGTATTCCGGCGCTCATCATCTCGCCGTATGCGAAGAAAGGCTTCGTCGATCACACGCAATACGACACGACGTCGATCCTGCGCTTCATCACCAAACGCTTCAGTCTGCCGGAATTGCCGGGCCTGAAATCGCGTGACGATGCACTCGTCGCGAACGGCGGCCAGGCGATGGGCGATCTGACCAACGCGCTCAACTTCTCGCAGTAAGCACGTCCAGTCAGCGCTGGAACGAAACGGGCCGCGGCTTTCACGCCGCGGCCCGTTTCTTTTTTGCCGATGCTCAGGCGCCCGCGAAAAGCGTCGCCAGATCGTTCGTGCGCGCCCCGCTCGCCTGCGCGAGCACACGCGCTTCCAGTTCGTCGAGATGCGTGCGCATCGCCGCGAGCGCGGCGTCGCGATCGCCTTCATCCAGAGCGTCGACGAGTCGTCCGTGTTCGTCCGACGAGCAGTTCGACAATTTCGACGGATCGAAGAGCGCCTTGTAGAGCTCGGTCTTCGCGACGAGTTTCGCGAGGAACGCCTGCACTTCCGGCGCACCCGCCAGCTCCGCGAGCAGCAGATGAAAGTGGCCCGCGAGGCGCACGCACTCCTCCACGCTCCCCGCCTTCACCGCGCGTTGCTCGGCCTTGACGTGGGCGCGCAACGCGCGCTTCGCCTGCGCGCTCAGCGAGCCGCACAGCGCCGCGACGATGCCCGCCTCCACCACCTGCCGCGCGCGATACACCTCGCGGATGTCGGCGGGCGTCGGCGAAGGCACGAACGCGCCGCGATTCGCCTCCAGCGTGAGCTTGCCCTCGGCGCCGAGCCTCGCCAGCACCTTGCGGATCGTGCCGCGCGTGCAGTCGAACGCGGCGGCGAGTTCGCGCTCGACGAGCTGCGCGCCGGGCGCGAGCTTGCCGTGCAAAAGCGCGGACGTGATCGCCGCGTAGACGCGTTCGTCGGGCGGCGTTGCGCCCGCGGCGTCGTTCGATGAAGTGTCCTTGCGTGATGCCATGATGCCTGGTCGTGCTTGCGTTGAATCGCATTGTAACGAGTGGCCACGTTCGGGCGTGAATTCGGGTTATCAGGTTTCGCGTATTTTTGGTTGACCAAACTCTGTTAGAATGGTCAACCAAAATCGCATCGCCCACGGGAGGTTCAATCGCATGAAACCATCGACCTGGATCGTCGACGCACGATCATTCGGGTTCGCGCGATGAACCCGCGCGCATCGAACCTTGCCTGGCTCGCGGTGATCGTCGCGATCGGCCTGAATCTGCGCCCGCTGCTCACCTCCATCAGTCCGCTGATGGGCGTGATCCTGAACGCGACGGGATTGTCGTTTCGCGGCGCGTCGATGCTGACCGGCCTGCCCGTCGTGGCGATGGGCGTATGTGCGTTCGGCGCGAGCGCGCTGTCGCGCTCCATCGGCAATGCGCGCGGCGTGGCGATCGGCCTCGTCGCGATCGTCGCGGCGTGCGCCGGGCGATTCGTCGCCGGCAACGCGGCCGCGCTGATCGTGAGCGCGGCGATCGCGGGCACGGGCGTCGCGGTCATACAGGCGCTGTTGCCCGGCGTCATGAAGACGCGCTTCGCCGCGCGCCTGCCTTTCGCGATGGGTCTCTACTCGGCATCGATCATGGCCGGCGGCGGGCTCGGCGCGAGCATCACGCCGGCGGTCGCGTCGCGCGTGTCGTGGCAGGCGGGGCTTGCGTTCTGGGCGTTGCCGGCGCTGATCGCGCTTGCGCTATGGATGCTCCTGATGCGCGCCGATGCGCTGCCGCGCGCTTCATCGACCCGTCACGCGAAGCCCGCGCCGTCGCTCTTTTTCAATCGACGCGCGTGGACTCTCGGGATCTTCTTCGGGCTCGTCAATGGCGGCTATACGAGCCTCGTCGCGTGGATGCCCGCGTACTACCAGCAACTCGGCCGGGGCGTGACCGAAAGCGGCGCGCTGCTCGCGATGCTCACGCTGTTCCAGGCATCGTCGGCCTTGCTCCTGCCGATGGCGGCCGCTCGCTTCGGGCGCGGCCGGGATCGTCGTCCGTGGCTCGCGCTCGGTCTCGTCGCGCAGCTTGCGGGCTTCGGTCTGCTGCTCGTCGCGCCGCTCTCGGCGCCGCTCGTGGTCGTCGCGTTGCTCGGCGGCGGGCTCGGCGGCGTGTTCGCGCTCTCGCTCGTGCTGACGCTCGATCATGCGGACGATCCCGCACTGGCCGCGCGGCTCGTCGCGTTCGTGCAGGGCGTGGGCTTCGTCATCGCGGCGATCGCGCCGGTCGTCGCGGGTGTCGTGCGCGATGTGAGCGGCGGCTTCTCGATGTCGTGGATGATGCTGGCCGCGAGCCTCATCGCGATGATCGCGCTGAATATCGTGTTCGGGCCGCGCAGCTATGCCCGCGCGATGCAGCAGCAGGATGGCGCGCCTGACGCGCTCAACGCACCGCGTGACACGCGAAGAACTCGTCGAGCAGATCGGTCATCTGCCACACCGGGCACGGACGGCGGCAATGCCCGTCGTAGCCCGCTTCCTTGAGATGCGCGATCGGCTCTTCGGGCAGAAAGCCGCTCATCGCGATGATGAGGCGATTCGCGCTGTCTTCGATTTCGCGCAGCCCGCGGACCAGCGCGTAATTGCCGCAACTCCCGACGCGCGTGTCGAGAAAAAGCACATGCGGACGCCATTCCCCGACCATACGCCTGACCGATGGCGCGTCCACCGCGAGCTGCGCGGGGAAACCCTTCAGTTCGAACAGGGACGCGAGCGATGCGCCGAGCACGCGCTCCGGCAGCGCGAGCAGCACGCGCCGCGACTCCGGTTGCAGACGCGACTGCTTGCGGTTCCACAGCGAGCATTGCGCCAGACTGGTTTCGTATGCTCGTTTGTTCAAGTCGTTCCTCTGCGTCGATTCGGCCTGTCGTTGTCACCGTTGTGGCGCACCGCGCGCCACGATGACGCATCGGCGCACCGCGAATGGGCGGATCGCCCGCGTGTACGAGACGGTTAATTTTTCCGATGCGTTGCGGGGCGCGGGATGGAGAGAATCGGGCGCACGCACGCGGACTAAGGAGGGGCAGGAAGCGGGCCAGGGGCGCGGTACGTGGCGACCAACGAGACGGGCGCTCATGACAAAGTCGCTTCACCCGTACCCCGTGATTCGCGCCCGGTCGTCAGCGCCGGATGACTTACTGCCGTTCGTGGGAACGCGTTTGCAGTGCTTATGAATGTTGAGTCTTTGGCGCGAGGCCGCTATCAACAAGCTCTTTGATCACATGCTGTTCGGCGGCGTCCATCGGGCGCAACGAGGGACGCGCCTCCTTGAAAAACTCCATCGACAGCTTCGCTCCCGCAAGTGTGAGAGACAAGGCAACGTCAACGCATTCCAGCCGCATCGCTTGTTCATCGCTGAGTGATTGCCGTTGATGTGTGACCGTCTCTTGCGCTCGTTTGATGCTGGCAGTTATCTGGCCAATTCGGTGGTCGATGCTAACTGCGCCGGTTGCGGTAAGAACTTTTCTTTTACCCATGCTCGCTCCTGTGTGAGGCCCGGAACCGCGCCCTTCGGACGAAGGGGCGGGCGGGAACAGTGACAAGGTTGGCAGACCGGGGACACTACCATTACCGGCAACCCTTGCGGGTTCCCTGCCACGTCCCGCCCATAGGCGAGCAGAAGCACCGCGCACTTGGTCAGAGGGCGCGCGGGGTCATGCGGTACGCCTGCATTGCGCAGGCGTCACGGGTAGAGAAGTCCTACAGGCTGCCAAGCCTGTCCCGGCGCAACCACGCGCCGGACTTCACAGAATACGGCATCACTTCGCGCCGCAGATTCTACAGGGCTGTCAAAGTTTGTCTCTGACGCGCGAAGCAGCGTTTAACCGGAAACGCCAGGCATTCGGCCATCCGACATCGCTCGAATTTGCCTACACGAACGCCGAAAAACAAAAAGCCCAGTCGCGATGACCGGGCTAAGTCTCTGATTCCACTGGCCCGCCCTACACGACTCGAACGTGTGACCTACGGCTTAGAAGGCCGTTGCTCTATCCAGCTGAGCTAAGGGCGGAGAACCGGAACGCGCGGCGAAAACCAAAGATCCGCGGATCAGAAGAGAGCGCGATTTTACCTCATTCGCCGCCGCGCCTGTCCCGAGTTCGTCACACCGGCTGCGGATGCATCATGAACCAGCCGAAGAAGAAGATCCCCGCGATCACGCAATACACGCCGAACGACGCGAGCTTGCCGTGCCCTTCGAAGTAGCGCATCAGGAAACGCACGCTGAGATACGCCGCAATGCCCGTCAGCACGCCGCCCAGGATCGAATCGGCCAGTTGGCCCGGCGCGTGAAGGAGCTTCGGCAACTCCAGCACGCCCGCCGCGAAGATGATCGGCGTGCCGAGCAGAAACGAGAATTCCGCTGCCGCCTCCGCCGTGAGTCCCGCGCCCACGCCCGCGATCATCGTCAGGCCGCTACGCGAAAAACCCGGGATCAGCGCGCCGATCTGCGCAAGGCCGACCAGAAACGCCTGCCTGAACGTGAGCTTTTCGGGCGCCCGTGTCGCGCGGCTTTTCTGCAGCCGGTCCCCCAGCCACAAGAGCACGCCGTTGACGATCAACGCCGCCGCGACGATCCGCAGATCGTGAAAAAGCGCCTCGAGCCGCTTTTCGAGCACCAACCCGACAATGCCCGTAGGAATCGTGCCGATGATGAGCGCCCACATCATGTGACCGTCATCGTTCTTGCGGCCGCCGAGCGACGCGAAGAAGCCGCGAATCAGCGCGATCCAGCGTGTGCGGAAATACCAGAGCAGCGCGATCGCCGTGCCGAGGTGCAGCGCGACGAGAAACGGCAGCAATTGCGGCGCATGCTTGTCGATGTGCATGCCGATCAGGCCCGGAACGAGCAGCGTATGGCCGAGACTGCTGACCGGAAAGAGTTCGGTCACGCCCTGGAGCACGCTCAAGAATACGAGAAACCACAGAGTCACGCGTCGGTCCTTTTTTGAGGAGGAAGAAGGACGCGCCGTGCAGTTCCATCCCTCGCATCATGCGAAGCCGAAGCGGCGGACAGGGAAATTGGAACAGGAAGGAAGTCGATACGGCGCGCAAACCGGACCGATTATGCCGGTGGCGAAATCGAGCGCCAAGCGCTAACCGCACACAATATGCGCCGACAGTAAATAGTCGGCAAAACGAATGCTGATAGCAAGCAACGTACAGGGCTAGACGAAAGGAATCGCGCCGAAACGTCGCGCGATGTCGCGGGCCGTCAGACCGTCAGCTTGTAGAGAAAGACTGCTGTGCTCGCGCCGAAGAGGGCGAACATCGCGACGCCCATTGCCATCGCCAGATCCATGGTCACTCCTTGTCCGTCTGATTCCCAACACAGGGTGCCTATAACAACATATTGCATGAGCCTTGCTCAGTCGCAATTTCCCGCAAAGGGTTTTTCCGGACAGAATTCCAAGGCAGAATCGACGGGGTCGAGCCGCGCCGGATCGCCGCGCGCGGCGCCTCGCCATTCAACGGAGCGCCTGCCATCATGTCACCGGAAACTGACGTCATCGAAATCGAGCGCGACGGCGCCGCCATCCAGCTCGCGCCGCGCGCGGGTGGACGGCTCATGACCTGGCGCGTCGGCGGCGAGCCGGTGGTGCACTGGCCCGACGCCCCCGACTGGTCCAATCCAGCCAAGATCCGCGGCGGCAATCCGCTGCTCTTTCCGTTTCTCGGGCGTCATTTCGTCGATGGAGAAATCGGCAAATGGCGCGACCCGGAAGGCATAGTGCACGCACTGCCGACTCATGGCTTCGCGCGCAACCTGCCGTTCTCCTGCACGCGCGACGCCGACGGTCACGGCCTGCGCATGACGCTCGTCGACAGCGACGCCACCCGCGACGGCTATCCGTTCGCGTTCCGCTTCGAGGCGGCGTACCGCATCGTCGACGGCAACACGCTCGAAGTCGAGCTCACGACGTCGAATCCGGGCGAGGTCGCGCTGCCCTACTACGCCGGGCATCACTTCTACTTTCATCTGCCGCACGGGCAGCGCGCCGAGAGCAGCGTGGAGCTGCCGCGCACCGAGCGGCGCCGGCAACGCGCGGACGGCTCGATCAGCGAAGCCGAGCCCGGCCTGCCGCGCTATTCGCTCGCCGACCCGGGCATCGTCGATACGTTTCACTGCCTCACGCGACAGTCCGACGAGCCGATGCTGCTGAAGCTGCCCGGCTTGAAGCGCACGATCGGCTTCGAACTGCAGCAGCCGGACTCGGTGCCGTGGTACGCGGTGACGACCTGGACCGAATCGGACACCTCGGACTTCTATTGCGTCGAGCCGTGGATCGGCCTGCCCGACGCGATCCACAACGGCCGCGGCTTGCGCTGGCTCGCGCCGGGCAAGACCGAGACGGCATCGCTCAGGCTCGTCGTCACGCGCGACGAGTAAGGCGCAAGGCGCCCGCGCGAGGCGCCTTTCTGTCCGGGGAAACCCGAGACGGTAAAATCCTGCCTTTCGACTCGCCGCGCGGCTGTGCTGCGCACAACTCGCGGCGGTGCTTTGCGAGGTCAGGTTTGCAAAAAATAATTCGACGGCTCGTCTGCGCATCGCTCGTCGCGGCGCTGGCCGCTTGCGGAACGGGGCCGGTCGCGCCGGGCTTTTATCGCGTGGAACGTGGCGACACCGTGTCCAAGATCGCGCGTGAGAATCGCACGACGGTCGCGAACATCAAGCGCTGGAACGGCCTCACGAATCCCGACGCCGTCGAGGTCGGACAGGTGCTGCGCATCGCGCCGCCGGCGGGCAGCGCGAGCGCGGCGGATTCATCGGGCGCGGCGACGGCCGGCAGCGCGAAGAGCGATGCCAGCGCGCAAGCGGCGGCGCAGGCCAAGGCAGGACCGGGCGTGACGCTCGTCTGGCCGGCGCAGGGCAGCGTCATTCGCAGCTTCGACGGCAAGAACTCGAAGGGCATCGATATCGCCAATGCGGCGGGCACGCCCGTGGTCGCCGCCGCGACCGGCAATGTCGTCTACGCGGGCAACGGTCTGCGCGGCTACGGCAACATGCTGATCATCAAGCACGACGACGATTATCTGACCGCCTACGCCCACAATCGTGTGCTTCTGGTGAAGGAAGGCCAGACCGTGCAGCAGGGCCAGCAAATCGCCGAAATGGGCGATACCGACAGCAATCGCACGATGCTGCATTTCGAAGTGCGCTACATGGGCCGCTCCGCGGACCCGGCGCGCTATCTACCGCCGCGCTGAAAAAGCCCGGCGGATGTTACGAGGAAGATTGATGAGATTGACGATGAACACGGCCGCGCTCGGCGCGGCGCTTGCCTTGACGGGCGCACTCGCCGGGTGCGCGCACACGGCGACGATGACTTACCTGCCCTCGGGCGACACGGGCTTTGCGATCAACTGCAGCGGCGGCGATGCGAGCACGACCTGGGCAGCCTGTTACAAGCAGGCGGGCGAAATGTGCGGCGCGTACGGTTATGACGTGGTTTCGAAGGATGCCGACAATGGCGCGACCGCGGGCGGTTCTGTGGGCGGGATTTTCGGGGCGAACATCAAGAACCGCTCGATGGTGATCCGCTGCAAGCAGTAACGCTCGCCGTCAGGCGTCCATCGCCTCGTCTTTCGGGTATTTCGCGGCCGGCCTGCGCCAATGTCCCGACAACGGATCGATATGCGCGGCGAACGCAACGAGAGATGCAACGGCGAGCGGCGCGACGGCGGCGAAAACCCAGAGCAGATCCATGGCAGATACATTTTGAAACACATTCGCCGAATGATACTTGCCCGGCAAATATTTCGCTCGATGGAAACCTCTGATTTGTGTGACAGGTAGCGTTTTCCGAATTCGTACTGTGCGTTGGCGCGCTCTTCCCCGCTCGGCTTGCATCCCGTTACTCCCCGAAACAAGCGCACACAGTCACGCGACGGTGATTTTCCTAGACTGGCGGTAGCCCGCGCATGATCTCCGCGCGAACAAGTCAGCGCGGGTCAGAAGCCCCGGTGTGCCCGCATCGGGGCTTCGCCTTTTGCAGCGCTTATTGGGGCTTGGCGGCATCGGGGACCATCGACGGCGGGGTCATGTCCGTCGGGACGCCCTTGTAGTCGGGTGGATCTTGCGGCTCGTGATGATGAGGCGGCTCCGCGCAGGCGGCGAGACCAAGCATGAGGAAAACGGCGAAAACGATACGCGGCATGAGATTCTCGGACGAGCGTCGAAAAGACAAAGGGGTTACAAGCCGTAACTTGTAACCCCTTCATGTATCGTGGTCGGAGCGAAAGGATTCGAACCTTCGACCCTCTGATCCCAAATCAGATGCGCTACCAGGCTGCGCTACGCTCCGACGAGCCGCAGATTGTAACGCCCCCCGCGCGCATCCGCAATGCCAAACGCGGGCACGCATCTTTCTCCTTCACAGAAAAACAGATAACGAACCCTATCACCCGGAGACGATCCATGAACCTCATTCTCTGGCGCCACGCCGAAGCGGAAGATCAGGCGTCGAGCGACCTCGCTCGACAGCTCACGCCGCGCGGACGAAAGCAGGCGCAAGGCATCGCGAAGTGGCTGAAGTCGCGCATCGGCGATGACGCCGTGTTGCTCGCGAGTCCCGCGACGCGCACGATCCAGACCGCCGAGGCCTTTGGCGACCGCTATCGCGTGGTCGACGCGCTCGCGCCGGGCAACGGCGCGCAGGCCGTGCTCGATGCGGCGGGCTGGCCCGAGGGCGTCGCGGAGACGGTCGTCGTGATCGGTCATCAGCCGACGCTCGGCCGCGTCGCCGCGCTCCTCATGACCGGCCACGAAACGGAATGGTCGATCAAGAAATCCGGCATCTGGTGGTTCCAGGGACGCACGCGCGGCGGCGACGGCCATGTCGTACTGCGCGCGGTCGTCAATCCGGATCTGCTTTGAGCGCGGCAGCGGCGGCGTAAGCGCGTGTTCATGTGCGTGTCGTTTCATCGAAACGTCATTGCGATGCCATGCGAGCGTCACCGTGCATTACTACATTGGCGGGGACTTGAATCCACAGACACGTCCTGTCGAGGAACGCCAATGCAAGATTTGCCGACGCCCTTCCTGCAACTCGGAGCGTCATCGCTCTCGCTCGATTCGCGCCGCCACCTGCCGCGCCCGTCGGAAACCGTCACGGGCCGCGAGCGCCTGCAAGTCGCGTGGGCGCGTGACGAAGACGCGCTGCGCGATGCGCAGCGCCTGCGCTACCGCGTGTTCTCCGAAGAAATGGGCGCACGTCTGTCCGGCCCCGCCGGCCTCGACGTCGATGCCTTCGACGCCTATTGCGATCACCTGCTCGTGCGCGATCTCGACACGCTGCAGGTGGTGGGCACGTATCGCGTGCTGCCGCCGCATCAGGCCGCGCGCATCGGCCGTCTTTACGCCGAAAGCGAGTTCGACGTGTCGCGCCTGACGCATCTGCGTCAGAAGCTCGTCGAAGTGGGCCGTTCATGCGTGCATCCGGACTATCGCAACGGCGCGGTGATCATGTCGCTGTGGGGCGGCCTGGCCGCCTACATGATGCAGAACGGCTATGAAACGATGCTCGGCTGCGCGAGCGTCGGCATGATCGACGGCGGGCACTACGCCGCGAATCTGTATACGTCGCTGCCCGCCGATGCGCTCACCGCGCCCGAATATCGCGCCTTCCCGCACACGCCGCTGCCCGTCGAGGAACTGCGCACGGGCGCGATCGTGAGCCCGCCGCCGCTCGTCAAGGGTTATCTGCGCCTGGGCGCGAAGATCTGCGGCGCGCCTGCCTGGGATCCGGACTTCAACACCGCCGACTTCCTCACCCTCTTCCGTCTCTCCGAGATCAACGCGCGTTACGCGCGGCACTTTATCGGCGACATGCAGGGACGCTGAAGCCCTGACAGGAAAAAGGCCCCGTTCGACGGGGCCTTCTCTTTGCAGCATCAGTCGCCCGTATAGACCACGCGATACGGCCGGCCGATCTTCTCCCATTCCATGGCTTCCTGAACGAGGCTGTAATCGGTGAGCGGATTGTTCGTCACCCACTCGTTGGGCAGATGCACTTCGAACCCGCCGCCCGCTTGTCTCACCTCGATGCCAGGCAGCCCGACATCCGTGCGCCGGCGTGAGAGCAGCGCCGCAAGCCGCAGGCAGAAGAGCAGCGTCCATTCGACGTCGCGCGCCTGCGCGAGCTTGCCGAGCTTGCCCGCATGCCCGAGCACGAGCGCGGCGAGACGCGCCTGATCGGTGCGCGAGAAGCCGGGCATGTCGGCGTTGCTGGCGATATACGCGGAATGCTTGTGATAGGCGCTGTGCGCGATCGACAAGCCGATCTCGTGCAGCGACGCCGCCCACGCGAGGAACATGCGATTCTCCTCGCGCACGTCTTCGTCGGGCTCGCCGAGCTGATCGTAAAAGCTGATCGCCAGTTCGCCGATGCGCTCGGCCTGCGCGGCATCGACGCCATAGCGGCGCTTGAAGCCTTCGACCGTCACCGTGCGCATGTCCTGATGCTGCGAACGCCCGAGCAGGTCGTAGAGCACGCCGAGACGCAGCGCGGCGTCGGTCGTGTCGGCGTATTCGATGCCCAGTTCCTCGAACACGCCGAGCATGATCGACAGGCCGCCCGCCAGCACCGGCACGCGATCCGGTTTCAGCGCGATGAGCTTCAACCGGTTCACGTTCTCGGCCTTGATGAGCGCGCGCTTCAGTTTCTCCAGGCCGCCGCGCGAGATCCCGTGCGTGATGCCTTCGTCGTTGAAGTCGTTCGCCTCGATCAGTTCCGCGAGCGCGCGCGCCGTGCCCGACGAGCCGATCGCCTGATCCCAGCCGGTCGCCTTGTATTCGCTCGAGATGATCTGGATTTCGCGCTTGGCGGCGAGTTCGGCCTGGCGCATCGTGTATTCGTCGACATTACCCGCCGGAAAAAACTGGCGGCTGTGGCTGACGCAGCCGATATAGAGGCTTTCCATGTGAATCGGCGTGTAATGCGAGCCGATGACGAACTCCGTCGAGCCGCCGCCGATGTCGACCACGAGCCGCTTGCCCGCGCTCGCCGGCACCGAATGCGCGGCGCCCGCGTAGATGAGCCGCGCTTCCTCGCGCCCCGCGATGACTTCGATCGGAAAACCGAGCGCAGCTTCCGCTTCGACGAGAAAGTCGTGCGCGTTCTTCGCCACGCGCAGGGTATTGGTGGCGACGGCGCGCACCTGATCGGGATGGAAGTCGCGCAGACGCTCGCCGAAACGCTTCAGGGCGTCCCAGCCGCGCACCTGCGATGCGCGGTCGAGCATCTTGTCCTTCGACAGCCCGCCGCCCAGGCGCACGGGCTCACGCAGCGCGTCGACCTGATAGATCTGGCTGCCGGCGGGCGTTTCCTCGACCCGTCCGACAATCAGGCGGAAACTGTTCGATCCGAGGTCGACCGCAGCAAGTAGATGGGGATGTGTGACCATCGGATATCCAGAGTCGTGAAGTGGGGAAAGGCACTGTCACAGCGGCGCTGTTGCAGCGCACGAATTCTATTCTATGCCGATGCGGCGTGCGGCCCGTACCGGAGGTTAGAAACCGCGCGTTTGCGCTAGCGACGCTATCCGCAATGTGAGTAGAATTTGTGACATTCGTTCTGTCATAAAAAATACACCATACTGTGAGAACATCCGAGAGTTCCTTTGCCCATCTGATCGAGACACCATCCCTCCCTCCGATGTCCATACGCTATCCGCTATTCAACCGCGAACTGGGCATATTAGGTTTCAACGAGCGCGTTCTCGCGCAAGCCGCCGACACGACGGTTCCCCTGTTGGAACGCCTGCGCTTCATCTGCATCACCAGCAGCAATCTCGACGAATTCTTCGAAGTCCGTATGGCGGGTCTGCAGGAGCAGATGCGCGACAACCCCGGCTCGCTTTCGCCGGACGGCATGTCGCTGCAGCACGTCTACGACCTCGTCTCCGAACGCGCGCAGCGTCTCGTGCGCCAGCAGTACTCGATGCTGCACGACATCGTGCTGCCCGCGCTGGAGATGGAAGGCATCTACTTCCACGGCGCGGAAGACTGGAGCGAGCAGCAGACCGCGTGGGCGCGTGATTACTTTCACAGCGAATTGCTGCCGGTGCTCACGCCGATCGGCCTCGATCCCGCGCACCCGTTTCCGCGCGTGTTGAACAAGAGCCTGAACTTCGTCGTCGAACTGGAAGGCACCGACGCCTTCGGCCGTCAGGCGGTGATGGGCATCGTCCAGGCGCCGCGCGCGCTGCCGCGCCTCGTGCGCATGCCCGAAGCGCTGTCGGGTTATCCGCATGGCTTCGTGCTGCTGAGTTCGTTCATGCAGCACTTCGTGAGCGAGTTGTTCCCGCATCTGGTCGTGCGCAGTTGCAACCAGTTTCGCATCACGCGCAACAGCGAACTCTTCGTCGACGAGGACGAAATCACCAACCTGCGCGTCGCGCTGCAGGGCGAATTGCCGGCGCGGCATCTGGGCAACGCGGTGCGTCTCGAAGTATCGGCGCAAACGCCTGCGCATCTCGTTCGGCGTCTGCTCGACGAAGGTCAGTTGAGCGAACGCGATCTGTATCGCGTGAACGGGCCGGTCAATCTCGTGCGCCTCATGCAGTTGCCCGAAATGGTCGACCGGCCGGATCTCAAGTTCGTGCCGCACATTCCGTCGGTGCCGAAGGCGATCGCGAACACGTCGAATCTCTTCGATGCGGTCGATCAGGGCGATATCCTGCTGCACCATCCGTACGAGAGCTTTCAGCCGGTGCTGGAGTTGCTGCTTCAGGCGGCGAAGGATCCGCAAGTCGTCGCGATCAAGCAGACCATCTATCGCACGGGCACAGACTCACCGCTGATGGACGCGCTCATGCAGGCGGCGCGCAACGGCAAGGAAGTGACGGTCGTCGTGGAGCTGCTCGCACGTTTCGACGAAGAGACGAACATCAACTGGGCGTCGCAGCTCGAAGCCGTGGGCGCGCATGTCGTGTATGGCGTCGTGGGTCACAAGTGCCACGCGAAGATGATGCTGATCGTGCGGCGCGTGTCGCAGGGCGGCAAGCTCGTGCTGAAGCGTTATGCGCATCTGGGCACGGGCAACTATCATCCGCGCACGGCGCGTCTCTATACCGACTTCGGCCTTCTGACTTCCGATCAGGAAATGTGCGAGGACGTGCACCACGTCTTCCAGCAACTGACGGGCATCGGCGGCGAGATTCCACTCCATCAGCTATGGCAGTCGCCGTTCACGCTGCACGCGAAGCTCATCGATGCGATCCGCGCCGAGGCCGAGCATGCGCGAGCGGGGCGGCGGGCGCGCATCGTCGCGAAGATGAATGCGTTGCTGGAGCCTACGGTCATCGCCGCGCTTTATGAGGCGTCACATGCGGGCGTGAAGATCGATCTGATCGTGCGCGGGGTGTGTTCGCTCAAGCCCGGTGTGGAGGATCTGTCGGAGAACATCACGGTCCGGTCGATCGTCGGGCGGTTTCTTGAGCATCATCGCATCTTCTATTTTTATGCGAACGGCAAGGAAGATGTGTTTCTTTCTAGCGCTGACTGGATGGATCGGAACTTCTTCCGTCGCGTGGAGGTGGCGTTTCCGATTCGCGATCGGCGGTTGAAGCGGCGTGTGATTGCCGAGGGACTGTCGGTGTGTCTTGGTGACAATCAGTCGGCCTGGGTCATGCAGAGCGATGGGCATTATCGAAAGCGGCGGCCTGGGAAGGCGATTCGCAATGCGCAGTTGGGGTTGCTTGCAAAGTTTTGTTCTTGAGGGTTTTTTCTGTTCGCTGGATCCCGTTTTCGTGTCGGTCTATTAGCACTGCCCCTGTGCGGGGCGGCACCTACTTTCTTTGCTGCTGCAAAGAAAGTAGGCAAAGAAAGCAGCTTTTCCATCCAAAGTGCTTCACACCGGCCGCGGCACAGGCGATTGGCTGAATGGCCCGGCTGTAGCGAGTACCCTCGTAGGTCTAGTCGGGCTTGGATCGCGCACGGTCTGACAAGCTAGGACCTTTAGCGCGCTGGTTCAGCACCAAATAGCTTCGGCCCAGCGCTACGCGCTGCCGTGGGGTATGCGAGGGAAACCGACGAAAAAAAAAGAAACGCAGAAGCGCACGCAGACCCGATTGACCCATCGGCCGCGAAGCGGGCCGGAGCCATTTCGTGCTGGACCAGCCGCTTATGTGGCGCGACGTGTCAGACCGTGCGCGATCCAAGCCCCGCGAGTTTTGTGGGGGCACTCGCTACTGCCGGGCCATTCAGCCAATCGCCTGTGCCGCGGCCGGCATGAAGCACTTTGGATGGGAAAAGCGGCGGATTCAACCGGTCAACGCAACCCCCAACGTCTCGGCCAATTTCTCCGCTGGAGTCATAAAGCCCAAGGTCTGCCGCGGCCTTTCATTGAGCCGCTTGGCAATTGCGTTCAATTCAGCCTGTGAGTAATGATCCAACGGCTGGCCTTTTGGAAAGTACTGACGCAGCAAACCATTGGTATTCTCGTTACTCCCTCTTTGCCACGGCTTTCGCGGTTCGCAGAAGTACACCTGCATATCTGTCGCCACCGTGAACTGCACGTGAGCTGCCATCTCCGTGCCACGATCCCATGTCAACGAGCGCTTCAATTGCGCAGGAAGCTTGCGCACCTGCTTGATCAGCGCCTCAGTGACGCTGTGCGTGTCTTTGCCCGGCGTCTTCACCAGCATCACATAGCGTGAGTGACGCTCCACCAGCGTAGCAATGTGCGTGCTGATTGAACCGGCAAGCAAGTCGCCTTCCCAATGCCCTGGCACGGCGCGATCCTCGGCCTCGGCCGGGCGTTCGCTGATCGGCACCGCATCGATGATCGTGCCGCGATTCTGACCCCGCTTCGAGGCGCACTTCGCACGACGCACCGCGCGCCTCGTGCGTAACTCACTGATCAATTCCTTCTTCAGCGCTCCACGCGTCTGGATAAACAGCGTCCGATAGATCGTTTCGTGCGAAATGTGCATCTCCTTGCGTTGCGGGTATCGCCTCTTGAGCCAGCCCGAGATCTGCGCAGGCGACCATTGTAGGCGCAGCCCTCGCGCAACCTGCCTACACAAGCGCGCATTGCCCGCCAGCGCGCATTGTTTCGGACGCAACGCGCGCCTCCAGGCCAACTCATCGGCCGCATGCGCGCGATACTTCTCGCGCCCTCCATTGCGGCTCACTTCACGACTGATGCTCGATTTGCTTCGCCCCAACTGCGCTGCAATCGACCCATACGATTGATTCTGGCTCAATGCTCGCGAGATCGCTTCACGCTCGCATAAGCTCAAGGCACGCGCTGCGCGCTTGCGCTGCGCCGGCGCGATCCCACCGTGTTTGGCGATGTGCCGGTGCGTTGAGCCAACATCCCGCTGTAATGCCCGCGCAATCCCACTGACGCTTTCCCCATTACGCCAAAGCTCCCACAGCCGCTGACGCTCCGCTTTGCCCATCCAAGGCTTTCTCTGTCGACTCATCGATGCTCCCACACCTTTATCCCGATCATTAAACCAGAGGTGTTGCATCGACCGGTTGAATCCGCCGCTGCTTTCTTTGGTTACTTTCTTTGCAGCAGCAAAGAAAGTGACTGCCGCCCCGCACAGGGGCAGTGCTAATAAACCGACGCGAATACGGGATCCAGCGACAAACCAACCCCAAAACCCCTCACGCGGCCAGCGACTTCCTCGAAGCCGTACGCGACCCCGGAAACCGCACAATAAACGTGCTCCCCGTCCCCACTTCACTCTTCACATCAAGCTCCGCGTTGTGCCGCTGCAGCACATGCTTGACGATAGCAAGCCCGAGCCCCGTACCACCCGTATCCCGCGACCGGCTCCGATCCACGCGATAGAACCGCTCGGTCAGCCGTGGAATATGCTCGGCCGGAATACCGAATCCACTGTCCCGCACGGTAAACACCGCCCGCTCCTTCATACGCTGCCACGTCACCTCGATCGTCCCGCCGTCAGGCGTATAACGCACCGCGTTCGTAACGAGATTGCCAAGCGCGCTCATCACTTCCGTCTCCGCGCCCGCGATGGTCAGCGCATCGTCGCTATGGAACGCAATGCGATGCCGCCCGTTAGAAAGGTTATTCGCGTCGTCTTCCAGATGACGCATCACGGCGCGCATATCGAGCAGCTCTTCGCCGGGCGGACGCATGTCGCCTTCGAGATTGGCGAGCACGAGCAGATCGCGCACGATGTTCTGCATGCGCGACGCCTGCTGCTCCATCATGTCGAGATAACGCATGCGATCGGCTTCATCGAGCGGCAGTTCGCGCATGGTTTCGAGAAAGCCCGAGAGCACCGTGAGCGGCGTCTTCAGTTCATGCGAGACGTTGGCGACGAAGTCGCGCCGCATCGAATCCGTGCGCTCGAGCTCGGTGATGTCCTGCGTGAGAATCAGCTTGCGATGGTCGCCATACGGAAACACCTGCACCGATACCGTGTACTTGCGGTTCACGCCCATGCCGCGCATCACAAGCATCTCTTCGTAGTGGTGCGCGTTCAGATAGCGGACGAAATCCGGATGGCGCACGAGATGTGTGATGTGCTGGCGCAAGTCGCGCTTTGCATCGAGCCCGAAGTGCTTCTCGGCGATCGCGTTGCACCACTCGATCTGATCGTGATCGTCGAGCATCGCGACGCCGTTCGGTGACGCCTGGATCGCCTGAATGAAGCGCGCGTGCTGTTGCTCGACCTGGCGCACTTGCGCGTGCCAGCGCTTCGCGAGCTTGTGCAGGCGGTAGTAGATTTCGCCCCAGACGCCGAGCGCGCTCGGCACCTCGCCGTAGACCGGCGCTTCGAGCAGGCGCCACAGGCGCTGCATGTGATACGTGACGAAGAAGCCTTGCACGACGAGCATGAGCACCGCGAAGGCGAGCGCCACGCGCACGCCCGCGAATGCGCCGATCGCTGCGCTCAACGCGGCAAGCAGCGCGAGGGACACGATCGCACGCGTCCAGATGATGTTCATGTTGTCGGTGAGTCTGAATGACGTTGATGCGGCACGTTGAAGCGGGTACGTCGAACGCCAGGTCAGGCGCTCTTCGCGAGCCGGTATCCGCTGCCGCGCACCGTTTCGATCATAGCATCGCAGCCCGCCGGCTTGAGCGCGGCACGCAGACGCTTGATGTGCACATCGACCGTGCGCTCTTCGACGAACACGTGATCGCCCCACACCTGATCCAGCAATTGCGTCCGGCTGTGCACGCGCTCCGGATGCGTCATGAAGAAATGCAGCAGACGGAATTCGGTCGGGCCGAGATCGAGCTTGATGTCGTTGCCCGAATGACTCGCCGCCACGCGGTGCGTCGCCGGATCGAGGCGCAGACCGTTGATCGCGACCACGTCTTCCGTCAACTGCGGCGCGCGGCGGCGCAGGACTGCCTTGATGCGCGCCATCAGCTCCTTCGGCGAGAAAGGCTTGGTGACGTAATCGTCCGCCCCGATTTCGAGGCCGAGCACCTTGTCCTGCTCATCGCCGCGCGCGGTCAGCATGATGATCGGGATATGCTTCGTGCGCTCGTTGTTGCGCAGTTCGCGCGCGAACGCGATGCCCGACTTGGCCGGAAGCATCCAGTCGAGCAGCACGAGATCGGGCAGCACGTCGCTGATCAGGTTTTGCGCCTGCTCCGCGTTGTACGCGCGAATCGGGCAATGTCCCGCATGTTGAAGATTCACCGAAATCAGTTCGGAGATCGCGGGTTCGTCTTCGACGACGAGGATACTGCTGGGCATCGGCACCTCTTGACCTTTTGCTTGGATTAAAACGATTGCGCGCCGCCGACGATCAGCTGAGCGCCTCGCGCTCGAGCTGGTCGCGCGAGATATGGCGCACGTCCGTGCCCTTCACGATATAGATGATGAACTCGGCGATGTTCTTCGCGTGATCGCCGATACGCTCCACCGCCTTCGCGATGAACAGATAGTCGAGGCCCGCGGAAATCGTGCGCGGATCTTCCATCATGTAGGTCACGAGCTTGCGCACGAAGGCGCGGAATTCATCGTCGATGGCCTTGTCGTCGCGCACGATCTGCGCGGCCGCGACCGTATCGAGACGCGCGAACGCATCGAGCGCGCGACGCAGGATCGACACCGCCATCTCGCCCGAGAGCTTGATCTCGGCGATGTTCACCGTGCGGCCCGCGCCATCTTCGTTGATGCGCTTCACGCGCTTGGCGATCTTCTCGGCCTCGTCGCCGGCGCGCTCGAGATTCGTGATCGTCTTCGAGATCGCCATGAGCAGACGCAGGTCACGCGCAGCCGGCTGACGGCGCGCGATGATGTTGCTGCACTCCTCGTCGATCTCGACTTCCATCGTGTTCAGACGCACTTCGGCCGCGATCACCTGATCCGCGATGCCGATATCGAATTCGTTCAGCGCCTGCATCGCGTTGATGATCTGCGACTCGACCAGACCGCCCATTTCCAGCACTTTCGACGACACCGCGTTGAGGTCGGCGTCGAACTGGCTCGAGAGGTGTTTATCGGACATATATGCTCCTTAAGCCTTCCTGTTTTACCTGGCTGACGATCAGCCGAAGCGGCCCGTAATGTAGTCTTCCGTTTCCTTGCGGGCCGGCTTGATGAAGATCTTTTCGGTATCGCCGAACTCGATCAATTCACCGAGGTACATATAGGCAGTGTAGTCCGAACAACGCGCCGCCTGCTGCATGTTGTGCGTGACGATGACAACCGTGTAATCGCTTTTCAGTTCGGCGATCAGCTCTTCGATACGGCCCGTCGAAATCGGGTCGAGCGCGGAGCACGGTTCGTCGAGCAGGAGCACTTCCGGGCGGATCGCGATGCCGCGCGCGATGCACAGACGCTGCTGCTGGCCGCCCGACAGACCGTAGCCGCTCTGTTGCAGCTTGTCCTTCACTTCGGTCCAGAGCGCGGCCTTGGTGAGCGCCCATTCGACGCGGTCGTCCATCTCCGAGCGCGAGAGCTGCTCGAACATCTTCACGCCGAACGCGATGTTGTCGTAGATCGACATCGGAAACGGCGTCGGTTTCTGGAACACCATGCCCACGCGCGCGCGCAGGAGCGAGATGTCTTTCGTCGTGTCGAGCAGGTTCGCGCCGTCCATCAGGATTTCGCCTTCGGCGCGCTGCTCCGGATAGAGCGCGTACATCTTGTTGAACGTGCGCAGCAGCGTGGACTTGCCGCAACCCGACGGACCGATGAAGGCCGTGACCTTCTTCTCGGGAATGCGCAGGTTGATGTTCTTCAACGCGTGATACTTGTTGTAGAAGAAGTTGAGGTTATTCACCTCGATCTTCGGCCTGAGGGAATCGGCAGACTGCGAGCCATGCGTCGGACGCACGCTGCCCGGCACCGGGCCGCGCTCGACCGGCGCTGCCTCGGTCTTCGAATTCAGGTGGTTGACACCACTTTCGACCATATTCATGGAATCACTCCGCCCTTATTTCTTCGAGAAGATCGCGCGCGCCAGGATATTCAGACCCAGCACGCCGAGCGTAATCAGGAACACACCGGCCCACGCGAGCGATTGCCACTGCGGGAACGGACTCATCGCGAACTTGTAGATCGTCACCGGCAGGTTGGCCACCGGCTGATTCATGTCCCACGAGAAAAACTGGTTCGACAGCGCCGTGAACAAGAGCGGCGCGGTTTCGCCGGCGATACGTGCAATCGCGAGCAACACACCCGTGACGATGCCGCCGACCGACGCCTTCAGCGTGATCGACATCACCATCTTCCACTTCGGCGTGCCGAGTGCGAACGCGGCTTCACGCAATGCGTTCGGCACGAGCTTCAGCATGTTTTCGGTCGTGCGGATCACGATCGGGATCTGCAACAGCGCCAGCGCGATCACACCGGCCCAGCCCGAGAAGCGGCCCATCTTCGCGACGACGATCGCATACACGAACAGACCGACGACGATCGAAGGCGCCGACAGCAGGATGTCGTTGATAAAACGCGTCACGCTCGCGAGCCAGCGCTTCTGGCCGTATTCCGCGAGATACACGCCCGCGAGAATGCCGAGCGGCGTGCCCACGAACGTCGCGAGCACGACGAGCATCAGCGAGCCGACGATCGCGTTGGCGAGACCGCCGCCATCGGTATTCGGCGGAGGCGTCGACTGCGTGAAGAGATCGATCGACAGGCCGCCGATGCCGAGCTTCAGCGTCGTGTAGAGAATCCAGACGAGCCAGATGAGGCCGAAGGCCATCGCGGCGAGCGAGAGCGTCAGCGCGAGCGCGTTGGTGGCGCGGCGGCGGCTCTGCAGCTTCATGCGCGTGGCCTGCACGCGATCCGGATCCTGGTTGAACGTAGCGGGACGGCTCATTATTTACGGCCCTCCCCGCGTTCCATGCGCAAGAGCATCAGCTTCGAAAACGCGAGCACGAAGAACGTGATCACGAAGAGAATCAGGCCGAGCTCCATCAGCGCCGAGGTATGCAGGCCCGGGCTCGCTTCCGCGAACTCGTTGGCGAGCGCCGACGTGATGCTGTTGCCGGGCGAAAAGAGCGACACGTTGTCGAGCAGGTTCGTGTTGCCGATGACGAACGTGACCGCCATCGTTTCGCCGAGCGCGCGGCCGAGGCCGAGCATGACGCCGCCGATTACACCGGCGCGCGTATAGGGCAGCACGATCTTCCACATCACTTCCCAGGTCGTGCAGCCGATCCCGTATGCCGATTCCTTCAGCAGCACCGGCGTGACTTCGAACACGTCGCGCATCACGGATGCGATGTACGGGATGATCATGATCGCGAGAATCACGCCCGCGCACAGGATGCCGATGCCGATCGGCGGGCCCTGGAAGAACATGCCGATGACGGGCACGTCGCCGAGCAGATGGCCGAGCGGCGTCTCGAAGTACTGCGCGAAGATCGGCGCGAACACGAGCAGGCCCCACATGCCGTAGACGATCGACGGAATCGCCGCGAGCAGTTCGATCGCGACGCCCAGCGGCCTGCGCAGCCATGCGGGAGACAGTTCCGTCAGGAAGAGCGCGATCCCGAAGCTAACCGGCACCGCGATGATGAGCGCGATGATCGACGTGGCGATGGTCCCGTAGATCGGCACGAGCGCGCCGAACATGTCGCTGGGTGGATCCCACTCCGAGCGCCAGAGGAACGAGAGGCCGAATTTCTGGATGGTCGGCATCGACGCGACGAGCAGCGAAACGATGATGCCGCCAAGCAGGAGCAGCGTGACCACGGCCGCAAGCCGTGTCACGCCGCCGAAAATGATGTCGCCGATACGGCTCGGCGCGCGCTGGGTATGCGCCGCCGGCACTGCCGACGCTAAGTTGATGTCCGACATGGGAGCCTTGGTTTCGCTACGTGTCAGACCGCGCGGCAGGCTTCCGGCCTGCCGCGCGGCTTTTTTGTTACTGACCGTCCAGGCTTCAGAAGCTTAGGACAGTTTCAAGCCACAGGTACTGCGCTTACTCTGCAACAGCCTTGCCCGACGCATCCTTGACCTTCGCCTTCCATTGCGTCTTGATTTCGGCGACGACCGAATCCGGCAGCGAGATGTAGTCGAGATCGTTGGCAGCCTGACCGCCGTTCTTGAATGCCCAGTCGAAGAACTTCAGCGTTTCCGTGCCTTGCGCCGGCTTCTCCTGCGTCGCGTGCAGCAGCACGAAGGTCGCGCCGACGATCGGCCATGCGTTCTGGCCCGGCTCGTTCGTCAGGATCTGGTAGAACGACTTCGACCAGTCCGCACCGGCAGCCGCCGCCTTGAACGTCTCCGTCTTCGGCTCGACAACGGTGCCAGCCGAGTTCTTCATGCCGACGTAGGTCATCTTGTTCTGCTTCGCGTACGCCCACTCGACGTAGCCGATCGCGCCCGGCAGACGCTGCACGAAGGCCGCGACGCCGTCGTTGCCCTTGCCACCCGTGCCCGTCGGCCAGTTCACGGTCGAGCCTTCACCGACCTTCGACTTCCACTCGGTGTTGACCTTCGAGAGGTAGTTCGTCCAGATGAAGCTCGTGCCCGAGCCGTCAGCGCGGCGGACCACGGCGATGTCGGTGTCCGGCAGCTTGACCTTCGGGTTCAGCGCGGCGATCGCCGGGTCGTTCCACTTTTTGATCTTGCCCAGGTAGATGTCGCCGAGCACCTGGCCCGACAGCGTCACTTCACCGGCCTTCACGCCCGGCACGTTGATCACGGGCACGACGCCGCCCACCACCGTCGGGAACTGGAACAGGCCGTCCTTCGCGAGTTCTTCATCTTTCAGCGGAGCGTCCGAGCCCGCGAAATCCACCGTCTTCGCGATGATTTGCTTGATGCCGCCCGACGAGCCGATGCCTTGGTAGTTCACCTTGCCGCCGCCGGTTTTCTGGTAGGCGTCCGCCCACTTGGTGTAGATCGGGGCTGCGAAGGTAGAACCCGCGCCGGTGATGTCGGCTGCTTGCGCGGAAATGGCGAACAGAGCGCCAATAACGCCGGCCAGCGCGGTTTGCATCAATTTCATTGAAACCTCCAGGGTTGTGAGCGTGTGTCGTGTGTGCGTGTGAGACGACACCGCGAAATATAGGAGGAGTCTGTGACAGTAATATGACTTATCGTGAAGCCAGCGTGTCATTCCGCTTACGCGCTGAAAGTTCGATCACACCCGATTTGTCAAGGTCTCGATGTAAATAAAAAAGCGGGCCGAAGCCCGCTTTTTAGCGAAATGTGACGAGTTTCCGTAAACGCCTACGAAGTCGCATCCTTCACGACCTGCGCAATCGTTTCCGCGTACCGAACCGCGTCCTTTTGCGCCGACGCTTCGACCATCACGCGCAGGACCGGCTCGGTTCCCGACGCGCGAATCAAGACCCGGCCGTGCGATTGGAGGGAATGCTCGGCTTGCTCCACCGCGCGACGAATCGCGTCGCTGCTTTTCCAGTCCGCGCCCGCATTCATGCGCACATTGATCAGTTTTTGCGGGAACAGGCTCACGCCGTGCAGCAGCTCGGCAAGCGACTTGCCGCTTCGCTGGATCGCTGCCAGCACGAGCAGCGCTGAAACGATGCCGTCGCCCGTCGAATGCCGGTCGAGCGACAGGATGTGGCCCGAACCTTCCGCGCCCAGTTGCCAGCCGTTCTCGCGCAGCTTTTCGAGCACGTAGCGGTCGCCTACAGCGGCGCGCACGAACTTCACGCCCACCTCCTTCAGCGCCACTTCGACGGCCATGTTGGTCATCAGCGTGCCGACGGCGCCCTCCACCTTGCCGTCGGTCGCGATGCGGTCCTTCACCAGCACGTAGAGCAGTTCGTCGCCGTTGAAGAGGCGGCCGGTCGAATCGACGACCTGTAGACGGTCCGCGTCGCCATCGAGTGCGATGCCGAGATCGGCCTTGTGCTCCAGCACGGCGCGCACGAGCGCGTCGGGTGCGGTCGCGCCGACGCCGTCATTGATATTGAAGCCGTTCGGCGACGCCCCGATCGACACGACTTCCGCGCCGAGTTCGTGGAACACGTGCGGCGCGACGTCGTACGCCGCGCCGTGCGCGCAATCGACCACGAGCTTCAGGCCGCGCAGGTCGAAGCTCGCCGGGAAGGTGCTCTTGCAGAACTCGATGTAGCGCCCGCCCGCATCGTCGAGCCGCCGCGCCTTGCCGAGACGCTCGGACGGCGCGCATTCCATCGGCTGCTCGAGCTGGCGCTCGATTTCGTGCTCAACTTCGTCGGGCAGCTTGTTGCCGTCGGCGGAGAAGAACTTGATGCCGTTGTCGTTGTACGGATTGTGCGATGCGCTGATCACGACACCCGCCGACAAGCGCAACGCGCGCGTCAGATACGCCACGCCCGGCGTCGGCATCGGGCCGGCCAGCATGACATCGACGCCCGCCGCCGAAAAGCCCGACTCCAGCGCGGCTTCGAGCATATAGCCCGACACGCGCGTGTCCTTGCCGATCAGCACCGTCGGGCGGTTGCCCTTTTTCTGCTGCGCGCGATCCGCGCCCGCGAGCACCTTGCCGGCCGCGTAGCCGAGCTTGAGTACGAAGTCCGGCGTGATCGGCGCAACGCCTACGCGACCGCGGATGCCGTCCGTTCCAAAGTATTGACGTGACATTGTTGCTTGACCCTCCTCGCGGCCGTATGGCGCCTGTTATCGGTCCGCGATTTTAGTTGATGAGTTCTATCGGCGCGCGCGCCTGCGCCTAAATTCCTGATGAATGAGGCCAGTGTCAATGATGCCCATTCCGGGCGGCATTCTTTGTGGCCTGCCAGACTTTCAGCGCATCGACGGTCTGTGCGACATCGTGCACGCGGATGATCGCCGCGCCCCGCTCGGCCGCGCAGACCGCGCCGGCGATGCTCGCCGCAAGCCGTTCGCCCGCGCCGCGGCCGGTGACCGCGCCGAGCATCGATTTGCGCGACATGCCCGCGAGCAACGGCACGTTCGTCCCGGACGGCAACGTGTCCGTGAGGTGCGCGAGCAACGCGTAATTATGCTCGACCGTCTTCCCGAAACCATAGCCCGGATCGAGGCAGACACGCCCGGGCGCGATGCCCGCGCGCGAGAGCGCGGCGACACGCTCCGTAAAGAACGCGCGCACATCGGCGACGACGTCCTCGTAGACCGGATCGTGGAGTTGCATCGTGCGCGGCTCGCCGAGCATGTGCATCACGCAAAGGCCGCAATCGCTATCCCTCACGGCGTCGAGCGCGCCTTCCTGACGCAGCCCCCAGATGTCGTTGATCATGTCCGCGCCGGCATCGAGCACGGCGCGCATCACGGCGGGCTTGTAGGTATCGACGGAAAGTGGCACCTGCATGTCGCGCAGCGCCTCGACGATCGGCACGACGCGCGCCAGTTCCTCGTCGAGCGGCACGGGCGGCGCGCCGGGACGCGTGGATTCGCCGCCGATGTCGATCAGGTCGGCGCCATCGGCAAGCATCTGCTCGGCGCGCGCGAGGGCGGCATCACGCGAGATGAAGCGGCCGCCGTCCGAGAACGAATCCGGCGTAACGTTGAGAATACCCATAACGAGCGGGCGTTCGAAGGTCAGCGTAAAGCGTCCGCACTGGAGCGGCGCGGCTGGAAGCGGGGATGGAATTGGCGTGGTCAAGCGAGTCGAACGAAGCGAAGAACGGAGTGGGTTCGGGGCCGCCGCAATGCCATGCGGCGCCACGCTCAGCATCTTAATAAAACCGAGGCCGTAAAGTGAAAATGGGCCGGAGTGCAAAGCACACCGGCCCATAACTCCACGCGGAAAACTCAGGCCGTTGCCGGCGCGTTGCCCGGCTTGACCTCGGTCCCGCTACTGCCTCCCGGCGGCGTATCGCCGGACGGAGGCGGCAGATTCTTCGGCGGACGCGGCGGACGATCCGCCATGATGTCGCTGATCTGGTCCGCATCGATGGTTTCCCATTCGAGCAGCGCCTTGGTCATCGCCTCGACTCTGACGCGGTTGTCCTCCAGCAGCTTGCGGGCGAGCGCGTATTGCTCGTCGAGAATGCGGCGGATTTCCGAGTCGACCTTCTGCTGCGTAGCTTCGGACACCGACTTCGCACCCATCTTGCCGAACATGCCGTTGTCTTCGGTGTCGACGTAGACCATCGTGCCGAGCACATCCGACATGCCGTAGCGCGTCACCATGTCGCGCGCCATTTTCGTCGCGCGCTCGAAGTCGTTCGAAGCACCGGTCGACATCGAGTTCAGGAACACCTCTTCCGCCGCGCGGCCGCCAAACAGGATCGCGATTTCCTCGAGCATCTTGTCGCGATACAGGTTCACGCGGTCGTGCTCCGGCAACTGCCACGTCACGCCAAGCGCCCAGCCACGCGGCATGATCGTGACCTTGTGCACCGGATCGGCATGCGGCAGCAGCTTCGCCACCACTGCGTGACCGGACTCGTGGTACGCCGTATTGCGACGCTCTTCCTCACGCATGACCGCCGACTTGCGCTCCGGACCCATGAAGATCTTGTCCTTCGCGTCCTCGAAGTCCTGCATTTCGACGATGCGCTTGCCGCGTCGCGCCGCGAACAGCGCCGCTTCGTTCACGAGGTTCGCGAGATCCGCGCCCGAGAAGCCCGGCGTGCCGCGCGCGATGACCGATGCGTCGACGTCGTTCGCGATCGGCACCTTGCGCAGATGCACCTTCATGATGTGCTCTCGGCCGCGGATATCCGGCAGACCGACGTACACCTGGCGGTCGAAACGGCCCGGACGGAGCAGCGCTTTGTCGAGCACGTCCGAACGGTTCGTCGCCGCGATCACGATGACGCCCGAGTTCGCCTCGAAGCCGTCCATCTCCACGAGCATCTGATTCAGCGTCTGTTCGCGCTCGTCGTTGCCGCCACCCATGCCGGCGCCGCGATGACGACCGACCGCGTCGATTTCGTCGATGAACACGATACACGGCGCATGCTTCTTCGCCTGCTCGAACATGTCGCGCACACGAGCCGCGCCCACACCGACGAACATTTCCACGAAGTCCGAACCCGAGATGCTGAAGAACGGCACCTTCGCTTCACCCGCGATGGCGCGCGCCAGCAGCGTCTTGCCGGTACCCGGAGGGCCGACCAGCAGCACACCGCGTGGTATGCGTCCGCCCAGCTTCTGGAATTTCTGCGGATCGCGCAGGAAGTCCACCAGCTCCGACACTTCTTCCTTGGCTTCGTCGCAGCCCGCGACGTCGGTGAAATTGATTGCGTTGTTGTTCTCGTCGATCAGCCGCGCTCGCGACTTCCCGAACGAAAATGCCCCGCCTTTGCCGCCTCCCTGCATCTGCCTCATCATGTAGAACCAGAAGCCGATGATCAGGATCGTGGGTCCGAGGTAGTACAGCGCGGAGACGAGCGCATTCGGTTCATCGTCAGCCTTGCCGCTGACCTGAACGCCGTATTTCATCAGATCGCCGACCATCCAGATGTCGCCGGGCGACACGATCTGATACTTCTGGCCGTCTGCCGGAGTGACCGTCAGATTGCGCCCTTGAACGGTGACATTCTTGACCTTGCCGTTCTTCGCGTCGTCCATGAACTGCGAATAGGACACACCTTCCTGGACGCGGGGCTTATCGAACTGCTTGAACACCGTAAACAGCACCAGTGCGATCACGAGCCACACTGCCGCTTTAGAGAACATATTGTTGTTCAAAGCACCACTCCTCACTCATAGACGGGCGCCTACATAAACCTTGCGGCGCCACTAAAGCATTCTAATCCAGACCGCTAACCCCTGCCATAAGGTTTATCTACCGCACAAATAGCGGAAGACGGGCCTTTTTCGGCATAATCCGCGCAAATATCGCAGATTGTCGCCAAATTGGTTGAGCGGGCCTTTCAGTTCGGGTGCTTGAGCCGCCGCCCGAGAATAAAAGTCTCCGACGATTTGTCGCGAGAGGCCTTGGGCTTGCGCGGCGCCACCACTTTGAACTGGTGCTTGAACTTTTCGACGATCTGACTGTAGCCGCTGCCATGAAAACATTTGACCAGCAGTGCACCGTCCGGTTTCAGATGGTTCTGGGAGAACTCCAGCGCCAGATCGCAGAGATGCTCGATGCGCGCAGCATCCGCACTCGCCACGCCTGAGAGGTTGGGGGCCATGTCCGAAATTACAAGGTCCACCTGACGATCGCCGACGATTTCATCGAGTTGCGCGAGCACCTCGTCCTCGCGGAAGTCGCCCTGGATGAACGTGACGTCCGCAATCGGGTCCATCGGCAGAATATCCAGCGCGATGATCGTGCCGTCGATGCCGCCCTGACGCTCGGCGTCGCGCTTCGCGCCCGAAGCGAGCTTGTTGCGCGCGTACTGGCTCCAGCTGCCGGGCGTCGAACCGAGATCGACGATCACCTGCCCCGGCTTGATGAGCTTGTCCTGCTCGTCGATCTCCTTCAACTTGTACGCGGCGCGCGCGCGGTAGCCCTCGCGCTGCGCCATCTTCACGTAGGGATCGTTGATGTGGTCGTGCAACCACGATTGATTAAAACGGTTCTTTGCCATTCAAACTGAGCTCATGTGGCGCGCTGACAGCGCACCCGGTGCGTATTTTGCTGCATCGCGCGGGGCTTTTAGCGGATAATACGCGTCTTGTCGGCCGGACCGGTCCTCGGCGCTCTCACGCTCCGTATCCCGGGCATCCGGCCTGTTCTGTTTCTGATGGGCGGTGGCGCAATCGAAGCGCCTCAATTCCGGCGCGAAGCCTTGCGCTTTCGCTTCGGCGTGTTCAAACCGCCTCGCGAGCGTACCGCACGCCGCTCACATTTTAGTCGAGTCCCAAATTTCTCATGCCAGCTCTTAAACTCTCCCCCGCCGAGCGCGCCGATATGCGCTCCCAGGCCCATGCGCTCAAGCCCGTCGTGCTCGTCGGCGCGGAGGGTCTGACCGATGCCGTGCTGAAAGAGATCAACGTGCACCTCGAAGCGCACCAGCTCATCAAGATCCGCGTGTTCGGCGACGAACGCGAGGCACGTATCGAAATCTACGACGAAATCTGCGATCGCCTGAACGCCGCGCCCATCCAGCATATCGGCAAGCTGCTCGTGATCTGGAGACCCGAAGGCGCCGCGCCGAAAAGCCGCGCCACCCGCACGCGCAGCACGATGCCGCCGAGCGCGGGCGAAGTCGCCGACGACCGCCCGGCGAAAGGCCGTGCGCCGCGCGTCGTCAAGGCTGTGAAGATTACGCGCGACGCGCCTGCCTTCAAGAAGCCGAAAAAGCAGACGCTGAAAGTGCTGGGCAACGAACGCGTGACGGCCGGCGGCAACGTGAAGCGCGCGAAGAAGCGTCAGACCAGCGCGAAGCGCCAGCATCAGGACGCGAAATGATCAAACGGCGCGTGCGTTTCCGAGGGAACGCACGCGCCGTCTTCAACGCTGCGATTCAGCTACGCGCCCGTTTCGCCGCCACCTTGGCCGACTTGCCCTTCGGCACGATCTTGACCGGCGCCGCACCCGGCAGACGCCACACCAGCGCAATGCCGAACAGGCATTCGATCAGATAGATCGCACTCGAGACGCCGTGCAGAATGCCGAACTCTTTCGCATACGGCGAGCTCGCGAGATCGGTACCCGCTTCCTGCGCCGCCATGCGCAGCGAGTTCATGAACGGCTGCAACGCGAAGTAGCCGATCAAGACACACAGAAGCATCACCCCGACGATCCACCGCACGCGCTTGTAATCGACGATGCCGCTTTTCACGAAGCGATTGCAGATCACGATCAGCACCAGCGCGCTGATCACGCCGATGATCGCCTCGATCCTGAAGAGTTGCGCCGCCACCGAGCCCGCCGACGTGCGGTCGAGCAAAGAAAAGAGGACGGGAGCGGCGACGAGGCCCAGGGTCAGCAAGCTGCCGACCCAGACCATGCTGATGGTGCGAAAGAGCCGGTGCTCCATCAGACGTATCGCACGGCGATGATTTCGTACTCGCGGGCGCCGCTCGGCGCCTGCACCGAGGCGACGTCGCCTTCCGACTTCGCGATGAGCGCGCGCGCGATCGGCGAGCTCACCGAAATGAGGCCGTGATCGATGTCCGCTTCGTCATCGCCGACGATCTGATACGTCACCATGTCACCCGACCCCAGATCCTCGAGCTCGACCGTCGCGCCGAACACCACGCGGCCTTCGGCCTCGACCTGCGTCGGGTCGATCACTTGGGCGGCGGCGAGCTTCGACTCGATCTCCGCGATGCGGCCCTCGATGAAGCCCTGCTTTTCCTTCGCGGCATCGTATTCCGCGTTTTCCGACAGGTCGCCTTGCGCGCGCGCCTCCGCGATCGCAGTGATGACCGCCGGACGCTCCACGGCCTTCAGGCGTTGCAATTCGTCGCGCAGCAACTCCGCGCCGCGCTTCGTCAAAGGAATCGTGCTCATAGACCACTCACAAACAATTTCGTCAAAAAAATTACCGCGGTTAAGCGCATCTCCCGATGAAAGGAGACGCCGCTTAACCGCGGCTCGTGATACTTAGACCTGTAATCGAAGCCTTAGTTTAGGCGAGCATGCAGCCCTTGTAAATCATAGACTTCCAGATCGCGGAGATAACGCAGGCCTTCAACGGCCGCGCGCGCACCCGACATGGTCGTGTAGTACGTGACCTTGTTGGCCTGCGCGCTCATGCGGATGGAGCGCGAATCGGCGATTGCGGCGCGCGTTTCGTCCACGGTCGTGAAAACGAGCGCGATCTCGCCGTTCTTGATCATGTCGACGATGTGCGGACGGCCGTCCTTCACCTTGTTCACGACCTTCACCGGCACGCCCGCAGCGGCGATGGCAGCCGCCGTGCCTTTGGTCGCGACGATCGGATAGCCGAGCTCGTGCAGCATCTGCGCGACTTCGACGGCCTTCGGCTTGTCCGCGTCCATCACCGTCAGCAGCACCGTGCCCGATTCCGGCAGACGCGAACCGGCCGCGAGCTGCGACTTGAAGAGCGCTTCGCCGAAGGTGCGGCCCACGCCCATCACTTCGCCGGTCGAACGCATTTCCGGTCCGAGCACCGGATCGACCGCCGGGAACTTGACGAACGGGAACACGGCTTCCTTCACGCTGAAGTACGGCGGAATCACTTCCTTCGTGACGCCCTGCTGCACGAGCTTCTGACCGACCATCGCGCGCGCGGCGATCTTCGCGAGCGGCAGGCCGGTCGCCTTCGAGACGTACGGCACCGTGCGCGACGCGCGCGGATTCACTTCCAGCACGTAGATGATGTCCTTCTTCGAGCCATCGTCCTGCGGAACCTGCTGGATCGCGAACTGCACGTTCATCAGGCCGATCACGTTCAGCGCCTTCGCCATTGCGGCGGTTTGCCGCTTCAGCTCGTCGACGGTTTCCTTCGACAGCGAGTACGGCGGCAGCGAGCACGCCGAATCGCCCGAGTGCACGCCCGCCTGTTCGATGTGCTCCATCACGCCGCCGATGAACACGTCGTCGCCGTCGGAGATGCAGTCGACATCGCATTCGATCGCGTCGTTGAGGAAGCGGTCGAGCAGCACCGGCGAGTCGTTCGACACCTTCACGGCCTCGCGCATGTAGCGTTCGAGGTCGCGCGGCTCGTGAACGATTTCCATCGCGCGGCCACCCAGCACATACGACGGACGCACGACCAGCGGATAACCGATCTCTTCCGCGAGCTTCAGCGCCTCGTCTTCCGCGCGCGCCGTGCGGTTCGGCGGCTGACGCAGGTCGAGATCCTTCAGAAGCTGCTGGAAACGTTCGCGGTCTTCGGCGGCATCGATCATGTCCGGCGACGTGCCGATGATCGGCACACCGTTCGCTTCGAGATCGAGCGCGAGCTTGAGCGGCGTCTGTCCGCCGTACTGCACGATCACGCCGACCGGCTTTTCCAGATCGACGATTTCGAGCACGTCTTCCAGCGTCAGCGATTCGAAGTACAGACGATCGGACGTGTCGTAGTCGGTCGAAACGGTTTCCGGGTTGCAGTTGACCATGATGGTTTCATAGCCGTCCTCGCGCATCGCGAGCGCGGCATGCACGCAGCAATAGTCGAACTCGATGCCCTGTCCGATCCGGTTCGGGCCGCCGCCCAGCACCATGATCTTCTTCTTGTCCGTCGGATTCGCTTCGCACTCTTCCTCGTAGGTCGAGTACATGTAGGCGGTCTTGGTCGCGAACTCGGCCGCGCACGTATCGACGCGCTTGTAGACCGGGCGCACCTTCAGTTCGTGACGCTTCTTGCGCACGTCGGCTTGCTGAGAAGCCGTGAGCTTCGCGAGACGGCGATCCGAGAAACCGCTCTTCTTCAGATAGAGCAGTTCGTCGCGCGTCAGGCTTTCGAGCGTGCGGCCTTCGAGCGCCTTTTCCTTCAGGATGATCTGTTCGATCTGCGCGAGGAACCACGGATCGATCGACGTCTCTTCGAAGATCTCTTCCATCGTGAGGCCGAGACGGAACGCGTCGCCGAGATACCAGATGCGGTCCGGGCCCGGCTCGCCGATTTCACGGATGACTTCGTCGCGGCTCATGGTCTTTTCGTCGAGACCGTCGACGCCCACTTCCAGACCGCGCAGCGCCTTCTGGAACGATTCCTGGAACGTGCGGCCCATCGCCATCACTTCGCCGACGGACTTCATCTGCGTCGTCAGGCGCGAATCGGCTTCGCGGAATTTTTCGAACGCGAAGCGCGGCACCTTCGTCACCACGTAATCGATCGTCGGTTCGAACGATGCCGGCGTCTGGCCGCCCGTGATTTCGTTCTTCAACTCGTCCAGCGTGTAGCCGCACGCGAGTTTCGCGGCGACCTTCGCGATCGGGAAGCCCGTCGCCTTCGACGCCAGCGCGGAAGAACGCGACACACGCGGATTCATCTCGATGACGACCATGCGGCCGTCCTTCGGATTGATGGCGAACTGCACGTTCGAGCCGCCGGTATCCACGCCGATCTCGCGCAGCACCGCGAGCGACGCGTTACGCAGCACCTGATATTCCTTGTCGGTGAGCGTCTGCGCGGGCGCGACGGTGATGGAGTCGCCGGTATGCACGCCCATCGGGTCGAGGTTTTCGATCGAGCAGACGATGATGCAGTTGTCCTTTTTATCGCGGACCACTTCCATCTCGTACTCTTTCCAGCCGAGCAGCGATTCTTCGATCAGCAGTTCGCGCGTGGGCGAGAGATCGAGGCCGCGACGGCAGATTTCCTCGAACTCGTCCTTGTTGTACGCGATGCCGCCGCCCGAGCCGCCCAGCGTGAACGACGGACGAATCACGGTCGGATAGCCGCCGCTGCCGGTGGCCTCGGCGATCTGCGCCTGAACCGTGAGCGCTTCTTCCATCGAATGCGCGATGCCCGACTTGGCCGAACCGAGGCCGATTTTCGTCATCGCGTCCTTGAACTTCTGGCGGTCTTCCGCCTTGTCGATGGCTTCCGGCGATGCGCCGATCAGCTCGACCTTGTACTTGTCCAGCACGCCGTGATGGAACAGGTCGAGCGCGCAGTTCAGCGCGGTCTGTCCGCCCATGGTCGGCAGGATCGCGTCCGGACGTTCCTTCGCGATGATGCGCTCGACCACTTCCCACGAGATCGGCTCGATGTAGGTGACGTCGGCCGTGTTCGGATCGGTCATGATCGTCGCCGGATTGCTGTTGACGAGGATGACCTTGTAGCCCTCTTCCCGCAGCGCTTTGCAGGCCTGCGCGCCCGAATAATCGAACTCGCACGCCTGGCCGATGATGATCGGGCCCGCGCCGATGATGAGGATGCTCTTGATGTCTGTGCGCTTCGGCATAACTGCTCTCGATATATATGTTCGGTACTTTTACGCGGCGACCTTCGCCGACTCCATCAGCTTGATGAAGCGGTCGAACAGATACGCGATGTCGTGCGGGCCAGGCGACGCTTCCGGGTGGCCCTGGAAGCAGAACGCGGGCTTGTCCGTGAGCGCGAAGCCTTGCAGCGTGCCGTCGAAGAGCGAAACGTGCGTGACCTTCGCGTTGGCGGGCAGTGTCGAGGCATCGACCGCGAAGCCATGGTTCTGCGACGTGATCACCACGCGGCCGTCTTCCATGTCCTTCACCGGATGATTCGCGCCGTGGTGGCCCGTCTTCATCTTCATCGTTTTCGCGCCGACGGCGAGACCCATGATCTGATGACCGAGGCAGATGCCGAACGTCGGAATGCCGCGTTCGATGAACTCGCGCGTCGCGCGAATCGCGTAATCGCACGGTTCCGGATCGCCCGGGCCGTTCGACAGGAAGATGCCGTCCGGATTGAGCGCGAGCGCGTCAGCGGCGCTCGATTGCGCGGGCAGCACGGTGACGTGGCAGCCGCGCTCGGCCAGCATGCGCAGAATGTTGAACTTCACGCCATAGTCGAACGCGACGACGCGAAACTTCGGCGCTTCCTGCTTGCCGTAGCCGCTGCCCAGACGCCATTCGGTCTGCGTCCACTCGTAGTTCTTTTCCGTCGATACGACTTTCGCGAGGTCCATGCCCGCGAGCCCCGGGAACGAACGCGCGAGGCCGAGCGCCTTCGCTTCGTCGTCGGTGCCGGCAAGAATGCAGCCGTTCTGCGCGCCCTTGTCGCGCAGAATGCGCGTGAGCTTGCGCGTGTCGATGCCCGCGATGGCGACGACGCCTTGCGCCTTCAGATAATCGGAGAGCGATTGCTCGGAGCGGAAGTTCGAAGCGAGCACCGGCAGATCACGAATGATGAGGCCGGCGGCATGGACTTTGGTGGCTTCGACGTCTTCGGCGTTTACGCCGTAGTTGCCGATGTGCGGATAGGTCAGCGTGACGATCTGGCGGGCGTAGCTCGGATCGGTCAGGATTTCCTGATAACCGGTGATGGCGGTGTTGAACACCACTTCGCCGATCGTCGAACCGGGCGCGCCGATCGATTGACCACGAAAGACCGTGCCGTCGGCAAGTGTGAGGAGTGCGGGGGAAAATGACGGCAACACGGGAAGCTCCTTGGGGAACACCCTGTTACCGACCTGTCTGTCCGAAATTCAGGCTTGGCCCCCCGTCGTTCGAAGAACGAGGGTTTCCTTCGCAGTGAAAGCGGCGGCTCGCGGGGCGCGCATCGCGGCTCGAACCGGCACGCTCGTGCGTGGCAACGGAGGATTCAAGCAGGCGGACGGCGGCATGCGGCGCGCATTTCGTGCGCAGCGAACGACGGTGAATGGGAGGTAGGCGCTAGGGTGCGGGTTGATGTGCTCAAACCTTCGAATTATAGCGTGAAAACGTCGCATTCGCCAGATTTGGGAACTGTCCGCTTGCAGACCGCTGACCGTTTCGTGTCCCGGTCAGGGTGCGGCGCCCGGCACTTCGCGCTCCACTCTATGCAACACGCGGCTCGGAAAAACGTACCAGACCGCACTCGCGACCTGCAGCCCGATCAGCACGATCCATACGGTCAGATGCGCCGACACCGGATAGCGCCCGCCATCGGACGGCCATAGCGAAAGCATCGCTCCGACGCCCACCTGAAAACCGAAGATCAGCAGGAAGATCACGAGCGTGAGGGTCGTGTGCGCGCGCCCGATCATGTGCGGCGGAAAATACTCCGCGGCGACCGCGTAGCTCAGAATGCCCGTGCCGCCGAAAACTCCGTATGCGGCAATCAGGACGGACGGCGGCAACGGCACGCGCAGCACCATCAGCAGTTGCGTCGCGACGAACAGCAGCATGCCGGCGCCGCAGAACGCGTACACCGACACGCCGCGCCGCTCCATCCCGCGCGCCGCCGCGCCGAAGCCGACGCAGCCGAACATCATCGCGAAGCCGAGCACCGACACGAGCGCCGCGGCATGCGCGGGCGCGAGGTTCATCACGTCGAGCAAATAGGGGCGAATCCAGAGCGATTGCATTGCGTAGAAGACGCCCTGCGTGACGACGGAAAATGACGCGATCTTCCAGAACACGCGGCTTTTCAGGATGAGCCATGTGCCCTTGAACTGGGTGACGACATCCGCCCGATGATGCGGGTCGGTCTCCGCCTTGCGTGGCGCGAACAGGACGATCGCGGCGGCGACGGCGAGCGTAAACACACCCAGTCCCACGCACACCTGACGCCAGCTCGCGACGTGCAGGAGCGACGCGAGCGGCGACCCGACCGCGACGCCGCCCAGCCCTCCGACCGCCATCGTGAATCCGTTGACGAGCGGCAGGCGTGCGAGCGCGAAATGCTGCGCCGACGCCTTGAAGGCCGCGCTCAGACACACCGACACGCCGATGCCGATGAGCAGGCGGCCGATCATCAGCCCCGCGAGCCCGTGGGACGCGCCGAACGCCCAGATGCCCGCTGCCGCGAAGATCAGCATGCTGGCCGTCACGCGGCGCGGGCCGAAATGATCCAGCAGCACGCCGACGGGAATCTGCGCCAGCGCGAAGCCGATGAAATACAGCGACGTCAGCAGCCCGAGGTCGGCCGCGGACAAGCCCAGGTCGTGCGTGATGAGCGGCGCGAAGCCGAGATTGACGCCCCGGAACACGTACGAGACGAAGTAACCGGCGGCGAACAGGAAGAAAACACGGAGACGAACGGTGGACGACATGTGAAACGGACGCTTCATCGATTCTGCTGGATCGCCAGTTTAGCCGGGTCGCCAAAACAAAACGCCGTCACCTTGGTGACGGCGTGGGTTAGCGCTTCGGCAAAACGCCGGCGCTATTTCTTCTTGCTGCTCTTTGTCGACGCGGCAGGCTTCGCGGTCTTGGCCGTGGCCGCAGGCTTTGCCGCATGCGATTCCGTCGACGCCGACACTTTCGTCACCTTCCCCGATGCATGCGCGGGTGCCTTGCCGCCGCGCGAGGACTTCGGTTCCGGCACGCGCGTGCCGATTTTCGACACGCCGCCCGACGAACGGCTCGACGCCGCCACCGTCTCCACGCGCACCGGACCCGGTTCGGCCGGCACCGGACGGCCATACGGCACGTGCAGGACGACCACTTGACCCGGCATGATCATCTCGCCGCGCGTGCGATTCCACGCGTGGACCTGCGCCGGCGACACGTTGTAACGGTCCGCCAGTACCGAGATGGCCTGTTTGCGGCGCACGCGGATCACGAGTCTGCGCGTATCTGGCACGTCGCGTTCGACCGCGAGCATCGCGTTCTGGGCGACGTCGGCGCTGATGTCTTCGTCGTCGTCATCCGTGCGTGGCACGACGATCGTCGAGCCGGGCTTCAGGCGCATGCCCGCCGGAATGCGGTTGACCGACATCAGCGTGTCCGCGTCCACGCCGATCTTCTCGGCGATCGCCGCCGGACGCGAGCGCTCGGTCACGGTGTACGTGGTCCACGAAGACAGCGCGCCCGAATACGACGAGAGGTTGCGCTGGAACGAAGCCGCGTTGTCGAACGGCAGCAGGATCTGCGGATTGGTCGCACCGAGAATCACCGGCTTCGCGAACGAGGGGTTCAACGAGCGGAATTCTTCCACGCTCATGCCGGCGAGCTTCGCGGCCATCGTCACGTCGATGTCGCGCGCGGTCGTGACCGTCACGAAATACGGGTGATTCGGGATGTCCGGCAGCGTAAGCCCGTACATCTGCGGATTGCTCACGATGTTCTTCACGGCCTGCAGCTTCGGCACGTAATTACGCGTCTCGTTGGGCATGCGCAGGCTTTCGTAGTCGGTCGGCAGGCCCGCCGCCTCGTTACGCGCGATCGCGCGCTGCACGTTGCCCTCGCCCCAGTTGTAGGCGGCGAGCGCGAGATGCCAGTCGCCGAACATGTCATGCAGGCGCGAGAGATAGTCGAGCGCGGCGCTCGTGGAGGCGAGCACGTCGCGGCGCTCGTCCTGCCACATGTTCTGCTTGAGGTTGTAGTCGCGGCCGGTGCCCGGCATGAACTGCCACATGCCCGCGGCTTTCGCGACGGACAGCGCCTGCGGACTGTACGCCGACTCGATGAACGGCAGCAGCGCCAGCTCGGTCGGCATGTGCCGCTGCTCCAGTTCCTCGACGATGTGATACAGGTACTTCTGCGAGCGCGTGGTCATGCGCTCGACGTAATCCGGGCGCTGCGCGTACCAGTTGACCTGCATGTCGACGAGATCGCTCTGCAGATCGGGAATCTGGAAGCCGCCACGAATGCGGTTCCAGAGATCGGACGAACCGGCGAGCGAAGTGACCGGCGTCTTGTCGACGTCGATGGTTTCCTTGGCTGCTGCAGTGCGGCGAATGGTGTCGGCGACTTGTTGCTGCGAAGCGGTGGAGGTGGCCGAAGCCGATAAAGGATCTGACGCTGTAGGTCCCTGGCTCGCGCACGCGGCGAGCATCAGGACGGACAGCGCGCTGAGGGTTAGTCGCATGGAACGTCTCTGCTTCCACAAAATATTGCTTGGAAATTTGCAGCCGATAGTACGGAACAGCACTTAAGACGTCAATAAGAATGCGCGCAAAACCCCTGCAAAATCCAGCATCTAACAGCGATTCCCACGTTTCGGTTGAAGTTAGCCCCAAATACCTTTGGGTTAGCGGAACTTATCCTTCCAGCCGCGCATCATTCGAAACGCTTCGAGCCGGTCAGAAACTGGCGCGCCGAACTGTGACGAAAGTGTCGCGTGGATCGCCGGAACGTCCGCGCGCAGAAACGGATTCACCGCTTTTTCGTGGCCGATGGTCGTCGGCAAGGTCGGCTTGCCGGCGGCGCGCAGCGCCTGCGCGTCGTCATTCCAGCGCAGCAGCGCGGCGTTGTCCGGCTCGCACGCGCGCGCAAATTTGATGTTGGACAGCGTGTATTCGTGCGCGCAGTGAACCTGCGTGTTCTCCGGCAGTGCGGCGAGCGCGTCGAGCGAGCCGAGCATCTGCTGCGCCGTGCCTTCGAAAAGTCGGCCGCAGCCGCTCGCGAACAGGGTGTCGCCGCAAAACACATGCGGCGTGCCGTTTGGGTCGCCCGCCTGGAAATAGGCGATGTGACCGGCCGTATGGCCCGGCACGTCGATCACGGAGAGTTCGAGCGCCGGCTGCGCGATGCGCACCGTATCGCCGCCCGTGACGCGCGCGGTCAGATGCTCGATACGCTCGCCGGCCGGGCCGTAGACGGGGACGCCACCCTCTGCCATTCGGCTATCGAGGAGTGCTTTCACGCCGCCGACATGGTCCTGATGATGGTGCGTGAGTAAAATAGCGGTCAGTCGCCAGCCGCGCCGGGCGAGATAGGCCTCGACGGGCGCGGCGTCGCCGGGGTCGACCACGACCGCGTCGCGCGAGTCCGACACGAGCCAGATGTAGTTGTCCTCGAACGCCGGAACCGGCACATATTCGAGTGCATTCTGAGCAGGCAAATTCTTGGCAAGCGAATTCATGGCGATCTTCTATGCGGCAATCCGAACATGTCTGACCGACCGATTATAGACTGGCCCACCTGGACGAGCTCGGCGCCCGGACGCTACGTGCTCGACTGGGAGCAGGCGCAGCTCGATCACGTGGTGTCCGACATCTTCGGCTATCACGCGCTGCAGCTCGGCATGCCGCAGCTCGACGCGCTGCGCGAGAATCGCATGACCGGCCGCGCGCTCGTGCTCGACGCCGAAAGCGCATCGAGCGCGCCCTACACGCCGCCGCGCGCGACCACGCCCGGCGTGAGCGCGCTGCCCGCCGCGAGCGCGCCCGATGGCCGCAGCACCGTGTGGTGCGATCTGCTCGACCTGCCTTTCGAAGCACAAAGCGTCGATCTGCTCGTGATGCCCCATACACTCGAATTTTCGCCCGATCCCCACCGGCTGTTGCGTGAAGCCGAGCGCGTGCTGGTGCCCGAAGGCCAGCTGATCATCCTCGGCTTCAATTCGCTGAGCCTGTGGGGCGCGCGGCAATCGCTCGGCAAGGTGGCGGGACGGCCGTTCGTGCCGGCGGCGCACGAGATGATCGCGTTCACGCGCATCAAGGACTGGATCAAGCTGCTCGGATTCGACCTTGAACGCGGGCGCTTCGGCTGCTATCGTCCGCCGCTCGTCACGGACAAATGGCTGCAACGCTATCAGTTCATGGAAGCCGCCGGCGACCGCTGGTGGCCCATCTTCGGCGCGGCCTACATGATCACGGCGGTGAAGCGCGTGCGCGGCATGCGCCTCATCGGTCCCCGCAAGCTGAAGAAAACCGCGCTCGCGGCCGGCCTCGCGCCGGTCGCCGCTCCGCACACGCGCAACGAGACTCGCAACGAGCATTGATGACTCAAGAATCCGCATCGAACCAAGTAATCGACATCTACACGGACGGCGCCTGCAAGGGCAATCCCGGTCCCGGCGGCTGGGGCGCCCTGCTCCGTTTCGGCTCGCTGGAAAAGGAACTGTTCGGCGGCGAGCCCGCGACCACCAACAACCGCATGGAACTGATGGCCGTGATCTCCGCGCTCGAAGCGTTGAAACGCCCGTGCCGCGCGATCATCCACACCGATTCGCAATATGTGCAAAAAGGCATCAGCGAATGGATCCACGGGTGGAAGAAAAAGAACTGGATGACGGCCGCGAAGACGCCCGTCAAGAACGCCGATCTCTGGAAGCGGCTCGACGCGCTCGTCGCGCAGCATGAGATCGAATGGCGCTGGGTCAAGGGCCACGCCGGCCATCCCGAGAACGAACGCGCCGATGCGCTCGCCAATCGCGGCGTGACCTCGCTCGCGGACAGCTAATCAACTTACACGCCATCTATGCGCCAACTGATACTGGACACCGAAACCACCGGCCTGAACGCGAGAACGGGCGACCGGATCATCGAAATCGGCTGCGTCGAACTGATCAACCGCCGGCTCACCGGCAACAACCTGCACCTCTACGTGAACCCGGAGCGCGACAGCGATCCCGGCGCGCTCGCGGTGCACGGTCTCACCACCGAGTTCCTGAGCGACAAGCCGAAGTTCGCGGAGATCGCCGCGCAACTGCGCGATTTCATCACGGGCGCGGAGTTGATCATTCATAACGCGCCCTTCGACGTCGGCTTTCTCGACGTGGAGTTCGCGCTGCTCGGCTTGCCGAAGGTCGCCGAGACCTGCGCCGGCGTGATCGACTCGCTCGCGCAGGCCAAGCAGATGTTCCCCGGCAAGCGCAATTCGCTCGACGCGTTGTGCGACCGGTTCGGCATCAGCAACGCGCATCGCACGCTGCACGGCGCGCTGCTCGACTCGGAGTTGCTCGCGGAGGTCTATCTGGCGATGACGCGCGGCCAGGAAAGCCTCGTCATCGACCTGCTTGGCGACCAGCCCGCATCGGGCTCGGTGTCCACGTCGCGCATCGCGCTCGACGATCTCGATCTGCCGGTGATCTTCGCGAGCGCGGAAGAAAGCACCGCGCACGAAGCCGTGCTGACCGATCTCGACAAGGCGCTCAAAGGAACGAGCGTCTGGCGCACGGAACCGGCGCCGGCCGAAGGCGACGCCGTACCCGCATAATTTTTTCGAATTTGGCGTTAAGAAGCTCTTTACGAAACGCGAAACGCCTGACATAATCTCACTTCTCTTCGGGTGGTTAGCTCAGCGGTAGAGCACTGCCTTCACACGGCAGGGGTCACTGGTTCGATCCCAGTACTACCCACCAGAATTCTGGTGTTGGTAAAGACAAGCACCGAAGATTAAAAGGCCCAGGTTTCACGACCTGGGCCTTTTTCATTTTGCGTCGCCCGAACGCGGATCAGAAAAACGCTAGGACGCCCACACACCCCGCGCCATCCCGCTCGCGGCGAACACCATCACCATCACGAGTCCGGCTTCCAGGTCGCTCATCCACGCGAAGCGCCGCGCGCGCGTCAGATCGATCGGGCCGCCCTGCGCGAGCGCGACGCGCCAGCGGATCAGCGCGAGCATCGGCGAGACTTCGATCAGCAGAATCACGACGAGCGTCGTCATCTTCAAATGGAAGAGCGGCTCGTGAAGATAGTAGGCGGCGCCCTTTTCGAACCCGCCGAATGCGCGCGTCACGCCGGTCACGATCAGCACGATCGCGGTGATGCCCCACACCGCGTCCGAACGGAACACGTCACGTAAGCGCAGTTCATTCGCCTGAATGGACTCGGCGGCATCGAGCCGCCGCAGCGCGCGGGCGCGCGCCAGCACCGAAGCCAGCGCGAACCCGAAAGCAAGAAGATGAACGGCGGCCAGCAACCAGCGTATCAGCATCCTTTCCCCCTGAAGAGACAGGAACGACTTGTACGGCAAATCTCGGCTTGCGAAGGAAAAACGATTCAGACCTGGCGCAGTGTCGCATCGAGCGCCTGCGCCGCGTTGCGATCGCCAACGCTCACGAGTGGCGCGCGGAACACGGTGGTGCGATTGTGCCCGGCCGCGGCGGGCGAGTCCCACAGCAATTCCACTCTCGGACGGCGCGCGAACACGCCGCGCCGCACTTCGCCGCTTGCGTGAATCGAAGGGCCGGCGGGCTCGGTGGCCGGCGCGAGCATCGTCGTGGATGGCGCTGTTTCCGGCGTCGGCCATTTCACCGACAGCTCTCGCGCATCGTACTGGCCGAGCTTGCGGCTCTCCGCCCAGACGACGGCGGTACGCGTGACGGGATCGAGCGAAATGGCGTAGCGGCCGATCGCGAAGCGCCGCGCCGCGATATTGGTGCGCCAGAGCGCGCGCGGCCGGCAGATCCACATGACGACCGCATACAGCGCCGGGCCGACGACGAGCCAGCCGTTGGTCTCGGCGAGCGCCTGCGTGAAGCGCCGCCATCCGGAACTCCAGACGAACACGCCGACGGAAAACATCGCAAAGCCGAAAGCCAGGAGCGCGATGAAGCGCAATGCCTGCCGCAGCCACTGCGGCAGCGGATGCAGCGGACGCTCCGTGCGCGCCTTCGCGCCCGGCAGCACGATCAGCAGAAAGATCAGCAAGAGGTTCACGCACGCCCACGGCGACGACGTCATCCCGCGCAGCGAGGACAGATAGCCCATCTGCGACATCGAGAACGCCCAACGCGCCGCGAGCACCAGTCCGATCGCGCGCAAGGCGAACACGGTGCCGGCGCCCGGTGCCGGGCTCGCGCTGATTTGCTTGGGTCTCGCCAAAAGAAACACTCCTGTCCACGAACGATGCATGCCGCTTCGCGCAGCGCGAAGCCCGGTCATTATAGGGAGATTACGGATGTCATCAGAGGTTTGACAACCGCAGCGCGGTCTGGCGCGCGAAAGGCAGACCCAAGTGTGCTATTACGACAACGCCCCGCGTGCCTTGAGGCACGCGGGGCGTTGTTTTGCAGTCGATGCCGCGCAAGGCGGCAAGACTTACTCAGCTTGCGTTGACTTCGCGCAGAACGGTGCGGCGCTTCTGGCGCAGCAGTTCTTCATACACGTTGACGTAGTTCTGCGCCATCACCTTCGACGAAAAGCGCGATTCGAACGCCGCGCGAACCTTCTGGCGCGACAGCGTGTCGATGCGCTTCACGGCGGCGATCGCCGAGAGTTCGTCTTCGACGACGAAGCCCGAAACACCGTTCTCGATCACTTCCGGCACCGAGCCGCGATTGAATGCGATTACCGGCGTGCCGCAGGCCATCGCTTCGATCATCACGAGGCCGAAGGGCTCCGGCCAGTCGATCGGGAACAGCAGCGCGTGCGCGTTGCCGAGGAACTCGGTCTTTTCGGCTTCGCTGATTTCACCGATGTACTCGACGTGCGGCAGCGCGAAGAGCGGCTTGATCTCTTCCTCGTAGTACGCGCGGTCGGCCTTGTCGAGCTTCGCGGCGATCTTGATCTTCATGCCCGCGGCCTGCGCGATGCGGATGGCGCGATCGACGCGCTTTTCCGGCGAGATGCGGCCGAGGAACGCGAGGTAACCGGGCTTCACGTTCGGGATCGGCTTGAGCAGGTTTTCCGGCAGGCCGTGGTACACCGTCGACAGCCAGTGCGCCTGCGGCAGCGGCTGGCGCTGGTTGTCCGAGATCGAGATGACCGGCACGTCGTTGAACGTGTTGAAGACCGGCTGCAGTTCGGGCAGGTCGAGGCGGCCGTGCATCGTCGTCAGGAACGGCACCGGCTGGCGCGCGAACAGCGAGAACGGGTAGTAGTCGATGTGGAAGTGCAGCACGTCGAACTCGTCGGCGCGGCGGCGAACTTCTTCCAGCAGAAGCATGTGCGGCGCCATCGTGTCGCGAATGGTCGGGTCCAGACGCAGCGCCTGCGGCCAGAATGCTTCGAGCTTGGCGGACGTCTGCGAATCACCGCTCGCGAAGAGCGTGACATCGTGTCCGGCATCCACGAGTGCCTCGGTCAGATAAGACACCACGCGTTCCGTGCCGCCATACAGCTTCGGCGGAACAGCCTCGTGGAGGGGCGCGATTTGAGCGATTCGCATGTCGTGAAACTCCTAATGAAAGATCAGGCAAGTACTACTGTCATGTTGACGTTGGAGAGCGAATCGCTCGGCTCGGGCGAAGCTTCCCGCGGCGCGGTGGCCGCGGCGCTATGGCTGATGCTCGAGTGAAAAAGCGGGGTCGCTGATCACAGGTTTGTCGCGCAGGCGTTCAGTCCAAGCAATTGTGGTTCCATCTCGAAAATCGCCGCGCGCCAGCAATTAACGCGCGTCCGCTTTGGCGGTTGACTGGAACTTGCAAAAACCTGTCGATGACCTAGGGGCAAACCCGGATCGAATTATGGAGCTTTTTACAGAGTGACGCCGGCAGTCATTTCAACTTATTTACCTTGTTACACGGGGGATACATTTTGCAAACCCCTGTTTATTAAGGTTGTTCTACATTGGAGCACGGGCTTCGACATTGCCCGGGCGGCAGCACGCACCGCGCAGCGGCGAATCATCGGTGCGGCCATCGTGCAGCGCCACGCTCGACATCTGGCGCGACACGTGCTTTTCTGTTCGCGGTCCGCCTGGTTGGCGAGCGTTTCGTCGCAAAAAGTCGCGCGATGTGCTTACAATGCGCGCCCATGCCGTGGGCCGCGCGCCAGCCGCCCGGTTTTTGCCGTGGGCGATGTTCGGATGGCCACATGCGCCGAACGTCATATGCCCGAAGACGCGTTGCCTCTCGGCGATACTGGCTACAATTCGAGATGGAGACGGCGCAGCGTCGCCTCGCTTGACGTCAGTCGCGCCGGATCGGGCGACGCATCGCATGCCGGTTGCCGTACATGACACCGCGCATGGCACTGCCCGAAGGCGCAACATACGCTCAACCGCTCTACGACCAAAAAAGACCATTGGACCAACTCACCGTCTCCCAGCGTAACGCGCACAACGCGAAGCTCTCGAGCTACGCGCATCGGCCACTCGCGTTCCTGTTGCGCTACATCCGCCGGCATCCGGTCGCCCATGGCATCGTGCTCTTAAGCGTGTTTGCCGCGGTTGGCTGCGCCCTCGCCTCGCAGTACGCGATCAAACATCTGATCGATGTCCTCGGACAGGGCCGCGGGCATCCCGGCCCGCTCTGGGGCGCGTTCATGATCCTGGTCGGGCTGATCGCCGCCGACAACATGCTGTGGCGAGTCGGCGGCTGGGTCGGCGCGCATGTGTTCGTGATCGTCACCGGCGACCTGCGCAAGGATCTCTTCTCCTATCTGTCCGGCCATTCACCCACATATTTCTCGGAGAAGCAGCCCGGCATGCTCGCGAGCCGGATCACGGCGACCTCAAACGCGATCTACACCTCCGAAAACGTGATGGCGTGGAACGTCCTGCCGCCGTGCATCGCGGTGCTGGGCGCGATCGTGATGATCGTCTCCGTCAATCCGCTGATGGCCGCCGGCCTGATGACCGCGTCGGTGGTCCTCGCGTTGATCCTCTACCGGCTGGCAAAGCGCGGTTCGGCGCGGCATCACAGCTTCGCGTCGAAGGCGGCGTCGGTGGACGGCGAGCTCGTCGACGTGATCGGCAACATGGCGCTCGTGCGCGCGTTCGGCATGACGTTCCGCGAGCAGAAGCGCTTCGGCTCGACGGTGAAGGCCGAAATGGTCGCGCGTCAGCAAAGCCTGCTGTACCTCGAAAAGCTGCGCCTCTTCCACGCGGTCGTGACGGCGATTCTCTCCGCCGGCCTGCTCGGCTGGGCGCTGTGGCTGTGGTCGCAAGGCCGCGCGACCTCGGGCGATATCGTGCTCGTCAGCTCGCTCGGCTTCACGATCCTGCACGGCACGCGCGATCTGGCGGTCGCGCTCGTCGATGTGACGCAACACGTCGCGCGTCTGGCGGAAGCTGTGCAGACGCTGCTGGAGCCGCACGGCATGCCGGACCGCTCGGACGCGACCGAACTCGTCCCGCAAGGCGGCCGCGTCGATTTCGACAACGTCACGTTCGCCTATCCGCGCCGCCGCCCGATTCTCGACAACTTCCATCTGCATATCGAGCCGGGCCAGCGCGTCGGGTTGATCGGCAAGTCGGGCGCGGGCAAGTCGACCGTGCTCGCGCTGCTGCAGCGCTTTTACGAGACGCAGAAGGGCAGCATCAAGATCGATGGCCAGGATATCGGCGCGATCACGCAGGACAGCCTGCGTCACGCGATCGCGCTGGTGCCGCAGGATATTTCGCTGTTCCACCGCACCGTGTTCGAGAACATCGCGTACGGGCGCCCCGAGGCGAGCCGCGAGGAAGTCCTCGCCGCCGCGCGCGAGGCGCGCTGCACGGATTTCATCGAAGCGATGCCGGAAGGTTTCGACACGATCGTTGGCGATCGCGGCGTAAAGCTGTCGGGCGGCCAGCGCCAGCGCATCGCGATCGCGCGCGCGATCCTGAAGAACGCGCCCATTCTCCTGCTCGACGAAGCGACCTCCGCGCTCGACAGCGCATCGGAAGAAGCGATCCAGCAGGCGCTCGACCGGCTGATGGTCGGCCGCACGGTGATCGCCATCGCGCACCGCCTGTCGACGCTGCAGAACTTCGATCGCATCATTGTGATGAGCGCGGGCAAGGTCATCGACGACGGCTCGCCGCAGGAATTGCGCGAACGCCCGGGCCTGTATCGCGAGTTGCTCGCGAAGCAGCACGGCAAGCTGCCGTCGATCGTCGCGACGCCGCACAAGCAGCCGGCATAGCCGCTTGTCAGTCAGAAGGCCGCGTTTCCGAGAGGAAACGCGGCCTTTTTCATGTCTTCAGATCGCGCAGGAAGTTGTCGCGCCAGACCGAGACGTTGTTCTCGCGAAGCTGCTGCATCATCTCGCTGTAGCGCGCCTTGCGTTCGCCGAGCGGCATCTTGAGCGCGGCGGCGAGCGCGTCGGCCATGCCGTCGATGTCGAGCGGATTGACGATCAGCGCGGCCGTCAGCTCGCGCGCCGCGCCCGCGAACTGCGACAGCACGAGCACGCCGGGATCGTCCGGATCCTGCGCAGACACGTATTCCTTCGCGACGAGATTCATGCCGTCGCGCAGCGGCGTGACGAGGCCGACGTGCGCCTCACGGAACAGCGCTGCAAGCACCGGCCGCTCGTACTGGCGATGGATATAGCGGATCGGCGTCCAGTCGAGCTCGGCATAGCGGCCGTTGATGCGGCCCGATTCCGCTTCGAGCTGGAGACGAATGTCGCGGTAGGCGTCGACATCGGAGCGTGTCGGCGGCGCGATCTGCAGGAACGACACGTTGTTGCGCTGATGCGAATCGTGCTCGATCAACCGCTCGAACGCGCGAAAGCGCTCGACGAGACCCTTCGAATAATCCAGTCGATCGACGCTCATCACGAGCTTGCGATGGTGCAGCGTCGCCTTCACGATCTCGACGTCGCGCCCGCTTTCGCCATCCTTTGCGAGCGCGGCGATCTCGTCGGGATAGACGCCGATCGGATACGCCGCCGCACGCAGCGTCTGGCCGAATGCGCGAACCTCGACCGGTTTCGCGCCGTCGCGCGACAAGGCGCCGTCCGCTTCCGTTTCGATGTAATCGCAGAACGCGCGCAGATCGGGCTCGGTCTGGAAGCCGAGCAGATCGAACGCGCACAGCGCCTCCACCAGCTCGCGATGGCGCGGCACGCTCAACAGAATCTGCGCCGCCGGAAACGGAATATGCAGAAAGAAGCCGATGCGATTCTTCACGCCCAGGCGGCGCAGCGCCTGCGCGAACGGAATGAGGTGATAGTCGTGCACCCAGATCACGTCATCGGGCCTGAGCAGCGGCGCGAGCTGCTCGGCGAGCCAGCGGTTCACGCGGCAATAGCCGTCGTATTCGTGACGATCGAACTCGATCAGATCCGGGCGATAGTGAAACGCGGGCCACAGCGTCGCGTTGGAAAAACCGCGGTAGTACTGGTCGTAATCGCGCCGCACGAGGCCGATGGTCGCGAAAGTCACCGGCCCGTGCTCTTCGAGCTTGATGCCTTCCGGATGCGACGTGAGCACGTCGCCGCTCCAGCCGAACCACATGCCGCCGGTTTCCTTCAACGCGTCGTACACACCGACCGCAAGACCGCCCGCCGCGGGTCCGCCTTCGGAAATCGGCGCGACGCGGTTCGAAACGATGATCAGCCGGCTCACGCGTGCTTCCCCGCCGTGCCCGCGATCACCTGCAGCCAGTCCAGCAGCAATTCGACCGATTCGATGCGCGAGCGCGCGACCGTGTCGCCCGGCCCGATCTTCACCGAGAGCCCGTCGAACTCGTTGACCACCGCGAAGCCCTTTTCGTCCGTGAGATCGTCGCCGATGAACACGGGCTTGCGGCCCGTGAACGGCGGCTCGCTCATGTACGCGCGCACCGCGCGCCCTTTATCGACGTCTTTCGGCTTGATCTCGTAGACCATCTTGCCGGGTTGCAGCACATAGGCGTCGGCGTAGTCCGCGACGAGCTTTTCGGTGGCCGCGCGCGCGGCCGGCTCGCGATCGGGCGCGTTGCGGTAATGCAGCGCGAGCGCCGCGCCCTTGATTTCGAGCAGCATGCCCGGATTCGCATTGACGACCTTTTCGAGCGCGTGCTCCATGCGCAGCAGCCGCTCGTCGTTGAAGCCGATGCGCTGCACGTCGCCGTTCGAATCGCGCCGTTCCGCGCCGTGCATGCCCGCGACGGGCAGATCGGGCATCTGCAGGAACGAGTCGATATTGTCGATGCCGCGCCCCGACACGACCGCGACCGCGCCGTTGGTCGCGCGTCTGAGCGCGGCGAGAATGTCGGGCACCGAGCGCGGCACGAAGATGCCGTCGGGCGTGGAAGCGAGCTCGACGAGCGTGCCGTCGAAATCGAAGAAGAAGGCGGTCTCGGCAAGAGACAGGGAATCGGGAAGAATTTGCATCGATCGTTGGCCTGTGGTTTGCCCGTGATTTGGCGCGCGCCCGTGTCGGACATCGCAATGCGTGCGCATCTTACCGCGCGAAGGCTTTCGATTAAGAAAGCTCCTAGCTTACAACCTTGTCCGCATGCCCTTTCGGCACGCTTGAATCATGCGGCAAATCGTCTCAAAAATAGGCCGATAGCGACATGATGCGCTGGCGACGCGCGAAAGGCGTGTATTTTGCGACGGAGTTCATACCGAATCATCCTGCAACGCCATTACCGATGCACGCTCCGTTCCACCATCTCGCCGCGCGGTCCATGCGACCCCGGCGCCTCATCGCCCTTCTCTCGCTGTGCGCGCTCGCCGCCTGCTCGAAGCCCGCCGAGCCCTGGCATCTGACCGACGTATCGGGCCATCTGCCGGACCTGGACTTCTCGCTCGTCGACGATGGCGGCGCGCCCGTCACGGGCCAGTCGTTCGCAGGTAAGACGACGCTCGTCTACTTCGGTTACACGCATTGCCCCGATGTCTGCCCCGAAACGATGGCGCGCCTCATGCAGGTGCTCCAGCGCGTGGGAGCGGACGCGGACAGGACGCGCATCGTCTTCATCTCCGTCGATCCGGCGCGCGATACGCCCGCGCTCCTGCGATCCTACGTGCGCGCCTTCGACGACCGTCACGCCGTCGGCCTGACGGGCACGGACCGCGCAATCGAATCGGTCGCGCAGCGCTATCGCATCGCGTATCAGATGGAGAAGCGCGACCCGAGCGGCGCATACGAAGTCACGCACAGCTCGGCCGTCTATATCTTCGATGCCGCCGGTCACGCGCGCCTGCTCGCGACCGACAACGATTCCATCGACGCCATCGCGAACGATCTGAAGCGCGTGATCCACGCGCAGGACGCCTGACGATGAGCGCCCTCCTGTATTGGCTCGATCCGTGGGAGCCGTCGCCAACGGTCGTGATCGCCGTGCTCGTGGCGGCAGTGCTGTTCGCGCGCGGCGCGCGGCATGCGCGCGTGTCGATCTCGCGTCGCATCGCGTTCTGGTCCGGCCTGATCGCACTCTATGTCGCGCTCCACACGCGGCTCGATTATTTCTTCGAGCACGAATTCTTCATGCACCGCCTGCAGCATCTCGTGCTGCATCATCTCGGGCCGTTTCTGATCGCGCTGTCGCATCCCGGCGCGGCGCTGCGCGCGGGCATTCCGTTCGCGTGGCGGCGGCGCTGGCTGCGGCCGGCCGCGCAGACGCGCGTCGCGCGCACGTTCTTCGATGTCGTGTTCAACCCGGTGATCGCGGTCACGCTGTTCGTCGGGCTGATCTATTTCTGGCTGCTTTCGCCGATCCACTTCAAGGCGATGCTCGATTACCGGCTCTATCGCGTGATGAACTGGAGCATGGTGATCGACGGCCTGCTGTTCTGGTGGCTGATTCTGGACCCGCGCCCGGCGCCGCCCGCGCGGCTCGCGCCCGGCAGACGCGTGCTCGTCGTGATCGCCGCGATCCCGCCGCAGATCATCCTCGGCGCGTATATCTTCTTCACGCCGCACGAGCTCTATCCGATTTATTCGATTTGCGGCCGCGCGTTCACCTGGATCACGCCGATGCGCGATCAGCAGATCGGCGGCCTTTTGCTGTGGATTCCGGGATCGATGATGAGCGTGATCGGCGCGCTGATCGCGCTGCGCCACTGGCTGCGGCTGTCGGCGCGTTCGCGGCTGAGAAAGGAAGGTGTCGGGCGCGGCGCGCTCGCGCCGGTCACTGGCCCGAAGGCCACGACATCATGACGCGAAGCCGGGACGGCGCATCCAGACGTGGGGAATGCCGTCTTCGTCATGCAGCCCCGACGACGGCACGAAGCCGAATGCGCCGTAGAAGCGCTGCAGATGCGCTTGCGCGTGCAGGCTGACCGGCTGATCCGGCCATTGCTTCAGGATGTGCTCGAGCGCGCGCTCGAGCATGGCGTTGCCGAGCTTCAGGCCACGAAAGTTCGCGGTCGTCAGCACGCGACCGATGCGCACCTCCATCTCGCTCTCATCCGGATGGCCCGGCAACAGCACGCGCAGATAGCCCGCGAGCGCGGGACGCTTCTCGCCCTTGCCGTATGCGAACAGGTGCCACGCATCGACATCGAGTCCGTCGATATCGCCGTACACGCAATTCTGCTCGACGACGAACACGGCGCTGCGTGCGGCGAGCATGTCGTAGACCTCGGTGGTCGTCAGATCGTCGAAGCGCTTCCAGCGCCATTCGAGTTGGGAGAGTGAGTCGTTCATGGGAGTCGGTGTGGCAGAAGTATGGCAATTATGCCGTGCCGCGACAGGACGCAGAATCGCGCGGATACCGGCGTTCCGAAAAGAAAAAAGCCCTGACGGATCAGGGCTTTTCAAGTGGAGGCGCGGACCGGAGTCGAACCGGTCTAAACGGCTTTGCAGGCCGCTGCATAACCGCTTTGCTACCGCGCCACAAGCGGTTCTGGTGCTACCGGTCATCGGGCCGGCTGATTCACCAAACAAAAAGGGAAGCTTGGCTTCCCCTTTGACTGGAGCGGGAGACGAGTCTCGAACTCGCGACCTCAACCTTGGCAAGGTTGCGCTCTACCAACTGAGCTACTCCCGCAAAATCCTGTAACGCTACAACTACCGGTTCCGGATGCTTCGTTGCGCCTGGCCAGTTCAGCGCCGATGACATCGAAACCTTCAAATCTGGAGCGGGAGACGAGTCTCGAACTCGCGACCTCAACCTTGGCAAGGTTGCGCTCTACCAACTGAGCTACTCCCGCATTTACTGCTGTTCTTTTGCTCTTGCTTCGCTTGTTGCGTCGCGCCGTGCATCAGAGAAACGAGATTATGTAGAAGCTAAAGAGGACTGTCAACTGTTTTGTGAGAGGAATTTTTCGCTTCGACGCAATTTATCGCGATGAGCCGAACGACCCCTCACAGCATGCCGCCGCGCTCGCGAATCTGCGGCCAGGCGAGCTTCATGTAGTAGAGCATCGACCAGACGGTGAGGAACGCCGCGACGTAGATGAGCCACAAGCCCCACACGCGCGTGTCGACCATCCATGGCGTGCCGGCGATCTTCAGCGGGCCGTAGAACAGCAGCATCGGGATCGCGACCATCTGGCACACGGTCTTGAACTTGCCGAGCTGATTGACCGCGACGCTCTTCGACGCGCCAATCTGCGCCATCCATTCGCGCAGCGCTGAAATCGTGATCTCGCGCCCGACGATGATGAGCGCGATCACCGCATTCAATCGCGACAGTTGCACGAGCACGAGCAGCGCGGCGGTGACCATCAGCTTGTCGGCGACGGGATCGAGGAACGCGCCGAACGATGACGTCTGATTGAGCTTGCGCGCGAGAAAGCCGTCGAACCAGTCGGTGAGTGCGGCGAGTACGAAAATGACCATGCCGAGCAGATTGCGATGCTCCGGGCTCATCATCATGTCCGGCAAATAGAACACGCCCACGACGAGCGGAATCAGCACGATTCGCAGCCACGTCAGGAAGATCGGTAGATTGAACGGCATGGGCGCACGCGGTTGAGGGACATGTAAGGAAGCCGCCATTGTGCCGCGTCGACCCGGCGCTCACAAGGCGGCCCGCTGGCGTGGCGCGCCGCGCGGCCGGCTTTTCGGCCGGTCATGCGGCTCAATGCAACTGACGATAAATCTGCTGCGCGAGCGCGAGCGAAATGCCTTCGACGCTCGCCAGGTCCTCGACGCTCGCCGCCTGCACGCCGCGCAACCCGCCGAAGCGCGACAAGAGCCGCTGCCGCCGTTTCGCGCCGACGCCCTCCAGCTCTTCCAGCCGCGAAGTCTGCCGCGCTTTCGCCCGCTTCGCGCGCATGCCGGTGATCGCGAAACGGTGCGCCTCGTCGCGGATCTGCGCGACGAGCATCAGCGCCGCGCTTTCCTTGCCGAGTTCGAGCGCCGTGCGCCCGTCGGCGAACACCAGCGTTTCGAGTCCGACCTTGCGCCCCTCTCCCTTCGCGACGCCCACCAGCATGCCGTGATCCAGCCCGAGCTCGGAGAAAACCTGCCGCGCGATCTCGACCTGACCCTTGCCGCCATCGATCAGCACGATGTTGGGCAGCGTGCCGCCCGCGGCCACGGGTTCGGCGGCATCGGGCGTGACGTTGGGATCGGCGGCGTCGTCGGGTTGCAGGGTCGTGGCTTCGTCGTTCGCGTTCGCGGCCGCCTGCGCGACCATCTTCTCGTAGCGGCGCGTGAGCACCTGGCGCATCGCGGCGTAATCGTCGCCGGGCGTGATGCCGGTGATGTTGTAGCGGCGGTATTCGCCCGATTGCATCTTGTGATGGTGATACACGACGCACGACGCCTGCGTCGCCTCGCCCATCGTATGACTGATGTCGAAGCACTCGATGCGCAGTTGCGCGAGATCGTCCATTTCCATGGAAAGCGTCTCGGCGAGCGAGCGCGTGCGCGCCTGCTGCGAGCCCTGCTCCGACAAAAGCCGCGCGAGCGCGAGCTTCGCGTTGTTTTCGGCCATCGAGAGCCACGCGCGTTTTTGTCCCTGCGGCTGACGCAGCAGCGTGACCTTGTGGCCCGCCTGCTCGATCAGCAGCTCGACGAGCTCGCGGCTCGAAGGCGCATGACTCACGACGAGCACCGGCGGCACGCGATTGCCGATGTAATGCTGCGCCATGAAGGCTTCCAGCACCTCCGATTCGAGCGCGCCTTCGCGCGGTTCGGGTTCGGGTTCGGGTTCGGGTTCGGCTTCGGACTCGGATTCCACCGGCGCCAGATCCGTTGCGATCGCTTCGGCGATCTCGGGCAGATCGTCCTCATCGCCGAGCGCCATCGCGCTTTCGACGTGCGCCGGAAAGTACGCCTTGTCGCCGAGATGCCGGCCGCCGCGCACCATCGCGAGATTCACGCAGATTTTGCCGCCGAGCGCGACGACCGCGAGGATATCGACGTCGCTCTCGCCGCCCACTTCGATCGCCTGCTGATGCAGCACGGTCGCAAGCGAGCTCATCTGGTTGCGCACCGCCGCGGCCTGCTCGAATTTCAGGTCGGCGGCGAACGCGTGCATCTTCTGCTCCAGCTCCTTCATCACCTCGCCCTGACGTCCGAGCAAAAAGCGCGACGCGTTCGACACGTCGCGCGCGTAATCCTCTTCGGTGATGAAGCCCGTGCACGGCGCCGTGCAGCGCCCGATCTGATGCAAAAGGCACGGCCGCGTGCGGTTGCTGAAGACCGAGTCCTCGCAGGTGCGCAACTGGAATACGCGCTGCAGGATCTGGATGCTCTCGCGCACCGCCCACGCGCTCGGGAACGGGCCGAAGTACTGATTCTTCTTGTCGACCGCGCCGCGGTAGTACGCCATGCGCGGAAACTTGTGGCCCGTGAGCTTGAGGAACGGATACGACTTGTCGTCGCGAAAGAGAATGTTGTAGCGCGGCGCAAGCGCCTTGATGAGATTGTTTTCGAGCAGCAGCGCTTCGGCTTCCGAGCGCGTGACGGTCGTCTCGATCTTGCGGATGCGGGTGACCATCATCGCGATGCGCGGCGAATGCAGCGTCTTCGTGAAGTAGCTCGACACGCGCTTTTTCAGATTGCGCGCCTTGCCGACGTAGAGCACGTTGCCGTCGCCGTCGTAATAGCGGTACACGCCGGGCATATGCGGCAATTGCGCGAGCGTCTTTTTCGGGTCGAAATCCGGTTGGGGGGCGTCGGTGTCAGTCATGCAGCAAGGGGGACGGAAAAGCATCGGCACGGGCGTGAGCCGTGCCAGGCGCGTTATCTTAGAATCGCCAGTTTAGAACATTACGCCGCGCGCCTTCGTCCTCATGACTACGCATCCCGCCGACCCGCAACTCGCCTGCGACATCTTCTGCGCGGTGGTCGACAACTTCGGCGACATCGGCGTGTGCTGGCGGCTCGCGCGGCAGTTGCACGCGGAGCACGGCTGGCGCGTGCGTCTTCTGGTCGATGATCTGAGGGTCTTCCATGCGCTCTGCCCCGAAGTCGACGCGACGCGCGCGCGCCAGGACGCGATGGGCATCACGATCGAGCACTGGCGTGAGCCAACGCACGCGGGCGAGACGCTCGCCATCGCCGATGTCGTCATCGAGGCGTTCGCGTGCGAGCTACCGCATGCGTACATCGCCGCGATGGCGCGCCGCGACCCGAAGCCCGTCTGGATCAATCTCGAATACCTGAGCGGCGAGGACTGGGTCGCCGATTTCCATCTGCGGCCCTCTCCGCACCCGCGCTATCCGCTCGACAAGAGCTTCTTCTTTCCCGGTCTCGGCAAGGGCACGGGCGGCGTGCTGAAGGAGCATGATCTCGACACGCGCCGCGCGCGTTTCGATAAAGGCGCGTGGTGGCGCGAACGGGTCGGCGTCGAACGGCCGGGCGGCGAGACGACGGTCGTGTCGCTCTTCGCCTATGAAAACCCGGCGGTCGACGCGCTGCTCGCGCAATGGCGCGACGGCGATGCGCCGGTCGTCCTGCTCGTGCCCGAAGGCCGCATTTCCGGCGCGCTCGCGCGCTTTTTCGGCCTGCCGAAGTTCGCGGCCGGCACGTCGGCGCGCGCGGGGGCGCTAGAAGCCCACGCGCTTGGCTTCGTCGAGCAGCCGCGTTTCGACGAACTGCTCTGGGCCGCCGACATCAACTTCGTGCGCGGCGAGGACTCCTTCGTGCGCGCGCAATGGGCGAACAAGCCGTTCGTCTGGCACATCTACCCGCAAGCCGACGACGCTCACCTGCCGAAGCTCGACGCCGCGCTCGCGCACTACACGCGCACGCTCGATCCGTCCGCGCGCGACGCCCTCGCGCGCTTCTGGCACGCGTGGAACGGCGCGGGCGCGCCGGACTGGGCCGACTTCTGGCGGCATCGGGCGGCGCTGCAGACGCGCGCGGCGCGCTGGGCGAAAGAACTGGCGGGCGTCGGCGATCTGGCGGGCAATCTCGTCGCGCACGTCGCCTCGCGTCTGGCCCGATGAGCGTCGCCTCACGGCTGTTCGCGCCGCGCCATACGGCTGGCCAAATAAGCAAAAACTCAGTTAAAATAAGCGGTTATCCGAGAAAGCAGGCCGCAGTTCAAGGATTGCGCCGCGCAGGTCGGCTCGAAGGCAGATCCTTCGTCAGCACGAACTCTCGCACGGTGACGGCAGTAAGACCTCCAGGCAGCGCCGCCGTCCGATCGATTCATTCCAGGCATTCAAGCCAAATCCATTTGTACAGGACCTAGTTTTATGAAGACCGCACAAGAACTCCGCGTCGGCAACGTCGTCATGATCGGCAGCGATGCCATGGTTGTGCAGCGCGCCGAGTACAACAAGTCGGGCCGCAACTCCGCGGTCGTGAAGATGAAGTTCAAAAACCTTCTGACGGCCGCCGGCATGGAAACCGTCTACAAGGCGGACGACAAGTTCGACGTCGTCGTGCTCGACCGCAAGGAAGTGACGTACTCGTACTTCGCGGATCCGATGTACGTCTTCATGGACGCCGACTACAACCAGTACGAAGTCGAAGCCGAAATGATGGGCGACGCGCTCAACTATCTCGAAGACGGCATGGCTTGCGAAGTCGTGTTCTACAACGAGAAGGCCATCTCGGTCGAGCTGCCGACCACGCTGGTCCGTGAGATCGTCTACACGGAACCCGCCGTGAAGGGCGACACGTCGTCGGGCAAAGTGCTGAAAAACGCCAAGCTGAACACCGGCTTCGAACTGCAAGTGCCGCTCTTCTGCAACATCGGCGACAAGATCGAAATCGACACTCGCACGAACGAATACCGCAGCCGCGCGTAAGCCTGCGCCACTGCATCGTAAGCTGAGCGGCCGGTGTAACTCACCCGCTCAGCCTCGGAAAAAGCGCCCCATCGCGGGCGCTTTTTCTTTTGCATGAATTTTTTGACAATTTCAGGCAAACTTTACCGGTCGCACCCCGAATAGTTCCGACGCCGATCGAATCAACCGGCCGCGCTTCCTCCCGAGCGGTCAGCTTTCATCGGAAAAATTAACTGCGTGGCACGATTTCTGCTCGATCGTGCAAATCAGGATTTCAGAGCCGACATGCAAAGCACGCCTTTCATTCAGAGCCGGTTTCTGATCGTCGCGGCGCTCGCGCTGGCCGCCTTCGCTTTCATCGCCGGCTGCAAGTCCACGCCGGCGACACCGGCGAACGCGAACGCGAATGCGGGCAGCGAGGTCGCCACCGACGACGCGGCGCTTGCCGCCCGCGTGAAAGCCGCGATCGTTGCCGATCCGGAACTCAGGGTCTTGCCGATGAGCGTCGCAACTTATCGGGGTGTCGTGCAGTTGTCGGGCTATGTGGAATCGGAGGGACAGATTCAGAAGGCGCTCGCCGTGGCGCGTGGCGTGCCGGGCGTGCAGTCCGTCAGCAACGAATTGCACCTCAGATCGCAATGACAGATTCGCGCAACAAGAATGACGAACGAGTAACGCAGGACAGACCCCGCAGCGGGTGACGCGCCAGACGCCGGAACGAGGCGCCGTCTCCCGCCCACGACCCGCCCGACCCCACGCGGAGACGGCGCACTATAGTCCACTTTGATACGTTGGTCCGCCATGCCACACGCACTGATTGTCGAAGACGATCCCAATAGCCTCTCCGGCCTGTCCGCAATCCTTACGGCAGACGGCTTTTCCGTCGATACCGCGACGACGCTCGCCGAAGCGCGCTCCGCGCTGACCCGCTTCATCCCAGATGTCGTGCTGATCGACCTGAATCTTCCGGATGGCTCCGGTCTCGATCTGCTGCCGAGTCTGCCTTCGCAACCGCCCGATGGCGCGTTGCCCGTGATCGTGATGACGGGCAACGCCACGGTCGAGAGCGCGATCGAAGGCCTGCGGCACGGCATCTGGGACTATCTGCTCAAACCGGTGAACATCCCGCGTCTGCGCAGCCTGCTCGCGCGCATTCCGCGGCCGTACGAGCTCACCGAGGAAGTCCAGTCGCTGCGTTCGACGCTGCGCGAACTGGGTCACTTCGGGGAGATCATCGGCCGCAGCGCCGCCATGCAGCATGTCTATGATCTGATCGAGCACACCGCGCCGACCGAAGCCGCCGTGATGATCTGTGGCGATCCGGGCACGGGCAAGAAGATGGCGGCGCGCACGATTCACCAACTGAGCCGCCGGCGCAAGGGCCCATTCGTCACCTTCGATTGCTCCGCAAGCCGCAACGGCGACGGCTCGTCGCGTTCGATGGAAAGCATCCTCTTCGGCCACGAGCGCAACGCGTTCGCGGGCGCGGAGAACCGCGAGCCCGGCTTGCTCGAACAGGCGGGCGGCGGCACGCTGTTCCTCGACCAGATCGATTCGCTGCCTCCCGCGCAGCAGGAAGCGCTCTTGCGCGCGCTCGATTCGCAGACCTTCATGCGCGTGGGCGGCAGCAACCGCATCATGACGGACTTCCGGCTGATCGCCGCGTCCCGCCTGCCGATGCGCGAAGCCGTGGCGAGCGGCGCGATGCGCGAGGATCTGTTTCAGCGCCTGTCGGCGTCGTCGATCCTGTTGCCGCCGCTGCGCGATCGCGATGACGACATCGCGCTGATCGCGCAGACGCTCGTCGACGAACTCAATCGCGAGAATCACATCGCCGGGATCACGAGCGGGTCGCCGAAGCGCATCAGTCCGGCGTTCATTCGCGAGTGCATCGCCAGTGAATGGCCTGGCAATGTGCGCGAGATGCGCGATCGTGTGAGGCGTGCTTATCACGCGTCGGGGGAGACGATCGAAACCCTGCGCGTTGATGAGCCCGGCGGGCTCGGTGGGCGCGGTTTGAATGGCAGCAGCGTGCAGGTGACCGTGGGTACCGCGCTCGCGGATGTCGAGGATATGCTGATTCGTGCGACGCTCGAAGCGGTCGGTGGCACGCGGCATCGTGCGGCGACGTTGCTTGGGATCAGTCCCAAGACGCTTTACAACAAGTTGCAGAGGATGAAGCTGGAGTCTTCGTGATGGTTTTTTGGCTTTCGCCGGATCCCATATTCGCGTCGGTCTATTGGCACTGCCCCTGTGCGGGGCGGCAGTCACTTTCTTTGCTGCTGCAAAGAAAGCAACCAAAGAAACAGCTTGTCCCATCCAAAGTACTTCACACCGGCCGCGGCACAGGCGATTGACCTAACGGCCCGGCAATAGCGAGTGCCCACACAAGCAGAACCGGGCTTGGACCGCGCACGGTCTGACGAGCTAGAACGTTTAACGCGCTGGTGCAGCACAAAATGGCTTCGGCACAGCGCTACGCGCTGCCGTTGGGTATGCGAAGGAAACCGACGAAGAAGGAGCGCGCGCACACCCAATTGACCGGGCGGCCGCGAAGCGGGCCGGAGCTATTTCGTGCTGAACCAGCCACGCGCGTGGTGCGATGTGACAAACCGTGCGCGATCCAAGCCCGGTTAGGCCTACGAGGGCACTCGCTACTGCCGGGCCATTCAGCCAATCGCCTGTGCCGCGGCCGGCATGAAGCACTTTGGATGGGAAAGCTGCTTTCTTTGCCTACTTTCTTTGCAGCAGCAAAGAAAGTAGGTGCCGCCCCGCACAGGGGCAGTGCTAATAAACCGACGCGAATACGGGATCCAGCGAAGTCCAGAAGCATCCCGTAGCAAAACCACCTACCCGCCGAGCAAATCCTTAACGAGCGCCCGCGCCGCCCGATACTCAGCATGCGCCTGCAGCTTGCTCCACCGCAGCGCCTTGCCCCGCGGACGCATCTGCCGGATACGCTGCGTGGAAACCTTCGGCGGCGTGTAACGCAACTGCTCCAGCACCTTGCCCGCCTCTTCCGGCTGATTGCAGATCAGCACCATGTCGCAGCCCGCCGTCAGCGCGGCGGTTGCCGCTTCGGTGAGCGTGCCGCCCGCGCGGGCCGCTTCCATCGACAGATCGTCGCTGAAAATCGCGCCGTTGAACCCGAGCTTGCCGCGCAGAATCTCCTGCAGCCAGATGCGTGAAAAGCCAGCGGGTTTGTCGTCGACCTGCGTGTAGATGACGTGCGCCGGAATCACCGACGCCAGCGACATGCCGAGCCAGTCATACGGTCGCACATCGCTGGCGAGGATTTCATCGAGCGGGCGATCGTCGGTCGGCAGCGCGACGTGTGAATCGGCTTCGGCGAAACCGTGCCCCGGAAAGTGCTTGCCGCAGTTCGCCATGCCGGCGAGCGCGAGGCCGTGATTCAGGCTCTTCGCCAGCATCGTCACGACGCGCGGATCGCCATGCAGCGCGCGATCGCCGATCACTTTCGACTGTCCGTAATTCAGATCGAGCACCGGCGTGAAGCTCATGTCGATGCCGCACGCGCGCAACTCCGCCGCCAGCACGTAGCCGAACGCGGTCGCGGCCCGGGTCGCGGCGAGCACGTCGCGGTCCCACAGCTCGCCGAGCTTGCCCGGCGCGGGCAGCACGGTGAAGCCGTCGGTGCGAAAACGCTGCACGCGCCCGCCCTCGTGATCGACCGCAATCAGGATGTCATCGCGCACCGCGCGGATCGCATCGGTCAATGCGACGAGCTGCGCACGGTCCTGAAAATGCCGCGCGAAGAGAATGATGCCGCCCGTCATGGGATGCGTGAGGCGCTCGATATCCGCGTCGTTCAGCGTGGTGCCGGCGACGTCGAGCATGACGGGCCCGGGAGTGCGTTTCATCGGATTCAATTGGTTTTCTTGTGCGTTGATTGATTGAATTCAGGTGCGATCGGGCACTTCCGCGATCACGAACGACACCGCGTAATCGCGCTCGTCGCTCACCGTGACCTGCGTCGTGATGCCGCGTTGCGCGAGCCATTCGGCCAGTTCGCCGGATGCCGCGATCATCGGTTTGCCGCTCGGCTCGTTGAGGGTTTGCAGCGCGCGCCAGGTCATCGGCCAGCGCATGCCGAGGCCGATCGCCTTCGAGAAGGCTTCCTTGGCCGAAAAGCGCGTGGCGAGAAACGCGAGGCCGCGCACTTCCGAGCGGGCGTTGCGCGCGTGATAGATGCGCAACTCGTCGGGGCCGAGCACCTTTTCGGCAAACCGCCCCTTCGTGCGCCGCATCACCGCCGCGACGCGGCTCACTTGCACGACGTCCGTGCCGATTCCGTAGATGGCCATGACGTGCTCAGCGTGCGTGAATCGACGCGAGGCGTGACGCGACCATGATCGCCTTCATCTCGCGCACGGCATTGTCCCAGCCCGCGAAAATCGAGTGCGCGACGATCGCGTGCCCGATATTCAATTCGACGATGCCCGGCAGCGCGGCGATCGCCTGCACGTTCGTGTAATGCAGTCCGTGGCCCGCGTTCACCTTGAGCCCGAGCGTGTTGCCGAAATCGACGCTCGTCGCGACGCGTTCGAATTCGCGCTGCTGTTCGGCTTGCTCGTGCGCTTCGGCATAACGGCCCGTGTGCAGTTCGATCACGGGCGCGCCCGCTTCCTGCGCGGCGCGAATCTGCGTCTCGTCCGGATCGATGAAAAGCGATACGCGCGCGCCCGCATCGGCAAGCTGCTTGCACGCGGCCTTCACTTCTTCGAAGCGGCCCGCGACATCGAGGCCGCCTTCGGTCGTCACTTCCTGCCGCTTTTCCGGCACGAGGCAGACATCGTGCGGCTTGATCTCGCACGCGATGTCGAGCATCTCGCGCGTCACCGCGCATTCGAGATTCATGCGCGTTTTCAGGAGCGGTCGCAGCGTGCGGACGTCGGCGTCCACGATATGGCGGCGATCCTCGCGCAAGTGCAGCGTGATGACGTCGGCGCCCGCTTCCTCGGCGGCGAGCGCGGCGCGGATCGGATCGGGATAGGACGTGCCGCGCGCATTGCGCAACGTGGCGACGTGATCGATGTTCACGCCCAGATCGATCACGCTCGCAGGCGACGAGAGAAAGAAGCTCATAGTTTTTGCAGGTCGATCAATATCTGACGGGTGGCGAGCGGCGTGCCGCCCAGGTAGTGGTTCAGCAGGAAGCGCATCAGCGTCTTGCTTTGCGCGGCCGTCTGCGGGTTTGTGTAGTCGTCGCGCTCCATGTCGATGAGCGTCTGCCCCGCGATCACGGGCCACGGCGCGGGAAGCTCGTCGGACGCTTCGCGCACGCCGCGGTCGGGATCGAAGACATAGCGGCCGTCAGCCACGACCGGCTGGCGCGTGACGGTGCGCGCGAGATTCATCGCGTAACCGGTTTCGCGCAGGAGCACGCGCTCGAACGAACGCAGCACCTGCACGGCGGGTTCGTCGTGCGCGAGACGCGAGAGCGTCAGCACGTAGTGATTGAAGAGCGCCGGATGCGCGTCCTCGCGGGCGCAGAACTTCACGAGCAGCTCGTTCACGTAGAAGCCGCAGAGCAACGCGTCGCCGGCCAGCGGCAGCATGCCGCCGACCCATTCGGCGGTCGTCAGCGTGCGGACTTCGCCCTTGCCGGACCACGATAGCCCCAGCGGCTGAAACGTCTGCAACACGCCGCGCAACGCGGAATGCGGACGCTTCGCGCCTTTCGCGACGAGCGCGACACGGCCGAAATCGCGCGCAAACACGTCGATGATGAGACTCGTCTCGCGATACGGATAGCTGTGCAGCACGAAACCCGGCTGCTCGGCGATACGGAAGTCTGAGCGCGGCGCGGCGCGTGGCCGCTTCTCTCCGCCTTCACTGGCCGACGATGACGGCGACGCCCGCTTGCGCTTCGGCACGGCGCGCGCGGACGGACGCTCGTCCGCATCGAAATCGTCGGCGGGACGATCATCGGCGGGCGGAATCATCCGGGCGTCGTTCGAGCCGTCGTCCATGCATTACTCGTAGCCGTATGCGCGCAGGCCCGCTTCGTTGTCCGCCCAGCCGCTCTTCACCTTGATGAAGGTTTCGAGATACACGGGACCATCGAAGAGCTTCTCCATGTCGAGCCGCGCTTCCGTGCTGATCTGCTTCAGCTTCGCGCCCTTCTGGCCGATGATCATCGCCTTGTGGGTGTCGCGGTCGACGAGGATCGTCGCGAAGACGCGGCGCAGGCGACCTTCGGTCTCGAACTTGTCGATGAGCACCGTGCTCGTGTACGGCAACTCGTCGCCGGTCCAGCGGAACACCTTCTCGCGCAGGATCTCCGCCGCGAGAAAACGCTCGCTGCGATCGGTCAGGTCGTCCTCGCCGTAGATCGGCTCACCTTCCGGCAGATACGGCTTCACGACGGACATGAGGCGCTTGATGTCCTCGGGATGCTTCGCCGACAGCGGCACGATCTCGCGGAAGTCCCGCAGCGCCGACATCTGCTGCATGAAGGGAAAGAGCGAATCCTTGTCGCCGACGCGATCGAGCTTGTTGGCGATCAGCAGCGTGGGCGTGCCTGCCGGGATCAGGTCGAGCACTTTCTGATCGTCGGGGCCGAAGCGGCCCGCCTCGATCACGAAAAGAATCGCATCGACGGAAGTCAGCGTCGAGGTCACCGCGCGGTTCAGCGAGCGGTTGAGCGCGCCGCTGTGGCGCGTCTGGAAACCGGGCGTATCGACGAAGATGTACTGCGCGTCGTCGAACGTATTGATGCCGGTGATGCGGTGGCGAGTCGTCTGCGCCTTGCGCGACGTGATGCTCACCTTCTGACCGACGAGCGCGTTCATCAGCGTCGACTTGCCGACGTTAGGACGGCCGACGATCGCGACCATGCCGCAGCGAAAACCGGAAGAAGTGGGAGCGTTCATAAATGTGTGCGGCGAAGTTTCGTTAGGGCGCGATTGCGCCGGGTGCGCTGCGGCGCGCGTCAGTGGCCGGCGTCGGCGGCGCGCACGACGCGGCCTGCCGGCGCGTCCGCGTCGGACGTGGAGGTGTCGTCGCGATCATCGGAGGGCGCCGGTTTCTCGGCTGCGGCGGCACTTCCGGATTCGCTCTTCGCCGCTCGCTCCGGCTTGTGAATCACGGCGCGTTCGGGTTTGTCGGCGGCTGCATAGGCGCCCGCGGACGGCTCCACATGAGTCGCGCGGATCACGGCGAGCGGTGCTGCGGCCGGACGTTCGTGCGCGCCCTGTTGCGCGACGTGCGGACCATGATGGCGCTCGCGCCGCTCGGGCGAGCGCAGATCGAGCGCCGCCTGAATGCCGGTGACGCCGGGCACCACCTCGGGTTCGACCTGCTTCGCCGCGCGCGCGCCCTTGCGTCTGGGCTTCACGCCGAGCGTCGGCGCGGCGGCGACCACTTCGTCGAGCGCCTTTTTGGCGGCGGCCTGTTCGGCGGCGCGGCGGCTTGCGCCGGAACCCGACACCTTCACGTCGAGCTTCGGCACCGTGCATTCGACTTCGAACTGCTGATTGTGCGCGGCGCCGTGAGTGGCGATGACCGTATAGGTCGGCAGCGCGATCTTGTGGCCCTGGAGATATTCCTGCAGCAGGGTCTTCGCATCCTTGCCGATGGTGCGCGGATCGATGTGATCGAGCACCGGCGTGTAGAGCCGCTTGATGACCGTGTACGCGGCGTCGAATCCGCCGTCGAGGAAGATCGCGCCGAAGATGGCTTCGAGCGTATCCGCGAGGATCGACGGGCGCCGAAAGCCGCCGCTCCGCAGTTCCCCTTCACCGAGCCGCAAGCCTTCGGACACGTTGAGCGCCTGCGCAATTTCGTAAAGCGACTGCTGTTTCACCAGATTCGCGCGCACGCGCGACAGGTCGCCTTCGTCGAGTTTGCTGAATCGTTGGAACAAAAGCGCAGCCACCACGCAATTTAGAACGGAATCGCCGAGAAATTCGAGCCGTTCATTGTGCGTGGCGCTGTGACTGCGGTGGGTCATCGCCTGGCGCAGCAATTCCGCATTGCGAAATTCATACCGCAGCCGGCTTTCCAACGGAGAAGATGGCATGGAGAGAGTATAACGCGGGCGCGCGGACGGGCGATTGCGCCGGTCGACGCCGGAAAACGCGTGCCGAGACGGTGTTAGCCGCGCTTCTTCACGCCGTTTCGAAGCTTGTTTCAAACATGAGGAACGCCGGCTGTCCGATGCGGACGAGCCGGCGCTGCATGTTTCACTGGAACGCGCCGATGCGCTTCAGATTGCTGAAGTTCATCCAGATGAAGAACGCGCGCCCGACGATGTTCTGGTCCGGCACGAACCCCCAGTAGCGGCTGTCCGCGCTGTTGTCGCGGTTATCGCCCATCATGAAGTAGTTGCCCGGCGGCACCTTGCACGTCACGCCCTGCGCGTTGTAGTTGCAGTTGTCGCGAAACGGGAAGTCGTCCGCGCCGACGACGAACGGCGGCACCTGCGGATTGTTCAGGATCGCGTTCTTGCGGCCGTCGAGATCTTCCTCGAACTGTTTCGCGTAACCGATGCGCTCGTCATCGAAATAGTCCGGCAGCGGCGTTTCGGGCACCGGCTTGCCGTTGATCGTGAGCTTCTTGTCCTCATACGCGACGGTATCGCCCGGCAGACCGATCACGCGCTTGATGTAGTCGACCGATTCGTCCTTCGGATAGCGGAACACCACGACATCGCCGCGCTTGAGCGGACTGCCGTTCGTCAGCTTGGAGTTGGTGATCGGCAGGCGCAAACCGTACTCGTACTTGTTCACGAGAATGAAGTCGCCGACGAGCAAGGTCGGAACCATCGAGCCCGATGGGATCTTGAACGGCTCGATGATGAACGAGCGCACCACGAACACCGCGAGAATCACCGGAAAGAAACTCGCGGTGTATTCGAGCCACCACGGCTGGCGCAGCTTTTCGTCGTGCAGACGGGCGCGCGTCTGCGCGGCGTTTTCATCGGCGAAACGCTCGCCGACGCGCTCCTGCTGACGGTCGAACTCGGCGACCGCGGTCTCAGCGGCGCGGCGCCGTTGCGGCAAAAACACCAGCTTGTCGAGCACCCATGCAATACCCGTCAATACGACGAGAATCAAAAGAATCAATGCGAAATTCATCAATCGCTTCCGGTTGTTATCGTTGTTTGCCTCGCGGCGCCCGCGTCATTCATCGACGCGCAGGATCGCCAGGAAAGCCTCTTGCGGGATTTCGACCGTGCCGACCTGCTTCATGCGCTTCTTGCCGGCCTTCTGCTTTTCGAGCAGCTTCTTCTTGCGCGAGATGTCGCCGCCGTAGCACTTCGCGAGCACGTTCTTGCGCAGCGCCTTGATGTTCTCGCGCGCGATGATGTTCGAGCCGATGGTCGCCTGAATCGCCACGTCGTACATCTGACGCGGAATCAGTTCGCGCATCTTCGCCGCCACTTCGCGGCCGCGATGCTGGCTCTGCGAGCGGTGCACGATCACCGACAGCGCATCGACCTTGTCGCCGTTGATGAGCATGTCCACCTTGACCACGTCGGCCGCGCGATATTCCTTGAATTCGTAATCCATCGACGCATAGCCGCGCGATGTCGACTTCAGGCGGTCGAAGAAGTCGAGCACGATTTCCGCCATCGGGATTTCGTAGGTCAGCTGCACCTGACGGCCGTGGTACTGCATGTTGATCTGCGAGCCGCGCTTGGTCGTGCACAGCGTGATGACCGAGCCGACATATTCCTGCGGCATGTACAGGTTCACGGTGACGATCGGCTCGCGCACTTCCTCGATCTTCGGCGGCTCCGGCATCTTCGCCGGATTCTCGACGGAGATGGTCGTGCCGTCGCGTTGCACGACCTCGTAGATCACCGTCGGCGCGGTGGTGATGAGGTCCATGTCGAACTCGCGCTCGAGTCGCTCCTGCACGATTTCCATGTGCAGGAGGCCGAGGAAGCCGCAGCGGAAACCGAAGCCGAGCGCCTGCGACACTTCCGGCTCGTATTGCAGCGAGGCGTCGTTGAGCTTGAGCTTTTCGAGCGATTCGCGCAGCGCGTCGTACTGGTTCGCTTCGACCGGATAGAGCCCGGCGAACACCTGCGGCTTGACTTCCTTGAAGCCCGGCAGCGGCGTTTCGGCGGGCCGGGTCGTGAGGGTGACGGTATCGCCCACCTTGGCGGCCGTCAGTTCCTTGATGCCCGCGATCACGAAGCCCACCTGCCCCGCCGACAACTGCGCGAGGTTCGTCGACTTCGGCGCGAACACGCCGACGTGCTCGACCGGATATTGCGCGCCGGTCGCCATCATCTTGATCTTGTCCTTCGGCTTGAGCGTGCCGTTGACGATACGCACCAGCATTACGACGCCGACGTAGTTGTCGAACCACGAATCGATGATGAGCGCCTGCAGCGGCGCATCCGTATTGCCCTTCGGCGGCGGCACTTTTGCGATCAGCGATTCAAGCACGTCCTCGACGCCCAGACCGGTCTTCGCACTGCAATGTACGGCGTCGGTCGCGTCGATGCCGATCACGTCCTCGATTTCGGAGATCGCGTTCTCGGGATTCGCCGCGGGCAGGTCGATCTTGTTGAGCACCGGCACGACTTCCACGCCCAGCTCGATAGCGGTGTAGCAGTTCGCGACGGTCTGCGCCTCGACGCCCTGACTCGCGTCGACGACGAGCAGCGCGCCCTCGCACGCGGACAGCGAGCGGCTGACTTCGTAGGAGAAGTCGACGTGTCCCGGCGTGTCGATCAGGTTCAGGTTGTAGACCTTGCCGTCGCGCGCCTTGTAGGTGAGCGCCGCGGTCTGCGCCTTGATCGTGATGCCGCGCTCGCGCTCGAGGTCCATCGAATCGAGCACCTGCGCTTCCATCTCACGGTCGGACAAACCACCGCACAACTGGATGATGCGGTCAGCGAGCGTCGACTTGCCGTGGTCGATGTGCGCGATGATCGAAAAGTTTCGAATATGATCCATTCAGTGCCGATCAAGCCAAAAAAAGCGAAAAAGGCGCGCCCTCACCAACGCGGAGCACGCCTTGAAAATTTGGGGAAAACTTCTGCATTTTAGCCGAAAACGGGGGTGCCCCGGCGGATTTCGCCTTTGCCGGACTCACGGCTCACGCGCGCCGAGCGCCGCGTACACGGCGCGGGCGTCGAGCCGGTACTGGCACAGCTCCACGCCGTCGAGCGTGAGCACCGGCACGCGCTCGTCGTAGCGCGCTTCCAGCAGCGGATTTTCGTCGATGTCGATCCATTCGATCGCCAGACCGTGCCGCGCGGCGATCGGCTCCAGCTCGGAGCGCATGTCCTCGCACAGATGACACCAGGCGCGCCCGTACAGGACAAAATGCGCGCCCGGAGACGAACTCATGCGCTTACTTCTGCGCCGGCACGCGCGGGCGCAGCGGCACGAACTGCGTGTTGTCGCCGCGACGCACGAGAATCGCGACCATCTTGCTCGCGTCCAGACCTTGCGCGACATCCTGGAACTGCTTCGCGCTCGTGATATCCGTATCGCCGATGCGCATGACGATGTCGCCCTTCTGGAAGCCCGCGCGCGCCGCCGGACCTTCGACGGCATCGACCTGAACGCCGCTCGACAGCTTGAGCGCCTTTTTCTGATCGGCCGGAATGTCGCTCACCGCCATACCGAGCGAATTGCTGGCGCGTTCCTTCGGTTGCGGCGACTTCTTTTGCTCGGTCTTCGCGACCTTGTCCGGCTGCATCTCGGCAATGGTGACCGAGAGATCGCGCGTCTGGCCCTTGCGCCAGACCGTCAGCGTGGTCTTCGTGCCGGGCTTGGTGTCGCCGACCATGCGCGGCAGATCGGTCGCGGTCTCGACGTTCTGGCCGTTGAACTTCAGGATGATGTCGCCCGGCTGCACGCCCGCCTTGTCGGCTGGACCGCCCGATTCGACGCTCGAGACGAGCGCGCCCTGCGCCTTAGGCAAACCGAGCGAATCCGCGACATCCTTCGTCACTTCGCCGATCGCCACCGCGATGCGCCCGCGCACGACCTTGCCCGACGTCTTGAGCTGATCCGCCACGCGCATCGCTTCATCGATCGGAATCGCGAACGAAATGCCCATGAAGCCGCCCGTGCGGCTGTAGATCTGCGAGTTGATGCCGATCACCTCGCCCGCCATGTTGATGAGCGGACCACCCGAATTGCCCGGATTCACGGCGACATCGGTCTGGATGAACGGCAGGTAATCGCCCGTGTCACGCCCCTTCGCGCTGACGATGCCCGCGGTCACGGTGTTGTCCAGGCCGAAGGGCGAACCGATCGCGAGCACCCATTCGCCGACGCGAACCTTGTTCGAATCGCCGATGGTGATGGCCGGCAGATTCGTCGCGCTGATCTTCACGACGGCGACGTCCGTGCGCTCGTCGACACCCACGAGCCGCGCCTTGAATTCGCGTTTGTCGGTGAGCGTGACATAGATGGTGTCCGCATCGTCGACGACGTGCGCATTGGTCATCACGTAGCCGTCGGTCGACAGAATGAAGCCCGAGCCAACGCCGCTGCTTTGCTCCGAGTTGTCCTGGCTGTCGTCCGGCGAGCTGCGGCTGCCGCCCTTGCCCTGGTCGCCGCCATTGCCGCCGCCATTGTTGCCGCCACCGCCACCTCCACCGCCGCCGCGCGGAGGCTGGCCGGGCATCGGAATGCCGAAGAAGCGGCGGAAGAACTCGGACATGTCGCCGTCATCGAGGCCCGGCGGCAGGCCGCGCAGATCGCTGCTCGTACCCACGCGCGAAGTCGTGCGAATATTCACGACCGAAGGCCCCACCTTGTCGACGAGCGTCGTGAAGTCCGGCAGGTTCACCGTGGGCGCCGCCGACGCAAATTGCGATACGAACGGCAGGCACACGGCGAGCGCCGCGGCCGCGATGAACTTGCGCAGCGAGAAGTTGCTCATATGTTGGAGGCCGGGATCTGGATTACTTGGAAGGCTTGTATTCTATGGTAGAAGCAAATTGCTGCAATGTGGCTTGCGGCACTTCACCCAGCAAGGTAATCCAGAAATCCCCCCGACGCTTCACCAGTACATGCGTGGCGCCGCTATTGCCCGCGCCTTCCTTGCGCGTATTTTTCTCCACCGGCTCGACGAAAACTGAGATCGTCGCGAGGCCATCCGAGAACACGGCCTGATCGACCGGAATGGGCGGCTGGCCCTGCTGGCTCGACGCCATCGGACGGCGAAGTTCGCGAATCTTGCGAAAACCCGCGATATTCGGCGTGAGTTGCCAGCCTTGCGCTTCCATGTCGACCGGCTGCACCGGCGGCCGCACGATAGTCCAGCCCGACGTGCTGCGAATGCCGCTCGCGATCGGCGCCTTGTCGATCGGCCCGCCGATGCGCACTTGCGAGAACGAAAGCTGTTCGAGCACCTGGCCGTCCGGATCGAGCGTCTGCGCGCGCAGCAGCAAGCCGGTTTTCGCGTCGGCCCAGAGCTTGTAGGCGAATCGATAGGAATCTTTCGGATCGAGTTCCAGCACCTGGCTCTCGACGCCCGCGACACGGTCGTTGCCCAGAAGCTTCGGCTCGTAGACGGAGAGCACCTGGTCGCCGCTGGTTGCGAGCAACGCCGGGAAAGAATCCCGGTTCTGCCGATGCTCGACCACCAGAAGATGGCGCTCGGGCACGAACGTGAACATGTCGTCGTCGTGACGCAGCATCTTGCGCGGCGCGCCGTCGAGGCTTTCGAGCGATTCGTATTCGCCGTCGCCGCGCGTGGCGACATGCGTGATACGCGACGATTGAACCGTCGCGCCGCGTTGATAGACGAACGTGCCTTCGTAATTCTGCTGCTGGGCCGCTTCGTGAATGCGGTTGAGCAGGCTGGCGGCAGTCTTGCGAACAGCGGCGGGATCGTCTCCCTGAGCGTACGAGCCCGATGCCGCTGTCAACAACGCGGCTGCGCAGAGCATCAAAGCCGGCAGCCGCCCCCAGTATCTTGTTTTATTCAACCGCACATTCAGCATCAAATTATTGGCCCTGCGACGTAGCCGCCGCGCGAATCAAAGGCATGGCACCGGGCATCGTGGGCTGCTGGGAAAACTGCTGATGCGCTTCGAGGTATTGATCGAGATCGGCGTCGCGGATGATGTTTGCTTCGACGATCGGCGTGCGCGTGGTTACCGCCGGCACCGACGCGAGCGCGACGCGCTGCATCGAATCCGCCGGTGCGACGCTCGCCACCTGCGTGCCGGCGCGGCTGCCCACGCCCTGCAGTTGCGGCACGACGATCCACGTCAGCGTGGCGGCGGCCGCGGCGACCGCGAACGCCGGCATGACGCGACGGCGCAGCAGGCCGCCACGCGCTTTCGCCGCCGTGGCCGGCAATGCCGCCGGCGCGAGCACATGCGCTTCGGCTTCGAAGCGCGCGGAGAATGCGGCCATGAACGCGCTGCTGCGCGCCGGGCTGATCGCGAGATCGTCGGAGCGCAGGGCGTCGCCGATCAGGTGATACGCCGACCACGCCGCGCGTTCGTCACTTTTCAGGTCCGCGAGGAACGGGCCGACGCCACCCATTTCTTCGAGCGATTCACCATCGACGAACGCCGACATGCGCTCGCCGCGCAAACCCGCCTTTGTTTGATTCTGCATCGAGACCGACCCCATGATGCTCCCCATCTTTGACCACACCCCGTTGTGACACCACCAACCCAGATATCGCGTCCCTGCCCCTAGAACTTTCGCCGCCTACCAGCGCTTGCCTTCGGGAGTGTCCAACAACGGACGCAATTTTGCCGCAATGGCTTCGCGAGCACGAAAAATTCTCGATCTGACGGTGCCAATGGGGCAATCCATCATCTCGGCGATTTCCTCGTAGCTCAGACCTTCAATTTCCCTGAGCGTGATGGCGGTGCGCAATTCCTCCGGCAGCAGCGCCATCGCAGCATTCACCGTTTCGGCGATCTGCTTGCTCATCAACATCGATTCGGGCGTGTTGATATCCCTTAGTTGGTCTGCGTCGGAGAAAGTTTCCGCTTCTTCTGCATCGGCCTCGGTAGAAGTGGGAGCACGGCGGCCCTGAGTCGCAAGATAGTTCTTTGCGGTGTTGACGGCAATCCGGTAGAGCCAGGTATAAAACGCCGATTCGCCCCGAAACTGGGGCAGCGCGCGGTAGGCCTTGATGAAGGCGTCCTGGGCGACGTCCTCGACCTCGGCGGGGTCGCGCACGAGGCGCGAGATCAGTCGAATGATCTTGCGGTGGTATTTGGCGACCAGCAGTTCGAACGCGGCCTTGTCACCCTTCTGGACACGCTCGACCAGCAATTGGTCGATTTCTTTTTCGCTCACCTGGGAAATCCGTTTAACTTGGGCGTGTTGCGCGGAGGGCTATTGTAGCGTTACCACCTGTAAGGCGACCGGTACGCTCATGCGCGGTTACAGTCGTTACAGGTGGGAAGCCGCGGCGCGGCGCGCCTGAACCGAGAGCTGGCGAAAGGTGTCGGCCTCGATGGAATCGGCCGCGATGACGAGCGTTTCGTGCCGCCCGCGCAAGTCCACGAGCGTCAGGGCGAGAAGCCGCCCGCTCCATTGCGCGCATCCCGCGATGCGCGTGTAGCGCGTTTCGCCGGTGCGGCTCCGGATCGCGAGGCCGTCCGGGAAGAGACCGATGGCCGACGGCTGAGCCCGCAGCCATCGATACGACGCAAGGGCAAGCGCCGCGAGCGTCACCGCACCCGCCGCAAACGCATGCCCTGCATGTTCCGTGTGCGCGAAAACGCACTCGAAAACCGACGCAACGGCAACGCCGGCGAATCCGAGCATCGCGCAGAGCAGAAAACGCGACGGCCGCATCGCGACGCCCGGCGTGGAGCCGGTTTCCCGATGCGGCCGATCCACGTACGCGCCCGCCATATCGAACCCCGTGATGACGAGCGCGCCGTGCTCAGTGGCGCTTGAAGACGAGCGAGCCGTTCGTGCCGCCGAAGCCGAACGAGTTTTTCACCGCCACGTCGATCTTCATTTCCCGCGCGGTATTCGCGCAGTAGTCCAGGTCGCACTTCGGGTCCTGGTTGAAGATGTTGATGGTCGGCGGCGACACCTGATTGTGGATCGCCAGCACGGTGAACACCGACTCCAGGCCGCCCGCGCCGCCCAGCAGGTGGCCGGTCATCGACTTGGTGGAGTTCACGACGACCTTTTTCGCCTGATCGCCGAGCGCACGCGTGATGCCGATCGTCTCCGCGATGTCGCCGAGCGGCGTCGACGTGCCGTGCGCGTTGACGTAGTTCACTTCGTCGGCGTTGACGCGCGCGTTCTTCATCGCGTTGACCATCGCACGGCGGCCGCCGTCGCCGTCTTCCGGCGGTGCGGTCATGTGATACGCATCGCCGCTCATGCCGTAGCCGAGCACCTCGGCGTAGATCTTCGCGCCGCGTTTCTTCGCGTGCTCGTACTCTTCGAGCACCATCACGCCTGCGCCTTCGCCGAGCACGAAGCCGTCGCGGTCGGTATCCCACGGACGGCTCGCCGTCGCGGGATCGTCGTTGCGCTGCGAGAGCGCGCGCGCCGCCGCGAAGCCGCCGATGCCGAGCGGCGACACCGTGGCTTCCGCGCCGCCCGCGATCATGACGTCCGCGTCGCCGTATTCGATCAGGCGCGACGCCTCGCCGATGCAGTGCAGGCCGGTCGTGCAGGCCGTGACCATCGACAGGTTCGGGCCCTTGAAGCCGAAGCGGATCGACAGATGGCCCGAGATCATGTTGATGATCGACGCCGGCACGAAGAACGGCGAAATGCGGCGCGGGCCGCGATTGAGCAGCTCGGTCTGCGTGACTTCGATCATCGGCAGACCGCCGATGCCCGAGCCGACCACGACGCCCACGCGCTCCGCGTTTTCATCGGTGATCTCGAGGCCGCTGTCCTGCATGGCCTGGACGCCCGCGGCGAAGCCATAATGGATGAAGGTATCCATATGGCGCGCCTCTTTGGCGGGCATGTAGTCTTCGATGTTGAAGCCCTTCACCTCACCGGCGAAACGCGTGGAGAAGTTCGTTGCGTCGAACTTCGTGATATTGGCGATGCCCGACTTGCCCGCGACCAGATTGGCCCAGCCGTCGGCAACGGTATTGCCGACAGGCGAAACGAGCCCCAGGCCTGTAACAACCACTCGACGACGGCTCACGGTAACCCCTTATCCATAAAATGACGAAAAACAAAAGCCACAGCGGCCACAGGAAACCGCCCTGTGTGCCCTGTGGCTGTCAAATCGGTTTGCAGCGACGATGCATCAAGCTGGTTGAGCGATGAGTCGCTGGCGCGTCCGGCCTCAGGCCTTGACGTTCGCGCGAGCGTAATCGATCGCTTGCTGAACCGTGGTGATCTTTTCGGCCTCTTCATCGGGAATTTCCATGCCGAATTCGTCTTCCAGCGCCATCACGAGTTCGACCGTATCGAGCGAGTCAGCGCCCAGATCGTTCACGAACGAAGCTTCGTTCTTGATTTCGGCTTCCGCCACGCCCAGTTGTTCGGCGACGATCTTCTTCACGCGCTGTTCGATGTTGTCCATGCAGCCCTCCGAGGGAAAAAAGTTCAAAAATACGAGTGCGCGCATTTTATCAGGTTTGGACCCGCAAAATACGGCGCGTCAGTTCCATGCTCCGTCGTCCGGCGCCCTTCATCGAGAGGGCTGCCGCCGGCCGTGCATCGATTCTTCACTGTCGCGCTGGAACGGTGCAGGAATGCTCTTTTGAGCATTTCACGCGCCCGTCCCGGCGCGGATATTAAGCGAAATTCCGCGAAATGCCTATTAAGGCCTTACATGTACATGCCGCCGTTCACGTGCAGCGTCGTGCCGGTGATGTAGCCTGCAAACGGCGATGCCAGGAAAGCCACAGCATGCGCGATATCTTCCGGCGCGCCCAGTCGGCCAAGTGGGATAGACGCCGTGAGCGCGGTGCGCTGCTCTTCGGGCAGCACCTTGGTCATGTCCGTGTCGATGAAACCCGGCGCGACGCAGTTCACGGTGATGCCGCGGCTGCCGATTTCACGCGCGAGCGCGCGCGTCATGCCCGCGACGCCGGCCTTCGCTGCCGCGTAATTGGCCTGACCCGGATTGCCCGACGAACCGACCACCGACGTGATGTTGATGATCCGGCCGCCGCGCGCCTTCATCATCGGGCGCAGCACGGCGCGCGACAGACGGAAGACCGCGCGCAGGTTGGTATCGATGACGGCGTCGAACTCGTCGTCCTTCATGCGCATCGCGAGCTGATCCTTCGTGATGCCTGCGTTATTGACGAGCACGTTCAGCGCGCCGAATTCCTTCACGATGCCGTCGATGAACGCGTCCGCCGCGGCCGCGTCATTCACGTTCAGCACCGCGCCGCGGCCCTTGCCGCCCGCCTGCTGCAATGCCTCGCCAATGCCGGCCGCGCCGCTTTCGCTCGTCGCGGTGCCGATGACCGTCGCGCCCTGCTTCGCGAGTTCGAGCGCGATCGCGCGTCCGATGCCGCGCGATGCGCCGGTGACGATTGCTACTTGATTCTGGAGACTCATGTCGTTGTTCCTCAACCGGCGATCAGTTTGCGCGTTTCTTCGAGCGACGCCGGATCGAAGATCGAACCGCCGACGAGGTTGCCGTCGATGCGCTTCGTCAGACCCGCGAGCACTTTGCCCGGACCGCATTCGATGACGTGCGTGACGCCGTCTTTCGCCATCGCCTGCACGCATTCGACCCAGCGCACCGGACCCGCGGCCTGACGCACGAGCGCGTCCTTGATCGCGGCGGGATCCGAAACGATCGCGACATCGACGTTATTGATCAGCGGAATCTGCGGCGCCCTGATCTCGACCTTGGCGAGATAGTCGCGCAACTGATCCGATGCGGGCTTGAGCAGCGACGAATGGAACGGTGCGGACACCGGCAGCGGCAGCGCGCGCTTCGCACCCTTCGCCTTGGCCACTTCGCACGCCTTCTCGACCGCCGCCTTGGAACCCGCGATCACCACTTGCGCGGGCGCGTTGAAGTTCACCGCTTCGACGACGCCCGCCGACGATGCCTCCGCGCACACGGCGCGCACGGTGTCGTCATCGAGACCGAGGATCGCGGCCATGCCGCCTTCGCCCACCGGCACCGCGCTTTGCATCGCCTGCGCGCGAAAACGCACGAGCGGCACGGCGTCCGCAAATGCGAGCGCGCCCGCCGCGACGAGCGCGGTGTATTCGCCGAGGCTGTGACCGGCGACGAGCGCGGGCTTCAGACCCGTTTCCTTTTCCCACACGCGGTACACGGCGTATGCGGCCGTCAGCATGACGGGTTGCGTGTTCGTCGTCAGGTTGAGTTCTTCGGCGGGGCCTTCGGCGATCAGCTTGCCCAGATCCTGGCCGAGCGCGTCGGAAGCCTGCTGCACGGTCTCGCGCACGATGGCGTGATCGGCGAATGCGTTGAGCATGCCGATCGACTGCGAGCCCTGTCCGGGGAAAACGAACGCAAATTTCATATCGTCCTCGTTGATTGGAATGATCCGCGATGTCGTCAGTGTCTGTGCCCGCGCCACGCGCGCATGCGGCGCGCGGCGGCCAGGGTGACGAAGGGATCAGTTGCGAATGAGTAGAGGGATTCGATAAACGATCAGTAGCGAATGACCGACGCGCCCCACGTGAAGCCGCCGCCCACGCCTTCGATGAGCACGTGGTCGCCGCGCTTAATGCGGCCGTCGCGCACCGCGACGTCGAACGCGAGCGGAATCGATGCCGCCGACGTATTGCCGTGCTCGCCGACCGTCACGACCATGCGCTCCGGCGGCAGATGCAGCTTGCGGCAGGTGCTCTGCATGATGCGGATATTGGCCTGATGCGGGATCAGCCAATCGATGTCTTCCGCCGCGAGCTTCGCCTTGTCGAGCGCTTCGAGCGCGACTTTTTCGAGCACGTTGACGGCAAGCTTGAACACTGCCTGACCATCCATGTGCAGGAACGCGCTGCCTTCGATCACGCCGCCGTTCACGTTGCCCGGCGTGCAGAGAATGTCGGAATAGCTGCCATCCGCGTGCAGCGCGCTCGACAGCACGCCCGGTTCTTCGGACGCCTGCAGCACGACCGCGCCCGCGCCGTCGCCGAACAGCACGCACGTGGTGCGATCGTTGAAATCGAGGATGCGCGAGAACGTTTCCGCGCCGACGACGAGCGCCGTGCGGTTCAGGCCGCTGCGAATGAAGCTGTCTGCGGTAGCTACGCCGTACGCGAAACCGGAGCACACGGCCTGAACGTCGAAAGCCGCGCCATTGTTCTTGATGCCCAGCTTGTTCTGCAGCAGGCAGGCGGTGCTCGGGAACACGAAGTCCGGCGTGGACGTCGCGACGATGATCAGATCGATCGACTGCGGATCGATACCCGCCGCTTCGATCGCCTTCTGCGATGCGATGAGCGCGAGATCGCTGGTGGTCTGATTCGGGGCCGCAAAGTGGCGCGCGTGAATGCCAGTGCGCGCGACGATCCATTCGTCACTCGTCTCGACGCCCTGCTTCGCGAGACGGTCCGCCAAGTCCTGATTCGTGACGCGCTCGGACGGCAGGTAGCTGCCGGTGCCCAGCACGCGAGAGTAAAGATTGGATTGAGCCATTATGCCTTCGAATGTAGCGCAGTACCGGACTCGCCCGGCGGGTTCGGCTGCGAGTTGGGCTGTGAAGCAGGTGGTGAAGCGGGCTGCTGGACCGGTTGATCCGTCGCAGCCGGCGCGTCGGACGCGGGGGCGCTCGCGTCGGCCTCGCGCGCGGCGGGCGCATTCTCTTCCATCGCGCGCACCAGGCGTTCGAGCACGCCATTTTTGACGGCATCATACCCGCGTTTGATAGCCCACTCAAACCCGAAGGCCTCGGCAGAACCGTGACTTTTGATGACGAGCCCGCGCAGGCCGAGCAACGCCGCGCCGTTATATTGCGCGGGATCGACACGCTTCTTGAAACGCTTGAGCACGGGCAGCGCGACGAGCGCCATCAGCTTCGAACTGAACGAGCGGCTGAACTCTTCCTTGATCATGTCGGCGAGCATCTTCGCGAGACCTTCGGAGGTCTTCAGCGCGACATTGCCGACGAAGCCGTCGCACACGACGACGTCCGTCGTGCCTTTATAGATGTCGTTGCCTTCCACGTTGCCGTAGAAGTTGAGCGTGCTCGCGCGCAGGAGCTCGCCCGCGCGCTTGATCGTTTCGTTGCCCTTGATGACTTCTTCGCCGATGTTGAGCAGACCGATGGTGGGACGCTCGCGCCCTTCGATCGCAGATACGAGCGCGTGGCCCATTTCCGCGAATTGCAGCAGGTGCTCCGGTTCGCAATCGACATTGGCGCCGAGATCGAGCACGGTGGTGTAGCCCTTCTGGCTCGGCATCGCGAACGCGATGGCGGGACGCTCGATACCGGCGAGCGTCTTCAGTACATAGCGGGACACCGCCATGAGCGCGCCGGTGTTGCCGGCGGAAATGCAGGTCTGCGCCTCGCCTTCCTTCACGAGGTTGAGCGCGACGCGCATCGAGGAATCTTTTTTCTTGCGCAGCGCGACTTCGACGGGGTCGTCCATCGCAACGACTTCGCTTGCGGGAACGACGGTCAGGCGCGGCTCGTCGAGCGCCTTCGACTTCTTGAGCTGAGCGCGGATGGGCTGCTCGAGACCGACGAGCATCAGATGCGCGTCGGGATGCGCGCGCACGAAACTGACGGCAGCGGGAACGGTCACGGCCGGACCGTGGTCGCCTCCCATGCAGTCGATGGTTATCTTTACAGTCATGGAACGCGACGAATTTCGGGCACAAAAAAGCGGCAGTGAAATGCCGCCTTCTCGTCGTACCGGGAAAGTGTCAAGAGCGAGTTGCGCCCGCGTGCCCGCAGAACGGTTCCGGCGGACGCATCAAGCGTCGATGAACGCTTAGTCGTTCTTCGTCTTGATGACTTTCTTGCCACGATAGTAGCCGTTCGGGCTCACGTGGTGGCGCAGATGCACTTCACCCGTGCTCGGCTCGACAGCCAGCGGAGCCGTCGTGAGGAAGTCGTGGGAACGGTGCATGCCGCGCTTCGACGGCGACTTCTTGTTTTGCTGAACTGCCATGATTACTCCAGAAAAATTTTGCGAATTCTAACACAGCCCGATCCGCCGACAGCCCTCGGCCGTTCGGCCATCGGGTGCGCACATCGCGCTACCAGTGTATTGCGTGCTACAAAACCATTTCAGTGCTTCTTGTCGTCGGATCCGCCCTGTTTGAGCTTTTCCAGCACGGCAAAAGGATTCGGCTTTTCGTCCTCTTCCTGCGCACCGCTTTTATCCGACTCGTCGTCCGCATCGCCCGGAAGCAAGCTCTCGTGGATCTCGGGACACACGTTGTGCTTGGGCACGAGCGGCAAGGACAGCAACAACTCCTCTTCGATCAAGTCGACGAGATTGAACTGGCGTGAGCCAACGATCACTTCGACTTCATCGTCGTCGAGCGGAAATTCGTCCGCTTCTTCCTCCGTCGCCACGATCCGATACGTAGCATCGACATCGAGATGTTGCGAATACGGCTGAAGACAACGCTGACACGTGAGCCACACCGAGCCGTGCACCGCGAGGCGCAGATACGGCTGCGGCGCCTCCGTGCCGTCGTCCTGCAGTTCCGGCTGGGTCGAGCCCTCGCCCTGCCAGGTGAACACGGTGTCGCGGTCTGGCGCTTCCGCCGGCACTTCGGCTAACATGCGCGGCATCTGCGACAAGCGCAGCGCGCCGGCAGCCTGCCTGCCGCTTTTGGCGAATTCGTAAATGTCGAGCGCGCGCAGATCGGCGGGGCTCGCAGGTTTGCCAGGATTCTGAGTCATGTGCGCTCCTGCTTGGCCTTGCTGGGTTAGTGCTTCCGGTGAGTGCTCAGTATGCACCGCGATGCCACATCGAGGCACGCGTGGCTTGCCCGAATTTGCATCGGGCCGACATTCGTGCTGCGTCCTCTACCGGTTTCACCGGCAAGCACAGACAGCAACACCTGCGCACGTACCGATGAAAAGCCCAAAATCATATCGGCTTTGTTCTTTCGAGTCAAATACTTAAGGGCTGCGCCTTCGCCCGTCGTTTTTACACCCATTTTTGCCGGATTCGCTCCATGTCCGAAGCTTCAAAAACGCCGCCGCGCCTGATTCTGGCGTCCAGTTCACCTTATCGGCGCGAACTGCTCGCCCGTCTGCGCGTTCCGTTTGACGTCGTCACGCCCGATATCGACGAGCGCCCGCTCGCCGGCGAAACGCCCGAGGCAACCGCCGTGCGGCTATCGGTCGCCAAGGCGCGCGCCGCCGCCGGACGCATCGACGGCCACGCGGGCGCGCTCGTGATCGGCTCCGATCAGGTCGCGACTTTCGATGGCCAACAGATCGGCAAGCCCGGCACGCACGAAAAGGCCGTCGCGCAGTTGCAGGCCATGCGCGGCCGCAGCGTCGAATTTCATAGCGCGCTGTGCCTGTTCGACAGCCGCACGGGCGACGTGCAATCCGCCGATATCGTCACGCGCGTGCGCTTTCGCCGCTATTCGGACGCGCAGATCGAGACCTACCTGCGCGCCGAAACACCGTACGACTGCGCCGGCAGCGCCAAGGCGGAAGGCCTCGGCATCGCGCTGCTCGAAGCCATCGACTCCGGCGACCCGACGGCGCTCATCGGTTTGCCGCTGATCGCGCTGACCGGCATGCTGGTGAACGCCGGATATCCGATTCTGGGGGCGGCATGAGCGGCATTCTGTATCTGATCCCGAATACGCTCGGCGAGGGTGATGCCGACGCGCTCGCGCACGTCTTGCCCGAGCCGGTGCGTGCCCAGGCGGCTGCGCTCGCGTATTACATCGGAGAAAACGCGAAAACCACGCGCGCCTTTCTGAAAAAAGTGGGTACGACGCGGCCGATTCAGGAAATCGAGGTGCGGGAGCTGAACGTGAACACGCCGCCCGGCGAAATCGACAAGCTGCTCGCGCCGATTCTCGCCGGCACCGACGCGGGTCTCGTCTCCGAGGCGGGCTGCCCCGCCGTCGCCGATCCGGGCGCGCTGCTCGTGCGGCGTGCGCATCAGCGCGGCGTCAAGGTCGTGCCGTTCGTCGGTCCGAGCTCGATCCTGCTCGCGCTGATGGCTTCGGGCATGAACGGACAGAGCTTTGCGTTCAACGGCTATCTGCCGGTCGACGCCGGCGAGCGCGGCAAGCGCCTGCGCGAGCTGGAACAACTGTCGCGCAAGGCCAATCAGACGCAGATTTTCATCGAGACGCCCTATCGCAACCGCGCGATGCTCGATACGCTCGTCGCCACCTGCGCGCCGTCGACGCTGATCTGCGTCGCCGTCGATCTGACGCTGCCGGGCGAAACCATCGTCACGCGCACGGCGTCCGACTGGAAGAAGCAGAGCGCGCCGGACCTGCACAAGCGTCCGGCGATTTTCCTGCTGCTGGCGTCGTAATCAGCGCAAATGGGGTTTGCCGCCGAGCGTGAGCGCGCGCACGGCGGCATCGCCCACCGAGGCGCCGAAACGCCGCACCACCCGCTCGCTGATGCTCTCCTTCTGCGTGTAGTCGACGATATCCGGCTGCTTGATGACCTCGCGCGCCACGTAGCTGGCGTCGCCGAAGCCATCGGCAAGACCGAGCTCAACGCTTTTCTCGCCCGTCCAGAACAGGCCGGAAAAGAGCTCCGGATCATCCTTCAGACGTTTCCCGCGACCCAGTTTCACCGCGTCGATGAATTGCGTGTGGATCTGATCGAGCATTTCCTGCGCGTGCGCGTTCATCGTGGGCGTTTCGGGCGAGAACGGGTCGAATGCGCCCTTGTTCGCGCCCGACGTGTGCATGCGGCGCTGGATGCCGAGCTTGTCCATCAGGCCGGTGAAGCCGAATCCGTCCATCAGAACGCCGATCGAGCCGACGATGCTCGCCCGATCGACATAAATCTTGTCGGCAGCCGCCGCGACGTAATACCCGCCCGACGCGCACATGTCGTCGACGACCACGTACAGCGGCGTCTTCGGGTATTTCGTGCGCAGCCGACGGATTTCGCTGTTGATGATGCCCGCCTGCACCGGAGAGCCGCCCGGGCTGTTGATGCGCAGGATCACGCCCGCGGTGTTTTCATCCTCGAACGCGCTCTGAAGCGCCTCGTCGATGTTGTCGGCGCTCGCGTCGCTGTTGGCGGCGATTTCGCCCTGCAGATCGACGAGCGCCGTGTGCTTGCCGGCTTTCGCGACGCGATCGCCGGTGAAGTCGAACACGCCCCACGCGATCAGCGCGATCACGGCGAGAAACACGAAGCGAAAGAAGATGCGCCAGCGTCGCGCGGCGCGCAGTTCGCGGATGGCGGCGAGCGCGATGCGTTCGAGCGCCTCGCGCTCCCAGTTGTCGTTGCCGCGCGGCGGAAGGTTGTCGGACATGCGTGATGGGTCTGTTGGAGAAGGGATTCAGGCGGGACGCAAAGCTTCGTCGGGTAGCCAGAAGACCGCGCGGCCTTCCGGCGTGTCGCGTTCCTCGACCGTAACGGCCCGCAGACGCGCGCCGCGGCATGGCCCGCCGACGCATTTGCCCGTGTCGGGCTCGTAGATCGCGCCGTGCGTCGCGCACATCAAGTATAGGCCCGAGCTTTCGAAGAACTGGCCCTCGTTCCAGTCGAGTTCCATCGGCACGTGCGCGCAGCGGTTGAGATAGCCGTGCGCCTTGCCGTCGTAGCGCACGAAGAAAACGACGGCCTCGCCGCTCGCCTCCGCTGCCGGAACCCGCACGCCCGCGCCGCCATCGACGAGTTCGTCCGATGCGCACACGCGCACCGCCTCCTGCGTCGGCTCCGTCATGCGTGCTCCCGCAGCCAGCCGGCAAGCGACGCGACACTGTCGGCGCAAAACTGCGGCTTGAGCGCCGCGAGCGAATCCGCCGGATGTGCGCCATAGCCCACGCCGATGCCCGCCGCGCCAGCGTTGATCGCCATCTGCAGGTCGTGCGTCGTGTCGCCGATCATCACCGTGCGCTCGAGATCCTGGCCGAGCTGGCGCGTGAGTTCCTGAAGCATCGCGGGATGCGGTTTCGAGAAGGTTTCGTCGGCACAGCGCGTGCTGTCGAAGAGGCTCGTGAGGCGCGACTCGTCGAGCGCGCGATTCAGCCCGACGCGGCTCTTGCCCGTCGCGACAGCGAGGAAATAGCCGAGATCGCGCAGTTCCTGCAGCAGTTCGCGCACGCCGTCGAAGAGTTCGGTCTTCTGGCCCAGCGTCAGGAAATGGAAGCGATAACGCTCGGCCAGGCGCGGATAGTCGGACGGATCGAGCGTCGGCGCGCAGATTTGCAACGCGTCTCTCAGGCCCAGGCCGATGACGTAGCTCGCGGATTCGTCGGCGGGAACCGGCAGCCCGAGGTCGCGGCACGCAGCCTGAATGCTGCGGGTGATGTGGGCGGTCGAATCCATCAGCGTGCCGTCCCAGTCGAAAACGATCAGATCAAATTGCTGCCGCGGCATTTACGCTGTCTCTCGGTTTTTGAGTTGCTCGATGAACCGCTTGCATTCGGCAGGCAGCGGCGCTTCGAACTGCACCGGCTCGCCCGTTGCCGGATGAGTAATCTTCAGACGATACGCATGCAAAAACATGCGTTTTAGCGACGGTTTTGCGCTCGAACGGGCCAATTCCTTGTTCAGGGCGAAATCGCCGTACTTGGCGTCGCCCGCGATCGGCAGGCCGATGCTCGCCATATGCACGCGGATCTGATGCGTGCGCCCGGTCTTCAGTTCCGCCTCGACCCACGCATAGTCGCGCCAGCGCTCGATCAGATTGAAGACCGTATGCGACGGCAGCCCGTTTTCCTGGACGCGCACGCGCCGCTCGCCGTCCGCCGCGACGTACTTGTGCAGCGGCGCTTTCACGATGCGCCTGCGGCCCCAATCGTTCTGCCAGTCGCCATGACCGAGCGCGTAGTAGCGCTTGTCGACGCGATTTTCCCGAATCTGCTCGTGCAGATTCACGAGCGCGGCGCGTTTCTTCGCGAGCATCAGCACGCCAGACGTCTCGCGGTCGAGCCGATGCACCAGTTCGAGGAATTTTGCATGCGGCCGCGCGTTCCGCAGTTGCTCGATCACGCCGAATGCAACGCCGCTGCCGCCATGCACCGCGACGCCGCACGGTTTGTCGATGACGATCAGATGGTCGTCCTCGAAAAGAATGGGAAACTCGGCGGCGGGCGCATTCGACGACACCGGCGCCTCGTCCTGCTGGGCGGTGCGAATCGGCGGCACGCGCACGAGATCGCCCAATTCGAGCCGGTACGCAGCGTCGATGCGGCCCTTGTTCACGCGCACCTCGCCGCTGCGCAGAATGCGGTAAATATGGCTTTTGGGAACGCCTTTGCAGACGCGCAGTAAAAAATTGTCGATTCGCTGACCGGCGGCGGTTTCGTCGACTTCGATCATCGACACCTGCTCGCTCGCGACCCGTTTATGGGATGTTTTGCCTAACTCATTCATTCTGAATATAATTTGCGAGCAGCCTGAAAAAGTCGACGCTTAAGATCAAGCAGCGACCGGGATTGATCAGACTGTACAGGTGCAAGCGATAAACCATCATTTTACTTGCGCCCAAGGTCGGTTGCTCACCCTGAAATCGAGAGCAGCGAGTTGCACGCACGGCGATATCACCGGCAGGGACGGAGCCCACAGGCGCGTTCGGTCGAGGTCGATCGCCGACGGTAACGGATTTTTGGTCAAAAAGAATTTTATCGGCGAGAAGCGACGGCGTCCGGCAAGCAAAACCGGACGCCAGCCCGAATCGACCCTGCCATCGCGCGGGAGAATCAGGCAAATCAATGCTCGCCGGTTTTGCGAACAATTGCCGGCGAAAATCGCTGCTGCGCTGATTTCTGCGAAGCGCGACAACGCCGCAAAATGAGGCGAGACACACGGCCGCGAGCCGACGGGAGCAATCGAGCCCGCGGCCGCGCCGGCGCGGCAAGGCAGCGAAGAGGATCGGTCACGAAGCATCGCGCCGGTTTGCGCGAGACCGCTCTTCCCCGCGGCCGCCGTTGGGAGGAACAAGGCTTTTCGCAAGAGCGCGGGTCGGTTCGGCGCGTCTATTTTGAGACGCGGAACCGCAGCGCCGCCGTTCATCCTCGCCACGGGCCGCGCGACGCATCGGACGCCTCCGCAGTTGCTTCGCAATGCGCCCCACGGCGCGGCTGCCCCATTTCGGGCGCCGCAGCCTGCTTTCGGCAATTCTCCCGCCAGAAGTCCCGCTCCAGCGTGCTTTGTGACAACACACAAAAAAGCGTGGCACGCCCACCTTCCCGCTTCGCGCGCGTGACCTTTTCCGGTCACTGACGCCGATTCGCACGACGAGGGAGGACGAGAGCCACTCTGGAGCCGTTTCATGAAACGCATGCTGTTTAACGCGACGCAGCAAGAAGAATTGCGCGTCGCCATCGTCGATGGGCAGAAGCTCATCGACATCGACATCGAAACCGCCGGGCGCGAACAGCGCAAAGGCAACATCTACAAGGGAGTCGTCACCCGCATCGAGCCGTCGCTCGAGGCCTGCTTCGTCAACTACGGCGAAGATCGCCACGGTTTCCTGCCGTTCAAGGAAGTCGCCCGCCAGTATTTCCGCGACGGTGTGGAAATGCGCTCCGCGCGCATCCAGGACGCGCTGAGGGAAGGCCAGGAACTCATCGTTCAGGTCGAGAAGGAAGAGCGCGGCAACAAGGGCGCGGCGCTGACCACGTTCATCTCGCTCGCCGGCCGCTATCTCGTCCTGATGCCGAACAACCCGCGCGGCGGCGGCGTGTCGCGCCGGATCGAGGGCGACGAGCGGCAGGAACTGCGCGAAACCATGGCGCAGCTCGAACTGCCGGAAGGCATGAGCATCATCGCGCGCACCGCCGGTATCGGCCGTTCGGCGGAAGAGCTCCAGTGGGACCTGAACTACCTGATGCAACTGTGGCGCGCGATCGAAGCGGCGTCGCAGAGCGGCGTCGGCGGCCAGCCGATGCTGATCTATCTCGAATCGAGCCTCGTCATCCGCGCGATTCGCGACTACTTCCAGCCGGATATCGGCGAAATCCTCATCGACACGACCGAAATCCATGATCAGGCGCGCGCCTTCATGGATATCGTGATGCCCGACAACCTCTCGAAGGTGAAGCGCTATCACGACGACGTGCCCCTCTTCTCGCGCTTCCAGATCGAGCATCAGATCGAAACGGCGTACTCGCGCACGGTGCCGCTGCCCTCGGGCGGCGCGATCGTGATCGATCACACCGAGGCGCTCGTCGCCATCGACGTGAACTCGGCGCGCGCGACCAAGGGCGCGGACATCGAGGAAACCGCCACGCGCACCAACCTCGAAGCCGCCGACGAAGTCGCGCGCCAGTTGCGTCTGCGCGATCTGGGCGGCCTGATCGTGATCGACTTCATCGACATGGAGTCGGCGAAGAGCCAGCGCGAAGTCGAGCAGCGCCTGAAAGACGCGCTCAAGCACGACCGCGCGCGCGTACAAATGGGCAAGATTTCGCGCTTCGGCCTGATGGAGCTTTCGCGTCAGCGTCTGCGTCCGGCGCTGTCCGAAGGCAGCCACGTGACGTGCCCGCGCTGTAACGGCACGGGCCATATCCGCGATACCGAATCGTCCGCGCTGCAAGTGCTGCGGATCATTCAGGAAGAAGCGATGAAGGAAAACACCGCGGCGATCCATTGCCAGGTGCCGGTCGAGGTGACCGCCTTCCTGCTGAACGAAAAGCGCTCGGAAATCAACAAGATCGAGTCGCGCTTCAAGGTCAACGTCGTCCTGATTCCGAACAAGCATCTGGAAACGCCGCACTACAAGCTGGAGCGCCTGCGTCACGACGATGCACGCCTCGACGAACCGCGCGCGTCGTGGAAGATGGCCGTCGAAGCCGCGAGCGAGCTGGAATCGGAAACCGGCTACAGCAAGCGCACCGAAGAAGTGAAGCCGAAGCAGGAAGCGGCTGTGAAGGGCATCACGCCCGAAAAGCCGGCGCCGAGCGCGCCGGTCAAGCCCGCGCCCGTCGAGGCCGCGCCCGTGCAGGCGGCTGTGCCGGCGAGCGGCGGTTTCATCGCGTGGATCAAGAATCTGTTCGGCATTCAGCCGCAAGCCGAGCCTGCTCCGGCGCCGGTCGAAGCGCAACCAGCCACGCGCGCTCCGCGTGAACGCGGCGAGCGCACGGGCGGCGGCGATCGCAACCGCAACCGCCGTGGCGGCTCTACCTCCGGACGTGAAGGCGCCGCGGCAGGCGCCGCGACGGCTGCCAACGGCGCAGGCCGTCAGGGCGCGCGTCGCGAGGATCGCGAGGCGCGTGGCGGCCGCGAGGGACGTGAACTGCGAGAAGTCCGCGAGCCGCGCGAAGGGCGTGAACCGCGCGAGGCACGCGAACCCCGCGAGCCGCGTGAAGCACGCGAGCCGCGCGAAACGCGTGATCGCAACGCGGAACGCGCCGCGCGTCCGGAAGCAGCCGAGCGTCAGGAGCGCCGCGAGCGTCCCGACCGTGGCGAGCGCGTCGAACGTGGTGAGCGTCCCGAACGTGGTGAGCGTACCGATCGCGCGGAACGCGGCGAGCGCCGCAAGCCGCAGCCGGAAGCGGCCGTCGAGGCGCTGACGCAGGGCGAAACGGTGCCGTCGGAGATCGTGGAAACGACGCAAGCCAACCTCGATGCGCAACAGGCCGGCATCGACGCCGCCGAACAGGCAGCCGCGCGTGAGGGCGAAGAGCGCCGCCGTCGTCGCCGTGGCCGTCGTGGTGGCCGCCGCGATCGCGATGACGACGGCATGACGGTGAATCACGCCGCCGACGTGGCCGAAGCGGAAGGCGCGGCCGAAAGCGTCTCGGCGCAAGCCGGCGTGTTCGACGCCGAAGCCGCGCAGGAAGCGGCCGCGCGTCGCGAAAGCCGCCCCGCCGCGCCGCAGCCGGTCGAGCATGCGATGGAGCCCCCGGCAGCTCAGCCGGTCGAGGCGAAGTCGGTCGAAGTGAAGCCGGAACCGCAAGGGCAGGCGCCCGCCGCAGCCGAGGCAGCACCGGTTGCCAAGGCTCCCGAAGCCGAAACGTTCGAACTGAAGGCTGAGGCACCCGAGCCCGTCACGTTCGATCTCTTCGCCAAGCCCGCTCCGGCGACGGCGGTCGAGAATCCGTTCGGACCGGCGCCCAAGGTTGCCGAGACGACGGCCGATCCGTTCACGTCCACCGTGACGCAGGAACCGAAGCCGGTCGTCGAAGCGGCCACGCCCGTCGAAACGACGCATGCGCCCGTCGAACCCGTCGCGCCTGTCGCGGCTGAACCCGCCGAACTCGCCGAGCCGGTGAAAACCGCCGCGGTGGCGCCGGCACCCGAGGCGACCATCGTCGAGCCGGTGAAGCCGGTCGAGCGTGCGGAAGCGCAAGCGCCCGTGGCCGTGCAAGAGCCGGTCGCCGTGGTTGCGGAGCCGGTGAAGTCCGCCGCGCCGGCCGCGCCCGCGACCTCGACGCCGATCGCCGTCGAAACGCTCCAGCCGATGTTGGAGCGCGCCGGTCTCGTCTGGGTCAACACCGACGAAGGCAAGCTGCGCGAGGCGAACGCCGCCGCCGCGCGCGAGCCGGCAGCGGTGCGCGTGCCGCGTGAGCGCAAGGCGCTCCCGCCGGCCGACACCACGCCGATGCAGCAAGTGGAAACCGGCAAGCACGTCCACTGAGCGCGCTCGCGCGAGCCGGTTCGCCTCGGTGAACCGGCAGAAACAGAAAAACGCCATCGATCCCGGTCGATGGCGTTTTTTTATCCCGCAGCAAACAAGAACCGAGGGAAAACCGCGACCTCGCGCAGTACGTCCGTAGGTCCCGCTTCCGCTAAAATGGAACCATCATTCGAACAAGGCCGCAGTGGCCGAGCCGATCCCCGAGCCATCATGTCCCGACGCATCATTCCTCTCGCCAACGTCACCGCAATTCCGGATTTCTCCGGCGTGGCGACGTCGCCGTCCGGACTGCTCACGGACACGCTCGCGCGTCCGCTGCGCGACCTGCGCATTTCAGTGACGGACCGCTGCAATTTCCGCTGCGTGTACTGCATGCCGCGCGATGTGTTCGACAAGGATTACCAGTTTCTTCCGCACGCCGCCCTGCTCTCGTTCGAGGAAATCGAGCGGCTCGCGCGCGTGTTCGTCGCGCATGGCGTCGAGAAAATCCGTCTGACGGGCGGCGAGCCGCTTCTGCGCAAGAACATCGAATTCCTGATCGAGCGGCTCGCGCTCCTGCGCACGCCGGAAGGCCGCCCGCTCGACCTGACGCTCACCACGAACGGGTCGCTGCTCGCGCGCAAGGCCCGGTCCCTGAAGGACGCGGGCCTGACGCGTGTCACGGTCAGCCTGGACGCGCTCGACGACGCCCTCTTTCGCCGCATGAACGACGCCGATTTCGCCGTCGCCGACGTGCTGAACGGCATCGAAACGGCGCAGGCCGCCGGGCTCGATCCGATCAAGGTGAACATGGTCGTGAAGCGCGGCACGAACGATCAGGAAATCGTGCCGATGGCGCGCCATTTCAAAGGCAGCGGCGCGGTGCTGCGCTTCATCGAATACATGGATGTCGGTGCATCGAATGGCTGGAACATGAGCGACGTGCTGCCGTCGGCACAGGTGGTCGAGCGTATCGACGCGCATTTCCCGCTCGAACCGCTCGAGGCGCATACCGCAGCCGAGACAGCGCAGCGCTGGGGCTACCGCGACGGCAGCGGCGAAATCGGCGTGATTTCCAGCGTCACCCGCGCGTTTTGCGACTCCTGCACGCGCGCGCGGCTCTCGACCGAAGGCAAGCTCTATCTGTGTCTCTTCGCGGTGTCCGGCCACGACCTGCGCGGCCTGATCCGCAGCGGCGCGAGCGATGAAGACGTCGCCACCGCCGTCGCGCGCATCTGGGCGGCGCGCGGCGACCGCTATTCGCAACTGCGCGGCAGTGCATCAGCGCCATCGCGCGAAGATGCGCGTCGCGTCGAAATGTCGTACATCGGCGGCTGAGCGCGGCGGATCGCTCGTGCCGAACGCTCGTTCATCCTCGAATGTCACCGCACTCGTGCTCGCGGGCGGACGCGGCGCGCGCATGGGCGGCATCGACAAGGGCATGCAGCCGTTTCGCGGCGAGCCCCTCGCGCTGCATGTGATGCGGCGCATGGCGCCTCAGGCGGGCGCGCTTCTGATCAGCGCGAACCGTTCGATCGACGACTACGCGCGCCTCGCCGCCGCGTTCGGCGCGCGCGTCATCCCGGACACGCGCGCGGATTATCCCGGACCGCTCGCGGGCATCGCCGCGGCACTGCGCGCCGCGAACACCGAATACGTACTGACCGCGCCTTGCGATGCGCCTTTCGTCGATGAACATATCGGCGCCGCGCTGATGCAGGCGCTCGACGCGCATGGCGGCGATGTTGCGTATGCCGCAACAATCGATGCCTCCGGAGAGGTCACGGCGCATCCGGTTTTCGCCCTCGTGCGCACCTCGCTCGCCGACGATCTCGACGCCTGGCTCGACGCGGGCGAACGCAAGGTACGCGCGTGGTACGCGCGCCACAAGGCGGCGGAAGTCCGATTTCACGACGAACGCGCGTTTTACAATATCAATGATTTACAGCAGCTGGCCGAGCTGGAACGCCGCTGACTCATTCAACTCAACTGACAACCCGACTGTCCGCTCACGTGCGCCATTGTGGCCATCCGGCGTTCGGGCGCTCAACCAACGCGCGGCCTCGTGGCTGCTTCTTCGCCGGATTCCGGCCGCGATCCACGCCGATTCATGACCACGTCCAAGGAATTCTCCGCCTGCATCGCCCATTACGATCCGAATGCGCTGCCTGTCGAAGCGGCGCAGGACATCGTGCGTCAGTGGGCCATGCCGCGCGCGGGGGACGCGCAGGTCGAGCGCGTGGGATTGCGCGACGCGCTCGGCCGCGTGCTCGCCGAAGACGTGATCTCGCCCATCGATGTACCCGCGTTCGACAACTCCGCGATGGACGGCTACGCGTTCGCAGGCGCTGCGCTCTCGCACGGCGGCGATACGCTCGACCTGACCGTCGCGGGCACGGCGCTCGCCGGACGGCCGTTTGAAAGCACGCCGGGCACGGACCAGTGCGTGCGCATCATGACGGGCGCGCTCATCCCGCCGGGCTGCGATACGGTCGTGCCGCAGGAGCTCGTCACGCGCGAAGGCGCCGCGATCCGCTTTTCCACTGCGACGCTGCACGTAGGCCAGAACCGCCGCCTCGCGGGCGAGGATCTCGCGAAAGGCAAGCCGGCGCTGCTCGCCGGCCGCATCGTGCGCGCGTCGGATCTCGGTTTGCTCGCGTCGCTCGGCATCGGCGAAGTCTGCGTTCGCAAGCGCCTCACCGTCGCGTTCTTTTCGACGGGCGACGAATTGCGCTCGGTCGGCGACACGCTGAGCCCGGGCAGCGTCTACGACAGCAACCGCTACACGCTCTTTGCGATGCTCGAGCGGCTCGGCGTCGAAACGGTCGATCTCGGCATCGTGCGCGACGACCGCACGTCGCTCGACCGCGCGCTGCGCCATGCGACCGAAAGTGCGGATGTCGTCATCAGTTCGGGCGGCGTGTCGGTCGGCGATGCGGACTTCACGCGCGAGCTGATGAATTTGCTCGGCGACGTCGCCTTCTGGAAGATCGCGATGCGCCCCGGCCGGCCGCTCGCGTTCGGCCGCCTGTGGTCGGGCGAGCGCGCGGGCACGGGCAAGTCGGCGCTCTTTTTCGGCTTGCCGGGCAATCCGGTCGCCGTGATGGCAACGTTTTACTTCATCGTGCGCGAGGCGCTGCTCGCGATGTCGGGCGCGGCGCGGCAGCCGCTCACGGTCATCCGCGCGATCGCCGCCGAGCCGATCAGGAAACGCGCGGGCCGCACGGAGTTTCAGCGCGGCATCGCCACGCGTGACGACGACGGCCGTTTTCGCGCCGTCACGACCGGCCCGCAAGGATCCGGCGTGCTCAGCTCGATGAGCGAAGCCAACTGCTTCATCGTGCTGGAGCACGCACGCGGCGACATCGACGCGGGCGACGAAGTCGAGATCGTGCCGTTCGACGGCCTGATCTGACGGGCGCCGCAACGAACGTCGCCAGACCAGACATTCCTACATCGATAGACGGGGCTTTCCATCCATGAAAAAGCAGATCTCATTTATTGCACCGGGACAGACCGCCAAGGCGCTGATCCTCGTGTACCTGACCTTCAGCGTGCCTATCGTGCTGCTCGGCGTCGTGGTCGCGTTCGTGCGATACGGCTCCGTGGAAGTGAGCACCGTCACGAGCGCGCTGCTGCTCAACGCGATTCTCGGTTTCATCCTGTTGTGGATCGCGTGTCACGCGTACAACTGGGTGGCGTCGCGTTTCGGCGGCATCGAGATCGTGTTGTCCGACGCGCCGGAGGAAGCATGAGCGCCGCGAACGGGGATGCCGCGATCCGCGCGGCCACGCCCGCCGACGTCGCCGCCATCTTCGGCCTGATGTACGAGCTCGCGGAGTTCGAAAAGCTCACGCATCTGTTCATCGCGACCGAAGAAGGCGTGCACGAGGCCCTCTTCGGCGCGCGTCCCGCCGCGGAAGCGCTCGTCGCGGAGCAGAATGGCGAAATCGTGAGCTATGCGCTCTTTTTTCAGAATTTCTCGACCTTCCTCGGCAAACGTGGTCTCTATCTCGAAGACCTGTACGTGCGCCCGTCGATGCGCGGCAGCGGTCTCGGCACGCTGATGCTGAAGCGGCTCGCCGCGCTCGCGATCGAACGCCAGTGCGGCCGCTTCGAGTGGTCCGTGCTCGACTGGAATCAGAACGCCATCGACTTCTACGAGAAAATGGGCGCGACAGTGCTGCCCGACTGGCGCATCGTGCGCGTGACGGGCGAGCCGCTCGAACGCCTCGCCGGCTGAATCAGATGTCGTCGTCGCCCACGGGCGATGACGCGTCCCCCAACAACCCCGCCGCCTGTTCTCCCGGCAACGCCTCGACATCGCGCAGGCGCCGGTCCATCTGCCGCGTGCGCGTCTGCGCCGCTTCGATCGAGCGCGTGACGGTTTCGAGCTGCGACTTCGTTCTCGCCAGCACTTCGCCGAACTTGCCGAACTCGGTCTTCACCGCGCCAAGCACCTGCCACACTTCGCTCGAACGCTTCTCGATGGCGAGCGTGCGGAACCCCATCTGCAAGCTGTTGAGCAGCGCGGTCAGCGTTGTCGGCCCGGCGATGGTCACGCGATGTTCGCGCTGCAGCGCGTCGCTCAGGCCCGGGCGGCGCAGCACTTCCGCGTAGAGTCCTTCGGTCGGCAGAAAGAGCAGCGCGAAGTCCGTGGTGTGTGGCGGCGCGACGTACTTCTGCGCGATCGACTTCGCTTCCGCGCGCAAGCGCCCTTCGAGCGCGCGCGACGCGTTCTCGATGCCGGCCACGTCCGCCCGCTCCTGCGCGTCGATCAGACGCTCGTAATCCTCGCGCGGAAATTTCGCGTCGATGGGCAACCACACGGGCGTAGCCGCATCGCCCGGCGCGCCCGGCGCGTCGTGGCGGCCGGGCAGCCTGATCGCGAACTCGACGCGCTCGTTGCTCTTCGGGATCGTCGCGACATTCTTCGCGTACTGGTCCGGCGTAAGCAATTGCTCCAGCAGCGATTCGAGCTGCACTTCACCCCAAATGCCGCGCGTCTTGACGTTGGTGAGCACCTTCTTGAGATCACCGACGCCGGCCGCGAGCGTCTGCATCTCGCCGAGCCCGCGATGCACCTGCTCCAGCCGGTCCGACACGAGCTTGAACGATTCGCCCAAGCGCTGTTCGAGCGTCGCGTGCAGCTTTTCGTCGACGGTGCGGCGCATCTCGTCGAGCTTCGTCGCGTTGTTGGCTTCGATGTCCTTGAGGCGCGCTTCGAGCGTCGCGCGCACTTCGCCGAGCCGCCGCTCGTTCGCCTCCGACATCTGCGACAGATGCAGCGACACGGAATCGGCGAAGCGCTTCAGCGCATTGCCTTGATCCTCGCGCGCCTGCTGGCTTTGTTGCGCGAGTTGCTGCGCGAGCGCGTCGAACTGCGCGTTCTGCACGTTCGACGTGCTCGCCAGTTGCGTCGCGAGCGTCTGATGGAATTGCGTGAACCCGCTTTGCGCTTCCATGCGCGACACGCGCGCGCTCTCGGCAATGTCGCCGCGCAGCCCGCGTTCGAGCCGCTCCTGCGCGCGCGCGTGCGCCTCGCCCATGTCGTTCACGCGATCGGTGAGCGCCTCGAATTCATCATCGATCTGCGAGTTCGGGTTGCGCCGCATCGCGATGACGAGCGCAACGAGCGACACGACCAGCGCGATCGCCAGCAAGGCGAGCGCGCCATACAACAGTTCCGTCATTTCTTCAGCACGTCCGGATTGATCGGGTTGGGCGGATTGCCAGCGCGCGGTCCTTCGCCCAGCGCGGCGATGAGGTTGTCCGCCGCGAGATTGGCCATCGCGCGGCGCGTGCTCTCGGTCGCGCTCGCGATGTGCGGCGTCAGCACCACGTTGTCGAGGAGCATGAAATCCGGGTTGAAGTTCGGCTCGCCCTCGAACACGTCGATGCCCGCCGCCGCGATACGCTTCTCGCGCAACGCGACGATCAGCGCGGCGTCATCGACGATGCCGCCGCGTGCGATATTCGTGAGCGTCGCGCTCGGCTTCATGAGCGCGAGTTCGGACGCGCCGATCGTGTGGTGGTTCTCCTTCGTGTACGGCAGCACGAGCACGACGTGATCGGCGCGCCTGAGCAGGTCTTCTTTCGACGCGTACTCGGCGTTCAACTCCGTCTCGATCTCGGGCGCGACACGCGAGCGGTTGTGATAGATCACGCGCATGTTGAAGCCGCTCGCCCGCCGCGCGAGCGCCTGGCCGATGCGGCCCATGCCAATCACGCCGAGCGTCGAGCCGTACACATCGGTGCCGAGGAACGAATCGAACGACCACTTCTGCCACTTGCCCGCGCGCAGATAGTGCTCGGATTCGGTGACGCGGCGCGCGGCCGCCATCATCAGCGCCCAGCCGAAATCGGCAGTGGTTTCGTTCAGCACGTTCGGCGTGTTGGTGCCGAGCACCTTGTGCGCGTCGAAGGCCTTCATGTCGAAGTTGTTGTAGCCGACCGCCATGTTCGCGACGACTTTCAGGTTCGGCGCGCCCGCCAGTTCCTTCTCGCCGACCCACTCGCCCGCGGTGAACGCGCCGTCCTTGTCGGCGATACGGCGCGCGAATTCTTCCTGTGGGAGCACGTCGCCGAGGTTCACGTCGACGTCGAAATGCTGTTTCAGGCGCTCGATCACATCGGGAAAGGTGGGACGCGCGACAAGTACCTTCTTCATCGATTGCTCCTAGAAAAATAGCCAGCCCAGAACGGCGAAAAGCGGCAGAAGGACCGCGCCCGACCATGCCATGTAGCCGAAGAAACCCGGCATGCGCACGCCGCGCGATTCGGCGATCGCCTTCACCATGAAATTCGGCGCGTTGCCGATATACGTGTTCGCGCCCATGAAGACCGCGCCCGCCGAGATGGCGGCGAGCGTGGTGGCGCCAGTGGTCATGAGCGTGCGGGCGTCGCCGCCCGCGAGATTGAAGAAGACGAGATAGGTCGGCGCATTGTCGAGGAACGAGGACAGCAGACCCGTCGCCCAGAAATAGGCGATGTCGACCGGCTTGCCGTGCGCATCCGACACCGCGTGCACGATGCCCGCGAAGGCGCCCGCCTCGCCCGCGCGCAGGATCGTGATGACGGGCGCGATGGTGACGAATATCGCCGCGAACAGCTTCGCCACTTCCTGGATGGGCGCCCAGTCGAACGCGTTGCCCGCGCGCGCGCTTTTCGGCGTGAGCGCGAGCGAAGCCAGCAGCACGGCGGCGAGCAGCACGTCGCGCACGAGATTCTGCAATTGCACCTGCGTGCCGAACACGTCGACCGCGATGCCGGGTTTCCATATGCCGCTCGTCAGCACGAGCACGACGATGACCGCGAGCAGCGCGAAGTTGATCTTGCCGTCGATACCGAGCGGCGGTGTGTCGGGTGTCGGGTCGAGAAACGCGGATCGCGCGTCGTGCCGTCGCCAGTAGTAGCTGTCGAGCACATGGAACACGATGAGCAGCACGGCGCAGACGAAGAGCATCGGCAGCGCGAGATGCACCGTCGTCCAGAAGAAGCCGACGCCGTTCAGAAAGCCGAGAAAGAGCGGCGGATCACCGAGCGGCGTGAGCGAGCCGCCCGCGTTCGCGACGAGAAAAATGAAGAACACGACGACGTGCACGACATGCCTGCGATTGTCGTTCGCGCGCAGAAGCGGACGGATCAGCAGCATGGCCGCGCCCGTCGTGCCCATGATGCTCGCGAGCGCGGTGCCGAGTGCGAGCAGCCCGGTATTGAGGCGCGCCGAGCCGTGCAGATTGCCGCGCACGCAGATGCCGCCCGCCACCGTATAGAGCGACGCGAGCAGGACGATGAACGGCACGTATTCTTCGAGCATGGCGTGGATCAGCACGCTGCCTGCCGTGCCGGGTCCGAAGGCGAGCGCGAACGGCGCGAGAAACGCTGCAGCCCACGCGGCCGCGATCTTGCCGAAGTGGTGATGCCAGAGCTTCGGCGCGATGAGCGGAAACACCGCGATGGAAAGCAGCACGCCGACGAACGGGATACCCCACGTGGCCGGGAGCGTTGCGCCGTCGAGCGTCGCCGCGAAGACTGGCGCGGCGATCAGCGTCAGCGCCGCGCCCACCGCGCCGGAAACGAGACGCCGCATCGTGTTCAGGCTCCGCGCACGATGATCACATGCACGCGATACGGCCCATGCGCCCCGAGCACGATGGTCTGTTCGATATCGCCGGTGCGCGACGGCCCCGACACGAAGTTCACCGCGCGCGGCAGCTCGCCGCGCTCGGCGCGCATCAACGCGAACGCTTCTTCATGCGCTGCGACGATACGCGACGCCGGCACGATCGCGATATGCGTCTGAGGCAGAAGCGCGCCGGACGCGGGCGTATCGGCGCCGGAGAGCAGCACGAGCGAACCGGTTTCGGCCGTCGCGCAAAAACAGCCCGTGATGCCGACGAGATCGGCGTCGGCCGGCTTGCGCAGCGCCGCCTGAATGCCCGCTTGCGCCCAGGGCAGATCGGCGAGTGCTGGCCACGCGACGACATCGACGGGAAGATTCAGCGACTGAAGATAGCGCGCGGCTTCGGCGGGCGCATCCGCGAGCGATTCCACTTCGGCGACGGTCGTGGAAAGACGTTCGGCTTCGAGCCTGAAGCGCGCGATCAACTCGTCTCGTGACTGAGGCAACGGAGGACGCGGGCCCGCGGGGTGCTGCTCGACATACGCCTGCGCCGCTTCGCGCTCAGCTTGCCCGGGCATGCCGTGACGGCCCTGCGCGCTGCGAATGCGCGCGAGAATATTGCGGCGCGCGGCCGATGTATCCATGGTGCCGTCCTCGTGTTTGCGTGCTTGAGATTCGTGCGCGCCGGATCGATTGGCGACGCGTCCGAATTATAGCGAGCGAGATCCGCGCACGAACCTCGGCCGAACGGCATAGGCCGGATGCACGAATGCGACGTTGTCAGTCTTCGCCCACGGGCTGCGCGATGCCGAACACCTGACGCAGATAGGCGAGATACGCCTTGTCGTCGCACATGTTCTTGCCGGGCGAATCCGAAAGCTTGGCGACCGGCTGACCGTTGCAGCGGACCATCTTGATGACGATCTGCAGCGGCTGATAGCCGAGATCGTTGGTGAGATTCGTGCCGACGCCGAACGCCAGTTGGCAGCGCCCGCGAAACCGCTCGTAGAGTTGCAGCACCTTGGGGATGTCGAGCGCGTCGGAGAACACGAGCACCTTGGTGCGCGGGTCGCAGCGGTTTTCCTCGTAGTGCCTGATGAGCCGCTCGCCCCAGTCGAAGGGATCGCCGGAATCGTGGCGCGCGCCGTCGAACAGCTTGCAGAAGTACATGTCGAAGTCGCGCAGGAACGCCTTCATGCCATAGACATCCGACAGCGCGATGCCGAGATCGCCGCGATATTCCTTCGCCCACATCTCGAAGCCGAAGATTTGCGAGTCGCGCAGACGAGGGCCTAGCGCCTGACACGCCTGCAGGTACTCGTGCGCCATCGTGCCCAGGGGGCGCAGGCCGTGCTTCATCGCGTAGAAGCAGTTGCTCGTGCCGGCGAACTGGGCGCCGAGCCGTTCCTTCAGCGTCAGCACGACTTCCTCGTGCCACTGCCCCGAGAAGCGGCGGCGCGTGCCGTAATCGGCGATCTTGCAGTCGGAATATTCGGGCGGCGTGGCGAGCAGCTTGATCTTCTCGCGCAGCCGTTCGCGGCCGGTTTCGTACTCGGGCTTGCGCTGCGTGTTGCGGAAATAGACTTCGTTGACGATCGCGAGCACCGGAATCTCGAAGAGAATCGTATGCAGCCACGGCCCTTCGATCTCGATGTCGATCTCGCCATTGTTCTTCGGCGACGGCGCGATGCGGATGGATTTCTCGTTCAGATGAAAGAGCGCGAGGAAATCGATGAAATCGCTCTTCATGAAACGCATGCGCCGCAGGTAGTCCAGCTCCTCTTCCTTGAAGCGCAGATTGCAGAGCTGGCGCACTTCGTCGCGGATTTCGTCGATGTACGGCACGAGATCCACATTCGGCGTGCGGCAGCGAAAGCGATATTCGACGTGCGCCGCGGGGAAATGATGCAGCACGACCTGCATCATCGTGAACTTGTAGAGGTCGGTGTCGAGCAGCGAATTGATGATCATGGTTCTGACGGGAACATCCACGCGAATGGACCGCACGACATGTCTTCTTGCCAGCGCGAGGCCCTATGACTTTAGGGCCATGTTACCCGAATGTGCAGAGCGGCATGAGCACGCACAATCTTTTACGAAACGGCGCATACATACATCACGAATCGATATAAAGCGCGCCTCGCGCGGGTCGCGCCCGCTTTTACCGTTACGCTACAATATGCGTTTCGGCACGCGCACCTCCCGGCCCATGCAGCCGCCCAGGGCGCCGCCCCCACGAATTCCGCATGCAGGAGCCTGAATGACTCACGTTGTGACCGAAAGCTGCATCAAGTGCAAGTACACCGATTGCGTGGACGTGTGCCCGGTGGATTGCTTCCGCGAAGGTCCCAACTTTCTCGCGATCGATCCGGACGAGTGCATCGACTGCGCCGTTTGCGTGGCCGAGTGCCCGGTGAATGCGATCTACGCCGAAGAAGACGTGCCCGGGGATCAGCAGCACTTCACCGAACTGAACGCCGAACTCGCGCGTAACTGGCCCAGCATCACGAAGACGAAGGGCTCGCTTCCCGAGGCGGACGACTTCAAGGACGTCAAGGAAAAGCTGAACCTGCTCGAGCGCTGATTCGCGCGCCCGGCGGCGCACACCCTTCAGTTCGATTGCAAAAATTGCTTATCGAATGAAGATTGGGCGTTGACACGGTAATCCCAGCTACCTATAATCTTGTTTCTCTGCTGTAGATGTTCCCCGATAGCTCAGTCGGTAGAGCGCCGGACTGTTAATCCGTAGGTCCCTGGTTCGAGCCCAGGTCGGGGAGCCAAATACTCCAGCAAGTCGGTTTCAAAAGAACCCAGTCATCGGCTGGGTTTTTTAATCTCAGTTGCACATGTTTCAGTTGTTCCCCGATAGCTCAGTCGGTAGAGCGCCGGACTGTTAATCCGTAGGTCCCTGGTTCGAGCCCAGGTCGGGGAGCCAAGAGCTTCAATCAAAAAGCCCAGTCACATGACTGGGCTTTTTTGCGTTCTGCCGCTCTCATTCCGCACGCTTCACGCCAGCCACACGACCGTGAGCGAGCGCACGCCTTGCGCGCCGCGAATCAGCACGCCTTCGATATCGGCCGTCGCGGACGGTCCCGTCACGAGTACCGCATAGCGCGCCGATTTGAAATCGGGCCGTCGATACACCTGCTGCAAGCCCTCGACGAGCAGCGCGGGATCGAGCAGCACGACGAGATGCTGCGACAGATAGCCGACCGAATTCACCACATACTCCTGCTCGCTGAACCAGACCGAGCCGGTTTCGGCGACGCCGAAGCGCCCTCTCACGACGCCCACATCGACATCCTGAAGCGACGCCGGGACGGTATCGGGCGCGAGCGGCCGCGTGCCGTCGACACCCGGCACCGCCGAGGCGATTACCTTCGCCTCCGGAAAGCGCGACGCGATGAGCGCGTTCACGTCGTTCAGGCTGGCGACGTCGACACACACGCCGCCCATGGCGGTGAGCGCCGCCGTGAAGCGCGCCTTCAGATCGCCTTCGGGCGTCGGGAACAACGGCACGTCGGGGCGCGGGCGCGAGGCCGGCTGCGCCGCGCGGATCTTCGATAGAAAAGCTTCGCGAGTCGTCATTGATCAGGCTTCCGGTTCTTCTTGTACCACTCGTGAAAAGTCTCGGCGGGCGCTTCGGGCAGATCGCGCTGGCGTCCCCAGATGTTGAGCGGGTTGTAGAGCACGAAGTTGGGCAGGCGCTTCAACGCGCCGCCGAGCGACGCAACCGTCGCGCGATAAAGCGTCGGACTCGCGAGCAGGCGCCCCGCCATCTTCAGGACTTCCTGCTTCACGAACGGCACTTCGTGTTTCTCCGCGATCACTTCCCGCCATTTGTAGATCTGCTCGTGGATGTTCACCTTCACCGGGCAGACGTTGGTGCAACTGCCGTTCATCGTCGAGGCGAACGGCAGCGCGCTGTAGCGCTTCAGATCGTGGGTCGGATTGATGATCGCGCCGATCGGCCCGGAATACGTGCCGCCATAGGAAAGCCCGCCGCTGCGCCGGTACACCGGACACGTATTCATGCACGCGCCGCAACGGATGCACTTGAGCGAGTACCAGAAGTCCTCCATCGCGAGCCGTTCGGAGCGGCCGTTGTCGACGAGGATGTAGTGCATCTCCGTGCCCGGACGCGGCTGGCGAAAGTGCGACGTGTACTGCGTGATCGGCGACCCGAGCGCGCTGCGCGAGAGCATGCGCACGAACACGCCGAGATCGGCGATCGTCGGAATGATCTTCTCGATACCGATCGACGCGATATGCAGCGGCGGCACATTCGCCGACAAATCCGCGTTGCCTTCGTTCGTGCACACGACGACCGTGCCCGTTTCCGCGACCGCGAAGTTGCAGCCGGTCATCCCCGCCGTCTTCTCGCGCACGAAATACGGCCGCGTGTTCATGCGCTGGCTTTCGGCGAGATAGTGAATGTCGCTGTTCTTCGGATCGGTGCCGATGGTCTTGCCGAAAAGCTCGGCCACATCCGCTCGCAGCTTGTGCACCGCCGGCACGACCATATGGCTCGGGTCCTGGTGATCGAGCTGCTGGATACGCTCGCCCAGATCGGTTTCCATCACCGTGATGCCGCGCGGCTCGAGATAGTCGCGCATGTAGCACTCGTCGGTGAGCATCGACTTGCTCTTCACGAGCGAGGTCATGCCGCGCTCGCTCATCAGCGTGTAGACGAGTTCGTTGTGCTCCTCGGCATTCGCCGCGAAATGCACGACGACGCCGTTCTTCCCGGCCTCATCGACGAACTGCGCGATGTAGTCGGCGAGATTGGACAGCGTGTGCTCCTTGATCGCCGACGCGAGATCGCGCATCGTCTCCCATTCGGGGATGCCGTGCGCCTGCGCGTCCCGCTTGCTGCGCAAGTCCCACAGACGCTTGTCGTGGAACGCGACGTGATCCGGCTTTTGCAGGAACGCGCCCGCCGCCTTTGCGTGATCGATGCGAACGGTTTTACTCACGGGTTTGCTCATCCTCGCGCTCCGTTGAGAACCTGCGCGATATGGATGAACTTCGCATCGGCTTTCATGCGCTCCGCGCACCCTTGCTGATGCATGAGACACGACATGTCGCCGGACACGATGTACTCCGCGCCCGCCCCGACGTGATCGCGCACCTTGTCCTGCCCCATGCGCACGGAGACGGCTTCTTCGGTGACCGAGAACGTGCCGCCGAAGCCGCAGCATTCATCGGGACGCGCGGGCGTGACGAACTCGATGCCTTTCACGCCTTCGAGCAACGCTCGCGGCTTCGAAAACCGCGCGCCCGCGACTTCCGAATTCGAGGTTTCGCGCAGATGCCGCACCGCGCTGCAACTGTTGTGCAGCCCGACCTTGTGCGGAAACTCGGCCCACGGAAACTCACGCACCTTCAGCACGTCGTGAAGAAATTCGACGAGCTCATACGTATAGCGGCGAACCTTCTGCACCGCGCTCGTCTGCTCGATCGCGGTGAAGTGCTCGCGGACATGATGCACACAGCTCGCCGACGGCCCGACCACATAGTCGTAGTCGGCGAAATTCCGCGCAAACACGCGCTCGGCGCCGGCGGCGTCCTTGTGCGCGCCGCTATTGGCCATCGGCTGGCCGCAGCACGTCTGGTCCGGCGGATAGTCGACGTCCACGCCGAGCCGCTCGAGCAATTCGAGCGTGGCGATGCCGATCTGCGGATAAAACGCGTCGATGAAACAGGGAACGAACAGGGCAACTTTCATGAGGTCCGATCGTGGGGTTGGACAATCATTTTTGGTAAGCTTGGTCTGACCAAGACTTTAATGAGATGCTCCTTTCGTGTCAAACTCGGATCTTCACCAGCTTTCAACCGGCATAAACGTCCAGCGATGAGTTTTCAGCCCGTCCATGCGCATTCGTACGCCCGCGTGCGCCTTTCAGATGTCGTGTCCGGTCAGATCCGCGAACTGATCTCGAACGGCACGCTCCTGCCCGGCCAGCGGCTGCCCGCCGAGCGCGATCTGGCCGAGCAGTTGAACGTGTCGCGGCCGTCGCTGCGCGAGGCGCTGATCCGGCTGGAATCGGACGGATTCATACGCTCGGCCGGACGCGGCGGTTTCGTCGTGTCGGATGTGACGGCGCCGCTCGTGTCGCGTCCGCTCGCGGCGCTGCTCGAACAGCAGCCCAACGCCAGCGCCGACGTGCTCGAACTGCGCCACGGCCTCGAGACGCTTTCCACGGCGTATGCCGCCGAGCGCGCCACCGACGCCGATATCGCGCGCATCGCGGCCGCGTTCGACGCGCTGCAAACCGCCGTCGCCGAGAAAAGCACGCGCATCGCGGAAAAGGATGCGGCGTTCCATCTCGCGATTGCCGACGCGACCCACAACGTGGCGCTCACCCACGTCATGCACGGCCTCAACGAACTGGTCCGCGAATCGATGCTGACCTCGCACCGCCTCGTCGATTACGACGATGAAGTCGAAGCCAACCTGATGACCCAGCATCGCGCGATCTTCGAAGCGATCGTCGCGCGCGATCCCGCACGGGCGCGCGAGTGCGCCGGCGCGCATCTCGATTACGTGCGCACGCTCTACGCCGACATCGTGGCAAGGAAGAAGCACGTCGCCTGAATCGAATCGCCTTACGAATCTGTAAGCCGCGAGAAAGTCCTGATAGGACAGCACCTACACGGATTTCGGACAGGCACGGCTAACGGGCAACGGACTTACTCCCGATACTGGAACCGTCAACAACAACATGGGAAGGAGGACGACATGCCTTATCTACTCGGATGGCTGCTCGGCGTGCCGGTCATTGTTCTGGTGATCCTGTATCTGATCTTTCATTGACCGCATGCGAGCGCGAGATGCATCGAAGAGCCGAGGGCGTCGATACAATACGACGCCCTTTCTCTTTTCCGGAACACGACGATGAAACGCTTCGTCCCTGCGCTCGCCGCATTGCTGGCCACTCTCTCCGGCGCGGGACTCGCGCACGCGGAGGAAATCGCCAGCGTCAACACCAATTTCCGTTTCACCGGCTCGGATCGCGTAAGCGTCGACGCTTACGACGATCCGCTCGTCCAGGGCGTGACCTGTTACGTGTCGCGCGCCCGCACGGGCGGCGTGAAGGGCACGCTCGGCATCGCGGAAGATCCGACCGAAGCGTCGATCGCCTGCCGCCAGGTCGGGCCGATCAAGATCGCCCAGCCGCTCAAGCAGAAAACCGACGTGTTCTCGGCCGGCATGTCCTTCATCTTCAAGACGCTGCATGTGGTGCGTATCGTCGATACGAAGCGCAACACGCTCGTCTATCTCACCTATAGCGACCGCATCGCGACCGGCAGCCCGAAGAACAGCGTGACGGCCGTGCCGGTACCGGAAGGCACGACCATACCGGTAAAGTGACGCGCAACTGTCCGGCCTGGCGCGAAACAAAGTTGTAAACTGGCGGATTCCGCCCGTCTCTGCCCGCCCGACCGATGAACGCCGACCGTTTCCGCAATGCCGCACGCTACTGGCGCTCGCCGCTCGTGCCGGACGCGGACATGGTCACGGCCGAATACTACGATCACGAGTTCTCACCGCACTGGCACGACGCCTACACGGTGCCCGTGATCGAAGCCGGCGCGGAATGCTACGACTATCGCGGCGCGCACCACGTGGCCGAAGCCGGTTCGGTGCCGGTGATCAATCCCGGCGAAGTGCATACCGGCGCGCGGGCCGTCGACGCGGGCTGGCGCTATCGCGTGTTCTATCTGCCGGTGCCGTTCGTCGAAAGCCTCGCGCGGGACATGTCGGGGCGGCAGGCATCGTCGCCCTGGTTTCCCGACGACATCATCCGCGATCCCGATCTGGCGCGGCGCCTGGTCGTCGCGCATCGCCTGCTGGAAAGCGGTGCGGATCCACTTGCCGCGGAACTGGCGCTCGTCGACGCCGTGACGACGCTGCTCGGCCGCCACGCGCTGGCACGCCCGGACATCGCGCGGTTCGCCGACGACGCAAACCGCGTCAGAACGATGCAATCCCGCCTCGCCGACGATCTCCTCGAACCGGTCACGCTCGCCGAGCTCGCTCAGACGGTCGGCCTCTCGACCTTCCACGCGGCGCGGCTCTTCACGCGCGAAACCGGTCTCGCACCGCACGCGTGGCGCAACCAGATGCGTATCGTGCGCGCGCTGCCGGCGTTGCGCGCGGGCGCCTCCGTGACCGAGGTCGCGGCGGCGAGCGGCTTCACCGACCAGAGTCATTTCACGCGCCATTTCAAGCGCACCTTCGGCGTGCCGCCCGGCCGCTGGCGCTGAGCGTTCCGGCCAGCCAGGAAAGCGCAAGAACGTACAAGCATTTTGACCGGCGTCTTGCGTATCCTCGCTTCCATAGGAGGACATCTTGAAAGCAACACCCGCACAACCTTACGCTCAACCATCCGGCCAGGCGCTGCGCGAATTCGCCGCCGGCGCGCGCGACACCATTCCGATGATGGTCGGCGCCGCGCCCTTCGGCGTGATCTTCGGCACGCTCGTCACCGCCAGTCCGCTCTCGCTCTGGCATGGCCAGTTGATGTCGCTCGCGGTGTTCGCGGGCTCCGCGCAGTTCATCGCCGTCGGCCTGATCGCGTCGCACGCGAGCTTCGCCGTCATCTGGGCGACGACGCTCGTCGTCAATCTGCGTCACGTGCTCTATTCGGCGACGCTCGCGCCGTATGTCGCGCATCTGCCGCGCCGCTGGCGCTGGGCGCTCGCGGGCATCCTCACCGACGAAGTCTTCGCCGTCGCCTACGCGCATTATCAGAAGCGCGCGCCGGGCGAGACCGGCCCGCATTACTTCTTCGGCTCCGGCGTCGCGATGTATCTGAACTGGCAGTTGTGGACGCTCGTCGGCCTCCTGTTCGGCGCGGCGTTTCCCGGCCTGAAGTCGCTCGGCCTCGACTTCGCGATGGTCGCGACGTTCATTGCGATCATCGTGCCGCAACTGGTCGCCGTGCGTTTCGTCGCGGCGGCGCTCGCGTCGGGCGTGCTGTCGTTCGCGTGGCAGGGCTGGCCGTACAAGCTCGGGCTGCTCGCGGCGGTGTTCGTCGGCGTCGCGGTCGGCATGGTGCTCACGCTGCTGGAAAACCGGCCGCAGGACAAGCAGCGCCTGAAGAACGCCAAGGAGCGCACGCAATGAACTACATCACCCTGATCCTCGGCATGGCCGTGGTCACGTATGCGATCCGCGCCGCCGTGTTCGTGCTGGGCGAGCGCCTGCCGTTTCCGCCCGTCGTGCGCACCGCGCTCTCGTTCGTGCCGGTGACGGTGCTCACCGCGATCATCGTGCCGATGACCGTCTCGCCGCATGGCAACGGCGCCGAGATCACGTGGCGCAATCCGCAGCTCGTGGCGGCGATCGCCGCGATTATCGTTTGCGCGCTCACGAAACGGCCGCTTGTGACGATTGCGGTGTCGCTCGCGGTGTTTTTCGTCTGGCAGTTCGCCGTGCTGCGCTAAACGTTTCCCGCCCATCAGCCGATAATCAGCCATTAAAAGGCTTTCAGAAAGCCTCGAAGAATCCTCAAGTTCCCGGAAAACGCGCCGATATCAGAAACGAATGGACTCCGCCCTCAGAAGCGGAGCCGCAAGCACTGCCCGCCTTCGGACCATCCGGAGGCGGAACCGGGAACCAACATGCGTCAAATCACCCTTTCGTTACGCGACGAGACGGTCGCTTCGCTGCACCGCGATTTCGAGGCGTTCATGCGTCTGTCGCTGAAGCTCGACCCACAGTTCGTCACGCCGACGTTCGAAGACTTCCTGCGCGCGAAGCTGCTCGACAACGACACCCCGCTGACCGAGCAGGCGGTGCAGCGCATGCTGACGCACGGCCAGTACGCGTGGGCCAAGCGCGCGCTCGACAAGGAGTTTCCTGATGTCGTCGAGATTCTGATCCGTCAGGCGGCCGAGCACGGCTTCGCGTTCGCGATCCGCGCCGACTGGACCGCCGAAGATCTCATCAACGCGTCGCGCGAATGGGCGACGGCGATCGTCACCGAGGCGAAGGGCGACGTGTCGCAGGTGGACATGCTCGCGTCGCAGATCAAAACGGCGGCGATGGATATTCGCGAAGTCGAGGAAAAGATGCAGACGCCCGCCTGGCGTCTCGCCGATTCGCTGCGTCAGCGCGTGTACGAAACGAAGATCTCGGTGGAAACGAGCGTCGGCTCGACCGCGCGTGAAAAGCTCGGCGAACTGCGCTGCCTGCTGCGGCTCGGCATTTTTTATGGGTCGATCCAGAAGCAGGAAGCGCAGCAGGTGCTGGAGTATCTGCGCTCGCTGCGGCCCGAGCTGTTCATCGAAGAGCCTTACGACGGCTTCACGCGCTTCGCCGCGTGGCTGCGCAGCATTTTCGCGCCGGCGCCGCGCGCGCCGCGGGCTTCGGGCGCGCCGCGCTGAGCGCTTTAACTTACTCCCACATTCCCTTCAGCCGCGCCGCGATATCGATCTTCGCCTTCGCGGCCGCCGCGAGTCCCGCCGCCGACGGCGCGGCGGGCGCGATCACCGGCGGCCACGCGGCCGCTTCGAAGCTCTGCATCAGATGCGGCGGGATGAAGCGCGTGCGCTGCGCCCACACGTGCCGATCGCCCAGATGCGTCTGGTTGTGCACGTAGAACCGCTGCGGCGTGATGATGTGCAGGTCTTCCTTCGCTCGCGTCATCGCCACGTAGAGCAGACGCCGCTCCTCGTCGATTTCCTCGTCGCTGCCCGTGCCCAGATCGGACGGAATGCAGCCGTCCACGCCGTTCAGCACGAACACGTTGCGCCATTCCTGGCCCTTCGCCGAATGGATGGTCGAGAGGATCAGATAGTCCTCGTCGAGCAGCGGCACGCCGGATTCGTCGCTCGTCGCGTCGGGCGGATCGAGCGTGAGTTCGGTGAGAAAGCGCTCTCGCGTAGGATAGGTCGACGCGATGCTTTCCATCTGCAGCACGTCGCCGATGCGGATCGCCGCGTCTTCGTGATTGCGCTCCAGATGCGGCTCGTACCAGCGGCGGATCATTTCGAATTCGGCCGGCCAGCCGGTCTCACGGCCGCAGAGCTTCGCCATCAGGCCGACGAAGCGCGGCCAGTCCTCGCTGGCGCGCGCCGGCGCCTGAAACCGGGCAATCGCGTTCGGCGCCGCGTCTTGCGCGACGCTATCCAGCAGGCGCCCGGCGATCGCCGGACCGATGCCCGGCAGCAACTGCGCGACCCGAAAACCCGCGACGCGGTCGCGCGGATTCTCCGCCCAGCGCAGCACCGCCAGCACGTCTTTCACGTGGACGGAATCGAGAAACTTGAGCCCGCCGAACTTTACGAAAGGAATGTTGCGCCGCGTGAGTTCGATTTCGAGCGTCGCGCTGTGATGCGCGGCGCGGAACAGCACCGCTTGCGCCTTGAGCTTCATGCCCGCCTCGCGCGCCTCGAGCACTTTTTCGACGACATAGCGCGCCTGATCGGCTTCATCGGCGACCGAGACGACGCGCGGCTTTTGCGCCGATGCCTTGTCGGTCCATAGGTGCTTCGTATAGCGCTCCGACGCGAGCCCGATCACCGCATTCGACGCTTCGAGAATCGGCAGGGTCGAGCGATAGTTGCGATCGAGCGTGACGGTTGCAGCGGGCGGATCGAAATGACCCGGAAAATCGAGGATATTGCGCACGGTCGCGCCGCGAAACGAATAGATGGACTGCGCATCGTCGCCGACGACCGTCAAGCCGCGCCCGTCCGGCTTCATCGCGAGAAGGATGGACGCCTGCAGGCGGTTGGTGTCCTGATATTCGTCGACGAGCACATGATCGAAACGGCTCGCGAGATCCGCCGCCACCGACGGCTCCGCGGCGAGATGCGACCAGTAGAGCAGCAGATCGTCGTAATCGAGCACGCTTTGCGACTGTTTCGCGCTGACGTAGGCGGCGAACAGACGCTTCAGGTCGGCTTCCCACTCGCGGCACCACGGGTACGACTGATCCAGCACGGTGGCAAGGGACGCACCCGTGTTCACTACACGCGAGTAGATCGCGAAACAGGTCGACTTCGCGGGAAAACGCTTCTCCTTCGACGACAGGCCGAGCTCGTGCCGCACGAGGTTCATGAGATCGGCGGAATCTTCGCGATCGTTGATCGTGAACGAGGGCGCGAGCCCGACGAGATCCGCGTAATCGCGCAACAGCCGCGCGCCGACGCCGTGAAACGTGCCCGACCACGTCAGCCCCTGCGCGATGGCGCTTTTCGTGCCGAGCGCGTTCATCGCGATGCGCGACACGCGCCGCGTCATTTCGAGCGCCGCGCGGCGGGAAAACGTGAGCAGCAGCATGCGATGCGGATCGGCGCCCTTCACCAGCAGATGCGCGACGCGATGGGCAAGCGTGTTGGTCTTGCCCGAGCCCGCACCTGCGATCACGAGCAGCGGGCCGCCGACGCGCCCCGGTTCATCGACGCCGAACTCGACGGCCGCGCGCTGCGCCTCGTTGAGCTTCGCGAGGTAGTCGGCGACGGGTTTCGCGGTGGAATCGGAAGCGGCGTCGGCGGTGTCGGGAAGCGTGAGCACGGGGAGAAGGCGGCGGGAAAAGAGTGACGCACACTGTATATCCATACAACCTGCGCGCGCAAGTCTTTGGCTCGACTGAGCTTTTGGCCCCAAATGCAACGAGCCCGGTTCGCGGGGAACCGGGCTCTCATCACTGCAAAAAGCCGCGGATTACTCCGCCTTCTTCGCGTTCTTCAGCTTCGCATCGGCGGCGGCTTCGTTGGCGTCGGATTGCGCCTCGGTCTTCTTCTTGTCGGCCTTGGCTTGCGCGACGGCCGCCTTCTTGTCGGCCTTCGTCTGTTCCTTCGCGGCCTTCTGGTCGGCGGAAGTCGGCGCGTCCGATGTCGTCTGCGCGAACGATGCCACGCTCACGCTCGCAAACGTCCCGGCGATCAGCGCAGCCAAAAGCGCATTGGTTTTTCGATTCATGGTGTCGTCCCGTTTTTAGATGTCACGAGCGCCGCAAGGTGCAGCCTCGCGGCGCATCACGCTCAGTGCTGCAGGCCCGCGTCCTTCGGCGCATTGGGCTCGGTCGCGTTCAGTTCGGCCTTCGCGGTGTCCTTGTCGGCCTTGCGGTTGATCTTCGCGTTCTGCACCTCTTCCTTGTACTGGGCCTTGGCCTGCTGGTTCTGCGCCTTCAGCTCGGCCTTCGACGCCTTCTTCGACGCGCGATATTCGGCGTTCGCCTGGGCGTTCGCGTTGCGGCGCTGAACGAGCGGATCGGTCGGCGCGGGCGCGACGAGGTTCTGCTGCGGCGGCGTCGCCGGCTGCATGGTCTGGGCCTGCATCGGTTCCGGCTGCACCGGCGCGGACGGCGTCGCGGTTTGCGCGTAAGCGCCCGAAGCGGTGAGCGCGGCGATGGCGGAGCCGATCAAAAGGATTCGTGTGCGAGTCATGAGCTAGTCCTCTCTGTAGTTGGCGTCGGCGGCGCTCTTACAGCGGTGAAGCGAGCGATCCGCGCGACTTTTTCGATTCGAAAGATGACCGAAGCTGCATCGATCAAACGGTCGGACCGGCCGGCGATCAGGCGAGTTCTCGAAAACCAGTCATTGTTACCGATGGTTTCATCTGGCTACATTTCCCAGTCCGTTCGCTTGCATGGCGATTACCGGTCCCCGCGATGCGTCAAGCACGGCGCGTGCCCGATGCGCCCGCGGCGGTGGTTTATCATGGAGACCTTTCCCCGCTTCACCCGCGCCATGCCGCCACTCCAATTCACCCTCACGGGCGACTACGTCGAACTCCACAATCTGCTCAAGCTGATGGGCCTCGCGGACAGCGGCGGCTCGGCGAAGGCACGCGTCGCCATGGGCGATGTCACCGTCGACGGTCAGGTGGAAATGCGCAAGACGTGCAAGATCCGCGCGGGTCAGAAGGTCAAGCTCGACGGTCAGACGATCCACGTGCGCGCGCCCGAGTAGCGTCGCCACGACTTGCGCACACGCGCCGCGCGCTTGAGAAAATCCGGCCATAAGTGATCGCGTCATCGACATGCCGCGCGCGACGCAATAAGCTAGCAGTCTTTCGTTCTGGTTTCAGCGCCGGGTTTGTAGCGTCGGTTTCGCCGTCAGCGCACGAAGCGCCGTGCGCTTCGCTTGTTGCCCTCCCGCTTTCCAGTCCGCGACGCTCAGTGCACTGACTGATGCGCCGCCTTTGTTTCGATCCGGTCAACCATGCAACCGCAAGTCACGCGCGCCACACGCGCGCATCAAGGACCGCCGAGCCTCACGCGTCACGCCGTCGACACGGCGCGCCTCGCCGCGCCGCTCGCCATCGCGCAGCTCTCGCAAATGGCGATGGGCGTCACCGACACCATCCTGCTCGGCTCGCTCGGCCCCGACGCGCTCGCCGCGGGCGGTCTCGGCGCGAATCTCTTCTTCGTCGTCGTGACTCTGCTGCAGGGCGTGCTGACGTCGGTGTCCGTGTCGGTCGCGCATGCGCGCGGCGCACACGCCGACGATCGCGTGCCGGACATCTACTGGACCGGGCTCGTGCTCTCCGTGCTGCTCGCCGTGCCCGCGTTCGTGCTGCTGAGTTACGCCGAACCGATCCTGCTCGCGTTCCACGAACCGGCGACGCTCGCGAAGAACGTCGGAGAATACTGCGCGGTGCTGCGCTGGGGGACGCCGGGCAGTCTCATCGGCGTCGGCATGATGCGCGCGTTTCTGCCCGCGATCGGCGCGGCGCGCAGGCTCCTGTGGATCTCGATCGGCGGCGTGTTCGTCAACGGCTTTCTCAACTACGGGCTGATTCACGGCGCGTACGGCCTGCCGCGCGAAGGCTTTCTCGGTTCGGCGGCGGCGACGACGATCACTGTCTGGGGCATTGCGATCGCGCTCGTCGCGGTGCTGCATCTGCGGCCGCGTTACAGGCATTTCGTCGTGCGCGCACGCCCGCGCCTGCCGCTGATGGGCGAGCTCTTCGGCCTCGGCTGGCCCGTCGCGATCACCTACGGCGTCGAATCGACGCTCTTTCTCGCCACCGGCATGATGGTCGGCCTGCTCGGCGAGGCGTCGCTCGCCGCGCATCAGATCGCGCTCAACGTCGCGTCGGTCGCGTTCATGGTGCCGCTCGCCATCGGCCAGGCGGCGAACGTGCGCGTCGGCTACTGGGTGGGCGCAGGCGTGCCGCTCGCGGCGCGGCACGCGGGCTTCGTCGCGCTCGCGCTCGGCGTCGGCTTCATGATGTGCTCGGGACTCGTGCTGATCACCGCGCCGCGCGCGATCGTCGGCCTGTACCTGAATCTCGACGATCCCGCCAACGCACACACCGTCGCGCTCGCGGCGTCGCTGCTCGGCGTCGCGGCCGTGTTCCAGATCGTCGACGGCATGCAGACGGTCGGTTCCGGCTGTCTGCGCGGCCTGAAGGACACGCGCATCCCGATGCTCGCCGCCGCGTTCGGCTACTGGGGCGTCGGCTTTCCGACCGGCTATGTGCTCGCGTTCCACTTCGAGCTGGGCGCGAAGGGCCTGTGGTGGGGACTCGCCGCCGGACTCGCGAGCGTCGCCGTGTTGATGACGCTGCGGTTTCATCGCATCAGTCGGCGCTTCATCGAGACGGGCATCGCGCCGAGACCCGACGACACCGATGCCGCGAGCGCCGCGCCGCACGGACACGTCTGATAAGCACCCGACGCGCGCGCCGATTTGCAAAGCACGAATGCTTGGTTGGGCCGCGCGGCGCGCATTGCTAGGATGAACCCGTCTCCTCCTTGAGACATCTGTGACAGGGGTTGTAAGCCCGCTTCAGCCAAGCGGGCTTTTTTTTGTGTTCAGCGTCCTCTTCCCCTCACTCGCGGGCATTCCGTCCGACCTTTTTCCGATTTCCCATAAAATAATTTCGAGACGCGCGGCGCAAGCACGCGCCTTGCTTCATCGTGCCGTCTGCGCACTGCGTCAGGCGCGCCGAGTCGCGCCAACTAAAAAAGAGGAATCGAAGTGTCGGAAAGCCGGGGGATGGGAGAAGTGACAGAGCGTGGCGCGAAACACGCCAGCATCGAACGAAGATTCAGCGCCACCGTGCGCACCGTGGCCATCGTCGTGTTGACGACGGCGCTCGCCGCCTGCGCGACGCGCCCGCCCGCGACGGCGTTCGACCGGCCCGAGAGCCGCGCGCTGGCGGCGGACGAAGCGACGCCGCTCGCGACCGCGCTCGCGCCGCTGGAACGGCAGCATCCGGATCAGTCCGCCGTGCGCCTCCTGCCGACCGGCACCGACGCGCTGCAGGCGCGCATAGCCCTCGCGCGCGCGGCGACGAAGACGCTCGACATGCAGTACTACATCGCCGAGGAAGACAACACCGGCAAGCTGCTGCTGGGCGCGGCGCTCTATGCGGCGGATCGCGGCGTGCGCGTGCGCATGCTCGTGGACGACCTGAACTTCAAGGACATCGACCGGATCATGGCGGCGCTCAATTCGCACGACAACATAGAGATCCGCGTATTCAACCCGTTCGGCAGCACGCAGCGCAGCTTTTCCGAGCGCACGCAGAATTTCTTCACGCAGCTCGGCCACTTCACGCGCCGCATGCACAACAAGGCGATGATCGCGGACAACCAGATCGCGATCGTCGGCGGGCGTAATCTCGGCGACGAATACTTCAGCGCGAGCCCGACGCTGCAATTTCGCGATCTCGACGTCTTCGCCGCCGGCCCGGTGACGCACGAGATTTCCGCGAGCTTCGACGATTACTGGAACAGCACGCTCGCCTACCCGCTGCGCGCGCTGAACAAGCAGCAGTTCGATGCCGCGGAGCTCGACAAGACCCGCGACGATCTGCGCGCCCACTGGCGCCAGCAGGCCGATCCGCTGAACGCGAAGCCGCTCAACGCCACGCCGCTCGCGCAGCAGATTTCGCGCGAGGAGATGGGCCTCGTGTGGGCGCCGACGGAATTTCACGTGGATTCGCCGTCGAAGATCGAGCACCCGAGCGACGACTACAAAAGTCCGCCGATGCAGCGTCTCATCGATCTGCTCAAGGATGCGCAGAGCGAATTCCTCATTCTCTCGCCCTACTTCGTGCCGCACGACGCGGGCGTCAAGGCGCTCGCCGCGCTCACGAAACGCGGCGTGCGCGTCGCGGTGCTGACCAATTCGCTCGCCGCGACCGATGCCGTCGCCGTGCAGGCGGGCTACGCGCCGTATCGGATTCCGATGTTGCAGAGCGGCGTCGAACTGTACGAATTCAAGCCGCTTCAGGTCGAAGGCGAAAGCAGCCCGCGCGCGGGCCTGTTCGGTTCGCAGTCGCGCGCGAGCCTGCACGCGAAGGCCTATGTGATCGATCGGAGTATCCTCGTGATCGGCTCCATGAATCTCGATCCGCGCTCGGCGAAACTGAACACCGAACTCGCGCTCGTGATTCACAGCAAGCCGATCGCCGAGGAAGCCGCCAGACTGTTCGCGAACGGCGTCGCGCCGAAGGTGAGCTGGCAGGTCCAGCTCGCGAGCGCGGCGGTCACCGAGGAGCTGCGACGCACGGGAGCGCCGCAATCGGGGCTCGTCTGGATCACCGAGCAGGACGGCAGCCTCGTTACCTACAATTTCGATCCCGAAGCAGGGTTTTATCGCAATGCGATGACGGGACTCTTTATGCTGTTGCCCGTCGACAAGCAGCTTTGATCCAACTTCGTAGGGGAACGTGCCATGACACAGAACGCGAAAGGCGACGTACGGATGGAGAAGGACACGTTCGGCGAAATCGCCGTGCCGAACGACAAACTCTGGGGCGCGCAGACGCAGCGCTCGCTGCAGAACTTCAAGATTTCGACGGAAAAGCAGTCGCCCGAACTGATCACGGCCCTCGCGATCATCAAGCACGCGGCCGCCGAGGTGAACGAAGGGCTGAAGGTGCTCGATTCGAAGAAGGCGAAGGCGATCCTTCAGGCGGCCGAGGAAATCATCGACGGCAAGCATCCGGATGAATTTCCGCTCGCCGTGTGGCAGACCGGCTCGGGCACGCAGACCAACATGAACCTCAACGAGGTGATCGCCAATCGCGCGAGCGAGATCATGGGCGGCCCGCGCGGCGAAGAGCGCCTCGTGCATCCGAACGACGACGTGAATCGCGGCCAGTCGTCGAACGACGTGTTCCCGACCGCGATGCACGTCGCCGCCGCGATGGCGATCACGAAGCATCTGATTCCGTCGCTGAAGACGCTGCGCGACACGCTCGAGAAGAAATCGAAAGCCTTCGACAAGATCGTGAAGATCGGCCGCACGCACCTGCAGGACGCGACGCCGCTCACGCTCGGACAGGAGTTTTCAGGCTACGTTGCGCAACTCGATCAGGGCGTGCGGCATGTCGAGGCGACGCTGCCGCATCTGTATCAGCTCGCGCAAGGCGGCACGGCGGTCGGCACGGGGCTGAACGCGCATCCGGAATTCGCCGCGAAGGTCGCGGCGGCGATCGGCAAGCTCACCGGCCTGCCGTTCGAAACCGCGCCGAACAAGTTCGAGGTGATGGCCGCCGCCGATGCGCTCGTCGCCGCGCACGGCGCGTTGAAGACGGTCGCCGCGAGCCTGATGAAGATCGCCAACGACATCCGCTGGCTGGCGAGCGGGCCGCGCTGCGGGCTCGGTGAACTGTCGATTCCGGAGAACGAGCCGGGCAGCTCGATCATGCCGGGCAAGGTGAACCCGACGCAATCCGAAGCCGTCACCATGCTGTGCTGCCAGGTGTTCGGCAACGACGTCGCGGTGAACTTCGGCGGCGCCAGCGGCAACTTCGAACTGAACGTGTTCCGGCCGATGATCGCGCATAACGTGCTGCAGTCGGTGCGCCTGCTCGCGGACGGCGCGCAGAGCTTCAACGACAACTGCGCGGTCGGGATCGAGCCGAACGCGACGCGCATCGAGAGTCTGCTCAACGAGTCGCTGATGCTCGTGACGGCGCTCAATCCGCATATCGGCTACGACAAGGCCGCGCAGATCGCGAAGAAAGCGCACAAGGAAGGCACGACGCTCAAGGCCGCCGCGCTCGCGCTCGGTCACGTGAGCGAGCAGCAATTTGACGAGTGGGTCAAGCCGGGCGATATGGTGGGGAATAAATAAGCTGTACACCCGAGCCTGGAATCAGATTCGGCAATTCGGAGGTCTCACGAAGAGACCTCCCACGGATTGATCACGCTGACGCCGCAAGGCGCGAAGTCGGCCACGTTCCGCGTGACGATCGTCATGCCATGAACGAGCGCCGTGGCGGCGATGTATGCGTCCCGCTCAGGGCGCGGATCCGGGACATGCAACCTGGCGCAACGCTGCGCCACGCTCGAATCGAGCGGCAGAGTTCGCTCCGCGAATTCAGGCACGACGCGAGTGCGCATCCACGTGCGGAGTCGCTCTCCCTGCTCGGCGTCGCGCCGCTCCATGCGGAGAATGCCCAGCTCGAGCTCGAACATTGTCACGGCTGAAATGTAGAAGCGCGCCGCGTCTTCGCCCGACAGCCAGCGCGTGACATTCATATCGGCTTTGCCATCGCCTGCCTTGCGTAGTTCGGAAATGACGTTGGTGTCGAGCAGAAACATCATTCGAAGTCAGCTGCGCGGGGAAGCGCGCGTGAGGGCGGGAATTCGATTTCGGCATCGGCAAGGCCCGGCATCGAAAGCGCGTCGACCAGGTTCCGCTTCATCCCCGCTAGTCGTTGATACTCTTCGATGCTCAACAGCACATGCGCCGGCCTTCCGCGATCTGTAATGAAGACAGGGCCGTCCTTGGCTGCCTTCTTTGCGCGCGTTACGTCCTGATTCAGTTCCCGGCTGGATAACGTTGTGATGGTCATGATGAAGCCCCTCCAGATGTAGTAATGTTACTACATCTGGAGGGGCTTGCCACTAGCACCGCGACTTTTTCAGACCTTCCCCGCCGCGACCTCTTCCGGCTTCAGCTCCACGATCGCATCGAGCGCATCCTTCACGTCCATGGCGTATTTCGCGAGGCGCTTTTCCTCCTCCGTTTCCGGCACGAAAGCGGGAACGGGCGTCGGCTGACCTTTTTCATCGACAGCGACGAAAACCATCAGGCAATCGGTCGTCTGCTGAAGCTCGCCGACTTTCGGGTCGCCCGCATGCACGGAGATATGGATATGCATGCTGGTGCGCCCGGTGGTGACGACACGCGCGCGCAATTCCACCAGATTGCCGACGAGAATCGGCCGCCGGAAGCGGATATTGCCGACGCTCACCGTCACCGCGTAGCGCCCGGACCACATCGCGGCGCAGGCATAGGCGGTTTCATCGATCCACTTCATCAGCGCGCCGCCGTGCACCTTGCCGCCGAAGTTCACCGAGGTCGGCTCGGCGAGAAATCGGAAGGTGGTTTCGGCACGGCTTTTCGAGACCGCGGGAATGGCAGATGAAGTCGGCGTATTCATGGGATGCCCGTCTGATGCGCAAATGGATGCCGATTATAGGGTCGGCAATATTCAATTGTGGACGGTAATGCCCTGATCGATGGTGCCGTACATGGTGATGCTGCCGCCACCACCGCCCGCCGATGACGACGGCGCGCCCGCGCAACCCGCCAGGAGCATGAGAACGCTCGTCACGCTCGCGAGAATGAATCTGAACATGGAAATTCTCCTGCTGGCTGAGATGCCAGCGGTCATTCTAGCGCCGCGCCTCGTGCATCGACATTTCGGCGCGCGGTGAAACATCGGATGCCGGGTCGCGCTAGAGTGGGTAGATCGACCACTTCGCCCGATACGGACATCGCCATGAACGCCGCTTTCGACGACACCGATTCCCGCGCGCGCCATTTTCCCGGACTGTCGCGCATCGGCGCTTTGCTCGCCGATCCGGGCCGCGCCGCGATGCTCTGGTCGCTGATGGACGGCACCGCGCGTCCCGCCGGCGAACTGACGATGATCGCGGGACTGTCGCCATCGGCTGCGAGCGGGCATCTCGCGCGCCTGACCGAAGGCGGGCTGCTCGCGCTCGAAGTGAGCGGACGGCATCGCTATTACCGCATCGCGACGCCGGATATCGCCGCGGCCATCGAAGCGCTCGCCAATCTCGCGCGGGCCAGCGCGCCGCAGCGCGCGCCGGAACGCCTGCCTTCCGCCGTGCCGGTCGACATGCGTTTCGCGCGCACCTGCTATGACCATCTCGCGGGCGAACTGGCCGTGCAGATCTTCGACCGGATGATCGCGCGCAACTGGCTCGCCGCCGCCGACGATCACGCGCAGGCTCACGGCCCCGCCGCGCTCGACGCGACGCCGGAAGGCGCGGCCGCATTCGCCGAACTCGGCATCGACCTGAAGGCGCAGCGCGCGCGGCGGCGCCGCTTCGCGTGCACCTGCATCGACTGGAGCGAGCGCCGGCCGCATCTGGGCGGCGCGCTCGGCGCGGCATTTCTCGACGCGTGCGAGTCCCATGGCTGGATCGAGCCCACGGCAAAGCGGCGCGTCCTGCGCGTGACGCCGGCGGGGCATCGGCATTTCGACGGGTTTCTATCCACGCGATAAATCTTTGTTACGCGCACCTGCGCGCCGTTACAAACGGCATCGTACGGATACAGGCGCGGGCGATACATTGATCCGGTAGGCATCGCGAACCGACAGCGTCACACGGGACGCACGCGCGACCGCCGGAGAACACGATGAAAATCAAGACCATCGCCGCCGCCACGTTGTTGGCGCTCGTATCGATATCGGGGCCCGGCGTCTTCGCGCAAACACCGCCCGACATGGCGCCGCAATCCACGCAAGGCGATCCGCCCGGACGGGTCGCGCGCCTGAACTACATGGCGGGCACCGTCACGACCGAGCCCGCCGGCGCGGCCGACTGGTCCTACGCGCAGGTCAATCGCCCGCTCACGACGGGCGATCAGCTCTGGAACGACGAAAACGCGCGCTCTGAACTGCATATCGGCTCGACGGCGGTGCGGCTCGGCTCGTCGACCGCACTCTCGGTCCTCGCGCTCGACGACCACGCCGCGCAACTCAAGATCGCCCAGGGCACGCTGTCAACGCGCGTGCGCGAACTGCCGCCCGGCACGAGCTATGAAATCGACACGCCGAACGCCGCGCTCGCGGTCACGTCGCCCGGCGACGTGCGCGTGGACGTCGCGCCCGATGGCCGCGCGACCACCGTGACGGTGCGCAGCGGCGGCGTCACCGCCTATGGCGACGGCGGCTCGGTGCAGCTCGCGGGCGGCCAGCAGATGACGTTCGAAGGCACCAGTGTGCAGCAGGCATCGGCGAATGCGGCGCCCGCGCCGGATGCGTTCGATCAGTGGGCCGCGAGCCGCGACGCATCCGAGGATCGCTCGGTTTCGGCACGCTACGTTTCGCGCGATATCCCCGGCTATCAGGATCTCGACGCCAACGGTACGTGGCGCAGCGATCCGTCGTACGGGCCGGTCTGGGTGCCGAACGCCGTTTCCGCCGACTGGGCGCCGTATCGGCAGGGACACTGGGCGTGGCAGGAACCGTGGGGCTGGACCTGGATCGACGACGCGCCCTGGGGCTTCGCGCCGTATCACTACGGGCGCTGGGCGTATGTCGGCTCGCAATGGGCGTGGGTGCCAGGTCCGATGGCCGTGAGCGCGCCGCCCGCCTATTCGCCCGCGCTCGTCGCGTTCGTCGGCGATGGCGGCAGCGGCGTCGACTGGAACGTCGCGCTGACGGTGGGCGGCATCGCGGCGGCGGGCATCGCGTGGTTCCCGCTCGGTCCGGGCGAGGCATGGCGTCCGCATCGCGATGGCTGGAGCGCAGGCTATTACGACCGCGTGAACCGCAATGTGTACGTCGACCGCTCGGTGCACGTGAACAACACGTACATCAACTATCGCGCGCCGCATGGGCTGACCGCCGTGCCGGCGAACACGTTCGTGCATGGTCAGCCGGTCGGACGTCAGCCGTATGCGGTCGATCCGTCGCGCTGGCGCAATCCGCGCTTCTTCGCGGGCGCACCGGGCATTGCGCCCACGCGCGACAGTTTCGCGCCCGGCACGCGACGCGCGGATTATCGGCCGCCGCAGGGCGGATTCGGGCGTCCGGTCGTCGCGACGCGCGCGCCGGTCGCGCCGCCGGCTTTTCATGACCGGTACGCGCAGCCGGATCACGAAGCGCGCAACGAGCCAGTGCATCTCGTTGCGACGCATGGGCCGGCGCGTTCGGTCATCGCGAACGGTGCGCCGCCCTCGCCCGTCCCCGCGCGGCCGATGCAGCCGATGCAGCCGCATGGCAACGGCGTCCCGCGTCCGCCTCAGGCAGCGCAATTCGCCGGCGGCGATCCGCACGCTGGGCACGGCGATCCGGCGCATGGGCACGCTGTCCCGAACGAACCGCGCGCGCCGCAGCAGGCGTTTGCACCGGGCAGGCCGCCGCAACAAGCGCAACCGTCGATGTCGCCGCAGCCGCAGCCGCAGCCGCAGCACGCCGAGCATGGCGCACCCAACATGCCGATGCAGCCGATGCAGCCGCAGCCCAACCACGCGCCGCAGATCGTGCGCGGCGCGCCCAATCCGCCGACGCAACCCGCGGTCGCCCAACACGCGCCGCCCGCGCCGCAACAACATCAGCCGCCGCCGGAAGCCTACCGGCAGGCGCGCGTCGAGCAGCCGCGTCAAGAGATGCCGCCGGCCCGTCCGCAACAGGAAGCCCCGCGGCCGCAGTACCATCCCGAGCCGCCGCGTCAACCGATGCATCAGGAAGTGCGTCAGGCGCCGCCGCAGCCGATGCATCAGGAAGTGCGTCAGGCGCCGCCGCAGCCGCCGCATCAGGAGCCGCATCAGGAACCCCGTCAGCAGCCCCAGCAAGCCCAGCAGCAGCAGCAGCACGGCGGCGGCAACGAACATCACCCCGGTTGAGGCGATGAGCAGGCGGCACAACGAAAACGCGCGGCCCGAAGCCGCGCGTTTTCGCATCCAATGCCGAAGTGTTCGCTCAGACGGCCATCGGCGCCGTGAGCGGTTCGTGATGCTTGTACCCTTCCAGCGCGAAATCCTGCGGCTCGATCTTCTCCAGCCATTCCGGCTCGTAGCGCTTCGTGACGGCGTAATCGGGCACGCGATCGGAGATGATCAGTTGCGGTGACGGCAACGGCTCGCGCTTGAGTTGCTCCTGAAGCATGTCGAGCTGATTCTCGTAGATGTGCGCATCGCCGATGAAGTACGTGAACCAGCGCGGCGTGTATCCGGTCAGCCGGCCCACGAGATGCAGCAGCGCCGCGCCTTCGGTCAGATTGAACGGCGTGCCGAGCCCGACATCATTGCTGCGGATGTACAGACACAGCGAAATCTCGCGCGTCACCGCGTTCGGGATGAACTGATACAGCAAATGGCAGGCGGGCAGCGCGATCTCGTCGAGCTTCGCCGGATTCCATGCGTGAAACAGAATGCGCCGGTCTGTCGGGCGCTCGATGATCGTGTCGAGACACTGGCGCAACTGATCGATCGCCTTGTACAGCAGCACCTGCTCGCGCCCGTTCTCGACGAAGCTCGTCACGAGCTGAAAGCCGCGATTGGTGGCGTCGGCGATCTGGTCGCCCGCGCAGGCGTCGACGAGCTTGTACGCGGGCCATTTGCGCCACTGCACGCCGTAGACGTCGCCGAGATCGTCCGTGCCCTGGCGGTACGGATTTTCGAGCCATTGCGGATTCTCGTTCGCGTTGGCGTCCCAGACCTTGCAGCCGAGCGCGCGAAAGTCCGCCGCGCTTTTCGACGCGCGCAGGAAGCCCACCAGCTCGCCGATCGCGGATTTGAACGCGAGCTTCTTCGTCGTGACGGCGGGAAAGCCTTGCTGCAGGTCGAAACGGAGCATCGCGCCGGGCATGCTGATCGTGCGGATGCCCGTGCGGTTGTCCTGCCAAGTGCCGGTATCGAGAATCGTCTGGACGAGCTCGAGATACTGTTTCATTCGATGTTCCCTGGGGTACGCTGCGCGCCCTCGCGAACGGAAGGCGTAAAGACGGGATTTTACCAAGCGGCGGGTGCCGGCGCGCACTGTTGCGGCACGAAAAAAACGGGCGCTCGAAAGCGCCCGTCCGGTGATGGTTCCAGCCTCGCGGCGTACTGTCAGCCGCGCGTGGCGTGCTCCGGCGGCGCATCGACCTCGATGTGGCGCATCCCGTGCGCGCTCAACAGGCGATACAGCGTCACGCGCGAAATGCCCAGCTCATGCGCCGCGTCGCCGAGACGTCCGCGATGACGCAGGAGCGCGAGTTCGATCGCCTGCCGCTCGGCCGCCTCGCGCGCCTGCGCGAGCGACACCGGCGCGACTTCGACATACTCGCCGAGCTCGAGATCGCGCGCGGTGATCTGCCGTCCTTCCGACATCACGATCGCGCGCCGCACGCGGTTGATGAGCTCGCGCACGTTGCCCGGCCAGCCGTAGTTGTGGATCGCGGCGATCGCATCGGGCGAAAAGCCGCGCAGGCGCCGGCTCGCATCCTTCTTGAAGCGGTCGAGCATGTGCTTCGCCAGCAATTCGATATCCTTGCCGCGCGCGCGCAGCGGCGGCTCGTCGATCTGCAACACGCACAGGCGGTGATACAGGTCCGCGCGAAACCGCCCTTCGATCATCGCGGTCTGCATGTCGACGTGCGTCGCCGAAATGATGCGCACGTCCACCGGTGTCGAGCCGTGGCCGCCCAGACGCTCCACTTTGCGT
>LRBF01000272.1 GCA_001580565.1 Caballeronia megalochromosomata | reverse complement strand
TGTCCCATCCAAAGTACTTCAGGCCGGCCGCGGCACAGGCGATTGACCTAATGGCCCTGCAGTAGCGAGTGCCCTCGTAGGTCTCGCGCGGCTTGGATTGCGCACGGTCTGCCGCGTCGCACCACACAACAAACTGGTTCAGCACGAAAGAGCGCCAGCCCGCTACGCGGCCGATGGGTCAATCGGGTCCGCGTGCGCTTCTTCTGCGATGGTTTCCCTCGCATACCCAACGGCAGCGCGTAGCGCTGTGCCGACGCTATTTCGTGCTGAACAGCGCGCTTAACCAACTAGCTTGGCAGACCGTGCGCGATCCAAGCCCTGTTCTGCTTGTGAGGGCACTCGCTATTGCCGGGCCATTCAGCTAATCGCCTGTGCCGCGGCCGGCATGAGGCACTTTGGATGGAAAAGCGGCGGATTCAACCGGTCAACGCAACCCCCAACGTCTCGGCCAATTTCTCCGCTGGAGTCATAAAGCCCAAGGTCTGCCGCGGCCTTTCATTGAGCCGCTTGGCAATTGCGTTCAACTCAGCCTGTGAGTAATGATCCAACGGCTGGCCTTTTGGAAAGTACTGACGCAGCAAACCATTGGTATTCTCGTTACTTCCTCTTTGCCACGGCTTTCGCGGTTCGCAGAAGTACACCTGCATATCTGTCGCCACCGTGAACTGCACGTGAGCTGCCATCTCCGTGCCACGATCCCATGTCAACGAGCGCTTCAATTGCGCAGGAAGCTTGCGCACCTGCTTGATCAGCGCTTCAGTGACGCTGTGCGTGTCTTTGCCCGGCGTCTTCACCAGCATCACATAGCGTGAGTGACGCTCCACCAGCGTAGCAATGTGCGTGCTGATTGAACCGGCAAGCAAGTCGCCTTCCCAGTGCCCTGGCACGGCGCGGTCCTCGGCCTCTGCCGGGCGTTCGCTGATCGGCACCGCATCGATGATCGTGCCGCGATTCTGACCCCGCTTCGAGGCGCACTTCGCACGACGCACCGCGCGCCTCGTGCGTAACTCACTGATCAATTCCTTCTTCAGCGCTCCACGCGTCTGGATAAACAGCGTCCGATAGATCGTTTCGTGCGAAATGTGCATCTCCTTGCGTTGCGGGTATCGCCTCTTGAGCCAGCCCGAGATCTGCGCAGGCGACCATTGTAGGCGCAGCCCTCGCGCGACCTGCCTACGCAAGCGCGCATTGCCCGCCAGCACGCATTGTTTCGGACGCAACGCGCGCCTCCAGGCCAACTCATCGGCCGCATGCGCGCGATACTTCTCGCGCCCTCCATTGCGGCTCACTTCACGACTGATGCTCGATTTGCTTCGCCCCAACTGCGCTGCAATCGACCCATACGATTGATTCTGGCTCAATGCTCGCGAGATCGCTTCACGCTCGCATAAGCTCAAGGCTCGCGCTGCGCGCTTGCGCGGCGCCGGCGCGATCCCGCCGTGTTTGGCGATGTGCCGGTGCGTTGAGCCGACATCCCGCTGTAACGCCCGCGCAATCCCACTGACGCTTTCCCCATTACGCCAAAGCTCCCACAGCCGCTGCCGCTGCGCTTTGCCCATCCAAGGCTGTCTCTGTCGACTCATCGATGCTCCCACACCTTTATCCCGATCATTAAACCAGAGGTGTTGCATCGACCGGTTGAATCCGCCGCTGCTTTCTTTGCCTACTTTCTTTGCAGCAGCAAAGAAAGTAGGTGCCGCCCCGCACAGGGGCAGTGCTAATAAACCGACACGAATCAGGGAACCAGCAACAAAGCAACCCAAAAAACAACAAA
>LRBF01000271.1 GCA_001580565.1 Caballeronia megalochromosomata | reverse complement strand
AACGACAGCTCCAGATGGCTCGATCAGGCCCGCCAGCAGCACGGGAATCTGCACGCGTCGCTCGCGGGCAAGGATGAGGAACTCGCGCGCATCGCCGAGGAGCGCAACCAGGCGCGGCAGCAGCACGAGCAATTGAGCGCGTCGCTCGCGGGCAAGGATGAGGAACTCGCGCGCATCGCCGAGGAGCGCAACCAGGCGCGACAGCAGCACGAGCAATTGAGCGCGTCGCTCGCGGGCAAGGATGAAGAACTCGCGCGCATCGCACAAGAGCGGGATCAGGCGCGTCAGGATCATGCGGATCTGCATGCGCTGACGGCGGGCAAGGATGAGGCGCTCGCGCGCATCGCCGAGGAGCGCGACCGCGCGCGTCAGGATCATGCGGATCTGCATGCGCTGATGGCGGGCAAGGACGACGAGCTTGCGCGCATCGCACAGGAGCGTGATCACGCGCGCCAGCAGCATGAAGCGCTGAGCCTCGCATCGCAGGAAAAATCGGCGGAAGCCGAACGCTGGTCGCAGGATGCCCACGCCGCGCATGCTCGCGCGCAGGCCGCCGAGGCGCAGGCGAGCGAAAGCCTCGCACGCGTGGCCGCGCTGGAAGCGGAGTTGAACGAAGTGCGCGGCGCGCTCGCGGCGCAGCGTGAGAACGCGGCGGCGCAGAGCGCGGAAATTTCGGCGCAGCGCGATCACGCCGGCCGCGTCAGCGGCGAGCTCGACGAAGCCCACAAGCGAATCAGCACGCTGATGCACGAAAAGGCCGAGCAGGGCGCCGAACTCGCGCGCGTGTCGTCCGATGTCAACGCGCTGCGCGAGCGCGCCGAGGCGGCCGAGAAGAACGCGACCGATCTCGCGAAGCGCCTCGTCGAGAAAGAGCAGGGCGAAGAAACGGAACTCGCGTCGCTGCAGCGTCAGGTTTCGGCGCAGGCGAAAGCGCACTCGAAGGCCTACGACGACCTTCGCGCCAATGCCGAGCAATGGGTCACCTACGCGAAGGACTTGCGCCAGCGTCTCGATGTGGCCAACGAAAAGATCCTCTTCATCGATGCCCGCAGCACCGGCGAAGTCGCGCTGATGCGCAGGCTTGCGGTCGAGCTGGAACGTCTGAAGCCGGATCACGAACTCGTGTTGCGCGACGCGCAGCAGAAGCTGATCGGCGACAAGATGGCGCAACAGCTCGCGCAAAAGGGCTATCGCTACGATCCGGCTACGGCGGTGATGTCGAAGATCGAGACGTGACGCGCACCTGACCATGGAAACGCAGACCCTCACCGTGACGATCGAGCGCGACTGGCGCGCGCTCTACGACGCGATCTGGCGTCCGGAAGTCTTTCCGACGTGGGCATCGGGGCTCGCGCAGTCGACGCTCGAAGACATGGGCGGCCACTGGCGCGCGCGCGGTCCCGAAGGCGACGTGACGATCCGCTTCACCGATCACAATGCGTTCGGGGTCATGGATCATCGCGTCAGTCTGCCGAGCGGCGAAGAGGTTTACGTTCCATTGCGCGTCTATCAGAACGGCGCGGGCGCTGAAGTGGCGCTCACGCTGTTTCGCGCGCCTGGCATGTCCGACGAGAAATTCGCCGCCGATGCGGACTGGGTACGCCGCGATCTCGCCACGCTCGCCGCGCGCCACGCGAAGCCCTGACTTCGTTGCTCACGGCGTCCACTGGTACATGAGGATCTTGGCGCGGGCGTCGTCTTCCAGCAGGACGACGTACTCGCCGTTCGGGCGTCGCGTCGCGCTGATGCCCAGTTCCACATCCACCTGACCGCTCGTGCCGCCGACATTCGCCCCCGGCGTCATGAAGCCGACCGGCGCGCCGGTGCGTGCGTCGTAGACATCCACCTTCTGCGTGTACAGCTCCGCGACGAACAGATAGTCGCCCGCGGCGGCGACGCCGACCGTCGTGACGGGTGGCGTGCTCGCGGTATTCCACGGCAGCGAGATCGCATACGTCATCACGGGCGCGCCGGTGCTCCAGTTGTCGTAGCGCGCGAGCGTGGGTCCGGCTTCTTTCCAGCGCGCCGCGTCGTAGGGGATCGTCTGCGTGAAGCCCGACACGTACATCGTGTCCGTTTCGGCGACATACAGCACGCGCCCGATGCGCGTGAACGGCGACGGCATCGCGAAGGTTCTCGACGCCGCGTACGAATAAACCGGGTTGCCGATCGCATCGAAGCCTTGCACCGGCATCTGGCGAATGCCGCTCGTCGGCGTGCCGAACCACACGGCGCCCGCCGAATCGACCCACATGAAGCTGTTGCCGACCGTGCTGCCCGTCGATGGATTGCCGGTGAATTCGTTCTTGCCGAGGCGCCCGTCGCCGTCCGCGTCGCGCCACATCCATTCACCATAGGCCGGCTGATTCGACGGAAACCCGCCAGCGATGCTGGCCTGCGCAAACATGCCCGACGGTATCGCCGTGCTGCCGTGCGCTGCATCGAAACGATGCACGTAGAGCTCGTGCGAATACGGATCGAGCGTGTAGAGATAAGGCCGGTTGCCGTTCAGGCGCCGCACCATCGGTTCGCCGCGCACGCCGCGCCCGATGTGCAGTTCGGGGTCGTCCGGATACGTGAAGCGATCGACCGTGGACGCGGTGTAGGTCCACTGCTTGCCGGGCGGCTTCGTCCAGTCCATCGTGAAGATTTTCGAGCCGGTGTAGATGGTGTCGGGCGCGCCGGGATCGATGGCGGCGCCGTCGACGAACACGAGGCCGTCGAGTTCCCATAACAGCGATCGCGTCGTGCCCTTGAACGCCTGCAGCACCGCGCCAATGCCGACCGACGCCGAGTTCAGCGGCCGCGGGCCTTCGCCGTTCTGGCCCACATACAGATTGCCCGCCGCATCGAACCCGATGCCCGTGACGAAGTTCAGGCGGCCGGCATCGATCGCGCCCGCGGGCGTGTGATTCACGCCGTTCAGCGTGCCGATCGGCGTGGCGGCTTGCAGCGTCGATGCGGCGCGCCTCTTGTACGCGAGAATCTGTTGCGCGGGGCCGATATCGGCGATGTAGAGATCGCCGGCGGCGGACAGGGCGATGTCGGCGGGAATCGCCGCGCCCGGCAGCACCGGCGCGCCGCCGAGCGACGCGCCCGCCGCCGAATAATGCCTGATGGCCTTCTGCCCCGTCAGCGCGCCCGTGATGACCCACAGCGAGCCGTCCGGATCGAGCGCGATGCGTCCCGGCGATGCGACATCGAACGCGCGTTTGCGCCGCATCGAAGCGGCATCGAACACGATGATGCGATTGGCGAATTGATCGGCGACGAAAAGCTCGCTGTCGTTGGCGGCGAGACCGCGAATGCCGGCGTCCGTGCCTGCCGGAACCGTATCGACGATCAGGAAGCTGTTCTTCGCCGCGTTCGCACTGTTGCCCGCGCCGCCCGCGAACGGCGCGCCGAGCGCGATATTGCCGATCGCGCGCCGCGTGATGCCGAACCACGTATAGCCGTTCGGCGGATAGTCCGCGCCGACGAGACCGCCGCCCTGATTGCCGATCGACATCGCGGCATAGAGATACGCACTGTTCGATGTCACCGCGTCGCCGCCCGCCGCGGCCCAGCCATGCGTCGCGCCCGCGACCGCGATACGGTCGCCGTTGCGATACGCGGCGATTTCGGCGCCGCTTTCATCCCACGGCGAGTTGGTGTAGACCGTGCCGTCCGATGCGACCCGCAGCGCCTGGATGTCCTGCTGCATCCATTTGCCGTCGCCGAAACCGAACGTGTTGCCGATCCATGATGTGGTGTAGCTGAGTTGCGCGCCGGCCGCGCCGGCCTGCGGCGCGAGGGCGAGTGCGATCAGCGAAGTCGTCAAAAGGGCCAGGAATTTCATCGCCCGCATCCTTGCTTCAGAGGCTGTTGGTTGGCTTATCGGCGCGTTGGCGGGATGCTTGAGCGCAGCGCGCGCATCTCGCCGGACCTCCCGATGGACATGCCGGGACCGGCCAAGGTTTCCGCCACCTTGAAAGCCCGTCCCGTCAGGTCTAGGCTTGGTCGAGGGTCCGACGCTCACATTCGGAGAGGCCGACATGACCGCAAACGCTGCGCCATTCGATACCGAGTTGACCCGCGTGCTCGGCTGCCGATATCCGATCATCTCCGCAGGCATGGGCGGACCCGCGCGTGCGGAACTCGCGTCGGCGGTTTCGAATGCCGGAGGCTTCGGACTGCTCGGCATGGTGCGCGAATCGCCCGAGACGATCGCGAACGAAATCGCCGCCGTGCGCGCCGCGACGGATCGGCCGTTCGGCGTCAACCTGATTCCGGCGACCACGAAGCCCGACCTGCTGGCCGCCGAGCTCGATGCATGCCTCGAACTGCGCGTGCCGGCGATGTGTTTCTTCTGGGACGTATACCCCGATATCGTCGCGCGCGTGAAGGACAGCGGCGCGCTCGTGCTGTATCAGGTCGGTTCGCTCGAAGATGCGCTTCGTGCGGAAAAAGCGGGCGCCGACGTGATCGTCGCGCAAGGCGTCGAGGCCGGCGGGCACGTGCGCGGCTCGACCGCGATCATGACATTGTTGCCCGACATCGCCGCGCACATCCGCGTGCCGGTGGCGGCGTCGGGTGGCATCGCGACGGGCGCGGGGCTGGTCGCCGCGCTTGCGCTGGGCGCGAGCGGCGTCCATTGCGGCACGGTCTTCCTGCCGACGCACGAATCCTACGCGCACGACTATCACAAACAACGCGTGATCGATGCCCGCGCGGGCGACACGGTCCACACCGATATTTACGCGATCAACTGGCCCGCCGGCTCACCGGTGCGCGTGCTGGCGAACAGCGTGACGGATGCGGCGCGCGCTCATCTCTTCGGCAACGATCCGTATGCGCTGCCGCGCGAGGTCATCGCGCACGACGAATGGGGACCGGTGGAAAAGTACAGCACGATTTCCCCGCTGCGTTCGACGACCGGCGATATGGAAAAGATGGCGCTTTTCGCGGGAGAATCATCGGCGCTGGTGAACGAGCGGACGTCGGCGGGTGAAGTCGTCGAACGGCTGATGCGCGAGGCGAACGAAACGCTCGACGATCTGCTGGCGCGACGCGAGAAGAGCGTGAACATCGGCGGAGGCGAGTCGTGAACGGCCCTCGTGCCGACAAGCTATCATGTGCGCATTCCAAACATGCCGCACGGGCTGGAGATTTATATGGCTGGACCTCAGGAAAGTGTCAGCATGGCGCTGTTCTGCGACTTCGAGAACGTCGCGCTCGGTGTTCGTGATGCCAAGTACGAGAAATTCGATATCCGGCCGGTGCTCGAACGCCTGCTGCTGAAGGGAAGCATCGTCGTCAAGAAGGCCTACTGCGACTGGGATCGCTACAAGGGCTTCAAATCGGCAATGCACGAGGCCAGCTTCGAGATGATCGAGATTCCGCACGTGCGCCAGTCGGGCAAGAACTCGGCCGATATCCGTCTCGTCGTCGATGCGCTCGATCTCTGCTACACGAAATCGCACGTGGATACGTTCGTGATCATCAGCGGCGACTCCGACTTCTCGCCACTCGTGTCGAAGCTGCGCGAGAACGCGAAGAAGGTGATCGGCGTGGGGGTGAAGCAATCGACGTCCGACCTGCTCGTCGCGAACTGCGATGAGTTCATCTTCTACGACGACCTCGTGCGCGAGCAGCAACGCGCGCTCGCCAAGCGCGAACAGCGCGAAGCGAAGCGCGCACCCGACGAGGAACGTCAGCCGAAGCAGGAGACGGAGTCGCGCAAGTCGCAGGCGATCGCGATCACCGTCGAGACTTTCGAGGCGCTCGCATCGGAACGCGGCGAGAGCGGCAAGATCTGGGCATCGGTATTGAAGAGCGCGATCAAGCGCCGCAAGCCGGGCTTCAGCGAAACGCAATACGGCTTTCGCGCGTTCGGCAATCTGCTCGATGAAGCGCAGTCACGTGGTTTGCTGGAAGTCGGCCGCGACGACAAGTCCGGCGCGTTCGTGTTTCGCTCCGCGCAGTCGACGCACGTCGCAGCGGTGGATATGAGGCCAGCCGAAACACCAGTCGTCCCGAAAGAACACGAACAGACGGCGAATAGCAGGCGCAGAGAGAAGCGAGGTGCGAGGAAGTCTGCGCACGTTGCCGCACCGGAACCCGTGGCGGTCGTTGAGGAGGCGCCGGCGCTGGTCGAACCGGAGACATTCCAACCGGAGACATTCGAACCGCAAGCCGAACCCACGCACGCACCTGCACCGAAGAAAGCGGCCACGCCGCGCCGCGCGCGCAAGAGCGCGACGAAGCGGAGCGTTGCCGATGCACCAGGCGAGAGCGCGGCTAGCGCGGTCGAACCGGCTGCCGAAGTTAAAGCGGAGAAGCCATCGCGCAAATCGTCTTCGCGTGGCGGTCGTTCACGCAAGGCTGTCGATAAGGTAAGCGATCAGTAAGTAAATCGAATTAAATCAGGGTGTCGCGCCGACTGAATGGATAACTATGAAATCGCTTAAGCAATACGGATAAGATCACTTCGAATGCTAAAAAGTTATCCGATATTTTCTTGAGCGCGACCTATAATCCATTTCGCGGCGCAATCACGAAGCGTTCAACGGTGGCTTTCGCAGTCACCATCTGAAGCATTCCGCCTCTTGTCCTCATTCGACGCCCACGCCGGTGTCGCTCACTCTTTGATCATTGCTGTGCAAACATGCGCGGCGCGCGCCGTATTGCCTTTTTTCTTCTCTGAATGATGTACCCGCTTCGATGAGTTAAAGGACGTGTGTTCCTTTAAAGGAGACGAACATGAAAAGCAAGCGTCTGCTCGGTTTATCGGCAAGTGTTCTGGTTCTCGTATCGGTTAGCGATGCGGCATTCGCGGACGGCGGATGTTCGAGCGCGACTTTGCGAGGCTCGTATGCATTCAGCGCAATCGGCGAAGTAATAGGGATACTGGATGATGCCGGCACGGTGCATCCCTTCACGAAGCCGTCGGTCCTGAACGACGTCGCTATCCTCAGGTTCGATGGCGTCAGTCATTTCACGCGAACGGATTTCGGCAATATCAACGGTGTGCCGAAAACCGCCGACTTCAATCCGAATCAGACTGGCGACTACACGGTGAACAGCAACTGCACCGGCACGATGACGATCACCTATCCGAGCGGCGTGGTCCTCGACGTGAAGATGGTCATTGCCGACGACGGCTCGGTCGTCAAGGCGCTGATCGGTACGGAGACCGTTCCTGCCTCGACGCCCGCCATGGACGGCACGACTTGCGGGACGAGTTGCAAGCAGGCGGTGCAGGTGAGCTTCGACGGAAGGAAGGTCTTCGACAACCACGACAATCACGACCACGACTCGCATTGAACAGGGTGTGAAGGCGATTCAACCGGCACGTCGCTCCGCCGTGGCAGACGCCTCATCCTGAGCACGTGCTGCCGCATGCTCTTCGGCGCGCCAGCGCTGCCGCGAGCGATACATCGTCGCGACCGCGATGCGCGCCATCTTGACCCAGCCCGAATGACGCGGGTCCGCGAGCATGCTGAGCGCGCGCGCGTAATCGAGCGTGAGGCCCGGCGTCCAGGCCATCGTCGCGGCGCGTTTGCGCACTTGCGCCGCGACCCACAGTTCGGGTGTCGCCATGATGCGCACGAGCGGCCTCCATCCGCCGCGCTTGCCCCACACACGCGCCGACGCCCCCTCGATCGCCGCCTCCAGCGCACGCGCCACGGAGCTCGAGCAATTGCGGTACGTGAGGTTATAGGTCGTGTCGCGCTGGTATTCCTGCCAGAAGCGCGCGAGCCGCGCCGGATCGTAGTTGCGGATGCGCACCTGTTGGGTCGACGGGCACCATGCTTTCGACTCGGTCTCGTAGTCGGGCTGAAAAAGGCCGGGCACGTCGTTCTCGCGCGTTGCGCGCAGCGTGCGCGTGAATTCGTTCGGCGAGCGGTCGATCTCGACCGCGGGATACAGGCTGATGTACACGCCTTCGGGCGTTTCCAGCGCCGCGTGGCCGGTCGAAATGGTGCCGTTCCTGTCGATGGCGGCGATATAGCGATCGACGAGCAACTGCCGCTTCGTCTGCGATTTCGCCGTGCCGACCGGCGTCCATACGTGCACGGTCAGCGCGGCTTCATCGGGCGCGGGCGGCCCGTCCCACACCGCGTCGGCGAATGACTGCGCGGTCTGCGCCGACTCGTCCTGCGCAGCCGTACCCGAAACGCCTTCGACAGCGGGATTCGCCGCCATGCGCCGCACGCGCGCCGCGAGAAGGATCATGTTCCAGCCGCCGAAGAAGAGGCCGAACGCGACGCAGTAGGCGACCGTGCCCGCATAGTGATCGGGATAGGGCTGATAGAAAAAGATTGCGATGGCGATTTCGAGCACGCCGCCCGCCGTCGCGATCCGCCATCGGCGATAGCGGACCACGCGCGCGGAGACGATCTGCAAGGCGCCATCGACGAGAAAGAGCGTGCCGAAGATGAGCGACAGCACGAAGTTGCCGTGCTCGCCGCCGAACAGCACGAGCAGCGCCGACAGGCAGAAGGTGGTGCCTTTCACATAGCGCAGCTTGCGCTGGCCGCCCATGCCGGTCCATGCGACAGCCAGCGTGGCGAGGCCTTCGAGCAGCATCATCAGCGCGAAGGGCACGATGGGAAAGTAAAGCGAACCGTCGAGCGCGTCGGTGAAGATGACGCCGCCGAGCGCGATGCTGAGCAGCCCGAGCGTCAACACCGCGCGCCATCGCGTGCGCAGGTAGTCCACGCCGAGAAGAATCATCACGAGCCGAACCATCGCTTCCTCCGTCTGATCATTCCATGCCGGGTGCGGGACATGCGCGGCCACACACTATATAAGGCATTGACGGCGAAAGCGGCAAGAACGGGAAAACCACAGACGAATGCGCGCGGCGCTCGCGAGCACTTCGCTTACTGCACCGCATTCACCCAGTTTTAAAGTTTTTCTCCCACAAGCCGATAGCGCATGAGGAACCACGCGCCGCGCACCGATCGCGGCACGGGCCCAAGCCGAGTCGGGGCGCAAAAAAAAGCAGTCGCAAAAGACTGATACGAAACGAGAGAGGGCCGATGACTGGTGTCTACAATCCGCTGCTGGTCTGTTTGTCGCTGGTGGTCGCGTTCCTCGCGTCCTACACGGCAATGGAACTGTCCGGCGGCCTGAATGCGCTCGCGAGGGCGAAACGTCGCCCGGCGTGGCTCGTGGGCGGCGCGGTGTCGATGGGTGTCGGCATCTGGTCGATGCACTTCATCGGCATGCTCGCGTTCTCGCTGCCGATCGACGTCGGCTACGATGTTTCCATCACCGCGGCGTCCCTCGTGCTCGCGATCGGCGTGTCGTTCACCGCGCTCGCCACCGCGAGCCGGGGCACGTTGTCCCGCGCGCGCCTCGTCGTCGCCGGCACGATCATGGGCGTGGGCGTCGCCGCGATGCACTTCACCGGCATGCAGGCGATGCAGATGTCGCCGGGCATCGACTACACCGTCTGGAAGCTCGTGCTGTCCGTGGTGGTCGCGATCGTCGCGTCGATGGCGGCGCTCTGGCTCGCGTTCACGCTGCGCGCATCGGATGTGGAGAATCTCGTCATCAAGCGGCTCGGCGCGGCCTTCGTCATGGCCATCGCGATCACGGGCATGCACTATCTCGGCATGGATGCGGCCAACTTCGCCTCGGACAGCCTGTGCCTCGCCGATGCGAAACTCGACGCGAACTGGCTCGCGCTCGTGGTCACGGCGATGTCGTTCACGGTCCTCGTCGGCACGCTCGCGTTGCTCGGTTTTCATACGAGCAGCCTGTCGATTTCGCTGAAGCGCGCGAACCGCCAACTGCACTATCTCGGTACGCACGATGCATTGACCAACCTGCCCAATCGCCAGCAGCTTTCGCTGCGCATCGCTCAGGCGGTCGCCGAGAGCGAGCGAAAGGCGTTGCCGTTCGCGGTGCTGTTCATCGATCTCGATGGCTTCAAGTCGATCAACGATTCGCTCGGCCACGCCGTGGGTGACGAGTTGCTCCAGGTGTGCGCCGAACGCTTGCGCCAGGACCTGCGCCATACCGACATGGTCGCGCGGCTCGGCGGCGATGAATTCGTGATCGTCATCGAGAACGCGGTGCAGACGTCGTCCGCCGTGGCGGTCGCCAATGGCGTGTTGCGGCGGCTCTCGCAGGAGATCGTCGTCAACGGCTTGCCGCTGCGCGTGAGCGCGAGCATCGGCATTGCCTTCCATCCGTGCGATGGCGCCAATGCCGACGAACTGCTCCATAGCGCCGACGCGGCCATGTACGCGGCGAAGCAGAGCGGGCGCAACACCTTCCGCGTGTTCGAGCCGAAGATGAATCACACGGCGCTCAAGTCGCTGATCCTGCAGCGCGACCTGCATCGCGCATTGAGTGACGGCGAACTGAGCCTGTCGTTCCAGCCGAAGTTCAGCGTCGCGTCGCAATCCGTGACGGGCGTCGAGGCGCTGATTCGCTGGCGTCATCCGGAGCTCGGCGAGATCGCGCCGCTCGAATTCATTCCGATCGCGGAGCGCTCGGGCCTCATCGTCGAGATCGGCGACTGGGTGTTGCGCGAGGTGTGCCGCAATATCGCCCGATGGGACGCGGACGGACTCTCCGCGATTCCCGTGTCTGTGAATCTCTCGCCGATCCAGTTCAACGTGCCCGATCTCGTCGCGCGCATCGACGCGCTGATCGGCGCGGCCGGCGTCGAGCCGTCGCGCCTGATGTTCGAGATCACCGAAACGACGGCGATGCAGAACGTCGAAAAGACGAGCCATACGATCGAGGCGCTGCAGTCGCGCGGCTATGCCGTGGCCGTCGACGATTTCGGCACCGGCTATTCGAGCCTCGGTTATCTGCAGCGCTTTCGCTTCGATCAGATCAAGATCGACGGCTCGTTCGTGCGCGATCTCGACAACGCGGGGCATCGTGGCAGCGCTTTGCTGTCGGCCGTGGTGACGCTTGCGCGCGCATTGCAGATCGAGGTCGTCGCGGAAGGCGTGGAGACGGAATCGCAGTTCCGCACGCTCGGCGAGCTCGATTGCGATCAGATGCAGGGCTTCCTGCTGAGCCGCCCGATGCCGGCCGCGGAGTTTCCGGGCTTCTTGAGCGGCGCGATGAAGCGCGGCGCGGTGGCCGAAGGCGTGTGCGTGACGCCGGCGGCGTGACGGCAAGCGACAGGCTCGACCTGGCACGTCCGGCGTCACGACTACGGCAGCGCATCTTCCACCAGTTCGATCCAGTGACGCACGCCGGTGCGTCCCGCTCCCGCGAGATGCGTCTGACAGCCGATGTTCGCTGTCACGATCATCTCGGGTGCGCCGCTTTCGAGCGCATCCATCTTGCGGTCGCGCAGTTGCATCGAGAGTTCGGGCTGCGTGATCGAGTAGGTGCCGGCCGAGCCGCAGCACAGGTGCGCGTCGGGGACGTCAGTCAGGTCGTAGCCGAGACGCGTGAGAAGCGCCTGCACGGCGCCGCCGAGCTTTTGCGCATGCTGCAGCGTGCAGGGACAATGGAACGCGATGCGGCGCCGATCCGCGGACTCGAGCGCGTCGAGCGGCTCCGCGCCCAGCACTTCGACGAGATCGCGCGCCAGTTCGCTCACGCGCGCGGCCTTTGCCGCGTAGTGCGGATCGCCGCGCAGCAAGTGGCCGTATTCCTTGATGAACGCGCCGCAGCCGCTCGCGGTCTGCACGATCGCTTCCGCGCCCGCTTCGATTGCGGGCCACCATGCATCGATATTGCGCCGCGCGCGCATCAGTCCCGCTTCCTGCGCGTTGAGGTGATAGTCGGTCGCGCCGCAACAGCCCGCGCGAGGTGCATCGACCACGCTGATGCCGAGGCGATCGAGCACGCGCGCGGTCGCCGCGTTGGTGTTCGGCGACAGTGAAGGCTGCACGCAGCCTTCGAGCATCAGCACGCGCCGCGTGTGACGAGCGGCGGGCCGCGTTTTCGCCGCGATGGTCCGGGCGGGAATCTTCCGGCGCAGCGTGGCCGGCATCAGCGGACCAGCGATACGGGCCGCCTTCAAGAGCGTATCGAACACGGCAGGGCGCGGGATCACATGACGCAAGCCGTGGCGCAGCATGCGTTCGCGCGCGGGGCGTGGCACGCGACGCTCCACCTCCGCGCGACCGATATCGAGCAAAGCGTGATACGTGACGCCTGACGGACATGTCGTTTCGCAATTGCGGCACGTGAGGCAGCGGTCCAGATGCAACTGCGTCTTGTCGGTGACGGGCTCGCCTTCGAGCATCTGCTTGATCAGGTAGATGCGCCCGCGCGGACCATCCAGCTCGTTGCCCGTCAACTGATACGTCGGGCACGTGGCATTGCAGAACCCGCAATGCACGCACGAGCGCAAGATGTCTTCCGCTTCCGTGGCGCGTGCGAGCGTTCTGGCTTCATCGCTGAGATTCGTTTGCATGTCGATGCCTGTCGATAACGTCAGTAGTCGGCGTACATCCGGCCGGGATTGAACACGCCATGCGGGTCGAGCCGCTGCTTCAGTTGCCGATGAAAGCGCATGAGCGCTCCGCTGAGCGGATGAAACGGATCGGCTGATGCGCCCGGCGTGAAGCACGTCGCGTGTCCGCCCGCGGCACCTGCGATGCCGCGAATGACGTCGGCGTTCGCATCGCTTTTGAGCCAGCGCTGCGCGCCGCCCCAATCGAACATCACGTCGCCAGGCAAGTCGATGAGCGGCGTATCGTTGGGCAAGGACAGACGCCATAGCGCACGCTCGTCGCTGAAGAAGGGCAGAGCCTGCTCGCGAAGATCGGACCAGAACTGCGCATCGTGATGCTCCGCGCCGATGCGATCCACCGCGGCCAGCACGGAACCCGTGCCGCCTTCCAGACGCACATGCAGACGGCCATCGACATGACATGCCCCGCTCACCGGCAACGCCGCCTTGCGCCATGAAGCAAGCTCGCGCATCGCCTCGCTCGCTTCGAGTGCGAGCGACAGACATGTCGTTTCGCGCGGCTTCGGCAGCACTTTCAAGGACACTTCCGTGATGAGACCGAGACAGCCGAAGCTGCCGCTCATCAAACGCGAGACGTCGTAACCGGCGACGTTCTTCATCACCTGGCCGCCGAAACGCAGATGCCTGCCTTCGCCCGTGACGATGCGGCACCCCAGCAGAAAGTCGCGCACCGAACCGGCCCACGGCCGGCGCGGACCCGAGAGTCCCGATGCAACGACACCGCCGATCGTCGCGGCATCGCCGAAGGTCGGCGGCTCGCAAGGCAGCATCTGACCGGCTTCGTCGAGTATCGCGTTCACTTCGGCGAGCGGGGTGCCGGCGCGTGCCGTGATGACGAGTTCGCTCGGGTCATAGCTGACGATGCCGCGATGCGGGCGCGTATCGATCTCGTCGCCTTGCACGGGCCTGCCGATATGCGCCTTGCTGTCGCCACCGCGAATGCGCAGCGGCGTCTTTCGTGCGATTGCGCTTTGCACCTGATCGACGAGTCGCGCGCTGTCGTCGATGGAGATGAGGTCGCGTCGCATCAGAAGCGCTCCAGTTCGGGATGAGGCAGTGCGCCGTGATGCACGTGCATCGCGCCGAACTCCGCGCAGCGATGCAGCGTCGGCACGTTCTTGCCGGGGTTCAGAAGCCCCGAAGGATCGAATGCGGCTTTCACGGCATGAAAGAACGTGAGTTCGTCGCTGTTGAATTGCGCGCACATCTGATTGATCTTCTCGCGCCCGACGCCATGTTCGCCCGTGATGCTGCCGCCCACTTCGACGCACAGTTCCAGAATGCGCGCGCCGATGGCTTCGGCCCGGTCCATTTCGCCGGCCGCGTTGGCATCGAAAAGAATGAGCGGATGCATGTTGCCGTCGCCTGCATGAAACACGTTGGCGACGCGCAGTCCGTACTCGGCCGACAGATCGGCGATGCCCCGCAGCACGCGCGAGAGCTCGCGGCGTGGAATCGTGCCGTCCATGCAGTAGTAATCCGGCGAGATGCGTCCTACCGCCGGGAACGCGTTCTTGCGGCCAGCCCAGAAGCGCTGGCGTTCGGCTTCGTTTGCGGCGAGGCGAATCTCGGTCGCGCCCGCGGTGCGCAACAAAGCTTCGACACGTGCGCAATCTTCCGCGACATCCGACTCCGCGCCATCGACTTCGCATAACAGCAGCGCTTGCGCATCGACGGGATAGCCTGCATGAATGAAGTCCTCGGCGGCGCGGATCGCGAGGTTGTCCATCATTTCGAGGCCGCCGGGAATCACGCCTGCCGCGATGATCTGCGCGACGGCATCGCCGGCTTTCTCGATGTCGTCGAAGCTCGCGAGCAGCACCTTCGCGCTCTGCGGCTTCGTCAGGAGCTTGACCGTGACTTCGACCACGACGCCCAGCATGCCCTCGGAGCCGGTAATGAGCGCGAGCAGATCGAAGCCTGGCGCATCGAGCGCTTCGGAACCGAGCGTGAGCCGTTCGCCGTCGATCGTCACGATCTCCACGCGAAGGATGTTGTGAACCGTGAGCCCGTACTTGAGGCAATGCACGCCGCCCGCATTCTCCGCGACGTTGCCGCCGATCGAGCACGCAATCTGCGACGAGGGATCGGGCGCGTAGTAGAGACCGTGCGGCGCGGCGGCCTGCGAGATCGCGAGATTGCGCACACCGGGTTGCACTCGTGCGATGCAGGCTTGCGCGTCGATCTCGAGAATGCGGTTGAATCGCGACATCACGAGCAGAATGCCTTTGTCGAGCGGCAGCGCGCCGCCCGAAAGACCCGTGCCCGCGCCGCGCGCGACCACAGGCACGCGGTGCGCGTTCGCATACTGGAGAAGCGCCTGTACCTCGTCGATGGTGCCGGGCAGCGCGACGAGCATGGGCGTGATGCGGTACGCGGAGAGGCCGTCGCATTCGAAGGGACGCAGGTCTTCCTTCGCGTGCAGCAGTTGCAGATCGGGAAGCAGCGCTTGCAGATCGCGCACGATCGCGGCTTTGTCGTGATCGGCGAGCGGCCCGTCGAGCCTTTCGTCATAGGCGTAGGTCATGCGATGTCTCCGGTGGGGCGCGGGTTCGTGCCCACGTGTGCTTGAGGCGATTCTTCCGGCTCCGCGATTTCGTGTCGATGGTTTTCTCACTGGTATTACCAGTTTCTGCGGGGAGCCAGGATTTCCGATATCGCTATAAACCATGCGGCAAAGCGGCCACAGATGCGCGAATGACTCCGCACCGTGATACGATTTCGAAGTGGTAATACCAGTGGCGAATACGATGAAAGAAGCGGATGAAAGCAAGCGGAAGCTGGCGGACGTAGTGGTCGAACGCATCGAGGCCTTGATCGTCGACGGCGTGCTGAAGGTCGGCCAGACCCTGCCGTCCGAGCGGCGGCTGACCGAGAAACTCGGCGTCTCGCGCACGGCGCTACGTGAAGGGCTGAAGATCCTGCGCACGAGGGGACTGATCGAAACCTCGCAAGGCAAGGGCTCGTTCGTCGCGAAACTCACGGCCGAGCCCGCGCCCACGCCGATGATGCATCTGCTCGGATCGCAACCGCGCACGCTTTACGATCTGCTGGAGGTGCGCGAGATGCTGGAAGCGGAGGCGGCCCGGCTCGCCGCACTGCGCGGCACGCAGGCCGATCACATCATGATCCGGCGGCGCTATGAAGAACTCGTTGCCGCCGATACGCACGACACCGAGGCATCGACGCATGCGCGGCTCGACCACGCGTTTCACCTTGCAATTTGCGAGGCGTCGCACAATGCGGTGCTCGTGCATACGCTCGGCATGTTGAACGATCTGATGCTGAGCGCGGTGTTCGCTTCGGTGAACAATCTCTACCACCGCGAGCCGCAGAAGCGCCTGATCGACCGGCAGCACGCCCGGTTATACAACGCGGTGACCGGCAAGCTGCCGGAGCAGGCGCGCCGCGCCGCAGGTCAGCATGTCAAAAGCGTGCGCGAGAGTCTCGCTGAGATCGAGAAGGAGGAAGAGCGGCTCGTGCGCTCGACGTTGCGGCTCGAAGGATGGGCCTGACGACGCCAGCCGCTTACGGCGCGATCCAGCCACGCCGGATCGGCCAGGACAACACCTTGCGATAGAGCGCGATCAGCAATCGCATGGACGGATCGCCCGCCCGCGCCCAGACCGGCGCGACGAGCAAATACGCCACGAACGCGATGCCCGCGGCGCCCGCCATATCGAGCGGAAAATGCACGCCGATGTACACCCGTGCCCAGGCGATCGCGACACCCGCGAGCGCGACGAGCAGCCCGCAACGCCGGAGCCCAGCGAGCAGGAACGTCAACGCGACGCTTGCGAACAATGTCCCGTGATCGCTCGGAAACGACGAATCCGGCACATGCTCGATGAACGTATGACCGAGACCGATCATGAACGGCCGCGGATGCATCCAGACCATGCCGATCAACTGATTCAGCCCGAGCGCCAGGAACGCGACGCAACACGCGCGAACGGCCGCGCTGCGTTGATCACGGTCGCCGAATAGCCATAGCAGCGCGAGCAGCGCCGGGATCAGATAGAGAAAGTCATCGGCGATGACGAGCGCGATGTCGATCTGCCATCGTGGCGTGGCGGGTGTCGCGTTGATCGCGAGGAACCACGCGTGGTTGAGCGCTTCGAGTCTGTTCATGCGGCAGGTTGGCGGGCTAAACGAAGATTGAGCGCCGATCGTAGCGGGCGAACCTTATGCGAGACTTAGCCGAACGCGAAGCAATATCGCGCGCAAGGGCACGCGGCTCACTTTTGCGCCTCGCCATGCTCCACGCTCACGAGCCGCGCTCCGAGCCGCCTCGCGAGCGCTTCGCCGCCTTGCTGCATCACGTAGTCGTGATTCCACTTGAAGAGCGGACGTGCGATGGGCGCAAGCAGGTTCATCCATCCGCGACCGGTGCGCACGCGCCATTCATATCGCACGATGGCGATGTCATCCTGCGATGAAAAGCGCCACCGTCCGGAGCCTTCGACATCGCCGCTCGCTTCGCCTTCGAGCGATACGAGCGGCTCGACGCGCGTGACACGCATGTCGAAGCACACGCGATACGGCAGGCGCCCCTTCCACGCATAGCGATGCAATGCGCCGACGCCGTCGTGCGCGCCGCTTTCCACTTCGATCACGCGCTCCACACACGTCCACCATTGCGGCCACGCCGCCGGATCGTGGATGGCGTCCCACACGGATTGAAGCGGCGCTGCAATTTTCCAGACGGTAACGAATCGATATTCGCTCGCGCGCACGATCGCCTCATTTTCCCTTCGAATTCTGCGCAATCGCTTCGTCGGTTTCCCAGCCGCCGCCGAGCGCGCGGAAGAGGTTCACCTGATCGATCGCGACCTGACCATTGGCGGCCGCGACCTGCGCCGCGACGCCGGTCAAGGTGCGCGTCGCGTCGAGATCGTTGAGGAAAGACTCGCGGCCCGCGCGGTACAACTGGTTCGTTTCATCGGCCGACTGGATCGCCGATTTATACGCGGTGCGCAATGCATCGGCGCGGGTGGTATCGGATGCATAGGTCGCGAGGCTGCTCTGCGTCTCCTGCAACGCCTTCAGCACGACGCCGTCGAAATGCGCGAGCGCGCCGCCCGTCGCCGCTTCGGCCTGATGCACGCGGGCGCGTTGACCGTTGATCGGAAAGCTCCAGCTGATGAGCGGCCCGAACGCCCAGCGGTTCGTGGTCGCGCCGAACAGGTCTTCCACGACGCCGACCGATCCCACCGACGCACCGAGACTCACCGTTGGATACAACGCCGCCGTGGCGACGCCGATGCGCGCCGTCGATGACGCGAGCTGCCGCTCGGCCTGACGCACGTCGGGGCGGCGCTTGAGCAGCGCGGCGCCATCGCCGACGGGAATCGGCGCACGCAGCTTCGGCAGCCGCTTGCAGTTGAGCGCGGCTTTGGGCAGGTCGGCGGGCGCGCGTGCGAGCAGCATCGCGAGCCGATACTGCGCGACACGCCGGCGCGCGACGAAGCGGGGAATGTCGGCAGCGAGCGTATCCGCCTGAGTCTGTCCGCGCGTGACTTCCGACTGATTGCCGCGACCCGCGTCGCGCAGACGTTGCGTGAGCTTCACACGCTGCTTCTGCAAATCGAACGACTTCTGCGCGATCTCCAGCTCTTCGCCCGCCGAGCACGATTCGACATACGCGCGCACGACGTCCGCCACCACCGTGATGCGCGCAAGGTCCTGCGCGGCTTCGACGGCTTCATCGTCCGCGTTCGCCGCTTCGACGCCGCGCCTGAGCTTGCCGAACAGATCGATCTCGTAGGAAATGGAAAGATCGAGCGCGCCTTCATTGACGACGGGAATCTTCTCCGTCAACAGATACTGTTCCGCCGACTCCTGTGCGCGCTGAAACGCCGCCGATGTCTTGCCGGAGAACCCGCCTTGCTGACCGGCGAATTCGACTTCGGCGCGCGACCGTGCGAGATTCGCGGCGGCCACGCGCAGATCGGTGTTCGATGCGAGCGCCTGAGTGACGAGCTGATCGACAACGGGGTCGTCATAGAGACGCCACCATTTGGCGGGCACTTCGCCGCGCGTGACGGGCGCCTGATCCACGCCGTCGATGGCCGCGTTCGCGTAGGGCGTATTGATCGCGGCGTTCTCGGGCACCGTGTAGTTCGGTCCGACGGTCGTGCAGCCGACGAGCACGATGGCCGTCGAAGCAGCGAGGACGATCGCTTTCATTGCGATGCGCCCGACGTGCTGGAAGTCGGCGCGGGCGCGGAGGCCGGAGACGTCTCCGACGCCGCGCGCTTGCCGATCTTCGGCCCGATGCCGCGCACCGACACCGTCGCGGTGCGGCCCGCGATCATGCGAAAGTCCGCCGGAATCTCATCGAGCGTCACGCGCACCGGAATGCGCTGCGCGAGGCGCACCCAACTGAACGCGGGATTCACGTTCGGCAGAAGACTCTGGCTTTGCTGACGATCACGATCCTCGATCGCCGCGACGATGCTCTGCACATGTCCGCGCAGAATGCCGGCCTCGCCCATCACCTTGATGTCGACGGGCTGGCCGATATCGATGCCGCCCAGCTTCGTTTCCTCGAAGTAGCCATCGACGCGGAACGAATGCATGTCGACCACGGACAGCACCGCGCGTCCCGCCGCCACGTATTCGCCGACACGCGGCGCGCGATCATTCAGATAACCGTCGACGGGACTGAGAATCTCCGTGCGCTGCAGGTTCAGGCGCGCGGTATCGATCGCGACTTCGGCATCGGCGAGCGCGGCGCTCGCCTGTTCGACGCGCGAATGCGTTTCCTCGACGGCTTCACGCGCGACGAGATTGCCGAGCGCGCGATTGCGCACGTCTTCGCGGCGTGCCTGATCGAGCGTCGCACGGCGCTGCTGCGCGCTCGCCTGTGCGTTGCGCAATGCGAGCGTGTAACGCGCCTGATCGATCACGAAGAGCACATCGCCCTTCTTGACCTGCTGATTGTCGACGACCTTCACGTCGGTGATGAGGCCGGACACGTCGGGCGCAACCTGGATCACGTCGGCGCGCACGTGACCGTCACGCGTCCAGGGCGCGAACATGTAGTAGTCGACGAGCTTCCACAGCACGACGCACGCGATGGCGACGACGATGAGCGTAAGCAGAATCTGTCCGAGAGAGAGCCAGGTTTTTTTCACGAGATGAGCCGCTGCGAAACGATGACGACAACGCCCAGCACCAGAACATAGATGCCGAGATCGAAAATGGAACGGTGCCACACGAAGCGATAAAAGCCGACGCGCGCGAGCACGGTGCGGATCGCCAGATTCACGAGATAGGCGATGAACATCAGCACGAGCACGGCGGGCACGAACACGCCGAGAATGTCGATTTCGCCGATCATGTGTGGCGTTCCGATGAAAGAGCAATGACGAAGATCATGCCGGCTCCTCGCGCGGCGGCGCGCCGTTCGCGGTGCCGGGCTGCGTTTGCGTCGCGGGCGGATGCAGCGACAGGCGCATGCCGACCAGCGCGTGCAAGGTGTCGCGCAGCCACTTCTGCGCGACGACATCCTGCGACTGCGTGATCGCGCGTGACGTGACCTGCGCGCTCGTCGCGTCGATGCTGCGAATGAGGTCGTCGGGAACCGGCTGACGCGCGCGGCGCGCGATGCAATGTTCGAAGTAATGACGCAACGCGTCGAGCACGTTATCGACGGATGTCTGAATTTCGACCGGCAGCTTGCGGCGCGTGCGACGCAGATCGAGCGCATTCAGCGCGACGCGGAAATCGCGAAAGCTTTCGATGGACGGATGACGATGCGAGTCCGTCGCCGCATGACGCGGCAGGAGTTGCATCAGCCTGTCCAGCATGCGCGCGTAGAGATTGCGCTGGTCTTCAACGAATGTCGCCTCCGAGGCGCTCAGCACGATATCCGCCCAGGCCGAACGCGTGAGCCGCGCGACGGCGAGTTCCGCGCCGAAGGGGCGCGTCATGCGCGTCCAGATGAACGCGAAAAGCAGTCCCGCGACGCCAGCGAGATTGCTGTTGATGAACACGAAGAAGTTCGCTTCGTAGGCGCTTTGAATGCTGATGAAGGTCGCGGTATTCACCGCCGTGAGCATCGTCACGAGCGTGAAGCGCGGCCGCGGAATGAGCGTGCCGATGATGAGAAAGGGCACCGAGAAAATCAGCACGAGCATCGGGAAATCGTGCACGTGCGGCAACACGGCGAACACATAGAGGCCGGCGAGCACGACGCTCATGCAGGTCGCGAGAAAGAACGTGAACACTTGCGGCGCGGGCTCGTCGAGCGCGGCGAAGAAGCAGCACGCGACAGCGGCGAGCGTCACGGCGCCCGCGCCGTCGTTCCAGCCCGATTCGATCCACAGACCGCACGCGACGATGATCGCGCTCACCGCGACGCCCGTCGAAAAGAGCATCATGCCGCGGTCGAAGAAGCGCGCCGTGCCGCCGAGACGCCAGTGACGAAAGTGCGGACGCCACTCGCTCGTCTCGTTGAGAATCGCCGCGCGCAACGCGCGAATGTCCTGCCATACGTCGATGACCTGACCGAGGCGCCACAGCGCATTCGACAGCAGCGCGCCGTCCGCGCTCGCCAGCGCTTCGACCGATGGCCGCATCGCGTCGATGCGTTCGCGCAGCACATCGGGCTCGCGCTCGTTTTCGACATCCTTCTCCGCGCGCGGCGTGGGCGAGCCGACCCAGGCGGACACGTCCTTCAACAGCGTCTCGAGCCCTGGCGGATGGGTGCCGTGCTTGTCGATCAGTTCGATGAGCGGATCGGCCATCGAGGAAATCAGCGGCAGAAAGATCTGCATGCGGCCCTGCAACGCACGCGCGCGGCGGATGATGTCGGGCCGCGTGTGATCGTAGGTCAACTGGCTCAGCAGGAATTCAAGGCCGTTGACCGTCGTCGCGAGCCGCTGGCGCGCCGCGGAGATCGGCGCACCCGCGATATGCCCCGAGAGCGTCTCGCAGGCATAGAAGGCGGCATCGCGAAACCATGCGTCCGTTCGTTCGATGAGCGTCGGCGCGAGGCGGCTCGGAAACACCGCGCTGCCGACGATGCTCGCCGTCACGATGCCGAGCAGAATCTCTTCGGTGCGCGTGATCGCGAGATCGAAGACGGTGGTCGGGTTGGTGACGGCGGGCAGTGCGATCAGCGGCAGCGTGTAGCCCGCGAGCAGAAAGACATAGCTGCGCGCGCTGCGGTCGAACATCGAGAGATAGAGCAGCGTGCCCGTCCATAACGCGACGATCACACTGAAGAGAAAGGGCGACTCGACGAAAGGCGGCACGATCAGCACCGCGCCGGCCGCGCCGATCATCGTGCCGAGCGCGCGGTACAGCGCTTTGGAGCGCGTCGCGCCGACGAACGGATTCGACACGATATAGACGGTCGCCATCGCCCAATAGGGACGCGGCAATTCGAGCGCGAGGCCGATATAAAGCGCGATCATCGCGGCGGCGAAGGTCTTGGCGGAAAAGAGCCACTCGCGCGCCGAAGGAAAGGACATGGCGCTATGCTCCGCGCTTCGCGGCTGACCGCGCCGGCCTTGCGATGTCGTCGAGCGCTTCCAGCGCGGCGAGCAGCTTCGCATCCGGCGACGCGCTGAACGCGTTGAGCACGCGCAGCGTCGTTTCGAGATCTTCGCGGGTCACGCCCTTCAGGAGCCGCGCGCGCAGCGTGACGAGGCGCTCTTCCATGCGCGCGGTGACCGCGCGGCCTTCATCGGTGAGCGTGATGGTCTTCGCGCGCTTGTCTTCCGGATCTTCGTCGCGCCGCACGAGGCCCGCCGCGCAAAGCTGATCGAGCAGCCGCACGAGCGATGGCCCCTCGATGCCGACGTGTTCCGCGAGCGTCACCTGACGCACCGCCTCGCCGAGCCGGTTGGCCGTGAGAAGCGGCACGGCGCATGCTTCCGACACGCCGTACGAGGCGAGCACGCCGTGACTCGTGCGGCGCCAGCGACGCGCGGCAAGCACGAGCGTGCTGCTCACGGAGCGGCGCAGAATGTCGAGATGGGTCATGCGGCGGGATTATAGCGAGAAGTTTATTCGTTAGCATGCTATCGACTTATGATTTTTCTTTCAGATTGCGTACGTTGAAAGCCTGTCCAGGCACGCAAATTGTCGTGCTATCTTTTCGGCTCGACCATCCCGAGCGCGCCGCCATGCCGATCGCCTATCTGCGGGGACTGACTTCGCCCAGCCGCACCGATTCCGCCAACCGGCGCCTGGGCTGCGCGCTCGCCTTCGTCGCCGGCGCGGCGAACGCGGGCGGCTTTCTCGCGGTGGGGCAGTACACGTCGCACATGTCGGGACTCGTGTCTTCGATCGCCGATAACCTCGTGCTCGGTCAGGTGGCCTTCGTGTTTTCCGCAATCGGCGCGGTCGGCGCGTTTCTCGGCGGCGCCGCGACGTCCGCGGTGCTCATCAACTGGGGACGCCAGCGGCGCGCGCACAGCGTGTTCGCGACGCCGCTCCTGCTCGAAGCCGCGCTCCTGCTCGTGTTCGGCGTGCTCGGCGCGAATCTGGAGACGCATCGCGTGTGGGACGTGCCGCTGACCGTCGCGCTGCTGTGCTATGTGATGGGCCTGCAAAACGCGATGATCACGAAGATATCGAAGGCCGAAATCCGCACGACGCACGTGACCGGTCTCGTCACGGACATCGGTATCGAAATCGGCAAGAGCCTGTACTGGAACCGCGGCATCGCGCGGGACGACGCCGGTTATGTGCGCGCGAATCACGCGCGTCTCGTGCTGCTGAGCTCGCTCTTCGCGATGTTCATGCTCGGCGGTTTCGCGGGCGCGATCGGCTTCGCGCATCTCGGCTTCGCCACGACGGTGCCGCTCGCCGCGCTGCTTTTGCTGTTCTCGTCCGTGCCGCTCGCGGACGACTTCGCCGCGGGCAGGCGTCGCGCGCGGCGTTGACGCCGCATCAGGGCGCTTCGGCGGCCTGCGCGACGATCCAGTCGCGAAAGAGCCGCATGCCGTGCGAAAGCCGCCGCGACTTGAGCCATGTGAGCCAGTAGCCGCCGGTCTTCACGTCGATGTCGAACGGCTGCACGAGCAGCCCCGCCTGCAGTTCGCGCACGAACATGCGCGGCGGCGCGAGCGCGACGCCCGCGCCTTGCACCGCGGCTTCCACCATCAGACGCGACGAATCGAAGACGGGGCCGTTCATCGTCCACGCATCGAGGCCGGCGGCGGCGAACCAGTCGGTCCAGTCGTCGGCGCGATAGGAACGCAGCAGCACTTCGTTCGCGAGATCGGCTGGCCTGGCGAGGCGCCGGGCGATATCGGGCGCGCACAGCACGGCGAGCGGGGCGTCGAGCAGCGGCGCGTTGTGTGTCGCCGGCCAGATGCCCGCGCCGAAGCGGATCGCGAAGTCGAGCCCTTCCGACGCCGGATCGACGAGATTGTTATGCGTGAGCAGCCGCAACTCGACGAATGGATGCGTCTCGCGAAATGCCTTCAGGCGCGGCATCAGCCAGCCGACCGCGAATGTGCCGACGACGCCCACCGTCAGCACCTCATGGAAATGGCCGCCTTCGAATTGCTTGAGCACGGCTTCGATGCGGCCGAACGCATCGCTCAGCACGGGCAGGAGCGCGCGTCCTTCGTCGGTGACGCTCAGGCCGCGCGGCAGGCGTCTGAAGAGCGGCGTGCCGAGCCGTTCCTCCAGCGCGCGCACTTGCTGGCTGACGGCTGCCTGGGTCACGTTCAGTTCCTGCGCGGCGCGCGTGAAGCTCAGGTGCCGCGCCGATGCTTCGAACGCGCGCAGCGCATTCAGGGGGAGATGAGGGCGCATGGCTCACATAAGATTTTCTATTGCCTGCGGCAAATTATCCTCGATTGTCGAAGCGCGAAAAAGAGCGGATATTTCGCTTCGTTCCAATCACGCAAACCAGAACGAAGGATCAAGACGATGAAGTTTCGTGCGCTGAGTCTTTTGGCGACAGCCATTTTTTCTTTTGGCGCGATGTCCGGCGCCGCGCTCGCAGCCGATAGCGATACCGCGAAGATCAGGCAGACGGTCGATCAGACGATCAAGCCCCTGATGGCGCTGCACGGCATTGCGGGCATGGCGGTGGGCGTCGTGGTGGACGGCAGGCCGTATGTGTTCGACTACGGCGTGGCGTCGAAGGCGACGAAGCAGCCCGTCACGCGCGATACGCTCTTCGAACTCGGCTCGATCAGCAAGACCTTCACCGCGACGCTCGCGTCCTATGCGCAGATCGAGGGCGATCTCTCGCTGAACGATCCGGTGAGCCGGCATCTTCCGTCGCTCGATGGAACAGAGTTCGGCAAGGTGACGCTCCTGAATCTCGGCACGCACACGCCGGGCGGCCTGCCGCTGCAAGTGCCCGACGAGGTTCACGACAATGCTCAACTGATGCAGTACTTCAAGGCGTGGCGTCCGACTCAGCCGCCCGGCACGATCCGCACGTACGCGAATCCCGGCATCGGCACGCTCGGGCTGATCACGGCGAAGAGCATGAAACAGGACTTCGACGCGCTGATGCAGACGCACCTCTTTCCCGCGCTCGGCCTGAAGCATAGTTATATCGACGTGCCCGCTTCGAAGCAGCGCGACTATGCGCAAGGCTATGCAAAAGACGACGCGCCGATCCGCATGAAAGGCGGCGTGCTGTCCTCCGAGGCCTACGGCGTGAGATCGACGGCCGCGGACATGACGCGCTTCCTGCAGATCAACATGAACATGGTCCGCATCGATCCGGCGTTCCAGCGCGCCGTCGACGCGACGCACACCGGCTATTTCCAGGCCGGTCCGATGACGCAGGATCTCATCTGGGAGCAGTATCCGTATCCGGTCGCATTGCAGCCGCTCATCGACGGCAACGCGCCGTCGATGATCATGAACGCGACGCCTGTCACCCGCATCGATCCGCCGCAAGCTCCGCGCGATGATGTGTGGATCAACAAGACCGGCTCGACCAATGGCTTCGGCGCGTATATCGCCTTCGTGCCGAAGGCGCGCGTGGGCATCGTGATGCTGGCGAACCGGAACATCCCGAACGAAGAGCGCGTGAAGGCCGCGTACGCGATCATCACGTCGCTCGTCGAAGGCCAATAGCTTTGTCCTGATTCGTCCATGCAGTAAATCCTGCGGCGTATCTTCAACGATCAGGCAATGTGCGACCGCACATCGAAATAGGACGGCGCGCGTGCATCCGGTTTTTTCGCCGCGCCGTATTTCCCTATGGAGACGCCGCACCCTCATGCCTTCCGACAGGTCCTTCGATCCGGCCTCCGCTTGCATAACGCCAGCGTGAGCGTATCGTCGGACCGCATTTTGGCCTTTCGCCCGCGCCGGATTCAAACATCGGAAAGTTTTCGGAGAAAGGTCATGTCGAATGCAAAACCGCTCATTGAAACGCTGGATCGCCGTGTCGAGCGGCGCGAGCGTCGCCGTCAGTTCTTCAGGAATGCCGGGGGTTTGGGGCTGGGGCTGGTCGGCGGTACATTGATCAGCGCGTGCGGCGGCGGCTCGGGCGATAACGCGAACGCGAGTCCCGCCGCGCCCACCGACGCGGAGATACTCAACTTCGCGCTCAACCTCGAATACCTCGAATCGCAGTTCTATTCGTTTGCAACGACCGGCGCGGGGTTGTCCGCCAGCATGACATCCGGCGTCGGCACGATGGGCACGGTAACCGGTGGCCAGCAAGTGCCGTTTCAGGACCCGGTGGTGAAGGCCTACGCGAACGAGATCGCCAGGGACGAGCTTGAACATGTGACCTTCCTGCGCTCGGCCCTCGGCGGCTCGGCGGTCGCGCAGCCGGCGATCGATATCGGCGGGACCGATCCGAACGGCGCATTCTCCATGGCCGCGCGCGCGGCGGGCCTCGTGGGCGCGGGCGTCGCGTTCAATCCGTATCAGGACGACAACAACTTTCTGCTCGGCGCGTTCATCTTCGAGGACGTCGGCGTGACCGCCTATAAAGGCGCGTCGCCGCTCATCAGCAACAAAACCTATCTCGAAGCGGCGGCCGGCATACTCGCCGCCGAGGCCTATCACGCGGGCCTCGTGCGCACGGTCCTCTATGCAAAGGGTATCCAGATGGGCGGCCTCGTCACGGCCGCCAATGCGATATCGAAAGCGCGCGGGAGTCTCGATCACGTCGGCACCGACGATCAGGGCATCACCGGTGCGACACCGGGCTCGTCCAACATCGTGCCGCTCGACAACAACGGCCTGGCGTTCAGTCGCAACTACGCGAACGTGCTCAATATCGTGTACTTGACGAGCACGTCCGCGACCAAGGGCGGCTTCTTCCCGAATGGCGTCAACGGTACGTTGAACATGAGCGCATAGCGACGCTTCGTGATTCACAAGGGCTCGTGACATACTTCGCCATTGGCCCTTGCACGTCACGCGAATGCGGATCGATCCCTACAGCCTCGAGCTCTTTATCTCGGTCGTCGAGGAAGGATCCATCGCGCGCGCCGCGAGCCGCAGTCACATCGCGCCATCGGCGTTGAGCAGGCGCATCGCCGATCTCGAAGCGGCCGTCGGCGTCGCGCTGTTGATCCGTTCGCCCGCGGGTGTGCAACTGACCGAGGCGGGGCAGCATGCCTATGCGAGCGCGCGCTCCATCCACAGCCAGCTCGAAAGCATGGCGCGCGAAGTGCAATCGATGAGCGGCCAGATCGCGGGCGTGGTGCGCCTGCACGCGAACGCTTCGGCGATCGTGGGCTTTTTGCCCGAGCGCCTGACGCTGTTCAAGACACGCTATCCGCTCGTCGAGATCGCGCTGACGGAACAGATCAGCGATGAAGTGATTCGCGCCTGTCTCGACGATCGCGCCGATGTCGGCATATCGGCGAGCACGAAGACGCATGCGGGCCTCGACACGTGGCATTTCGCCGATGATCCGCTGATGGTCGTCGTGCCGCCGGGTCACGAACTCGCGCAAGCAGAAGGTTTGAGCTTCGCGGAAGTGACGCGTTTTCCGCTCGTCGCGTTGCAGGCGGGCGGCTCGCTCGATCAGACGCTGAAGGAACACGCCGATGCCGCGCGCATGCCGCTCAATGTGACCGTCACGGTCAACAGCTTCGACGCGCAATGCCGCATGGTCGAAGCGGGGCTCGGCATCGGCATCGTGCCGACGAGCGCGGCCTCCGCCTTTGCGGGATCGCGCAACTTCGTGCGCGTGCCGCTCTCCGAAAGCTGGGGAAGCGGCCGCTGCCTGCACGTACATGCGCCGCGCAAGTCCACGCGGCTGAAGGCCGTGCAGGCGCTGATCGATACGCTCATCGGCATGGAGGGTTAACACGGACATCGCATCTCGCGATGCCCCCTGTGCCGAAGAAGCACTTCGTCCACACGCGCGTGTGCGTCTAGATTGGCGTCGAAGGAGAATGCGATGGCCAATCTGGATGTAAGCGGGCGAATCCTGTTTCTGTGCGCGGACCCTGCGAAAGTCGACCGGCAACTCGCGGGCGAAGACCTGACGCTCGATGAAGCGGGCGCGCTGCGCGACGACGTTTCCACCGACGAGATCACGCCGATCAGCGTACTCACGCGTTTCGACGAGCGTCTCGGCCAATGTCCGTACGTCGGCTTTCATGCGGGCGGTCGCAATCCGGTCGGGTACGACGCCGTGCGCGCGGGCCGCTTTCAGGTGAGCGTCGCGGGCACGCGCTACGGCAAGGGTTCATCGCGCGAACATAGCCCGCTTGCGGAATATCACGCGGGCATTCGTCTCGTGATCGCGCGCAGCTTCGAGCGGATCTATCGGCAGAACGCGGACAATCTCGGGCTTTTCACGTCGACGGACTTCGGCCTGATCGCGCGCATCCGGCGCGGCGAGGCCATCGACATCGACGAACTCGTCGCGGATCGCGATCCGCTGGCGGCTGCGATCCTGAAGAGCGGCGGCCTGCTGCGATACGGACAGTCGCATATGCAGCGCGTCAGCATCGGCGAAACATCGAGCGATGACACGCCGCGCACGCTCGTCGAGAAAATTCTCGCGCGCCATGCGTTGACGACCGATGTGACCAACGCGTCGCTGGAAGCGGGCAACGGCATCTTCGTGCGCGCTGACTGGCGCTTCATCCACGAGTACTACACCGGCATGGCCGCGCACATGCTGCACGCGACGTTCGGGCGTCCGCTGGCGCTGCACGAGCGGCGCAGCATGCTCGCGTTCGAGGATCATCTTTCGTATTCGCATCGCAGCGAACTGCATATCCGGAATGGCTTGCTTCCGAATGTGCGCGAGTTGTCGGACGCCCACCGCGCCTTCGCGCATGACTACGACGTGCGCAATCACGGCTATCTGAACGAGACGAACAGCGATATCGACGAGGGCTCGGAAGGCATCTCGCACGCGATGATGGCCGAGCGTTACGCGTTGCCGGGGCAGGTCGTCGTCGGCACAGATTCGCATACGCCGCATAGCGGCGCGCTCGGTTGCGTCGCGTTCGGCGTCGGCACGACGGACATGGCGAACGCGTTCATCACCGGCGCGGTGCGCATGACCGTGCCGCAGTCGTTGCGCATCGACCTGCATGGTCCGATTCCACCGGGCGTGACGGCGAAGGACATCGTGCTGCACCTGCTGGCGGATTCACGCATCCGCGCGGGTGCGGGCGTCGGCAAGGTGTTCGAATTCGGGGGTACGGCCATCGCGAGCCTTTCCACCGACGAACGCACGACCCTCACCAACATGACCGCCGAACTCGGCGGCTTCACCGGCATCGTCGCCCCCGACGATGAAACCGTGCGCTTCCTGAAAGAGCGTCGCGGCGTCGACTTCATGATCGAGCCGTGGATGCAGAGCGATGAAGGCGCGCGCTACGCCGACGTCATCGCGATCGATTGCGCGCGTCTCTCGCCGATGCTCGCCGCGCCCGGCGATCCGGGCAACGGCATCGCGCTCGCCGCACTCGATGACAGGCCGAGCATCGATATCGCTTACGGCGGTTCGTGCACGGCGGGCAAGCGCGAGGACTTCGATCACTATCACGACGTGCTTTCATGGGCGGCGGCGCGCGGCCTGCGCGTGCCGGATGACGTGAAGCTCTATCTGCAATTCGGCACGCAGGACGTGCGCGACTATTGCATCGCGAAAGGTTATGTCGATGCCTTCGAGCGCGTCGGCGCCATTCTGCTTCAGCCTTCGTGCGGCGCGTGCGCGAACTGCGGGCCGGGTTCATCGACGCAAGCGCAGCAGGTCACCATCAGCGCGATCAACCGGAATTTTCCGGGCCGCTCGGGACCGGGACAAGTGTGGCTCGCGAGTCCGCCGACGGTGGCGGCGAGCGCGCTGCTCGGCAAAATCGCGTCGTTCGCGGAGTTGCAGCAGCGCTTCACGAAATAAGCATGATCGAGCCGCCATCGATGCGGCATCAAAATACAACCAGGAGACAGCAATGGCCATCATGCAGGGCACCTCGCGTCTGCACAACGCCGCCGGACGCGCACTCGCGGATGCGCCCGCCATCGCGGACACGGCAGGCATTTCGGCGCGCCTCGACCGGCTCCCCGCGACACGCGCGGTATGGAAGCTCGTCTTTCTTTTGAGCCTCGGCTTCTTCTTCGAACTCTACGATCTGCTCTTCACCGGCTATATCGCGCCGGGTCTCGTGAAGAGCGGCATCCTGACCGCGACGACCGCGGGCCTCTTCGGTACGACGGGTGTCGCGAGCTTCATCGCGGCGTTGTTTTGCGGGCTGTTCATCGGCACGATCGCTTGCGGCTTTCTCGCGGACCGCTATGGACGTCGCGCGATCTTCACGTACTCGCTGCTCTGGTATGTCGCGGCGAACACCGTGATGGCGTTTCAGGACGCGGCACTGTGGCTCAACTTCTGGCGTTTCGTGTCGGGACTCGGCATCGGCGTGGAGCTCGTGACCATCGGCACTTATATGTCGGAGCTTGCGCCCAAGCATCTGCGCGGCAGAGCGTTCGCGGTGTGTCAGGCGATCGGTTTCTCAGCCGTGCCCGTCGTCGCCTTTCTCTCGTATCTGCTCGTGCCGCGCGCGCCGTTCGGCCTGGACGGCTGGCGCTGGGTCGCATTGGTGGGCGGCGTGAGCGCGCTCTTCGTGTGGTATTTCCGGCGCAATCTGCCGGAAAGCCCGCGCTGGCTGGCGAGCAAAGGCCGGATCGACGAAGCAGATGAAGTCCTGCGCCGCCTCGAAGACGAGGTGGCGCTTCAGTACGGCAAGCCGCTGCCCGCACCGGGCCCGTCCGATCCGATCGCGAGAAAGGCAGGTTTCGCCGACATGTGGAAGCCGCCGTACCGCCAGCGCACGCTGATGCTGATCGTCTTTCATATCTTCCAGACGGTCGGGTTTTACGGCTTTGCGAACTGGGTGCCGACCTTGCTCGTCAGACAGGGCGTGACGGTCACATCGAGCCTGCTCTATACCACGGTGATCGGACTTGCCGCGCCTATCGGACCGCTGCTCGGCTACTGGATCGCCGATCGTTTCGAGCGCAAGCATGTGATCGTGTTCATGGCGGGCGTGAATATCGTCGCGGGACTGTTGTTCAGTCAGGCGTCGGCGGCGGTGATGATCGTTACGCTGGGCGTATTGCTCACGCTCGCGGGCAACATCATCTCCTTCACCTATCACACGTATCAGCAAGAGCTTTATCCGACGGCGATCCGCGCCCGCGCCGTCGGCTTCGTGTATTCGTGGAGCCGGCTATCGGCCGTGTTCAGTTCGTTCGTGATCGCGTTCGTGCTGAAAGAGGCGGGCGTGACCGGCGTGTTCGGTTTCATCGCGGGCGCGATGCTGCTCGTGATGCTGTCCATCGGCCTGATGGGGCCGCGCACGCTCGGCAAATCGCTCGAAAGCATTTCCCACTAACCGCCGCACGCGTGAATGAGGAACTGCTGCACGGCCGTCGACGGGGCGCTCAGAGTCGCGCCCTTGCGCCAGATCATGCCTGCTTCCATATGAGGAATGGCGTCGTTCACGGGGCGCGCTTCGATGCGCTTGCCTTCGAGCGACCACGGCCGGAACACCATGTCCGAGAGCACGGTGACGCCGAAACCGTGCGCCACCAGTCCGCGCAGCGCCTCCATCGAACTCGTGCGAAACGCGATGTTCGGTTCGAGGCGCTTCTTGTGCCAATAGCGCATCGTCGATTGCTCGCCTTCGTCGACGGTGATGAGGATATAAGGATGCGCGGCGATGTCCTTCAGCGAGACCGCCTGCTGCTGCGCGAGCGGATGCGACGGCGCCACCCACAACTGCCGCCGCGAACGCATCAGCACCTGACTGTCGAAGCGATTCGGCCGCTGCAGATTCGATAACAGCACGACGCCGATATCGACCTCGCCATTCGCGACCGCTTCCTCGATCTGCGGCCGCTCCATGTCGCGCAGATCGAAATCGATGAACGGATACGTCGCACGAAAGCGCGCGAGCAGTTCCGGCAAAAAATACCCGAGCACCGTATACGACGCGGCAATGCTGGCCACGCCGCGCATGTCGTGCGCGCGAAATGGCGGCATGTGCATCGCGTCGCGGGCGGCGTCGAGCACGCGGCGCGCGTGGTTATGGAAATCCTGGCCATCGGGCGTCAAGGCCACGCCTTGCGGCAGGCGCTCGAACAGCTTCGTGCCGAGCGCGCTTTCGAGGGCCAGAACCGCGTTGGTGATGGCCGATTGCGATACGTGCTCGTTCGCCGCCGCCATCGAGAACTGGCCGGTTTGCGCGGCGGCCACGAAATAGCGCAATTGCCGGAGCGTGAGATCGAAGGCCATCTGATTTTCAGATACCAGAGTTGTTTATTCGTGATTTTACGATATCAAATCGGCTTCCTATACTCGGCAAAAAACATATTCCCGAATCTGGAGACGAGCCCCCATGAATGCACCCGATCGCGCCGCGCTAGAAGCCGCAACCGTTTCGCTGGACGACAAATACACGCTGGAGAAAGGCCGCGTCTATATCAGCGGCACGCAGGCGCTCGTGCGTCTGCCGATGCTGCAAAAGGCGCGCGATCGGAAGGCCGGGCTGAATACGGCGGGCTTCATTTCGGGCTATCGCGGCTCTCCGCTCGGCGCGCTCGATCAGTCGCTGTGGAAGGCGAAGCAGCATCTGAAAGACAACGACATCGTGTTCCAGCCGGGCGTGAACGAGGATCTCGCCGCGACCTCGATCTGGGGCACGCAGCAGGTCAACCTGTGGCCGGGCGCGACGCGCGATGGCGTGTTCGGCATGTGGTACGGCAAGGGCCCGGGCGTGGACCGCACCGGCGACGTTTTCAAGCACGCGAATTCCGCGGGCTCCGACAAGCACGGCGGCGTGCTCGTGCTCGCGGGCGACGATCACGCGGCGAAGTCGTCGTCGGTTGCGCATCAGTCGGATCATGCGTTCATCGCGGCGGGCATTCCGGTGCTGTATCCGTCGAACGTGCAGGAATATCTCGACTACGGCCTGCACGGCTGGGCGATGAGCCGTTACTCCGGCCTGTGGGTCGCGATGAAATGCGTGACTGACGTGGTCGAATCCACCGCATCGATCGATCTCGATCCGGACCGCGTGGAGATCGTCACGCCGACTGATTACGCGATGCCCGAAGGCGGCCTCAATATCCGCTGGCCGGATTCGCCGCTCGCGCAGGAAGCCCGTCTGCTCGACGAGAAATGGTACGCGGCGCTGGCCTACGTGCGCGCGAACAAGCTCAATCGCGTCGTGATCGATTCCGACAAGCCGCGCTTTGGCATCATCACCGCGGGCAAGGCGTATCTCGACGTGCGTCAGGCGCTCGTCGATCTCGGCCTCGACGATGACACGTGCGCGCAGATCGGCCTTCGCGTGCTGAAAGTGGGCTGCGTATGGCCGCTCGATGCGCAGGACGCACGCGCATTCGCGACCGGTCTCGAAGAGATTCTCGTTGTCGAAGAGAAGCGGCAGATTCTGGAATATGCGCTGAAGGAAGAGTTGTACAACTGGCGCGAGGACGTGCGCCCACGCATCTACGGCAAGTTCGACGAGCGCGACAACGAGGGTGGCGAATGGTCCGTGCCGCGCGGCGACTGGCTGCTGCCCGCGCATTACGAGCTATCGCCCGCGCTGATCGCGAAGGCCATCGCGCGCCGTCTCGCTCGCGCCGATCTTCCCGCCGACGTGCGCGCGCGCATGCTGTCGCGCGTCGAAACGATCGAAGCGAAAGAGCGCGAGGCGATCAAACCGCGCGTGGATGTCGAGCGCAAGCCGTGGTTCTGCTCGGGCTGCCCGCATAACACGTCGACGCGCGTGCCCGAAGGTTCGCGCGCGCTCGCGGGCATCGGCTGCCATTACATGTCGATGTGGATGGACCGCAAGACCGAGACGTTCAGCCAGATGGGCGGGGAGGGCGTCGCGTGGATCGGCCAGATGCATTTCTCGGGCGACAAGCATGTGTTCGTCAATCTCGGCGACGGCACGTATTTCCATTCGGGCCTGCTCGCGGTGCGCGCGGCGATCGCGGCGAACGCGAACATCACCTACAAGATTCTTTATAACGACGCGGTTGCGATGACCGGCGGCCAGCCTGTCGATGGCGTGCTGACGGTGCCGCAGATCGCGCATCAGGTCCATGCGGAAGGCGCGAAGCGCATTGTCATCGTGACGGACGAGCCGCAGAAATACGATGCGAAGATCGCCTTGCCAGAAGGCGTGAACGTGCATCATCGCGATGAGCTGGATCGCGTTCAGCGCGAGCTACGCGATACGCAGGGCACGACCATTCTCATCTACGATCAGACCTGCGCGACGGAAAAGCGCCGCCGCCGCAAGCGCGGCACGTATCCCGATCCCGCACGCCGCGCGTTCATCAACGATGCCGTGTGCGAAGGCTGCGGCGATTGCTCGGTGCAATCGAACTGCCTTTCGGTTGAACCGATGGACACGCCGCTCGGCACCAAGCGCAAGATCAATCAGTCGTCGTGCAACAAGGACTTTTCGTGCGTGAAGGGCTTTTGCCCGAGCTTCGTCACGGCCGAAGGCGCGCAGGTTCGCAAGCCGAAAGCGGCGGGCGGCGTGAAGCCCGACTTCGATAACCTGCCGTCGCCGGTATTGCCCGCCTTGTCGAAGCCTTACGGTATCCTCGTGACGGGTGTCGGCGGAACGGGCGTCGTGACGATCGGCGGTCTGATCGGCATGGCGGCGCATATCGAGCGCAAGGGCGTGACGGTGCTCGACATGGCCGGTCTCGCGCAGAAGGGCGGCGCGGTGCTGAGCCACGTGCAGATTGCGCCGGAGCCGCAGGCGCTGCATGCGACGCGCATCGCGACAGGCGAAGCGCGGCTCGTGATCGGCTGCGATGCGATCGTGTCGGCATCCAACGATGTGCTTTCGCGCACGCGGCATGGCATCACGCAGGCGGCGATCAACAGCGGCGCGACCCCGACCGCCGAGTTCGTCACCAATGCGCAATGGACCTTTCCCGCGGCGCAGACGGAACAGGCGCTGTCGGACAGCATCGGCGCGGGCTGCGCGTTCATCGATGCCAACGCGCTCGCGCTGAAACTCCTCGGCGACACGATCTATTCGAATCCGCTGTTGCTCGGCTTCGCTTGGCAGAAGGGCTGGTTGCCGCTCGAACTGGCAAGCCTCGAACGCGCGATCGAACTGAATGGCGTGGCGGTCGAGAAGAACCGGCTCGCGTTCAACTGGGGCCGCCACGTTGCGCAACACGGTGCGGGCGATTTGCTCAAGTCCACGCAAAATGCGATCGTCGTGAAGATGCCCGAGTCGCTGGAAAACGTGATCGCGACGCGTGAGGCCTTGCTGACGGCTTATCAGAGCGAAGCGTATGCGCGCTCGTATCGCAAGGTGGTCGAGCGCATCCGCGAGAAGGAAAAGCCGCTGAACGCGAAGCTGCCGCTCACGCGCGCGGTCGCGGTGAATCTCGCGAAGCTCATGGCCTATAAGGACGAGTACGAAGTCGCGCGTCTTTATGCCGATCCCGCGTATCTCGACAAGCTGCGCGCACAGTTCGAAGGCGAGCCCGGCCGCGATTACAAGCTGATGTTCCATCTCGCGCCGCCGCTCTTCGCGAAGCGCGACGAGCACGGTCATCTCGTGAAGAAGAACTTCGGGGCATGGATGTTGCCCGCGTTCCGCGTGCTGGCGAAGATGAAGGGCTTGCGCGGCACATCGCTCGATGTATTCGGCAAGACGGCCGAGCGCCGCACGGAGCGCCGGTTGATCGCAGAGTATCTCGCGCTCGTCGACGAATTCTGCGCCACGCTCGATGAAGACCGTTTCGACAGCGCGTTGCAACTCGCGAAGCTGCCCGATGAAATTCGCGGCTTCGGTCATGTGAAGGAGCGCAACATGGCGGCGGTTGCGAAGAAGCGCGAGCGTTTGATGGAGCGTTATCGCGCGCCGGTGGAGATGGTGGCGACGGCTTGATCGAGGCGATAGGGTATCTTTACGCTCGAAGACACATCGAGAGCGAAAGGAGACATCGCATGAATGGAGTTTGCAAGCTCGCCGTCGTCGGCATCGGCAAGATCGCGCGGGATCAGCACTTGCCCGCGATCGCCGCGCAGTCAGGATTCGAACTCGTCGCGTGCGCGAGCCGCAATGCGAGCGTCGAAGGCGTGCGCAACTATCGGGATATCGGCGAGCTGCTCGCCGCCGAGCCCTCGATCGATGCGGTGTCGCTCTGTGCGCCGCCGCAGGTGCGTTACGCGCAGGCGCTGGCCGCGCTCGAAGCGGGCAAGCACGTGATGCTGGAAAAGCCGCCGGGCGCGAGCGTGAGCGAAGTCGCAGCCTTGCAGGAGATCGCGCGGGCGCACGGCTGCACGCTGTTCGCGTCGTGGCATTCGCGCGCGGCGAGCGCCGTCGAGCCTGCGCGCGAATGGCTCGCGAAGAACGCGGGCGCGATTCGTTCGGTCGAAGTGCGCTGGAAGGAAGACGTGCGCCGCTGGCATCCGGGACAGCAATGGATCTGGGAGCCGGGCGGCCTCGGCGTGTTCGATCCTGGCATCAACGCGCTGTCGATCGTCACGCGTATCCTGCCGCATGAAGTCGCGTTGCGCGCGGCCACGCTGACCGTGCCCGCCGATACGGCCACGCCGATCGCAGCCGAACTCGATTGCATCGCGACCAACGGCGCGCCGGTGCGCGCGGTGTTCGACTGGCGTCACGGTTCCGTCGAGGAATGGGATATCGACATCGACACGGACGCGGGCCGCCTGTCGATGCGCGAAGGCGGAAAGCGCCTGTCCATCGCGGGCAAGGACATCGATCTCGGAAGCGAGCGCGAATATCCCGCGCTGTACGAGCGCTTTCACGAACTCATCGAAACGAAGACGAGCGATGTCGACGTGCGCCCGCTGCTTCTCGTCGCCGATGCGTTCCTCACGGGCCGGCGCGTGGAAACGGAGGCATTCGGGCGCTGAGTTCAGGTGCTCTGCCGGTCGATGATGGTGAACCCCGTATCGATGCGCACATCGTCGGGCGGCGCGTCGCCATTGAAGCGTTCGAGCAGCGCTTCGGCCGCCTTCATGCCGATGGTCGCGCCATCGATACGCACCGTCGACAGCGCCGGATACACATGCGCCGCCGTGCTGAGATCGCCGAAACCCATTACGGCGATCTCGCGCGGCACGTCCATGCGGCGGCTCGCGGCTTCGGCGAGCACGCCTTGTGCGAGGGTATCCGAACTGCACATGATGACCTCAGGCGCACCCGATTCCAGCATGCGGCTCAATCCTTCGCGCCCCGCCTGCAAGGTCGCGGGCGCGGGCAGTACTTCGAACGAGGGCTTCGCCACGCGATGCTTCGCCAGCTCGCGTTTGAAGCTCTCGCAACGCCGCAAGCCGCGCGGATCGTCGACGGACACGATGCCGAACCTGCGATAGCCCTTCGCCAGCAAGTGTCGCGCGACCTGCCTGCCCACTTCCTCATGCGAAAAGCCGATCACCATGTCGATCGGCTTGTCCGTCAAATCCCATATCTCGACAACCGGAATGCGCGCCTTCGTGAGCCGTGCGATCGTCGCCTTGCTATGGCTCGTTCCCGCGAGCACGATGCCATCGGGACGGCGGCCGAGAATCGCCTCGACGAGCGCTTCCTCGCGCTCGGGCGAATACGCGGTCAGGCCGAGCAAGGTCTGATAGTTCGATGAACTCAGGCCGTCCATCAAGGCCTGCACGGTGTCGGAGAAGATGGAGTTCGCAATCGTCGGCAGCAGGATCGCGACGAGACGGCTCTTGCTGCTCGCGAGTCCGCCGGCGAGCATGTTCGGCACATACCCGGTCTTGCGCACCGCTTCGAGCACCTTGCGCTGGGTGTCGCTTCGCACGAGTTCGGGCCGGTTGAGGGCGCGCGAGACGGTCATCGGCGCGACACCCGCCACGCGCGCGACATCGATCAGCGTGATGCTTTCGCCCGGGCCTGGCGCGGCAGCTTTTCGTTCGTATTTTTTCACCATCTCCAGTCGTTCCGCATGCGCGTTGTTCCGTGTAGGCGCATTAGACCACGCGCCGGATCGCACGCAGCCATGTCAGTGTAAACCATGATGATTGCGCTATCATTTCCGCTTGAATGATTGCGCAATCATTGTATGATCCAGAGCATTCAACGATGCCGCGAGACTCAGGAGACGCCTTGGAATCCGCACTGCCCATCACGAAGCGCACCAACGTGCGCTGGCTCATTCTGGCGATGATCTTCATCGTCACGGTGTTCAACTATGTCGATCGCGCGACGCTGTCCATCGCCGCGCCGAGCATGCGTCACGAACTCGGCTTCGATGCGCTGACGATGGGCATCGCGTTCTCCGCGTTCGGCTGGGCGTACACCGGCATGCAGATCCCGGGCGGTCTGATTCTCGATCGCTTCGGCGCGCGCATCGTGCTCGGCGTCAGTCTCATCGTGTGGTCCGCGCTCACGTTCGTGCAGGGCTACGTGCATCTGTTCGCATCGGCGTTCGTCGCGTTGTTCGTGTTGCGGTTCCTGATGGGCATCGCCGAATCGCCCGCGTTTCCGTGCAACAGCCGCCTCACGGTGATGTGGTTCCCGAGCGCGGAGCGCGGTCTCGCGACGTCGGTCTTTCAGCTTGCGCAGTACTTCGCGCTCGCCGTCTTCACGCCGGTCATGACCTACACGGTCAGCGCGTGGGGCTGGCACTACGTCTTCTATACGACGGGCGCGGTCGGCATTCTGATCGGTTTGTGGTGGCTCAAGGCGGTGCGCGAGCCGCAGCGCGATCATCGCGTGAACGCGGCCGAGCTCGACTACATCGCGGCGGGCGGCGGCCTGCCGAAGATGGGCGACAGCCCGCAGCCGTTCAGATGGAAGCAGGTCAGCGCGATCGCGGCGAACCGCATGATGATCGGCATCTACATCGGCCAGTTCTGTCTCACGTCGATCACCTGGTTCTTTCTCACGTGGTTCCCGACTTACCTGATCGAAGCGAAAGGCATGTCGATTCTCAAGGTTGGTCTCGTCGCGGCGTTGCCTGCGATCGCCGGTTGCGTCGGCGGACTGATCGGCGGCGTGTGGTCGGACTGGATGCTCAAGCGCGGCTTCTCGCTCACCGCCGCGCGCAAGACGCCGATCATCTTCGGCCTCGTGCTGTCGAGCTCGATCGTCGTCGCGAACTATGTGCAGTCGACCTCCGTCGTGATCCTCGTGATGTCGATCGCGTTCTTCGCGAAGGGCGTGGGCAATCTCGGCTGGTGCATCGTCGGCGATGTCTCGCCCAGCCACGCAATGGGCATCAGCGGCGGCATCTTCAACTTCTGCGGCAACCTGGCGAGCATCGTCACGCCGCTTGCGATCGGCTGGATGATCAAGGAGACCGGCTCGTTCGAAGTCGCGCTCACCTATGTCGCGACGCTCTCGCTGCTCGGCGCGTTCGCGTATCTCGTCATCGTCGGCAAGCTGCAGCGGCTCGACCCGGACGAGCGCGACGGCGCATCCGGCGAGCGCAGCGCGCCCGCAACACTCGAACCGCGCCACGGCAATTGAGCGCGCACGAACTCACCTCGAAAAGGACACGCTTCATGAACACGACCTCGCACGATCAGATCAGATGGATTCGCATCGCTTCGACGTTTCTGCCGCTCGCCAATCCAATCAGCGACGCCAAGGTGCTCACCGGCCGTCAGAAGCCGATGACGGAGATCGCGATTCTCTTCGTCGAGATTGAAACAGCGGACGGTCACCGCGGGCTCGGCTTCAGCTACTCGAAGCGCGCGGGCGGCCCGGGCCAGTTCGCGCATGCAAAGGAAATCGCGCCGGTGCTGATCGGTGAAGATCCGAGCGATATCGCGCGCCTGTGGGACAAACTGGCCTGGGCGGGCGCGTCGGTGGGACGCAGTGGCATGGCCGCGCAGGCAATCGGCGCATTCGACGTCGCGTTGTGGGACCTGAAGGCGAAGCGCGCGAATCTCTCGCTCGCGAAGCTGCTCGGCGCGCATCGCGATTCCGTGCGCTGCTACAACACGTCGGGCGGCTTTCTGCATACGCCACTCGATCAATTGCTCGTGAACACGGATGCCTCGCGCGAGAAGGGCATCGGCGGCATCAAGTTGAAAGTGGGCCAGCCGGATTGCGCGCTCGACATTCATCGCGTCGCGACCGTGCGCAAGCATCTCGGCGACGGCTTCCCGCTCATGGTCGATGCAAACCAGCAATGGGACCGTCCGACCGCGCAGCGCATGTGTCGCACGTTCGAGCAGTTCAATCTGATCTGGATCGAAGAGCCGCTCGATTGCTACGACGCCGAAGGCCATGCCGCGCTCGCCGCGCAATTCGATACGCCGATCGCGACTGGCGAGATGCTGACGAGCGTGTCCGAGCATTGGGACTTCATCCGGCAACGCGGGGCGGATTACCTCATGCCGGATGCACCGCGCGTCGGCGGCATCACACCGTTCCTGAAGGTCGCCACGCTCGCGGATCATGCGGGTCTGATGCTCGCGCCGCACTTCGCGATGGAACTGCACGTGCATCTCGCCGCGTGCTATCCGCGCGAGCCGTGGGTCGAGCATTTCGAATGGCTCGAACCATTGTTCAACGAGCGGCTCGAAACGCGCGACGGCCGCATGATTGTGCCGACGCGGCCGGGTCTGGGCTTGACCCTGAGCGACCGCGTGGCGGGATGGACCGCTCAGGAAGCCGAGATCGGCTCGCGCGCGTGAGCGTCTTACGAAGCGCGATAGCTCGCGCTTCGGATCGCATTGATCGCGGACACATCGCCCTCGGGCGCGGCGCTCACGTTCGCGTGCCGCGCACCGAGCGGAATGCGTCGCGTGCTGCCCGGCGCGAGATGAAACCAGTCGAGGCGCGCGATGTAGTTCGGATCGACGACATGCACCCAGCGCGCAAGCTGCGCCGTTTCGACAACCAGACTCCAGCCCGCATCGTCTTTCTCGACGGTGACGTTCAGCCCGATATCGCGGCGCTCGCCAATCGACGGATCGGGAAAATGGAACGCTTCCGATAGCACGTCGCCCGTATCCGCATCGCGCAGAACGACATGCGTTGCATCGTGCGCTCGCGGGCCGAAGCGGTATGCATAGGCGATATCGAAGAACGCGCCGATCAGCGTATTCGACGAGACGCGCTGCACGCTGCGCGGCTGCAACACGACATCGCATGAACCGCCCGCGACCTTGACTGCGCCTTCACGCAGGCAGGCCAGTTCGACGCGCGCCCGAATCTCACGCGCGGTTTCGTTGACGAGATGTACGTCGAGGCCGTCGAGTCCTTCATCGAGGATCAGCGCCTGCACGGGTTGCAGCACGCGCGCGAGTCCGTGCAGCGCGCTTTTGGGCGCACCAAGGACGTCGATGACGCCCCAGCCCGCACCCGGCCGCACGTCGAGCAGATTCCACACGATGCCGCCCGCGCAGGTCGATCCTTCACGGCGCCATTCCGAGAACACCGCGCTGATCACATCGGCGACGACGGCGCGCGACAGCGTCAGATAGCGCTCGGGATTTTCATAGCGCAAACGCGGCACGTCCATGCGATACAGCGATTGCATGTAGAACTCGCGCACATCGTCGAAGTCCCATGCGGAGCCGGGATCGCGCGGCACGCCGGTTTTCCAGCGCGGTTCATGCGCGCGCGGGTTCGGTATGGCGCGGAGCGCGACATCGTCGGGCACGTTGGCGAACGCGAGGCATTCCGATGCGAAACGCACTTGCGCGCGGCGCACATCGTCGAAGGCACGCTGATACGCGGGCACGCCGTAGTAATGCGTGATGCCGCCGCGTGTGCCGAAGGGCATCGACACCGTATCGCCGGGCGCGGCGCTCGGCGAGTTCACGACATAAGCGACATCGGGTCGTTGCGTCGCGATTGCGTTCGGCAAAAGCTCGGTGAAGAGGCGTTGCTGATACGCGTCGAAGGGAAGGCCGAGCATGGCCGCCTGCTGATGCACTTCGCTTCCGCCACACAGCACCGCAAGCGACGCGAAGCGGCGCGTGCGTGCGAGGAACTGTTCGGCTTCGCGTTGCACGCTGTGGCGGAAGGCTTCGTCGTCGGGATAATCGAAGTTCGCGAACGCGAAGTCCTGCCACACGAGCACGCCGTGCTTGTCGGCGAGTTCGTAGAAAGTGTCGGATTCGTAGAGCGTGATGCCGCTCACGCGAATGATGTTGAGTCCTGCGTCGCGAACCAGTTCGAAGATGTTGTCGAGTTTCTCGCGCGACGCATCGAGCGCGACGATATCCGCCGATGTCCAGCACGCCCCGCGCGCGAACACGGGCACGCCGTTCACGACGAGCTGAAAGCCTTGGCCGTCCGCGCCGCGATCGACTTCGATCGTGCGAAAGCCGACTTCGCCGAGCTCGATGTCGCCGAGCTTCACGGCATAGCGGAAAGGCTCGCCATGCGTATGCGGATACCACAAGCGCACGTCGGGCGCGCGCACACGGCCCGTGAGCGTGTGCGCATCGTGCCATTGCGTCGTGGCTTGCGTTTCGCCGCATTCGATCCGAACCGGTGCTTGCTCTTGCGCATGAAAGTAGCGCACGGTGATGTCGAGAACGCCGGCGCCCGCATCCACGCTCGTGCGCATGTCGACGCTGTCGATGCACGCTCGCGATTCGCCGATCAGTTCGATCGCGCGCCATGGCCCCGCGGGTTGAATCGCCGGGCACCATCCGGACATATGCCCGAGGAGCGTCGTGCGCACGTTGCGCAAGGTGGCCGGTTGCGCGAGCTTCGGACGCCAGCGCGCGCGTCCGCGTTTTGCAGCGAGCGCGGGCGCGATCGAGCGAAAACACAGATGAAGCACGTGCTCGCCGTTCAGATCGACATCGAGGTCATGCGCGACGAACATCGAATCCGATTCGAGCAGCTTGCGATCGTCGAGCCATATCTCCGCGATGGTCGCCAGCCCGTTGAAGCGCAATCGCCGCTTGCCGTGTCCGCTCAGCTTCAGGCGATACCAGTGATCGGAATGCGCGAACGGCTGCGCAAGCGCTTCATCGCTGACGCCGCTCGCACGCAGGGCGGAAGCGATCGTGCCGGGCACGGGTGCGTCGATCCACTGAGTGAGCGTATCGAGCGATGCCGGCGTAGCGCACGCACCGGGAGGCGTGCTCACGCACTGCCAGCCTTCGGAGAGACGCCGCGGCGCGTGCGCGGACAGGACGTGCATGAGCCTACCTCGTGGATGGGATACGGAGAATGAGGCCGAAGCCGCGCGGGCGCGCGGCTTCGGCGTTCAGAGAAAGCGCGCGGCGAGCGGCTCGATGACCTTGTCGTACGAAGTCTGCATCGATTCGAGGCAATCCTCGCACGGATCGATGCGCGAGCGCATGCGGGCGCGCGCGAGACGGAACTGCATCACCATCGCTTCGCTCGCGATCGCCTGCGCGTTCGTCAGGATTTCGCTTGCGACTTCCACGCCGTGGCGGTTCAGCCAGCCGAGATACTTCGACAGCAACTCGAAGTTCGAGCCGAGCTGACGCATCACGTTGAACGTATAGAGGTGATAGTACGCGGGATCCCGTTCGAGCAAGGCGCGCAAATGCTCGGGAAACGCCGCGCGCCATTGCGCGACCGGATTCGTCGCTGGACGATCCGCGAGCCGCAACGCGAGCAGGTCGACCGAGCGCTGCACCATCGCATCGCCTTCGAGCGGAGCACGCGCGCGCTTCACGAACTCGACATACGGGAAGAGCGCGTGCACATCGCTCGCGAGGCCGGGCATCAGACGGAACACGCCATCGTAGTCCTCGCCCGACAACGCGAAATACCCCGCGTTGTGGAAGTACGTGATGCGCTTCGCGTCGGTGTCGATTGCATCGATGGCGATGGTCGTCTTCGTATGCGTCTGCCGATACGCGGTCGCGCGCGTATCGGGCAGATAGTACGAGTCCATTTCGACCACCACCATCTGCCCGCGCCGCGTCTGCTCGCGCACGTGCGCTTCCAGCGTGTCGTAGATCGCGAGCTCTTGTGCCTGGAGGCCATAGAGCCGCGATATATCGTCGAGCGAGAACTTCGGGAACGTGAACTGATCGCCCTCGAACGCCTGCGTCACCGTGAAGCTGAGCGCCGCATGCGGATCGCAGCCGTAGTGATGCAGCAGCTCGATCCACAAGTCGACGTAGCAGTTCGTCTCCAGCCACACGCGCTCTTCACGATGCAGCGCGTGCTGACGATACTCGCTGTTCGCGACCGTGGACGTTTCTGTCACGGCTTCCGCCGGCGAGCGTGCGTTCATTTCTCGCTTCCCAGGCTGGCGAGACCTTGTTCGATGAGCGGCGCCTTGTCGCCCCACAGCAGCTGACGCACTTTCTCCGGCCACGCCTTGACATCGAGCCCGTGATGACGGAAGAGTGCGAGTGTCGTGCGCTCCATGCCGAAGCCGACGCATGCCGTGTGCGCGACCTGATCGTCCGCCTGGCTGATATGCCAGAGTTCGCCGAAATGGTCCTGGTGATAGTTGAACGAGAGGCACGCGGTCGGACGGTCGGGCGTCGCGACCGGCACGAGCAGTTCGAACTTGAGTTGCTGCGCGCGCTGGCTATCCGCGACGATCATGCCGCCGCGCCCGAAGAACGGGTCGTTGGCGAGGTCGATCTCGAAGGGCAGTTCGAGCAGATTGACGAGCAGCGAGCCGCGCTCGATCCACTTCTGACGGAACGCCATCACCTGCTCGGGGCTGCCGACGCGAATGTACTCGCGCATGCGGAACATCTGCATGCGGCCCGGATCGATGGACGGCTCGTGACGGAAGCAGTACGAGAACGCGTCGAAGATCGCGCCGTCTTCGGCGAGCTTGCCGCGCTTCGCGACGAGCGGATAGATCGGATAGCATGCGGCCGGCGTGAGCACGAGGCGCGTGGGCTTCTGCTGATCCATCCATTCGTCGGAACGCTCTTCTTCCTCGCCGACATGCACGATCTTGTCGAGGGCTTCGAGCAGGCGATGATGCCCGCGGTCGTTGCCCTGGAACGAGTGAATCGTGCCCGCGAGATTCGGGAAGCTCTTCAGATACTCGCTGTCCTCGAAGTCGCGGCGGCGCATCGCGGGCGGAAAGCGCAGCACTTCCGCGTGCTGGTCCGCGCCGAGCGCCGTGATTGCCTGATTGAGGCGCTCGACGATGTCCTCGAATACTTCGCTGCGCCCGTAGAGGCCGTCTTCGCCCGTGTCGAGCAGAATCCCGGCTTCGATCAGGCGATCGCGCAAGGTCAGGTCCGACTTGTCGTACGGTGCCTGAGTCTCTTGTGCTTGTGCTTGTGCTTCGGCCTGCATCATGGCGGCCTGTTCCGTCGGCATGTTCATATTGTCAAAGGGTCCCCGTTGCGGCGCGCTGCGCGAGCAGCAGATTCGCCGTGTTCAATTCGATGCGGTCGTTGCTGATCATGAGCGGCGCCGAATGCAGATCGCGCAGATGGCGTCCCACGCTGAACGGCGTGTCGTTCTTGTAGCCCGCCATGCCGCAGATCATCAGCGTCTCCTGAACGACATGCACCGCCGATTGCGAAATCGCCAGCTTGAGCATGTTCAGGTCCGCATTGATGCCGATCGACGCCGCGAGCGGCGCATCGTCGTCATTGCTCTGGCTGGCCTTGCGCGCGGTGCGCTCGGCCTGAGCCGCCTCGACATTGGCGAGCGATTCGCGCAGACGCGCCTGCATCATCTTGATGAGCGTGAGCACTTGCGAGAGCCGCGCGGCCGAAGGCGGCAAGGCGGGCTTGCCGCGCGCCTGATTGCGGAAGAATTGATGCGCGCGATTCGCCGCATCGCTCGCGATGCCGCACCATACCGACGACCACAAGGTATGCGAAACCGGCAGCATGCTTTCGTCGGCGATCCGCGAGAACGGCGCGGGCAGGATCTGTTCCGCGATCCCGCTCGCGACCAGACGATGTCCCTCGCTGCACGTTCCGCGCATGCCGAGCGTGTCCCACGTGCCGCGCTGCTCGAGCGTGAACGTATCGCGCGGCGCCACGATCAGCACCTGATCGGAGGGCGGCGCGTCAGGATGACGGCGCGCAGTCACGAGAATGCAATCGGAATACTTGCCGTACGAGATGGTCGGTGCGAGCTTCTCGATGCGAAACGCGTTGTCGACGAGATCGACCGAGCACGCGCTCGTGCGCATGTTGCCGCCGATGTTCTCTTCCGAGGTCGCCGATGCGAGCAGCAACTGCTCGTTGACCATGCGTGCGAGGAAGTCGCGCTGCCAGGGCACGTTCGCGCCATGATCGACGATGCACACGACCTGGCTCTGATGCATCGCATAGATCATCGCGGACGATGCGCAGCCCTGCGCCATTGCTTCGCACAAGCGCGCGACGCCGGTGAGCGAAAGGCCGTCGCCGCCGTACATCGTGGGGATCATCGCGGAGAAGAGGCGCTCTTCTCGCATCGCCGCCACCGCTTCAGCGGGGAAGCGCGCTTCGCGATCGACCGCATCGGCGTGCTTCGCCGCGACCGCGGCCACGCGCTTCGCGGCTTCGATCAGCTCGCTTTCGCTGCGCGCGTTCGCGCTCTGCGCGAGCTCGGCCATCTCCAGGTCCTGAGCGGGCGCGTTCATGCTGCCGCCTGCGAACGGCGCAGTTCGCCGACCGCCGATGCGAGCGAATCGACGCTCGAAAAGAGGCGGCGCGTGAGCATGTGATCGGGAATCTCGATCCCGAATTCGTCTTCGATCGCCAGCATCACGTGGACCGTGGCGAGCGAGGAGAGCCCTGCTGCGTAGAGATCGTCGTTGTCGGCGAGCGTGTCGATGGGCACGTCGAGACGAGCGGACTCGGCGAGGATGCGGCGCAATTCAGTTTTCATTGTCTGTGTTTTCCCTTGTACCCGGCCATTGGTGCAGTAATTCCGGATTGCGACGATGAGTTCTTATCGAATGTCGCTATCTCCGGGGCGTATCGGCAGCGGTGTTGTGATGTCCCGTGAACGTGATTTCACGAGCGCCCTCGCACGCACTGTCTTCTTATAAATTTTGGTTTGATCGTATTTAACGAATTTCGGGCCTTGTGCGTCCGTGCGATGGCGCACGGAGGGCTTCGATGGGAAACCGGCGCTGTGTGCGATATCAAGCATGTCGCGATCCGATGCCATGATTCAAACTCACGCTATCCGCGAATTTGCGTTGAACAGGTAACTCCTGCGCATGAATCGGTGAGCATCCTGCAAAAACGATCCATGCGTGAAAGCATTTTGAAAATAACGATCGGGGTAAGGTAATTGGTTCTGATCTCGTTGCTATTGATATTCGTTGCGCTATCCGTGGTCTGGAAAAGGCGGCGCGGCACGATCGTGCTCGTGACGGGCGCTGTGTTCTGGATGCTCGGAAGCGTGCTTCCCGGTCCGCTCGTGCGGCTTGCGAATGACCACTACACCGCGATAAACGATCCGAGGTTCGGCTCGCGCATGGCGATCGTCGTGCTGGGAGGCGGGACGTCGTACGATCACCAGCGGCGTCTTGTGCCCAAGGGCGACGCCATGACGCGCATCGATCTCGCGGCGTCCCTCTACAAGCGCTGCGTCGAGACGGAAAAGTCGTGCTTCGTCATTGTGAGCGGAGGCAATCCTCAACATCACGAGCAAAGCGAAGCGGATTTATATGGCAGCCTGCTTCTCGACGCAGGCGTGAAGCGCGCGGATCTGATCCTCGAAAACGAAAGCCTCGACACCTACGAAAACGCGCGCAATACCGAGAAAATATTGCGTTCCCGGCAATACGATAGGTTGCTGCTGATCACGTCGTCGCTTCATATGCGCCGTGCGATGCTCGCGTTCGATGCGTTCGGACTGCATCCGCAGCCGACGGTTGCCTATGTGCGTCCGCCACTGACGTGGTGGTTGCCGCGTCGGAAAGGATGGTTCGATTCGAACAGCGCATTGCATGAACTGGTCGGCATCGCACGCTTTTATGTCTGGCGATGGATCGGTTTGTATTGAGATGGAGGCGTTTGTGCGGCGCATATAATTTCCTCATTTGCCGCAGGAGACCATCCAATGAATCAACTGATCCGGGCCATCGCGTTTGCCGCGGACAAACATCGCAATCAGCGCCGCAAGGACGCGGAGGCGTCGCCGTATATCAATCATCCGATCGCGCTTGCGAATGTGCTCGCCAATGAAGGCGGCATCGACGACGAGCGCGTCCTGCTCGCGGCCATTCTGCACGATACGATCGAGGACACCGACACATCGCACGACGAACTCGTGCAATGGTTCGGCGCGGAGGTCGCGCGCGTCGTCGCTGAAGTGACGGACGACAAGTCCTTGCCGAAGGCCGAGAGAAAGCGCCTGCAGATCGAACATGCGGCGCATATCAGTCACGCCGCGCAGCTCGTGAAGCTCGCGGACAAGATCTGCAATCTGCGCGATATTCTCGCCATGCCGCCTTCGAACTGGAGCGAGGAAAGAAAGCGGGAGTACTTCGACTGGGCAAAGCGTGTCGTCGATGGTTTGCGCGGCGTGCACCCCGCGCTCGAAACCGCGTTCGACGAGACGTATCGGCAAGGCGTGCCTTCAGGGCGCGCCGCCGCCTGAACCCAGCGCTTGCGCCAGATAACACGCCGTGCGGCTCGCGGCATGCTCCGCGATGCGTTGCGGCGTACCCGTCACGACGATCCGGCCGCCATCCTCGCCCGCGCCGGGACCGATGTCGATGACCCAATCCGAGAGCGATGCGACACGCATGTCGTGCTCCACGACGACGACCGTGTTGCCCGCATCGACGAGTCCTTGCAGTTGTGCCATCAGACGATCCACATCGGCGGGGTGAAGGCCTGTGGTCGGCTCATCGAGGATATAGAGCGTGTCTCCGCGATGCGCGCGCTGCAGCTCCGTGGCGAGCTTGATGCGCTGCGCTTCGCCGCCCGAGAGTTCGGTCGCGGGCTGTCCGAGCCGCAGATAGCCAAGGCCGATGTCGCGCAGCACGGCGAGTGCGCGCATCACGATCGGTTCATCGGCGAAGAACGCGCACGCGGTGTCGACGGTCATGTCGAGCACATCCGCGATGTTCTTGTCGCGCCATGTGATTTCCAGTGTCTGCGGGTTGTAACGCGAGCCGTGACACGTCGAGCACGAGGTATAGACGCTCGGCAGAAACAACAGCTCGACGCTGACGAAACCTTCGCCTTCGCATGTCGGGCAACGTCCTTGCGCGACGTTGAACGAAAACCGTCCCGCGCCATAGCGGCGCTTGCGTGCGGCGGGCGTATCCGCGAACAGTTTGCGCACGTGATCGAAGAGACCCGTGTAGGTGGCGAGGTTCGAGCGCGGCGTGCGGCCGATCGGCTTCTGATCGACGCGCACGAGACGCCGGATCGTCTCCATGCCTTCGACGATACGTCCGCCGACCGGTGCGTCGGCTTGCGCGAAGAGCGGATCCTGCTCTTCGTCGTTTGCGTCGTCGAGCGAGCGTCCGAGCCGCTGTGCCACGAGTTCCGGCAACGCCTGACTCACGAGGCTCGACTTGCCGGAACCGGAAATACCGGTGACCGTTGTAAAGGCGCCGAGTGGAAACGCGGCGTCGATGCCATGCAGATTGTTGCGCGTGATGCCCGCGATCTTCAGCCAGCCACGCGGCGCGCGCGCGACGCGTTCGATCGTCTGTGCCGGCGCGAAGAGATGCTTGCGCGTCTGCGATGCGTCGACCGACGCGAGGCCTTCGGGCGGTCCGCTATAGAGCACATGTCCGCCTCCTTCGCCCGCGGCCGGACCGACATCGACGAGCCAGTCCGCGCGCCGCATCGTGTTCAGATCGTGCTCGATGACGAAGAGCGAATTGCCCGCGGCCTTCAGACGCTGCAATGCGGCGAAGAGCGCCTCGCTGTCGGCGGGATGCAGACCCGCGGATGGTTCATCGAGCACGTACACGACGCCGAAGAGTTGCGACGCGAGTTGTGTCGCGAGCCGCAGACGCTGCAGTTCTCCGGAGGAGAGCGTCGGTGTCGCGCGATCGAGCGACAGATAGCCGAGGCCAAGATCGTTCAGCGTGCCGAGCCGCTCCAGCAAGTCGGCGGCGATGCGTTCGGCGGCGGCGCGTTTCTCGTCGGAGAGATTGGCCGTGCGGCGCACGTCGGGCGCGGCCTTGTGCGCCGAGCCGCCTGCCGCTACGCGCTTCGCCGTCGCCGCGAGCCGGTCTTTCTTCGCGAGCGCGAGGCTCGGCGCAGCGTCGCCGGAAGGCCAGTCCCCGCGTGCAATGGGCGCGAGCAGATCGGCGAGACGGTTCAGCGGCAGACGGGCGAACTCGGCGATGTCGAGCCCCGCGAACGTCACCGACAATGCTTCCTTCTTGAGGCGCTTGCCGTCGCACGCATGGCAATCGCTGCCGATCATGAAGCGCGAGACGCGCTTTTTCATGAGCGCGCTTTGCGTGTGCGCGAAGGTATGCAGCACGTAGCGACGCGCGCCGGTGAAAGTGCCCTGATAGCTCGGCTCGGCGCCGCGCTTCAACGCGGCTTGCGTTTCCTTCGGCGTGAGGCCGGCATAGACCGGCACTGTCGGCTGCTCTTCGGTGAAGAGAATCCAGTCGCGGTCCTTCTTCGGCAAGTCGCGCCAGGGTGTGTCGACGTCGTAGCCGAGCGTGACGAGAATGTCGCGCAGATTCTGGCCGTGCCATGCAGGCGGCCAGGCTGCGACCGCGCGCTCGCGGATCGTGAGCGAGTCGTCGGGCACCATCGACTTTTCCGTGACTTCGTAGACGCGCCCAAGGCCGTGACACACGGGGCACGCGCCCTGGACCGTGTTCGGCGAGAAATCTTCCGCGTAGAGCATCGGCTGCTTCGGCGGATAACTGCCGGTGCGCGAATACAGCATGCGCACGAGGCTCGAGAGCGTCGTCACGCTGCCGACCGACGAGCGCGCGTTCGGCGAGCCGCGCTGCTGCTGAAGGGCGACGGCAGGCGGCAAGCCCTCGATCGAGTCCACCTGCGGCACGCCGACCTGTTCGATGAGCCGCCGCGCATACGGCGCGACCGACTCGAAATAACGCCGCTGCGCCTCGGCGTAGAGCGTGCCGAACGCCAGCGACGATTTGCCGGAACCCGACACGCCGGTAAAGACGACGAGCGCGTCGCGCGGTACGTCCACATCGACGTTTTTCAGGTTGTGCTCGCGAGCGCCACGAACGCGCACGAAACCTGCTCTCGTTGTAGTCGCGACATCGTCGCGTTCTGCGGACTTGCGGGTGGTTTTGCGGACATCCATGAGCAGGGTGGATCTTTTCGGCCGAACGCGGCAACGGAAGTCAAAGGGCGAGCATGCAGCATGCCATATACCAGATGGCATTTTGCGTTATGCATCTTGCATGCGAAATGCACGCCGACCGGTGCTGGACCTGATCGACGAGGATAGAAATGAGGACGACTGGATTGAGGGCTTTGATCGCGCTGACGGCGGGCGCGACGATAGGCCTTGCGGGCGCATCGATGGCGCAGGCGGGCGGAAACGGCAATGGCGGTTCGGGCGGCGGCAACGCCCACGGCGCGGCGACGGCGGGACCGACCGTCGGCGGCGACAATACCTCCGCGCCCGGCAGTACGCATCACTCCAAGCACAAGAAGAAAGCCAGGCCCGCGCCGTCGACGCAGTGAAGCGCGGATGTGAGCAGCAGGCGCGGCCGGTCAGGCCGCGATGCTTTCCACGTCGATATCGTCGGTGCCGAGGCGGGAGAAGATGTCGCACACCGCGCGCATCTCCGCTTCGTCTCGAATGCTCACGACCACGCGTGTGACGCCACAGTCCAGGTCCGCGTCGCCTCCGTCAGCGCCGAAGGAGGGAAGGATGTCGTCGCTCGACATGTCCAGCCCGAACGGGTAGTCATGCGTATCGACGACGCCCAGATGCTCCCCGTGGCCCGCGTATTCCGCCGCGATCCATTGTGTTTGCGCGTTGTTGCTCTGTACCTGCGAGGTATGGAAATCGGCGAAACCGCTCATGCTCGCCACGCGGACACGATCGGCCGCGATGCCTTGAGCGCGCAAGTCTTCAAGTGCTTCATCCAGCTTACGGGAGCCGTAGAACGCTCCGCTTACTTCACGCATCATTTGCTCGTCTCCTTGCCTGCCCACTTCGATGCCGCGCCTCAGTATCGCTGTGAAAACCGCGAATGTGAATACGGATGTGCACCGGCTTTCGCCTGATCGATGAGCGAGACGCGCGAGAGGCGCAAGGCGCGTGAGGTAACGCATAGACACGCGCGGCGACGAGCCGGTGAACCGCCCTGTTCAGGCTCGCGACTGCGCGAGACGATGGCGAATCCAACTGATGCGGCATGGACTCGCGAGCCCTGTTCCATGCGAACAGCGCCGGCGCGTGCGGCTGATGCCGTCGGGCTGGCGCGGTTGCACTTCATGCGGTACTTGAACTTTACGCCGCAACTGACGGTATATCAACGCTTTGTTTTGTCCCCTAATCGCATGATTTGGCTGGGGTTTTCCATCATGCGTCAAAACGCCTCGGGCGCGCGAAACGGCTTTCGCATTAAAGCGAATACTGCTTCTAAAGGCGCGCGCAGCGACGCTGGTCTTTTCGGGCTAAGTCGATAGTCATCGTACAAGCTGTTGCGCGCCCTATAATGGCCAATCGAGTACATAAAGATCGGCCTTTCAATGTCCCAAGCCCTCGCGTCCGGCGCGCTTCGCCGCTCCCGCAATCTCACCGAGGAAGTCGTCGCCGAGTTGTCGGAGCGGATTCGCAGCGGCGCGCTGCAACCCGGCGACAAGTTGCCGACGGAATCGGAAATCATGGCGCAACTGGGTGTGAGCCGCACGGTCGTGCGCGAATCCATCTCGCGGTTGCAGGCGGCGCGCCTCGTGCAGACGCGGCACGGCATCGGTACCTTCGTGCTCGAAGCGAGCGATCAGGAGCGTTTTCAGATCGAGGCCGCAGGGGACCTGACCGTGCGCGACGTGATGGCGATTCTCGAGTTGCGCATCAGCCTCGAAGCGGAAGCGGCCGGTCTCGCCGCCATGCGCCGCACCGATGAAAATCTCGCTCACATGCGTCGCGCGCTCGACGACTTCGAACGGCTCATCGAGGCGGGCGAGGGCAATGCGGTCGCCGCCGATGTCGCGTTCCATCTCGAACTCGCCAAGGCCACCGGTAACCGTTACTTCCACAGCATACTGAGCCAGCTTGGCAACACGATCATTCCGCGCACGCGCGTCAATTCGGCGGCGCTCGCGCACAACGATCCCTCCGGCTATCTCGATCGCGTGAATCGCGAGCACGAAGACATCTACGATGCGATCGAACGCCGCGATCCCGAAGCGGCGCGCGCGGCCATGCGCATGCATCTGTCGAACAGTCGCGAGCGGTTGCGGCGTGCTCAGGAAGCGTCGTCGAAGGCGCATGACGCGGTGTGAACAAGTCGGCTGATTTTCTTTAAGGTCGTGCTCGATGCAATGTCGAGCTACTGTCCATAGCCAATACTTTGCGTAAAATGCGCGACAACGTTTGCGCATGAACTGCATTTCTTATTGCTTGCTTAAGGACCCGCACGACGAACGGTTAAATGACAATTCATGGCAATTTCAGGCTAAGATCGGGTAGGCTCAAACTGACAGAATTGCCAGCTACACGTCAACCGAACGCCTTCTTCGCCCGTTAGCTCATCAGGTCATCCGGTTGCTCTGCTGAACCATGCCAATCGACCTAAAAGCGGAACACCGATTGGTCATGTAGAGCACCGTCAGCAACGCGCATTCATCACGCTTGCCAAGCCGTTCGTCTCTTTTCGATAAGCCTCATTCGAGGCTTGATCAATTCCCTTGCTTTTCCTTTACGAATTACCAAGGGCAGAAAGGTATTCGAATTATTACCAAATATTTCCGGCTCTGCCGCCGGGGTTGTGGAGACCAGGCTTTGAAGATCTTACATAGCGAGTCCTCGAAAGGATGGGGCGGTCAGGAGATACGCACGCTGAAGGAGATGGTCGCGTTGCGGGAGAGCGGTCATACCGTCGAGCTGATTTGCCCGAGCGATGCGCGCATCGGTCAACATTGCACCGAGCTCGGATTCGCCGTTCATCATGCCCGCATGCGCAGCGGCGGCGACATGCAATCGATGCTGCGTATCAAGGCGCTGCTGCGCCGTCGCGCGTTCGATGTGCTCAACACGCACAGCGGTCACGACAGTCTCGTCGCCGGCACGGCCGGGAGGTTGGCGGGCACGCCGCTCATCGTGCGCACACGGCATCTCGCGCTGCCTATTTCGTCGCTCGCAACGTATAACTGGATTCCGCATCGCGTGATCGCGGTGAGCCATTACGTGCGCCGCTATCTGATTTCCGCAGGCGTCGCGGAGAAACGCGTGCAGACGATCTACGACGGCATCGTGAAGCCGCAGGACGTCGCGCATTCGACCTTGCGCGCGGAACTCGGCCTCGGACAGGATGCGTTCGTCGCCTGCATGGTCGCGATCATGCGTGACAAGAAAGGCCATGAGGATCTGATTGCCGCGGTGCGTCCGCTGATCGACACGTATCCCAACCTGCATGTCGTGATGGCAGGCGATGGCCCACGCTTCGACACGATCAAGGGCATCGTCGACGGCCTTGGCCTCGCACATCGCATTCACCTGCTGGGCTTTCGCACCGACATACCCAACATCTTTCGCGGTTCCGATCTGTTCGTGCTGCCCACGCATCAGGAAGCGCTCGGCCAGGCCTTCATCGAGGCGATGGCGGCGGGCTTGCCCGTCATCGGCACGCATGTCGATGGCGTGCCCGAACTCATCGAAAACAACGTGAATGGACTGCTCGTGCCGCCGCACGACCCGGTCGCATTGCGCGGGGCGATCGCCAGCATGATCGACGATCCGGCTTTGCGCCGGCGCCTCAGGGACGAAAGTCTGCGCATCACCGAGCGCGGCTTCACGGTGGGCGACATGGCGGACGAAACGGCGCTCTTCTATCAACGCGCCTTGCAAGAGCGAGGCCATCGCAGATGAGCGCGAAGCAGGCGCGTGCCGTACCCGTGCTGATGTACCACCACGTCAGCACGTCGCCCGGCATGATCACCGTGGCACCCGATAATTTCGCCGCGCAGATGGACTATCTTGCGAGCGCGGGATATCGCACGATCGGCTCGGCGCAACTCGCTGCTTTCCTGCGCGGCGAAGACTTGCCCGCGAAATCGCTCGTCATCACTTTCGACGATGGCTATCTCGACAACTGGGTGCATGCGCATCCGGTATTGAAACGTCACGGTTTCACGGCGCTGTGCTTTCTCGTGAGCGGCTGGCCCGGCGAGGGCGGCGTGCGTCCGAATGCATCGAATGCGGTCTCGGGCCTTCCGCGTTTGCTCGATCATCACGCGGGTGAACATGCAATCGAGAGCGGAAGCGTCGACGACGTTATCTTGCGCTGGTCCGAAATCGAAGCGATGCGCGACGCCGGCACGTTCGAGTTTCATAGTCACACGCATACGCATGTGCGCTGGGATCAGGTCAGCACATCGCCCCACGAAAAGCGCGCGAGCCTTCAAAGCGACCTCGACGCCGCGCGTGCCGCATTGCGCACGCGTCTCGGCGAAGTGTCCGATCATCTGTGCTGGCCGCAAGGCTATTACGACGACGACTATCGCGAAGTCGCTATGAACGCGGGTTTCAGGCACTTCTACACGTGCCATCCCGGGACGAATGTCGGCGCCAATCCGCTGGATCGCAACGCATCGAGCGACGCCGAACGCACGATCAAACGGCTCGAAGTGCGCGACCGTCCGGCCTCGTGGCTGGCGTCGCGTTTGTGGGTGCATACGCGACCCGCGATCAGCCGCGCCTATCTAAAGATCAAGCGCTGATTCAACGCTGATGCGACTGCACGAAAGCGGCAATCGCATCGTTCACGTCATCGGGCGCATCGCGATGCGGTGAATGTCGGCACTGCGCGAGCTTGACGAGTTGCGCGTGATCGACAGCCGACTTGATGCTGTCGAGTTGCAGCATCGATGCATATTCGTCGTCATGGCCTTGAATGGCGAGCAATGGCCGCCTGATCGACGATATCTCTTCCGTGATGTCCCAATGCAGAAACGCGGGATTCAGCCACGCATCGTTCCATCCATAGAAGGCTGAATCCACATCGTCGTGATAAGCCTTCAGTTTCTCTCTGAACGATGTCGTTTCATACGTGCTGCGGGCCTTTTCGATGCCTTCGACCGTCATCGGTTCCACGAACACATGCGGCGCCATGATGGCGAGACCGGCGAGCGCTTCGTTAAACGCGCTTGCATAGAGCAGGGCGATCGTGCCGCCATCGCTATGTCCGACGAGCCACATGCGCGAACGTTCTTCAGCGCCGATGCCGAGTGTATCGAGCAACGCTGGCAGTATCTTGTGCGCCTGCTCATGCAGAAACTCGACCGGCCATCGTTCCGCGGACGGGCGCGGCGTAGAGCGCCCATATCCTGGCCTGGAGTAGACGAGGCCACGGCAATTCAGGCGGTCGCAAAGCATTTGCGGCCAGCCTTTCCATAACGCGATCGAACCGAGGCCCTCATGCAGAAACAACGCAATGGGCGCATCGATCCGTTCCGCATTCAACCATTGATATTCGATGCGTACCGGATAAGCGCCGCCGTTCAATTCGACGAAACGCGTCGTGTCGATGCTTGCTGCTGGATCTGTCATGTGATTACGGAAACTGAGCTTGGAGCGCTCAAGATTATCAGACGTCAAGTTCCGCACGTCGATAAAACGTAACCATCGAATGCATCATTCGCGTGCATGCAATGCCGCGATAAGCGAGATTCGTGCAGCCGATTTTTTTCTCTGGACGCCGCTGAACTTTTTCTGCGAAAGTAATTCGTAAGAAAGTTCGCTGCACCGCGACGCGTATGCGGCCCTTTTGGAATCTGGAGAAAAGTGGATGAATCGACCGAAACGTATGCTGCTGGAAAACATTGCCTGGGCACATGAGACCAGGCATGCCGATGAACAATTCTTCCCTCGACTCGCACAGGGACAGAGCCCGAAGGTATTGTGGATCGGCTGCGCGGACAGCCGCGTGCCGGCCGAGACAGTGACGAACGCCAATCCCGGTGATCTTTTCGTACATCGAAACATCGCGAATCTGTTCTCTCCTTCCGATGACAACACGATGAGCGTTTTGGAATACGGCGTTCATGTGCTGAAAGTCGATCACGTGATCGTATGCGGCCATTACGGATGCGGCGGTGTGCGCGCCTCGCTCCTGCCGCAATCGAGCGACTTGCCGCACGTGAATCGCCGGATCGCGCCGCTGTGCGCATTGGGGGAACGCCATCGACACGAACTCGATGCCTGCGCCGAGCTCGATACCCGCACGAACCGCCTCGCGGAGCTGAACGTGCTCGAACAAGTGCGCCTCTTGCGGCAACACGCGATCGTGTCCGATCGTGACGCGCCGCCGCTCGTTCACGGGTGGATCTTCGGCCTTCATGACGGCCTCATCAACGTGCTCGCTTCCGGCTATGCGGACGAGTGCGAACCGCACGACGCTGCGCGCGCTCAGGTTACATCCTTGCAGGCCGCTTAAACCGGCTCTTTCCAGTCGATTGTTTCTCGATGCGATGTCGTTTTCGCGACTGTCGCAGGTCCCCACTCGTTCAAAGAAAAGTCATGAACCTTGTCAAACGTCTGGCCACTTTCCCGCGTGACATGTTCGCGGGCACTGTCGTGTTTCTGGTCGCGATGCCGCTGTGCCTCGGCATCGCCAATGCTTCGGGCGTCGAGCCCTTTGCGGGGCTTCTGTCGGGCATCATCGGCGGACTCGTCGTCGCGCTGCTGAGCGGCTCGCACTTGAGCGTGAGCGGTCCGGCCGCGGGCCTGATCGTGATCGTCGTCGATGGCATCGCGGGGCTCGGCAGCTTTTCCGCGTTCCTCCTGGCCGTGCTGCTCTCGGGCGCGATCCAGTTCGGCTTCGGCATGTTGAAGGCGGGGCGCTTCGCGGCTTATGTGCCTTCGTCGGTTATCAAAGGAATGCTCGCCGCGATCGGCCTTCTGCTCGTCATCAAGCAGATTCCGCTCGCCGCGGGCTTCGCCAATGAAGGTGCGCCGGTTGCGAGCGGGTCAGGCATGCTCGGCACGCCGTTCGGTCCGCTATCTGCGGCGGCGTGCATCGTCGCGGTCGTCTCGCTTGCGATGCTTGCAGGCTGGGAAACGCGTGCGATGCGCCGCTTCGCACTCGTGCGCGCCGTGCCCGCGCCGCTCGCGGTGGTCGCGTTCGGCATCGGTGCGACCGTGTTGCTCGATCTGTTCGCGCCGGGTTTCGCACCGCCCGCGCAACATCGCGTCGCGTTGCCGTCGCTGGAATCGTTCGGCGCTTTCACAAATGCGCTCGAATTGCCGAACTTCGCGCAGTTCGTGAACCCCGATGTGTGGCGGCTCGCTTTCACGCTCGCCATCGTCGCGAGCCTCGAAACGCTGCTGAGCCTCGAAGCCGTCGAGCAACTCGATCCGAAAAAGCGCGCGGCGCATCCCGATCGCGAGCTGAAGGCGCAAGGCATCGGCAACATGATGGCCGGTGCGATCGGCGCGCTGCCGATCACCTCGGTCATCGTGCGTAGCTCGGCGAACGTGCATGCGGGCGCGCAGAGCCGCTGGTCATCGTTCGTGCATGGCGCGCTGCTGCTCGTGAGCGTGTTCGCGCTGACGAGCGTGATCAACCTGATTCCGCTCGCCTGTCTCGCGGCGATCCTGATTTTCACGGGACTCAAGCTCGCCAAACCTTCGTTGTTCGCCGAAGTCGCGAAGCAGGGTATCGAACGTTTTGCGCCGTTCATCGTGACGATTGCCGGCGTGTTGCTGACGGACCTTTTGATCGGCATCTTGCTGGGCATCGCATGCAGTCTTCTGCTCGCGATCAGCGCCAACCTAAGGCGTCTGATCACGGTTACGCAGCACGACGATCATTACCTGGTGTCGTTCCGCAAGGACGTTTCGTTTCTCGGCAAGGTCACGTTGAAGCATCATCTGCGCAGCATCCCCGATGGCGCGACGGTGATATTCGATGCATCGCGAGCGGACTATATCGATCCGGACGTGCGCGAGGAGATTGACGCGTTCGTAGCGGCGGCGCCTTCGCGCGGCATGCATGTCGAATGCAGAAAGCTGCCGCCTGCGCGATCGCAAACGGGCACGCGTGTGAGACGCGGCAGATGGCCCGGCGTGAGCCGGCAGGAGATGACTTCCGAGTGAGCGATCAGCCTGGCGTCGATGGCGTCAGTTGCGCATACACATCGTGGGCGAGCTCGAGCATCACCTTGCGATCGATGCCGCCCGATACCGCGTAACCGAAATCGCCATCGATCCAGTAAAACACGTTCACGGGGCCGTCCTGGTATAGCTTGAAAGCGGTCGTGTTGCTGCGCGTCTTGCGATGCGAGATGCACAGCGTCACGCGCTCGCCTTTGGCGTCGCGATACATGAATTGCGCGGTCGGGCCGTTGTCGCCGGGAAGAATGCGTCCTCCCATCAGCTCGAAACCGCTTTTCGTGAGCAGTGGCGGATGCACGTCGGTGCCGAGCTTGTCCGATAGATACTGTACGAAGTCCTGATCGCGGTCCCTGCCGATATCGTCAGGACGATCGACAGCGGGCATGTACACGACATGCGCGATCGCCGCCTGACGTGCCATGCCTTCCATGCCTTCGGCGCTCGCGTTGCGGGTATTCGATGCAATCGCGCCCGGCGGCGACATCGCATCGCGACCCATGTTCGTGCCGATGCCAATGCCGATGCCCAACACGAGCGCCGCCGCCATGCCCGCGAATTGCGGCCAGTTCGCCGCGCTGAACCAGCGGCGTTTCTTCAGCGTGCGCAAGCGCGCGGGCATGGGTTCATTGAGCACGCGATCGTAGCGCTCGTGGAACATGTTATTGAGCGAGAAATAGTCGCTCACACGCGCGGCCAGCGCGGGATTCAGTTCGATGGCGCGCTCGACCTGTTCACGGCGCTCGGCCGAAAGCGCGCCGTCGACATACGCGTGAAGATCGTCTTCGCTGATCGGGATTCGTTGTTCGCTCATTGCACCACCTTCAGCTTGGCACTGGGTTGCGTGCCCGCCATCAACGCCCGCAGGCGTTCGCGTCCACGCGACAGTCGCGACATCACGGTGCCGATGGGAATATCGAGCGCGATCGCCACTTCGGCATAACTCATTTCTTCCAGGCCCACGAGGAGCACGACTTCACGTTGCTCGGCGGGCAGACGCTGCAACGCGTAGTCGAGGTCTCGCACTTCTAGCGAGCCAAACTGACCGCCCGGCACCGCGAACTCGCGCTCGTTGATGTCTTCATCGTCGACGGATACGTGCATGGCACGCGCAGGCGCCTTGCGCACCTGATTCACGAATACGTTGTGCATGATGGTGAAAAGCCATGCGCGCAGATCGGTGCCCGCTTCGAACCGCTTCATATGCGACAAGGCACGCTCGATCGTGTCCTGCACGAGATCGTCAGCGAGATCCCGATTGTTCAGGAGCGCGCGCGCATAACGGCGCAGTCTCGGAACGTGTTCGATCAGATCGTCGCGGATGTCCATCGCTCTTTCCGTCGTCATTGCGTCTGCCGCGCAGCCAGCGTCAGCGCGTCGGCGGCGCGCATGAGTCCGTGCGTGGTCGCGCGTCCCGCGAGCACATGGCGCCTGCCGTCGACGGTCCATGTCAGAAGGCGGATTTCGCCCACGCGCTGCGCGCTCCAGTGCGGCGCATCATTCGCGAACGGCGCGGATGCGATCAGAAGGACCACGGCCTCGCCGTCTGCGTTGCGGTAATCGAATTCGTCGATATGCGTGAACCTGCCGGCGGTCCGCGTCTGGTTCGCGATCAATTCGAGGCCGACCGGCGTGAGTTCGATGAAGTGCGGATCATGCGACACGAGCGGCCGCAGGTTCGTGTTGCGCAGACCCGATGTCTCCATCAACGCCATCACGGCGGCCGCGTTGAGCATGTCGGGCGAGACGTGCATGGCGGCGCACCAGCCCGCGCCGGCCACGGCGATGCACACGCCGATGAATGCGTGGCGCACGACGCTTCTCATCCGCGGGCGCTCAAGTGTCGTTTCGTGCGGTGCAACGTGCTTGACTGCACGCCGCATGCGCCGAAACATGTGTTGTGCGATAAAGGGCTCGTCCATGTTGGTGCATCGATTTTTTTGGGGCTCTCGATGCGCTAACCTTCAGGACGAGCGTTTTATTCCATCGGCGGCTCGAATATTTTTTCGGAAGAAAAAAATTCGGAACCGCTGGCAATTATTTTCCCGGTGTCGATTAGAGCCTATAACTGCACGCGCCGGTCACGACACGATCGAAATCGAGAATCCGTCCCATCCCTTGCTGCCGACCGTTTGAATCGCCGTGGAGGACACATGCGCATCGGCGGCGAGCATGTCAAAGAACGTCCGCACGCCGATCACGTCCGGGTCGGTGCTGCCCGCGTCCGCCACGCGGCCTTGGCGAATCACGTTATCCGCGACGATCAAGGTGCCCGGCCGGCTAAGACGCAGCACGAGGCGCAGGTACGCGGGATAGGTTTGTTTGTCGGCATCGAGAAAGATGAAATCGAAAGGCGGGATGCCGTCGCGAATGAAAGCCTCGAGCGTATCGACCGCATTGCCCACGATCACCGACACCACGCCCGACAAACCCGCGCGCTCGATATTCCTGCGCGCGACGTTCGCGTGATGCTCGACGGCTTCGAGCGTGAGCAGCGTGCCATCTTCGGGCAGGGCGCGCGCGAGCCAGATCGTGCTGTATCCGCCGAGCGTGCCGAGTTCGAGAATGCGCCGCGCGCCGCGCAGACGAGCGAGCATCTGCAGCAGCTTGCCCTGATTCGGCGCCACGCTGATGGCGGGCAATCCCGCGTCCATGCTCGACTTGAGGGCTGCTTCGAGCGCTTCGTCCGGCGTTTGCGTTCGCTCGCACACGTATTCGTCCATCGCAATCCATTGCTGCTCGTTCATTGCCTCTCCCTTTCGTTGCGTTGATTGCGTCTACCAATGCATCAGGCGACAGTTTTGACGATGCCACGCGATTCGCGGCGCAGTTCATGTCCGAGCTGATCGACGGTCAACCGGATCGCATCGATCAGCGCCCTTGCTGCTGGCGACGGCGTGCCGCCCGCGCGCATCGTGAGTCCGATTTCACGCCGCGTGTGTTGCAGAGGAATGTCCATCACCACGAGCTGGCCCGATTCGCATTCGTAGTGCAGTTGTTGTGCGGAGACGGCGGCGAGCATGTCCGTGTGCATCAGAAGACCACGGATGACGGCGAGGTCGGCGGTCTCGACGGACGGCATCGGCGGCTTCAGCTTGGCGCGCCTGAATTGCGCTTCGAACATGCCACGCGCGGGCGCCTGACTGCGCGGCAAGATCCATTGCGCGGTAATCAGGTCCTTGAGCGTCAGTCCGCTCTTGCCCGCGAGCGGATGTCCGCTACGCGCGATCACGACGATATCTTCCGACATCATGCGCTCGTTGACGAGGCCGCTCGATGCATCGTTCTGACGCAATGCGCCGAGCACGAAGTCGATATCGCCCGCACGCAGTCCCGCGACGAGCGTTTCATACGCGCTCTCGTCGGTCACGATGCGCACGCCCGGATATTGCGCGGCCACGCGCGCGATCGCGCCCGGGAGGATCAGCGTTCTGCCGAGCGGCAGCGCGCCGACCGTGACGTAACCCTGAATCGTGCCGCGCAACGCCGCGAGATCATCGGGAATGTGGCGCAGTTCGTTGAGCGCGCGGCGCACGTGCAGCACGAAGGTCTCGCCCTCGCTCGTAAGCAGCAGTCCGCGCGGGCTGCGATAAAACAATTGCATGCCCGCGCCCGTCTCCATGATGCGGATCGCGCTGCTCACGGCCGGCTGACTGAGTCCCAGTGTCTGCGCCGCGCTCGGCATATGACGATGGCGCGCAAGCGCGGAGAACAATTGCAGCCGCCGCGTGTTGAGCAGAAAGGCGGGCAGCGTGCCGCCCGTGCCGGTTCGGCGGCGCGATTGCCGCGTCGCGCACCATTGCGCCAGTTCTTCCAGCTCCGCGAAGATGCGCTGGCAGCGCAACAGCACGGCGCGCCCTGCGGGCGTGGGGAGCATGCCGGAAGGACGGCGCTCAAGCAACGTTTCGCCGACCGCCGCTTCGAGTTCCTGCAGCGACCGCGTGACCGCCGATTGCGCGCGAAACAGCGCGGCGGCGGCGCGCGTGGCGCTCCCGGTCTGAGCGACCAGGCGGAAGGCGCGCAGGTAAGCGAGGTTGAGCAGTTCGCGATTGTCCATCGATGAAAGGGGAGCGGATGCCATCAGTTTGATTTATCGCATCGTAACGCTTTCGGATGCGCACGCTCACTTCCCGCTAATTGTCGGCGCCGATCATGACGTCATGCACAGAACGACAGGCGCCTGCAAACGGCGTCATTAAATGATCGGAGGATTGACGCCATGTACCAACATATTCTCGTCGCCGTGGGACAAAGCTTCAGCGAAGCCGCCTTGTCGAGCGCCATTGCGCGGGCGCGCGAAAGCCGTGCGCGTCTGACCGTGCTGCACGTTATCGAATCTTCGCCGTGGTGGGCAGGCTGGCAGATGGAAGGTCTTTGCGACACACAGGCCATCGTCAATCAGCTTGCGCTCGTGATTCGGCGCCACAGCGAAAAGATGCTCGGGCGCGCGGGTATCGACGCGAAGTGGCAGACGCGCACGCTGCCCTTGGACGGCCGCAGCATTGGCCGCGTGATCGCGGCTGAGGCTGAGCGCCTCGACGCGGATCTCATCGTGCTCGGTGCGAAGAAGCGCGGATTGTTCGGCGTGGGCGTGAACCACGTGCGCAACGTGGTGTGCCGCCATTCGGATCGGGAAGTGTTGATCGCGACCGGATGCGTCACGGAACAGGCGCGCGTGATCGCATTGCGCGAAGCGGCGTTGCAAGTAAATCACGCCTGATGCGGCGTGATCAGACGTCGAGAATCCTGAAGCGTCGCAGCGCTGCGATTTGCGTCTGAAGATTGCGCGCGCGATTCTCGCGGCAGAGCGCTTGCACCGACGACACATCGCCTTGCCGCAATGCGTTGATGATCGCGCGCAGGTCTTGCGCCTGCGATTCGTCGAGATCGATCAGCCGCAGCGTCAACTCGCGTACGCGGCGCACCTGATCCGAGCATTCGCCGACGATCTGCGTGAGGCGTGGATTCTCGCTCAACTCGACGAGGCGCGCATAGAACCCTTCATGCGCGGCAGACCACGCTTCGCGATCATGCTTCGCGAACGCGCGATCCAGTTCCGCGCACGCTTTGTCGAGCACCTTCAATTCCCTCGCACCCGGCTTGCGTGCAGCGACGGCCGAGGCCGCTGTCGCTTCGAGACTCGTCTGCACCTGAAAGACTTCTTCGATATCCGCCATCGATATATTGCGCACGCGCATGCCGTGCCGCGGAATGATCTGCACGAGATGCTCGTTCTGCAGACGGATGAGCGCCTCGCGCACCGGCGTGCGGCTCACGCCGAACCACGCTACGAGTTCCTGTTCGAGCATCTGCGTGCCGGGGCGCAGTTCGTTGCCGAGAATCTTTTCGCGCAGGGCCTGATAGACCGTGTCGGTCGATTTCTCGCGCGGCTTGCTGATCGCTTCGGCGGTCCGGGCTGGAGCCATGGTGGGCATTCCGTAAGCGTTGCCGTCGATGCACGGACGATATGCCCACCGGCCCACGCGCCGGCAGACGGAATGCCTTCATTATATGAAAAGAATTTCACCGTATCGCTCAACGTATACGTTAGCGCGGTCCGGAACAGGCGGCTCGGCAGACTTGCGCGTCACTTGTCCCAGACTTCTTCCGGTAGCGGCAAGCCAAGGAGGTCGTCCGCCGTCAAGGGACGATCGATCGCCACACAGCCGCTTTCCAGCATCAACATGACCTGCCGCGTGTGCTGCGCGCTATGCCATGCGGTGCGTTCCAGCACTTCGTGCATCGAGCGGCGACCGTAATAGGTCGGCACGAGATACGAGAGCGAAGGCTCGCTTTCATGCTCCCACCAGTCAAGCAGTCGCTCGCGCACGCTTTCTCCCCAGCGCGCGATATCTTCCGCCTGCCATTGCGCCGGCGGCTGATCATCGAAGCCTTCGAAGCGCAATTCGATCTGATGCGCGGCCTGAATACCCATTTCCGCGACGCGAGATACGTGAAACGTCAGACCGGCCGGCGTGCGATTGCGATTGCGAAAGGGTGTGTGAAAGTCATCTGAGCCGAATTGACACGTGTAGCGCGCGTTGGCTTCGAGCACATGCGCGAGTTTGCTGACGAGTTCAGCGGGCGGCAAGGGTGGCGTCGGCGTCGTCTTGAGATCGAGAAAGCGGATCACGTCGTTGATCGACTGGCAGAGCGTGTACTTCGATCCCAGCGCGACCACGGGCACGCTGCGCGCGCCGAGCGCCGCGAGCGCTGCACGGCCCTCGGCATCGTTGTGCACGTCGATCGATTCGAACTCGATGCCCTGGCGCGTGAGGAACTCCTTCGTGCGCAGGCACGACGAGCATCCCGGTTGCCAGAACACGCGAATACGGGTTGCGATAGCAGCTTCCTGCATGACGGTTCCTTCGACGAGTACCTGATTCACGGCATTTTCCGCGCGGTTGCGTGCGCGGCAAAGCGATGCTTCGTCATGCCGTCATCGCCATTCGCGATGGCAAGCGTTCTTTAAGTACACTGCGGACGTGTCTCACGACTGAAGCCGCCGCCCATGCCGCCGATCGATCCGCTTTCGCTGAGACTCTTCCTCGCCGTCGTCGATACGGGCACGATCGCCGCAGCCGCACAGCGCGAACACATCGCGGCGGCGGCGGTGAGCAGACGCATCAGCGAGATAGAGGCGATGTTCGGCGTGCCGCTATTGCGCCGCACGAATAAAGGTGTCGAGCCGACCGAAGCGGGTCATCGTCTTGCGGCGCTCGCGCATCGTGCATTGCATCAATTCGACGATATCACCATACAGATGCGCGACTTCGCGAGCGGCACGAGCGGCATCGTGCGCATCGCGGCGAACGTATCGTCGATCGTGCAGTTTCTGCCGCGCGATATTCAATCGTTCGCGGCGCGCCACCCCAACGTGCGCATCCAGCTCGATGAAAAGCCGAGCGCGCAAGTGGTGCGCGCGGTTGCGGACAATGCGGCGGATATCGGCGTGTTCACGTCCGTCCCGCATGGCCATGCGATTCACGCGATTCCCTATCGCACCGACAACCTCGTGCTCGCGACGCCGCCGGGGCATGCGTTGGCGCAAGCGCAATCGATCGCGTTCGCCGATGCACTCGATGAAGAGTTCGTCGCATTGCCGCCTGATACCGCGATCAGCCAGTGCCTCACACGCGCGGCGAATGAACACGGACGTTCGGTGCGCGTGCGCATTCAGGTTTCGAGCTATGACGCGCAATGCCTGATGATCGAAGCGGGACTGGGCCTCGGCGTGATGCCCGAGGCGGTCGCGAAACAGCACGCGCTCGCCGTGATCGCATTGACCGATGCATGGGCCGCGCGCGAACTGCTCATCGGCGTGCGCTCGCTCGATGCGTTGCCTGAGGCGTGCCGCAAGCTCGTCGCCCATCTCACCGACGTGTGACGCGGTGCTACCATCGGCGCAGGACGGCAATTCCATCGGGGAGTTCCAGCATGGCCGCGTCTCGCAACATTGCCACGCCGAAGGTCATATCGAACGACAAGGCCGTCGAGGGCGCGAGGCCCGCGCGACGTAACACGACCGAGCTGGCCTATCGCGAACTGCGCCGCCGGATCATCGAGAGCGAGCTGACGCCGGGTTCGTATCTGCTTGAGCAGGAACTGGGGCTCATGCTCGGCTTCAGCCGCACGCCGATCCGCGAGGCCGCGCTGCGTCTGCAAGGCGAAGGTCTCGTGCAAATCGTGCCGCGCCATGGCATTCGCATCGTGCCGACTTCGATCTCCGACATCACGCATATCTATCAGGTGCTGATCAGCCTGGAATCGACCGCGGCGGGACTCGTCGCGGCGAGAAAGGGCGCGGACCTCGCGCCGCTCGTGCAGGCATGCGAGACGATGACCGGCGCGCTCGAACGCGGCGACATGCTCGCGTGGGCCGCGGCCGATGAGGTCTTTCATGAGACGCTCATCGCCTTGAGCGGCAATGCGCGCCTTCACGGCATCGTCATGAATTGCCGTGATCAGGTGCATCGCGTGCGGCGCTTCACGCAGATGGTGAAAGCGCATCCACAGCCGGCGAAGTCGATACAGGAGCACTACGAGATCATCGACGCGATGCGTTGCGGCGACGCAGCGAAAGCGAGCGATCTGTATCGCGCGCATCGCGAGCGCGGCTGGCGCGACCAGACCAGCGTGCTGCAGCAATACGGCATTCAGCAAGCCTGAAACAAGACTCGCGCCCGGCGCGGCGAGGGTATGTACGCCCTCGATGAATCTGGACTTCCACGGATTTAATGCATACATTAACTTGCACGGTTGTGCGATACGGCCGTGCGAGCGATGCCATCGGTTTGCAGCGCTCCAGCAGATAGCAACATCCAGAGCAGGTCCAAAAAACATAGTGCGGCCGCGCGCCGAGCACGCTGCGAGACCGTCGATCATGGATGGAGACGCCTACATGTTTGCGCTTGGAAAGATCGCGAGATTCGCGCGCGGTGCCTGTCTCATGTCTCTCGCGGTGGGCTATGTCTGCGGCACTGGCGTGCTCGCCGCGCCGCTGACGGTCACGCACTGGGGCGACGGCATGTACGGCGTGCCCTTCGCGGTCGCGATGGAGAAGGGCTTCTTCAAGGAAGAAGGCGTGAGCGTGACGGGCTTCATCACGTCGGAAGGCGGCGGCACCACCGTGCGCAACGCAATGGCGTCCGAGATTCCTTATGGCGAAGTCGCCTTGCCTGCGGCGATCGCCGCGGTGAAGCAAGGTGTCGACCTGACCATCGTGCACGGCGGCGTGCAGAGCCTCGCCGATCTCGTCTGGGTCGAGCAGAAGAACGGCACGATCAGCAATATCCAGCAGATGAAAGGCAAGACGATCGGCTATAGCAGCCCGAAGTCGACCACCGATACGATCGTCACGATCGCGCTCGATCGCGCCGGCCTGACGGGGCAAGTGCAGCGCAAGCCCGTCGGCAGTTCGAGCGGCATGCTCACTTCATTGCAACAGGGCGCGGTCGATGTGGCCTACATGACGGAGCCGTCGTATAGCGCGAAGAAGGATCAGTTGCGCATCGCGTTTCGTTCGACCGATATCGTGCCCAATGAAACCCAGACGGTCGGCATCGTGCGTACCGACTACCTGAAGACGCATCCCGAAGTGATCAAGGGCATCATCAAGGCGCGTCGCAAGGCGGTCCAGTACATGGCGGCGCATCGCGAGGAGTCCGCCCAGATTCTGGCGAAGCAGTACAAGATGGACCCGGCGGTGGCGGCATCGGCGCTCAACAACGTGCTCGACGCCGATCCGAAGTACTGGAGCGAAGGCAGCTTCGATCGCAAGAGTATGGACGAAGTGCTGAAGGGCCTGATTCTCGTGAAGGCGATTCCCGAAGGTCCGTTCGACTGGTCGAAGATCGTCGATGAATCGCTCCTTCCCGCCGATCTGCAAACGAAGAAATGAGGCCGCGATGAGCGTGTTGTCACGTCGCACGAAGATATCAGTCGTATCGCGCGATCCCGCGCTTCAGGATGCGGAGCGCGTGCAGGCGCGTCTCACCGATGTCACGCGCATCTATCCCGGCACAGCGGGCAAGCCGCCGTTTCATGCGCTCGGGCCGGTGAGCCTCGAATTGCGCGCAGGCGAGTTCTTTTCCGTCGTGGGCCCTTCGGGATGCGGCAAATCCACCTTGCTCGACGTGCTCGCGGGCCTGAATCCGCCGAGCGGCGGCACGGTCGAGTTCGAAGGGCAGCCGGTGGGTCGCGAAGTGCCCGACGGCGTCGCGGTCGTGTTTCAGGAAGACGCGAGCTTTCCGTGGCTCAACGTGTTCGACAACGCCGCGTTCGCCGCGCGCCGCGCGGGCGTGGCGGAAAGCGAAGTGCGCGAGCGGGTCGATCATGCGTTGTCGTTCATGGGCCTGAAGTCGTTCGCGCGCGCGTATCCGGCGCAGCTTTCGGGCGGGATGCGTCAGCGTGTGTGCATTGCGCGTGCGATGGTCGTGCGTCCGCGCCTCATGCTGCTCGACGAGCCCTTCGGCGCACTCGATCAGCAAACGCGTCTCCTGATGGGCGATGAAACGCTGAAGCTCTGGCGCGACACCGGCGCGACCGTGATGCTCATCACGCATTCGATCGATGAAGCGGTGCTTCTGTCGGATCGCATCGGCGTGATGTCGGCGTGTCCGGGCCGCTTCATCGCGACGATCGAAACAGGCTGGACGCGCATGCGTGACAGCACGATCGCACTCGATCCGCGCTTCGGCGAACTCACCGCGCAAGTGTGGGGCCTGTTGCGCGACGAAGCGTTGAAAGCGCTCGGGAGCAGGCCGTGAACCAGGCGGCGCGCTGGCGTATCGGGCTCGTCATCGGCCTGATCGCGCTGCTGGAAATCGCGACGCGTCTCGCGTGGATCAATCCCGTGTCGTTCATCCCGCCTTCGCGCATGGCGGCGAGTGCGTGGGACATTCTCACGTCGGGGCAGTTCACCGTCGATATCGTGCAGACGCTCGGCAGCGCGCTCGCCGCGGTGACGCTGGCCGTGGTCGCGGGGTTCATCGGCGGCGTGCTGCTCTTCCGGTTGCCACGACTGCGCCGCGTGCTGGATCCCTTGCTGCTCTCGTACTACGCGGTGCCGGTATTCGTGCTGTATCCGATTCTCATCGTGATCTTCGGGCTGAATCGCTGGCCGCTCATCGGTATCGGCTTTCTGTTCGCGGTCGTGGCAATGGCCGTGAACACGCTCAATGGCCTCGAGCGTGTGCCGCGCGTGCTGCTGCGAACCGCGCGCGTATGCCGCCTGAGTACGCTCGACGAGATTCGTTTGATCACGCTGCCCGCTAGTCTGCCGTTCGTCTTCACGGGCATCAAGCTGACGGTGGTGTACGCGTTCATCGCGGTCGTGGCGGGCGAGTTCGTGTTGTCGGGCTCGGGCTTCGGCTATCAGATCGCGTTCGCCTACAACGCCTTCGACAACCCGACGATGTACGGCCTCATGGTCCTGATGCTGGTCTTCGTCACGACGATCAACGGCTTGCTGCGCCAGGCAGAAAAGCGCCTGTACCGGCGCATCAGAAGGGAGGCGGCATGAGTACGGTGGTCATCACGCATGGCACGAGGACGCGTCACGCCCAGCGCTGGACAGATGCGCTCGTGCTGATCGTCGTGCTCGTTGCGCTGTGGCAGATCCTGAGCGAAGTGCTCGGGCCTGACGTGCTGACCACGCCCGTGCACACCGTGCAGCGCGCGGTGCATATCGTGAGCGACGAGGATTTCCCGGCGAGTCTTTACGTGACCTCGCTCGCGTTCGCATCGGCATTCGCGATATCCGCGATCGCGGGCGTGTGCCTCGGCTTGCTGCTCGGTGCGCGCCGCATGGCCGGCGACGTGATGGAGCCGCTGATGATGGGCTTCTATTCGATTCCGAAGGTCACGCTCTACCCCGTCGTGCTGCTCGCATGCGGCCTCGGCCTGTGGGCGAAGATCGTCTTCGGCGTGATGCATGGCATCGTGCCGATCACGCTCTTCACGATGAACGCGGTGCGCAACATGCCGCCGATCTACGCGCGCGCGGCAAGGACCTATCGCATGAGCCCGGGCGATTTCGCGCGTCATGTGCTGCTCCCCGCATGCGTGCCGGAAGTGGTGTCGGGCCTGCGCATCGGCTTTTCGCTGACGCTGCTCGGCACGCTGATCGGTGAAATGTTCGCATCGCAAAGCGGCATCGGACGCTTGCTGATGATCGCGATGAACCGCAACGAAACCAGCACGATCATGGCGCTCGCGCTGATGCTCTTCGTGTTCGCGACGCTCGTCAATATGCTGTTCCTGGCCTGGCAGCGTCATCTCACGCATGGCGACTGATCATGAAAACACTCTTCGACAAGCTGTGGGACAGTCACACGATCGCGCATCTCGCCGGCGGCGTCGATCTTCTGCAAGTGGATCGTCATCTGATGCACGAGCTGACGGGCGTCGAAGCGGTTCGCGTGCTCGAACGGCGCGGCCTGCATGTAGATAGTCCCGCGCTGACGTTCGCCACGCTGGATCATGTGATCTCGACGATGCCGGGGCGCAGCGCGGGCGACGCCGACTGGAGCACCGAAATGGTCGACGCGATGCGCGCGCAAATGACGCACCACGCCATTCCCATCTTCGATATCGGCACCGATGGTCAGCAAGGGATCGTGCATGTGATCGGGCCGGAGCTCGGGCTGTCCTTGCCGGGCACGTCGATCGTGTGTGCGGACAGTCACACCTGCACGCATGGCGCGATGGGTGCGCTCGCGTTCGGCATCGGCTCGACGGAAGTGGTGCATGTGCTTGCAACGCAAACCATTCGCCAGAAGCGTCCGAAGACGATGCGCGTGCGCTTCGATGGCCGCGTGCGCGAAGGCGTGAGTGCGAAGGACATGATTTTGTATGTGATCGGCAAGATCGGCGCGGCGGGCGGCACCGGATACGCGGTGGAATACGCGGGCGAGGCGATAGAGGATTTGTCGATCGAAGGGCGTCTCACGCTCTGCAATCTGAGCATCGAACTGGGCGCGAAGTTCGGGCTGGTCGCGCCTGACGAGACGACGTTCGCGTATCTGCGCGACAAGCCGTCTGCGCCGCAAGGCGCGCATTTCGACGCCGCGCTCGCGGACTGGAAAGCGCTCGCAACGGATGAGGGCGCGCACTTCGATCGCGAAGTGATCGTCGATGCCTCCGCCATACGTGTGCAGGTAACATGGGGCACGAGTCCCGAGCATGTGATCGCACTCGACGACGCGGTTCCCGACCCGGCTGCGCTTGCGGATGCATCGCGTCGAGCGGCGGCGCAAAACGCGCTCGATTATATGGGCGTTCGTGCGGGACAGCATCTCGATGAACTCGCCGTGGATCGCGTTTTCATCGGCTCGTGCACGAACAGCCGCATCGAGGATTTGCGCACGGCCGCGCGTATCGTTGATGGTCGCCATGTTGCGCACAACGTGAAGGCGTGGGTCGTGCCGGGTTCGCTCACGGTCGCGCGTCAGGCGCAGGAGGAAGGACTCGTCGAGATCTTTCGCGCGGCCGGTTTCGAATGGCGTGAGCCGGGGTGCTCGATGTGCGTCGGCGCGAACGGCGATGTAGTCGGGCGTGGAGAGCGTTGTGTGTCGACGTCGAATCGCAATTTCATCGGCCGACAGGGGCCGGGCGCGCGCACGCATCTGGCGAGTCCCGCCGTCGCGGCGGCAAGCGCGCTTGCAGGACATATCGCCGGGCCGCAAGCAGGAGCATCGCGATGAAAGCCGTCACGACAATCACGGGTCCGGCCGCGCCGCTCATGCGCGATAACATCGATACGGATCTCATCATTCGTATCGAACGCATTTCGCAACTGAAGCGCGGTCAACTCGGGCCATATTTGCTCGAGACATTGCGGTACCGCGGCGATGGACCGGAAAGCGGCGAGCGCGAGGATTTCGTGCTGAATCAGCCCGCGTTCCGTCAGGCGTGCACGATGCTCGGCGGCACGAACTTCGGTTGCGGCAGCTCACGCGAAATGGCCGTGTGGGCGCTCGAGGAAGCCGGCATTCGCTGCGTGATCGCGCCATCGTTCGGCGACATCTTCTATAACAACTGCCTGCAAAACGGCTTGCTGGCCGTACGGCTCGACGCAAAAGTTATCGAGCATATCGCGGCGGTTTCGCGCGATGGCGAGAATGTCGAAGTCGATCTGCGGGCGCTCGAAATACGCGCTCCGGGTATCGAGCCCATCCGCTTCGAGTTCGACGAAGCGCCACGCAACGCGCTGCTCGAAGGTCTCGATGAAATCGACCAGACGCGACGCATGAACGAACAGATCGCGCAGTTTCGCGCCAACGATCGCAAGGCGCGCGGCTGGGCTTACCTTGCCTGACTTCCGGAGACTCATCTTGACCCGTTCCGCACGCTTTCGCGAGTTGTTCAAGGAAGGCCCCTTCGTTTGCATGGGCGCGCATGACGCCATCACCGCCATGCTCGCCGAACAGGCCGGTGCGAAGTCCATTTATGTGTCGGGCTTCGTCGCATCGGGCGTCGTCGCGGGACAGCCGGATGTCGGCGTGCTCTCGCAGACGGAGATGTTCGAGCATATTCGCCGCATATGCCGCGTGACGTCGGTGCCGATCTTCGCCGATGCCGATACGGGCTACGGCGGCATCCTCGACGTGCAGCGCACCATGCGTCTCTGGGAAGAAGCGGGTGCGTCCGTGCTGCATCTGGAAGATCAGGCGCTGCCGAAGAAGTGCGGGCACTATGCGGGCAAGCAGCTCGTGTCGCAGGAAGAGATGGTGCTCAAGCTGCGCGCGATGATCGAAGCGCGACGCGATCCAGATTTCTTCATCGTGGCGCGCACGGATGCGATCGCGGTGACGGGCATCGACGACGCGATTGCGCGGCTCGAAGCCTATGCCGAGGCGGGCGCGGACGGCCTCTATGCCGATGCACCCGAAAGCATCGAGCACATGCGCGAACTCACGCGCCGTCTGAAGCCGCTCGGCAAGCCGATTCTTTTCAATCAGGCGCGCACCGGAAAGAGTCCGTACGTCTCGATGAAAGAGGCCTATGAAATAGGCTTCGACTACACGTTGAGTCCTATCGAGCCGATGCTCGCAATGCACAAGGCGGTGAAGGACATGCTCGACGTCTTCATGCGCGAAGGCTCGACCGATGCGATTGCCGACCGGCTGACGCCATTCGACGAGTACAACCGCTTTGTCGGACTCGACAAGGCGGTCGATGTCGAAAAGCGCTTCGCTAGCGTGCAGCCAAAATAACAGGCGTGATCGCCTTTCCGGTCGTGAAGAAAGAGACGACGTTGTCGATGGTGAGCTGCGCCATCGCGAGGCGCGTCTCATGCGTCGCGCTGCCGATATGCGGGCTCAGCACCACGTTATCGAACGCGAACAACGCGGACGTGTCCAGCGGCTCGCGTTCGAAAACATCGAGCGCCGCGCCTGCGATTGCCTGACGTTCGAGCGCTTGCACGAGGGCATTTTCATCGACGACCGAACCGCGCGCAATATTCACTAGCACGCCTCGCGTGCCGAGCGCATCGAGCACGGCGGCATCGACGAGATGCCGCGTTTCGCTGCCACCGGGGCACGCCGCGATCAGGATGTCGGACCAGCGCGCGAGTTCCGCCGGATGCGCGAACCATTCATGCGATAACGCCTGCTTCGTGCGTCCGTAGTAGGCGATCTCGACATCGAAAGGCGCGAGCCGCCGCGCGATCTCCTTCCCGATACGTCCCATGCCGATGATGCCGACACGCTTGCCCGCAAGACTCGAACCGAGCGGGAACGCGCCCTTCGACCACGCACCCGAGCGCACGAAGCGATCCGCTTGCGGCAGTTGCCGCAATAGCGCGAGCATCAGCCCGATCGTGAGTTCCGCGACTGCCGCATTGAGCAGATCCGGCGTGTTCGCGACGACGATGCCGCGCTCGCGCGCGAACTCGACCGGAATGCGATCGAACCCGACGCCGCTCGTCGCGATGATCTTGAGCGACGGCAAGCGCTCGATCAATGCCGTATCGATGTCGTAGTTCGAGCGCGTGACGATTGCGCCGATACGTTCGCGCAACGCATGGTCCCGGTCGATGTCATCGAGCGATACCGGTGCGAAGCGCGCGTGCAACAGCGCATGCGCGTTCGCCGGAAAGTCGCCGATGCACAGCACCGGCGGCAGGTTCACTTGCTTGTCATTGCAATGGGACATCGATGCCTCATTTATTGACGAGCCGCGCGGGCACGCATACCAGGATCAGCAAGGCCGACACTGCAAGCGAAGCCGCGACGACGAAGAGTCCCGATGATAACGAATGCGTGACGGTCTTGAGCCAGCCGATCACGGCCGGGCTGACGAAGCCCGCGAGATTGCCGGTGCAATTGATGAGCGCGATGCCCGCAGCCGCGCCCGTGCCGCCGAGAAATGCGGTCGGCAGGGCCCAGAACATCGGCAATGCGGTGATGACGCCCGCCGTCGCCAGCGTGAGTCCCAGCACGGAGATCGTCGACGATGAACCGAACAGCGCGCACAGCACGAAACCCGATCCGGCGATGAGCGCCGGAATCGCGACGTGCCAGCGCCGTTCGCGCGTGTGATCGGCGTGCTTGCCCGCCACGATCATCGAGACGAGCGCGACGGAGTAGGGGATCATGGTCAGCAGACCGATGATGAAGGCGTCTTCGATGCCCGTCGAGCGCAGGATGGTCGGCTGCCAGAAACCGATTGCATACGAACCCATCACGATGCCGAAAAGGATCAGGCACATCAGGTATACGCGTGCCGATGTGAATACCGCGCGCACCGATCCGTGCGTGTGCGTGGCGGTATCGGCGGCGATTTCATCGAGAATCACGCGCTTTTCTCCTTCGGAGAGCCACGTTGCATCCGTGACGCGATCGTCGAGATGACGCAGGATCACGAAGCCGAGCACGATCGAAGGCAATGCTTCGATGATGAAGAGCCACTGCCAGCCGGCCAAGCCCCACGTGCCCTGCATCGCATGCATGATGTAGCCCGATACAGGACCGCCCACGAGGCCGGAGACCGGATTGCCCGCCATCAGCAAGGCGACCATCTTGCCGCGCCGATGCGACGGAAACCAGTAGGTGAGATAGAGCACCATGCCGGGAAAGAAGCCGGCTTCCGCGACACCGAGGAAAAAGCGCACGACGTAGAACTGCGTCGGCGTAGAGACCCATGCCGTGGCCATTGAAAGCAGGGCCCATGTGACCATGATCCGCGCGATCCAGCGCCGCGCGCCGATGCGATGCAACAGCAGGTTGCTCGGCACCTCGAAGAAGAAGTAGCCGACGAAGAAAAGACCCGCGCCGAGGCCGTAGACGGCTTCGCTCAAGTGCAGGGTGTTGAGCATCTGCAGCTTCGCAAAGCCGACATTCACGCGATCCAGATAGGCGACCACGTAGCCCACGAATAGCAGCGGCATGAAGCGCCAGGCGACGCGCTTGAAGATCGAGTCGGCATCGCTCGTCTCGGCCGATGCGGGCAGGGAGGTGCTGTTGTACAAGGTTGTCTCCTGTTGATGCAGAGCGTTCGTTTTTGTCTGTCTGCTCGCCTGCTTGCGTTTTCAGTGCGCGGCTTCAGCCGATAGCGCCAGCTCCGCCGCGTGCGTAATGCGAAAGCCGATTGCAGTGAGCGCGCTTTCCAGTTGCAAGCGTTGCGATGCATCCAGCTCGACGAGCGGAGCGCGCAGCGTCGCCCAGCCTTCATCGCCCGATTGCCAGGCGATGGCCGCTTTCATGGCTGCGATCATCGGGAAGCGCTGGAATATCGCGCGTGTTTCGTCGAGGCGGCGTTGCTGGGCGGGCGCGTCGACCGCTTGCCAGTCGCGCGCGAGGTGAGCGATGGCGGCAGCGTTCACGTTGCCCGTTGCGGTGATGCAGCCCGCGCCGCCCGCTTGCAGCGTGGGCAGAAGAAATGTCTCACTGCCCGCGAAGACTTCGAAGCCGGATGATGAGAAAGCATCGATGAGCGCGGACGTGTTGCTCCAGTCGCCGGAACTGTCCTTGATGCCCGCAATCGCGCCGGGATAGGCCTTTAACAAACGTTCGATCAGCGACAGACTCAAACCGACATGCGCAACCGGCGGAATGTGATAGAGATAGATCTTCAAACGCGCATCGCCGATTGCTTCGATCACGCTTGCATACGCGCGAAAGAGTCCTTCGTCGCTCACGCCCTTGTAGTAGAAAGGCGGCAGCATCAGCACGCCGGCGCATCCGCTCGCTACGGCGTGACGTGTCAGCTCGATGGTATCGGGCAGGGCGCATGCACCCGTGCCCGGCATCATGCGCGCGGCGGGCAGGCCTGCTTCGAGCAATGCATCGAGCAAGCCGCGCTTCTCCGCGACCGTCAGCGAGTTCGCTTCCGAATTCGTGCCGAAGACCGCTAGCCCGACGTCATCGTTAAGAAGCGCGCGGCAATGGCGGATGAAGCGCGCGGTCGAAGGCGAGCCGTCTTCGTTGAATGGTGTGAGCACCGGCGACAGCGCGCCCCGGAAGTTGTGCGGCAGGTTCATGAAGAAGCGTCTCCTTTCAGGTTCTTTGCGATGGAGGCCAGTATCGCCGCGCGCAAAACATCGAAGTACAGGGGGCTGCTTGCTTCAAACTCAAAAATTTTTTATGTCTTGTGTTTCGATGCGCAATGAACGAAAAAGGCCACTCGAAAGTGGCCTTGATCTGCACGAAGTTGATTGCGTTTATCGGCGCGGCGTCACGCCTCGCATTTGTGCCGCTCGCAGGAAATCGAAATCGACGCCCTTGTCCGCTTGCGTCACCGTGTCATAGAACAGCTTGCGATAACCACGATCCGCACTGGGCACGCTAACCGGCGAAGCCTTCGCGCGCGCGTCGAGTTCTTCATCGCTGATGAGCAGACTGATCTCACGCTTCGCCACGCTCAGGCGAATGCGGTCGCCGCTTCGAACGTGTGCGAGCGGCCCGCCCACTGCCGCCTCCGGTGTCACATGCAGGACGATGGTGCCGAACGCCGTGCCGCTCATGCGCCCATCCGATATGCGCACGATATCCTTCACGCCTTTCACCGCGAGCTTTCGGGGAATCGGGATATAGCCGGCCTCAGGCATGCCCGGTGCACCTTTGGGTCCGATGTTCTTCAGCACGAGGATATCGTCGGGTGTGACGTCGAGATCGTCGGAATCGATGCGCGCCGCGAGATCCGCGCCGTTCTCGAACACGACGGCGCGGCCTTCGTGCTCCATCAATGTCGCATCCGCCGCCGATTGCTTGATGATCGCGCCACCCGGCGCGAGATTGCCTTCGAGCACCGCGATGCCGCCTTGAGGAAAGATCGGCTTGTCGAAGGAACGCACGACGTCCTGCTTGAATGCCGGACCCGCAGCCTCGATCTCTTCGCCGAGCGTACGCCCGGTTACCGTCAGCGTGTTCAGGTTCAGAAGCGGCTTCAATTCGCGCAAGAGCGTCGCCATACCGCCGGCCTTGTGGAAGTCTTCCATGTAGTGCGAGCCGGACGGCTTCAGATCGACGAGCACCGGTGTCTCGCGCCCCATGCGATCGAGCGCTTTCAGATCGACGTCGTAGCCCATGCGTCCGGCGATCGCGGTGAGATGCACGATACCGTTGGTCGAACCGCCGATGGCGAGCAGCACGCGCATCGCGTTCTCGAATGCCTCGGCGGTGAGGATCTTGTCGATGGTGAGGTTATCGCGCGCCATCTGCACGGCTTGCGTGCCCGTGAGCTCGGCAATGCGCATGCGATCCGACGTGACCGCGGGCGGCGATGCGCCGCCCGGCACTGTCATGCCGAGCGCTTCTGCGATACACGCCATCGTGCTCGCGGTGCCCATCACCGAGCAGGTGCCCACGCTCGCGACGAGCTGATTGTTCACGGCCGCGATCTCCGCTTCGTCTATTTCCTCCGCGCGAAAACGACCCCAATAGCGCCGGCAATCCGTGCATGCGCCGACGCGCTCGCCGCGATGCGCGCCCGTGAGCATCGAGCCGGTGATCAGTTGAATCGCGGGAATGCCCGCCGATGCCGCGCCCATGAGTTGCGCGGGCACGGTCTTGTCGCAGCCGCCGATCAGCACCACGGCGTCCATCGGCTGCGCGCGAATCATCTCTTCCGTGTCGATCGACATCAGGTTGCGCAGATACATGCTCGTCGGTTGCGAGAATGATTCGGCGATCGAGATCGTCGGAAAGTCCATCGGCAAGCCGCCCGCCAGCATCACGCCGCGCTTCACGGCTTCGATCAGTTGCGGTGCATTGCCGTGACACGGGTTATACGCGCTGCCCGTGTTCACGATGCCGATTACCGGACGATCGAGTGTGCTGTCGGTATAACCCGCGCCCTTGATGAACGCTTTGCGCAGGAACAGCGAGAAGCCGTTGTCGCCATAGCTCGTCAGCGATTTGCGCAGGCCGCTTGGTTGCGCAGGTTCGTCGCCGGGCTTTTTCTTGAATGTGTCGGTCATGGTCGCATTACCGTTTGATGATCACTGGATGTCTCCGTGCCTTGATTATCGCGGCTTTGCGCTGGTCATGAGCGCGTGTGACGCTTGCTTCAAACCATAGAGATTTTTGCTTTCGGAAGCGAGAAACGCTAAGGCAACACTGAACAAGTATCTGGGTTTATCGAAGCGTACGCGGGACGTAGCAGAGTCATGTGGGTGACGCGTTTTGTTTGCATTTACCGCGCCGCGGGCCGCCGCGTATGGGGCTACGACCCGCGCTTCGCTCATTTCAGACGTATCGGTGCCATCAGGCGCCTGCGCGCGAGATAAATGTTGCTCAATGCCAGCGCGACGAAGGCGCGATTGGCATTTTTCGCCAGGCCTCGGTAACGGACGGTTCAGCGTATCGCTACGAACCGTTCCCGGGGCGGAGTGGCAATGCCTTTACCTGCGAGGTATCCGAAGCGGATGTTTTGCCATCCGGTGTCGGCTTAGAGACGTTCGCGATTACGCGCAAGCAATCCCCAATGTTCTCTTCCTGACACGGTGAACCGGATGGCTCCGGCTTTTACAAGAATGCGTCGAAGATCGTCCTCGGCAAATCCTCCCAGGCCTGATTGGATAGCCTCGAACGAACGCTGCTCCCATTTCGGATCGCTCATCAGTTCTCGCGCGACACTTTCCGTTGCAAATTCAAGACGGTAGTCGCGTCTGAGCCTCCGCTCAGCTACACCGACTGTTACGAGTGCCGTGATGAGGGCCGTTAATAATGCGACGACGGCGGCTACGAGTGCCGCGACGACTGAGGCAGAACTTATCATTCGCGCTCCCGTTCAGGCGATCGTTCCGGCGATACGCGAGCGGATCGCGTTGAGTTGCTCGTCGTTGCAGGAGATGAGATTTTCCCCATCCTCGAGCTTTATGCTTCTCAACCAACTCCTATACATGATTCGCCGGGGCTCCCTGAAGTACGTACCAGGAAAGATGATAGTCGGCTCTCCTTCATTAGGGCGAAGCTCTTCGTACGTGTAAATCCCCGTAATGGCATTAATCACGCAGTCAAACCGAACGGCCGCATCAATAAGCTGAACGGACTGTCCCAAGACTGGGAACTCAAAGACTGAACGACGGAGCCACGCGATCATAGTGGTCCATGCGTCTCCCGTTTTAGAAGCGGCTAATCGATGTGCCACGGTGTACGTTGGAATAAAATAACGGATTGAAAGTCCGGAGCAACAGTACAACCGCAGTTGGATGAACTCATAACACCGCGCCAGGATATGACTCTCGTCAGGTGCAAAGCTTTGAAACGTGGATGCTCGGCATGAGTTAGGTTCAAAAAAGTCAGAGAATAGCGCGGCGGGACAATGTGTCAGTACGCAAAGATCGCCGGTCGGATCGGAGTCGCGCACAACGGGACCATGTGCATTGCGCAAGCGTTCTTGACGAAACAGGTCTCCGGTAGCTTTGCTAATACAAACGCCGCTCGGTAACTGTCCGCCACCGTCTTCTTCCCAACGACGTACCCTCTCCCATGTTTGAGGGAAAGGAACCGACAGAAAATACAAAACTAGCCATGCCGTCGCGAGATATTCCAGAAGCAATAAGTCGTAGTCGATCTTTCCTCCTGCATTGTCCGCCCTACGATTGAAGTCTAGTGATGAAAACACATGCCGATTCGCCTTCAATGCGCCACCGTCTCTGAAAGTCAACATCAGGGAACTGAAGGCTAAGACTTCGTCGATCATTAGATCGACACGAGATGTTCGTTTTATTACGCTTCCGATCTGTCGCGTGATTGGTTCCGCCGGATCAAGGCCGCGTGAAATGCACTGTAAAACAGCCTCGCAGACTGTCTTTACGTTGGTACAAAATCGGCCTAATGATTGATCGTGCATGGGTCACATTACCTCAAGGGCCATTGCTAATAGAGTTCCTTTTTGTGCATCCGCGTGCTCGACTAGACCGTCTTGCCCCGGAACGTGCCGCTTCTGCATTCTCTCAATGAATTCCTTAAAGATGATCACGCACAGAGGCGAAACTTCTTCAACACTTTTTTCTCCCGCTTCGGGAAAAAGAAGGGACCGATGCTCCAACCATTCAAGAAAACCTAGCGATCGCATGAGAGAGTGTATGTGTAGGTCAGTGAGTTCGTTAAGACTCGGTATTTTTTGTTTCTTTCCAGCATATCGAAGCAGAGACGCGACGTATTCCTCGGCGTCACACCCTCTTGCAGCGCAAGCAAGGATATCGTCCCGTTCGGCGTGGATGAGCTTTTCCTTCTTGATTTGGTCTTTGATCTCTAAGGTCAGGTTTCGTAACGTCGCGCCGTCCTGTAAGTCGACTAGTTGATAGACGTTATCGTCGACCACGTGAATCCATTTATAAGTGAAAGAAATTCGAATACGCAGCGATGTCACGGGAGACGGCATTGCGTCTCGCAAATGCGAGAAAACGACGCATTGCCAGACCAGTCCTAGCAGATGTCCAAAGCGGTCCGCTTTTTCGAGGTCCGACTCTTCGTGGACTGCAGGGAGCGGCATATCCGAGACAAACGTAACGCTGGGGCGTTTCCCACGTAGAAGGGCGTTATAGAAAGTCAATTCCGTATGGTTTTCATACTCCGACCATACGCTCACGTCGCTATCCGCGTTACAGGACCACCACACCGGATCGATATCGAAGAGTCGAACAACAGCAGTTATGTCGGTCCCCGGTTCGCTGTATGCCCTATAAAGTTCTCGTCTACCCTGCACAATCCCGAAAGCGTTGTTAAGCGTCTCCATGTGAGATTTTAATATGTCAACCTGTTTTTCGTGCTGCACGAGGCCGTTGTAATGCTCGGCTGCGACATATATTCCCACGAGCGCCATGACGAATATCGCGGGCTGATCAACCGCCTCATACTTCACGAGCATCGCCAAGAAAAAAACCCCAGCTGGCAATATAACGTAAATAAAAACACAAATAGGACGATGCGCCAGAAGAAAGGATTGAATCCTAAGAAGTGCGTCGACTGTCATACGACTATTTTGCCCAGCACTTGTAGCTGTAATAATCTGTACTCGCTTTGCCGCTTCGGCGACGGTTAAATTTGGGCGAACTGGATGTTGCCTACGCCCACCCGCTAATGTAAAGACCTTAAAACTTAAGTAAGTGAGCAGGATAACGAGAAGCGCTTGAGCTATACCTTCTTGAATATGAAGGTGAACAACCTCTGAGGGCAACCTCGACGAATCATTCGTCTGGTGATAGAGGTACCAGACTGCGATGCAGATAGTCCCCGTCCAGAGACTTGTGACGCGCCAAAAAGGCCGGTAAAAGCTACGGGGATTGACCGGCTCGGCGTCGTTCATGATCCACTCTCCGCCACAGTTGATCGATGGGTTCCAGCCGCGCGGGTATTTAGCTGGGCAGTGCGGTGTTCCCAGGCTAATGCATCCCAGGAACCAGTTAAGACTACCTATTGAAGAGTCATAGGTTAGACGAAGTTTGTTCGACAGGAGAGGCTGTTTCAAGAAAACACTCTTAATGGTTTACGCCGAGAAGAGTCGTTGACGGTCAACTTCAGCTCGGCGATGATGAGCATGAGCGCGTCGGATCCCACGCCAAGCGGGAAGATCGAACTCCCTGAGTAAATGTTGCTCAATGCCAGCGCGACGAAGGCGCGATTTGGCATTTTTCGCCAGGCCCCGGTAACGTACCTTCGTGAACCCCACAGCCGTTTGACGACTGCGAACGTACGCTGATTGGTGAAGTCGCGAGCGTGGGGCGACTTTTCGCGAATCAGCGCTTTCTGGCTCGCATAGGCGCTATCGCCATAAACGCGCCGTTCTTGTCCACGCAGCAGTTGCGTCAACGCATGCTTGTCGTGAACGTTGGCCGATGTGACTACCGCGCTATGCGTCAAGCCGCTTTGGCTGTCGACTCCGATATGCAAATTCATGCCGAAATACCACTGTCGGCCTTTGCGCGTCTAATGCATTTCGGGATCGCGCGCCTTCTCGCTATTTTTCGTCGAACTGGGCGTCGCGATCAAGCTCGCATCCACGATGGTCCCGCTGTTGAGCTTCATCCCGCTGGCTTGCAGAACCCGTCCAACCTCGGAAAACAGTTGCTCACCGAGCTTGTTCGCCTCCAGCAGGCGCCGGAACTTCAGCAGCGTCGTGGCCATCCGGCACCGCTTCGCAACCCAGATCGATGCCTACGAAGCGGCGCAAGCTGGTGCTGTCGTACAGCGCCTCCTCGCAAGCGAAGTCGGCCGGATTGAACCAATGCTGAACGAGTTGAATCTGCAACATGCGCTCCAGGCCAATCGGCGGGCGGCCGTTGCCGCGCTTCGGGTAATGCGGCTCAATCACCGCACACAACTCGGCGCACGGCACGATGGTGTTCATCGTATCGAGAAACTCATCGCGCCGCGTGCGCTTGCGTCGCGTCTCGAATCCCGCACCCTCATCTGCTGCCATCGCGAGCGTCTGCTGTTTCATCGTCTTTTGTCTATCTCGTTGCACGTATCGTCTATAACGCGTGACGTGTATAGACGGTGGACTTAATCAGTGTTGCCCTAAGGGATCGTCCTGTGTCAATTCCGTCCGACGGATTCGGCGGCCGCCAGAAACGCTTGCACGAGGCGCAGTCGCGCGGACGATCGTCCCCACAGCAAACCGACGAGGCGTCTGGGCGCGGCATGCGGCAACGCCCATCTTTTCAAGGACAGTCCGCTCAATTCCTGCGACGCCCAGTCCGGTATGAGCGATACCCCAAGGCCGCGATCGACCAGGGTCGCGATGGCGGCGAGTCCATCCAGTTCGCAACGTTGATGCGGCTTGATGCCATGCTGCCGCAGATAGGCATCCGCAAGCTGACCGCCGACGACATTGCGGTCATAGCGCACGAACGGCTCTGTCTGCAAGGTGGCATGCACATCGGTGACGTGCATCGAAGCGGGCGTCAATAGAACCAGCGATTCCTTTCTGAATGTATGCCAGTCGCAACTCTTCGGGAGATTGAAAAGCGGCTGTGCAATAACGGCGGCATCGAGGTCGCCGCTCGTCACCTTGCGATAGAGATCGAGCGACGTGCCCGGTTCCAGATAAAAATCCATCTGCGGATAACGGTTCAGCAGCACCGCGAGCGCATCGGGAATGAGGCCGGCCATCATGGTCGCCATGCCGCCGAGGCGCAATTGACCGCCCAGCTGTTCCGTATCGTCGATGTCCGCGCGCAGGTCGCGAATGTCATGCAGTACGGTTCGCGCACGCGCCAGAATGCGCTCGCCTGCCTCTGTCGCGCCCACCGTGCGGCCCGAGCGGCGCACGAGCGTCGCGCCGAGTTCGGCCTCCAGCATCTTCACCCGCTGCGCGACGGCGGCAGGCGTGAGATCCAGTCTGCGCGCGGCTTCGGCAATGGAACCGAGCTCGACGACGAACACGAAGCTCTGCAGGTAGCGCGAGTCCATCGATAAAATTTTTTGGGTTTGAAGAAGCCAGAGGATACTTCCTCTTGCGCTCGCACGCCATCAAACTGATTGCATTCGCAACGAATGAAAATCACGGAGACGAACTCATGCCCATCATCGAATCGATTGCGGTTTGCGCGGCCGCGGTGCCGCTCGATCGCGTCACGTCGTTTTCCACTCGCACTGTTTCGACGCGCCACTATGGTCTCGTCAAGGTCCGTTCGACGGACGGCGTGGAAGGCATTGGCTTTTGCTATATCGGCAGCGCGGCGGGAGAGTTGCTGACGGTGGCGGTCGAGCAATTGCTCGCGCCGGTGTTGATCGGCAAGGATTCGTATGCGGTCGAAGGACTGTGGCAGGCGATGTATGACGAAGCGCTTCTGCAAGGACGCGCGGGCACCGTGATGCGCGCGCTGAGCATTCTCGATGTCGCGCTCTGGGATCTGAACGCGCGCACGCACAAGCTGCCGCTGCATAAGTATCTCGGCGCGAACGAGCTCGAAACGGTGCCTGCTTATGCGAGCGGCGGCTATTACCTCGAAGGCAAGACGCCGGAGAAGCTCGGCGAAGAAATGGCGAGTTATGTCGAGAAGGGCTTTCGCGCGGTGAAGATGAAGGGCGGAAGACTTTCGCCGCAGGAAGAAGAACGTCGCGTGAAAGCGGCGCGTGAAGCGGTGGGACCGGATGTCGAACTCATGATCGACATGAACAACGGCTGGACCGATGTCACGCAGGCACTGCAGCACGTGAGGCGTTTCGAACAATACGATCCGTACTTCATCGAAGAGCCTTTCTCTCCCGACGATGTCGACAATCACGCGCGTCTTGCCAGGGCGACGCGCATTCCGATCGCGACAGGCGAGATCGGTTATGGCCGCTGGTATCACAAGGAACTGCTCGACAAGGGCGCGGCCGCGATTCTGCAAACGGATGCGGCCGTGTGCGGCGGCATCACCGAATGGCGCAAGATCGCGGCGACGGCGGCGAGCCATGGCGTCGTGATGTGCCCGCACTGGTTCCACGATCTGCATGCGCCGCTCGTCGCCGCGACGCCGAATGCGCGCTATGTCGAATTCTTCTGGGACGATCAGGTGCTGAACTTCCGCAGGCTGATCGACCGGCAGTTATCGCATCGCGATGGTCGCGTGATGTTGCACGATGCGCCCGGTCTCGGCTTCTCGTTCGACGAGAATGAAGTCGCGAAGTACGGTCAATGGAAGCGCGTCGTCTGAGGTCGAACCATGCTGGACACAATCAAGAAATCCGTCGCGGGTCCGGTGATTCGCCTGCATCCCGAAGACAACGTCGTGATCGCGCGTACCGATGTCGCGATCGGCACGCCCGTGCCTTCCGAGGACTTCGTGTGCAGAAGCCAGGTCACGGCCGGCTACAAGATCGCGGCACGCGCCATCAAAAAGGGCGATGCCGTGCGCAAGTACAACGTGACGATCGGCTTCGCGAATGCGGATATCGCGCCGGGCACGATGGTGCATAGTCATAACGTCGAGTTTCGCGAGTTCGATCGCGATCATGCGTTCTGCGCGGACTATCGCGCGGTGGACATGATCGCGGATGAAGACCGCGCCACGTTCTTGGGCATCGTGCGCGAGAACGGCGAGGTCGCGACGCGCAATTACATCGGCATCCTGTCGACGGTGAATTGTTCCGCCACGGTCGCGCACAAGATCGCTGAATGGTTCACGCCCGAGCGTCTCGCAGACTATCCGAATGTGGATGGCGTGGTCGCGTTCACGCATGGCATCGGCTGCGGCATGGAGATGAGCGGCGAACCGATGGCGCTGCTACGCCGCACGATGGCGGGCTTCGCGCGGCATCCGAATCTCGCCGCGGCGCTCGTCATCGGACTGGGTTGTGAGCGCAATCAACTGGCCGGCTTGATGGAGCAGGAAGGTCTCTGCGCAAGTTCGCGTCTGCACACCTTCATCATGCAGGAAAGCGGCGGCACGCGCAGGACGATCCAGGCGGGTGTCGAAGCGGTGCGCGCGTTGCTGCCCGATGCGAATCGCGTGCAGCGCACGACCGTGAGCGCGAGCCATTTGAAGATCGGCTTGCAATGCGGCGGATCGGATGGCTTTTCGTCGATCACGGCCAATCCCGCACTGGGCGCCGCCGTCGATCTGCTCGTGCGGCATGGCGGCACCGCGATTCTCTCCGAAACGCCGGAGATCTACGGCGTCGAGCATACGTTGACGCGTCGCGCGGTGACCCGCGAAGTCGGCGAGAAACTGCTCGAACGTATTCGCTGGTGGAAGGACGAGTATTCGGTCGGACGCGATGTGCAGATCAATGGCAAGGTCAGCCCGGGCAACCAGGTGGGCGGGCTTGCGAACATCTTCGAGAAGTCGATAGGCTCGTCGATGAAAGGCGGCACGGGGCCCTTGATGGAGGTGTATCGCTATGCCGAACCGGTGAAGCAACGCGGGCTCGTCTTCATGGACACACCGGGCTTCGATCCCGTTTCCGCGACCGGACAGATCGCGGGCGGCGCGAATCTCATCGCATTCACGACGGGACGCGGCTCGATGTTCGGCGCGAAGCCGGTGCCGTCGCTCAAGCTCGCGACCAACACGAGCATGTATGAGCGCCTCATTGAAGACATGGATCTCAATTGCGGCGGCATTCTCGACGGCGTGGCGTCCGTGGAGAGCACCGGCCGCGCGATCTTCGACGCGATGCTCGCAGCGGCTTCAGGTCAGCGCACGAAGAGCGAGGTGCTCGGTCTGGGCGACCATGAGTTCGTGCCCTGGCAGATCGGCATCATGAGCTGATCGACGATGCGTCAGCCGTCGATCGTCTCGTGCACGCCTTGCTCGCCGCGCTTCCAGTACGCCGAAGCACGAATGCGCTTCTTGTCGACGCCGCGTTCATCGCATAGAAGCTTGCGCACCGCGCGCATGAGCGTGGCTTCGCCAGCGGCCCACACGTAGCCCTCGCCATCGGGCACATAGGTTTCGCGCAAGGCGAGCAACAACGCGCCGCCGGGATGCTCGCTCTCGTTGCGATAACGCCATTGCGCGTACAGGTCGGCGCGGGTATTGAATTCGATGCGCGCCGATTGATCTGCGACCTCGATCAGTGTCGCGACGCGCGTGCCTTCGGGCAGCTCTTCCAGACGCCGCGCGATGGCGGGCAGCGCGGTTTCGTCGCCGATCATCAGATGCCAGTCGAACTGCGTCGGAATCACGAACGATCCGCGCGGCCCACCCATGCCGAGATACTGACCCGGCGCCGCTTGCGCGGCCCATGCCGTCGCGGGGCCGGCTTCGTGCAGCGCGAATTCGATATCGAGTTCGCGCGCTTCACGGTCGAAGCGGCGCGGCGTGAAATCGCGCGCGATCGGACGCGGCTTCGAAGGATCGAACTCGGGGCCATTGGGTCCCGCTTGCGGCAGCGCGGGCATCGCCTCGCCAGGCTGCGGGAAGAACAGCTTCACGTGATCGTCGAATGAGGCGCTGACGAAGTCCGCGAGGTCATCGCCCGTGAATGTCACGCGCACGAGATGCGGATTGAGCGCCTCGACGCGCATGACGTGCAGCAGGCGAAACCTGAGCGCGTGGCGCACGCGCGTGACTTCGAGCTCGGGTCGGTCTTGCAGAATGGAATCTGTCATCGTGCATGGCTCCTTCTTACGCCTGCTTCGGCGCGGGGTTCTGTTCGATTTCCGCTGTCGCGCGCGCAAGGATCGCGGCGATGCGGCGTTGCTCGTCCTGCGATGCGTCCGTGCGCAGGAGCAGCGCTTTCTTCAACGCCCGACGCGCGGCGATCAATTCGGGCGCCCAGCCGCTATCGGCGGCAGCGTCATCGACTTCCTCGCCCATGTAGGCGCGGCGCACGAGATCCATCTTGCGTGCGAAATGCGTGAGTTTCGCGAGCATGATGTCCACGCGCTCGCGGTTCGACGCGAGGTATTCGCGGCCCGCGTCCGAGAGTGCATAGCGCTTGCGATTGCCTTCCAGTTGAACGGTCGCATAACCCAGCTCTTCCAGATACGTGAGAGCCGGATAGACCATACCGGGGCTCGGCGCGTAGAAGCCGTTCGAGCGGTCTTCCAGTGCCTTGATGAGTTCATAGCCATGACGCGGCGCTTCGGCGAGCATCGCCAGCAGCAGCAGTTGCAGGTCGTCGGACGAAAACTTGCGGCCGCGCGGCATGCCGTCTTCGCCGCCGAATCCACCCATGCCGCCCATACCGCCCATGCCACCGGGACCGCCGCCGAAGCGCCCGCCGCCGCCGTGGCGATGACGGCCGATCATGCCCCAGCGTTCGAAGGCGAAGCGGTGAGCCCACTCGGGGGCGTCGAAGGGAAAACCAAAGCCGAATGCGCGGAAACCGGCCTCACGCGCACGTTGAAAGCAACGGGATTTCATGTGAGCACTCCAGATATGTCGTAAAACATATCTAAAGATATATATCGTAAGAGTGTCTGTCAAGCCGATTTTCGGAGAAATGGGCCTCAACAGTTGCATCCGTAATCTTTGCGGTGCGGTGCAAAACTGGGAGTTCGCCGGGCGGTCGCATCTGCCGGGCGGAGCCCGTACCGCGCTTCACGGAAAATCCGGGCTGGCAGAAGCCTGATCACCAGCCGTATCCCATCTTGAAGAGCAAAGCCTTGTTGCCCTCCTTGCCGGCCGCGAACTCCATGTTGGCGACAATGCCCTGGGCGGGTTTCAGGATGTACTGCACACCGGCGCCGACGCTGGGAAAGCGGTTGGCGGAGTCTGTACAGCCGCCACGGCTCGCACCGTACAAACAGGCTACCCCGGCGAAGAGCGTCGCGGTCCAGCGTTCGGCCAGTCGATGGCGCTCCTCGACCTCCAGTGAGGACATGTACTTGCCCAGGTATTCACCCATCGTGTATCCGCGCAGTACGACGGGCGCGTAGGCGCCCGCGGGCGCGTCTGCCGTCCACTGGTTGCTCTGCCGCACGGCAAACACATTGCCGTCGCCGTGGCTCCAGAACTGCCTGTAGTCGGCCCGGTACACGCTGAAATTGTTGCTCCCTTCGAGGGCCTGACGATAAGCGATATTGTTGAGGTTCAAGTACCACCCCTGTTTCGGCGCGTCGACGATATCCCGCGAATCGTGGTTGAGAACCAGGCCGACGCCGCCCGCCTTGAAGCCGGTCAGCCCGAGAACGCTGAGCAGGTCGTCGTCGAGTGCTGTCTGCCCGACGATCTGGTAGTTGGTGAAGATTGTTTGCGCGCCGATGAACCAGTCGCCTGTGAAGCGATACAAATAGCGCGCCACAAACGCGCGTATATGGTCTTCCGAGCGCAGTGGAGTTCCGGTTCCAAGGAAGTTATCGTAGTCGTTCTTGATCGACCCACCCACTGCAAGGACTGACAGTCGATGCTGGTCCTGGTCGAACGAGGTTCGCGCGAAAATCGCCGCGGTCACGGAATTCGTCGATGTGTATTGCGCAGCCACGCCAAACATCGACACCTGTGATTCAGGATCGAACTTTCGGGCGTAACCGACGAGTCCCCCGACTGAGGTGCCGAGCTTGGGGTTGTTCGAGAACGTCGGCAACACTAACCACGGCGATGGCGTTTTCGTCGGCGGCTGCGCCTGCGCGGATTCCTGCTCGTTCGCAGACCCTTCGTCGGCATGCACTGCGCCTGTCGCTAAAGCAAACAGGAAACAGGCGCTCCAGAGGGTGCGGACAGGACGCACGCGCCGGTCCGACACGGCGGACCCAGCAGACCTTTGCCGACTGTGCATGACGGGAGACCTCTCTGGTGAGCGGTGCGATGAACTTGCCAGTCAATTCGGCCGACCGGTCATGCTGTTTTGCGCCAGCCTGCAGTGGAACTCTTGAGAATCTACGTGCGCCTTCGAATGTTTCTGCCAACAGTATATCCAGCGCCGAGACTGGCCTTTACTGGTCCTGAGGCTCCCCGCAGAAGAAGCGCGACGCACGCTCAGTTGAGTGGAAACAGCAGGCGGCCCGTGACGCTTGTGTATCGATACGACGAGCCGCCGATCGCGAACCCGGACGCGCGGTTGTTGGTCGTTTCCACGGCGACCTGCCACTGCACGGTCCGGCTGCGGTGGTTCTGCGCGCCGCCACGTACGCTCCATATGTTGCTTGCTGCGTCCGGTAGGTTCTGGCGTCCGGCGTCGGCGTTCACGAAGAAGACGGCCTTGTCGCCGACCGCGGTCCGCCACGAGACACCGCCTGACGCCTCATTCAGCCAGCGCGGAGAGAAGTAGTTGCCCTGGTCGGGATTGCTGTCGTAATAAGTTCGAGTCTTGATGTATGCGTTGAGCCCGCTGTTAGGCACCACTTCATAGGTCCATCGTGTACGTAAGAGAGGACGCGTGTTGTCGTCCGAGAACAAAAGCGCGCCCGCCGCAACTCCGACGCTGAAGCGTGAAGTGAACTGGTGATCGAACACGAGCAGCAGGCTGTTGTAGGTCAGGCCTTTCTCGATTCCGGCTTCCGAGTCGACGACATCTCGCCCCGCGCTCACACCTAACCCCGTGTCTGCGGTGAGGTGCCGCATGTAGTCCAATGTACCCGTCACTGTTGTGTGACCATCGGTATCCATCACGCCAAGCCTGCCATCCACGGTTTGCTTCGCATCATGCTGGTAGTACAGACCGTATGCACCGCGTCCGGTGGCAGACCATCCGGGCGCGCTGTAGTGCGCGATGCTCGTGCCCACCCCCAAGCCGTTCGGGAACAGATACTCGAGGTTTGCGCGCTCTTCCTCGAAATGATCGCTGTCATTGCTGTAGAAAACGTCACCAATGGGTGCGCCATACTTGCCTGGCCCGTCACGAGATTGGGCGCGTGCGGGCGCAAGCGCGCCGAGCGCGAGTGCACCGACGATAGCGAGCACGTGCCGAAGCCCGATGCCGCCCGCCCAGCGACGAATATGCATTACGAATGCCTCCGTTTTCCGATTTGAGGTCATTTCGTGCCCCAACGCTTGGTGCGCATCACGAACTCCTGCACATACCCAACTACGCAGGCGGGCTGCAGAACCAACCCATAAAACAGGCTATAGCAGATGAAGCCGAGCCAATTTCGGCGTACTTTCAGGTTCTGTGCGGTGAACATGCCGGACTGGATGCGATACATGATGCCGTTGATGACCAGCGCCATTGGGAGAACGAGCAGCGTCATGGGCCCCGCGATCCAGTAGACGCCGAACAGTGCCAGCACCAGGCCTGGGACGAAAGCGAGCGTGTAGACCAGATCCATGAAGGGGAACAGCAGATTCCACCAGATGAAGACCGTCGTCATGCGCCGTTGGAACAGCATCTGCCAATGTTCCTTGAATGCTTCGATCAGCCCGCGTGACCACCGCTGACGCTGACGGATGAACTGCCGCATCGTGGTTGGCGCATTGGTGAAGAGGCACGCGTTTTCGGCAAAGCCAACGCGAAACCCCGCTTTCAGGATCGCCCATGTGAGCACGATGTCTTCGCCGACCGAGTGAGGCCAGCCACCGATGTGACGCAACACCTCAGTGTCGTAGATGGAGAAAGCGCCCTGAGCGACCAGCGTCCCCTGGTAGAGACTTTGCGCCCGCTTGATGGCAGCGATGCCATGAAAGTAGTCCCACTCCTGGATCTGCGTGACCAGATTGGTCCGCGAATTGCGCACAAGCACGGCGCCCGCAACGGCCTTCGTGTCCGGCGGGTCGCTCAAGTAGCGGCGCGTGAGATTCTCCAGCGCGCGGTGATACAAGTAGGAGTCGCCGTCCACCGTAACGGTCAGCGCGTGACGCACCTGCTTCAAGCCCTCGTTGAGCGCGCCCGCTTTCCCCATATTGCGGGGAAGGTGGATGACCTCGAGCCACGGATAGTGCAAGCGATCCAGCACGGCGGCTGTGCCGTCAGAAGAGCCGTCATTGATCACAATCACCTGCAACTCGCCGGGATAGGCCTGGCGCGCGATACTTTCGATCGTTTGCGCGATACTGGCTTCCTCGTTGTACGCTGCGACGAGCATGCTGATGCCGGGTAGCGGTCCATTTACTCCACGCAACGCCGGCCGGCGATCCATCAGCAGACTCAAGAGCAGGAAGGCATTCATGAAGCCGGGCAAAATCGCAATGCCGAATAAGATCAGGTATGCCCAAACCGCGCCAAAAAGGTGACTCATGTCGGCCAGCCAGCGCTGACCCAGATAGAAAGAGAGCGCACTCCACATCGTCGCGAGAGTGAGCGCCAGTGTGAATTTCATCCGTACCGGTAGATACCACCTTGATTGTTCGTTGATGGTGATTGGGAGTGCTGAAGTTTTCACAATTGGTCCTGCGATTAATTCCACTGCAAAACGGTAATGGGGTACGCGTGTCTGCCGGCGATAGGGCTTACTACGTTCTGCTCAGCTTGAATCGGCGAAAAACGCGGGCTCTTAGCTGCTCGAATCCCGGTTTGCCCATCACCGCGACACAGGCTAGAAGTATGATCTTGTTGCCGACCAGGATGCCGCCAGTCAATGCCGCGATGTCGGTGGCGGGTGAGCCCGCGAGGGCTCTTCATCACAACCTCCTTGATCGCGTTTCCTTATACAACTTACGGCTTGTAAGTTTATGAGGGTCTCGCGAGGAGGCACGTGACCGTCCGTCGCAGATGGAATCAGCAGTCGTTTAAAACGTTTGTTTGCCCCTGTTTCAACAGCGCCTCCGCGCCGGCGCACCTGTCTGTTAGGCAGACCCAGCGTGGGTTCAAGACAGCCTGAGCCTCTTTTTCGATGACGTCCCGCGCGAAAGGCATGCGGTGGGTCGCCGCATACAAACTACTTACAGTCGCGAATATACTGGACGAGTCAACTAAATGCCGGTCCGGATTCTCGGCCGGTGCGCGCAAAGTCCGGCGCTGCGTACCTGTCCGGTTGCCTGCCTGTCGCACATTCGCACCTGTTGTCTTCGTTCAGTGTCAGAAAAATGTGGTTATCAATAAGGATGCCTATGCAAGTGTTTGAAACAAAGATCCCCAAAACCTATGCAACTATCGCGGGCAACCGATATGTACGGGGCCCGGCCAAATACCATGAATCAGACCTCTAGTTCCAGCCGCGCCTGGGTAGTATTGGGCGGCACTCTCATCGCACAACTTGTGCTAGGTTCCATTTATACGTGGAGCCTGTTTAACCAACCACTCGTCACCGAGTTCGGCTGGCCCCTCTCGAAAGTCGCGCTCACCTTTGCTTTCACCACGTTCTGTCTTGCGATCGGCGCCTCCTGTTGCGGCTGGCTCGAGCGCACCTTCGGTATCCGCAAAACCCTCTTCGGATCGGCGCTCCTTTTAGGCGCAGGCCTGGCGCTTGCCTCGCAGGCCGACAGCCTGACCGAGTTATACCTGACCGCGGGCGTCATGGTCGGGTTTGCCAACGGCGTGGGCTACATGATGACGCTCACCAACATGATCCGCTGGATGCCTGAGCGTAAGGGGCTCATTTCCGGCCTGTCGATCAGCGCGTACGGCCTGGGCAGTTTCCTCTTCAAATACGTCAACGTGGCACTCATCGCTCAGTTCGGAGTGTCCAGCGCCTTCACGTACTGGGGCGTGCTTATCGCCGTGGGTCTGGTAGCGATTGTCCCGCTGATCTCGAGTGCACCCGAGCAGCAGTCCGCGGCCGGCTCGAGTGTCACCGGCTACACCCTTCGTGCGGCACTTCGTCAGCCTCAGGCATACCTGATCTTCGCGGTGTTGTTCACGACATGCATGGGCGGCCTTTACTCGATCAGCGTCGCCACCGACGTGGGCCTTCGCCTGGTGCATCTGACGCGTCCGGAAGCCGTCGGCGTGGTTTCGATCATGGCCCTGGCGAATATCGCGGGTCGCCTGATCATGGGCCCGGGGTCCGACCGCATCGGCCGCAAGCCTGTGCTCGCCTTCGGCCTGATTCTGATGCTGCTTGGCGTATCGACGCTCCTCTTCGTCCCGCTTACCAAGGGCGTGTTCATGCTCGCGATGGGCGCTATCACGTTCAGCTTTGGCGGATCCCTGACTGTGTATCCCGCGTTGGTCGGTGACTTCTTCGGCGTGAAGAACGTCAACCAGATCTACGGGTTGATCTATCAAGGCTTTGGCGTGAGCGCGCTCGCCGGCGCACTTATCGGTGTGATAGGTGGCGGACTGCAGGGGCCGTTCGTCGGGATCGTCGCGCTCTGTGTCGTCTCGCTCGTCATCATCACCATGCTGCGTCCGCCACGCGAAAGGGCACCCCAACGGCGCAAGGCGCCGATCCCGGCCCTGCCGAATCGCACTGCGCTCGGCAAGGCTGCCAAGACCGCTTGAGCCAGTAGCCGCCTGCGCCTGGTCAGAGGAGGTGTTGGCTCGTGTGGCCAGGCCTCCCGCGACAGGTGTGATGTGAAGAGGTTTCTGCCCCTCATACGCGGAGAAAGGAGCACGCCGACCAGAGCGGCGTTCTGCGAAGCCCTCGTGACTCTGGATCAATTCGTAGGTATCGAAGCCATGAGTTCGCAACAATCACTGGTACTCGTTGTCAACAGCGGATCGTCGTCCGTGAAGTTCAAACTGCTGCCGGCCGACGGCGCCCCGGCGCTCTTGACCGGGGTCGCGGAGTCGCTCTGCACTTCCGGACCTGCCCGCCTGATCATCCGCAACGGGCTCGCAAAGAGCATCGAGGACCTGCCCGGAAGCACTCATACGGATGCGCTGCAGGCAATCTTCTCGCACATCGAACGCAACGGATGGCTTGCGGATGTTGCGGCAGTCGGGCACCGCGTGGTGCATGGTGGCGAACGCTTCACCCGGTCAGTGCTCATCACGCCGGAAGTCATCAGGGACATCGAAGCTGTTTCAGTTCTCGCGCCGCTGCACAACGCCGCAAACCTGCTGGGTATCCGCGCCTGCGACGAACTTTTCCCCGCGATCCCGCAGATTGCCGTGTTCGACACCGCGTTTCATCAGACCATGAGGCCGCAGGCCTATATGTACGCGATCCCGAAGTACCTCTATGAGGTACATGGCATCCGGCGCTACGGCTTTCACGGAACCTCGTTTCGTTACGTTGCGAGTCGTGCCGTCGAGCTGCTTGCACTCGATCCGGAGGATCACGGCGTCGTGATAGTCCACCTCGGCAACGGCGCGTCGGCCTGTGCAGTGGTCAACGGGGAGTGCCGCGATACATCGATGGGCCTCACGCCGCTGGAGGGACTCGTCATGGGCACCCGCGCGGGTGACCTCGATGTAGGCGCGGCGGCGCAGATCGGGCGCGTGACCGGGCTCGACCTGGCCGGCGTCGAAGGGCTGTTGAACCGCAACTCGGGTTTGCTGGGGCTGTCCGGAATCTCCAGCGACTGCAGGACGCTCGAGACGGCCGCGCAGGCAGATCACGTGGGCGCCGGGCTCGCGCTCGAAGTTTTCGTGCACCGGCTCGCGCGGTATATCGGTGCGCTTGCCGCGTCGCTTCACAGGTTCGACGCACTGATTTTCACGGGCGGCATAGGTGAGAACTCGACACGGATACGCGAGATGACACTTGAGCATCTTCGGGCTTTCGGCTTAACGCTGAATGCAGCGACGAACCGGCGCCTGGTGGGCGGAGCCTGTGGGCGCATAGACAGTGGCTCGCGGACCCAGGCCTGGGTGATCGCGACGGACGAGGAAGGCCTGATCGCTGATGACGCGATCCACCTCGCGGGGCTACGGCAGCCGGAGGCGTGTGCGGCCTGAGCTTTTCAAGAACCGACAAAAAGTATTGATGAAAGTGGCGCGGCGTTGGCCGTGCCAGTCAACCAGATGGAGTTGTGTGATGAACGTCTTTTCTAATGAATGGAAGGCTGATCCCTGGGCAGATTTTGTTGAGGGTCCGTGGCAGACAAGTGTGGATGTGCGCAGCTTTATCCAGAGCAACTACACACCGTACGCAGACGACGGCTCGTTTCTCACCGGTCCGACAGCCCGCACCACGGCGCTGTGGGAAAAACTCGCCGTCCTGCTCAAGGCCGAGCGCGAGAAGGGCGTGCTCGACGTTTCCGCTGATCGCGCTTCCTCGATAACAGCCCATGCACCGGGCTTCATCGATGCAGACAACGAAGTGATCGTGGGTCTGCAGACCGACGCGCCGCTCAAGCGCGCAATCATGCCCAATGGCGGGCTGCGCATGGTCGAAGCCGGTCTCGAAGCATATGGCTTCGCGCTCGATCCGACTGTGAAAGAGATCTGGACGCTCTATCGCAAGAGCCACAACCAGGGAACGTTCGACGTCTACTCGCCCGACGTGCTCGCCGCGCGCAAGTCCGGTGTGGTCACGGGCCTGCCTGACGCCTATGGCCGTGGCCGGATCATCGGCGACTACCGGCGCGTTGCGCTGTATGGCATCGACATGCTCAAACGCGACCGCCAGCGCGCCTTCCACGAACTCGACAACGCGGTCTTCAACGAATCGACAATGCGTACGCGCGAAGAACTCTCGGAACAGTTCCGCGCGCTCGATGAGCTCAAGGAGATGGCCGCACGGTACGGCTACGACATCTCGCGCCCGGCGCTCACAGCCCGCGAGGCGGTTCAATGGCTCTACTTCGGCTATCTCGCAGCGGTCAAGGAGCAGAACGGCGCGGCGATGTCGATTGGTCGCATTTCGACCTTCCTCGACATCTACATCCAGCGGGACCTGGATCGTGGTCTGCTGACCGAGGAACTGGCCCAGGAACTGTTCGACGACCTGGTCATCAAGCTCCGGATAGTGCGCTTCCTGCGCACCCCCGATTACGACCAGTTGTTCTCGGGTGACCCGACCTGGGTGACCGAAGCGATCGGTGGCATGGGCGAGGACGGCCGTACGCTCGTGACCCGTTCGAGTTTCCGCGTCCTGCAGACGCTGTTCAATCTCGGCGCTGCACCGGAGCCTAATCTCACGGTGCTCTGGTCCGACAAACTACCCCAAGGCTTCAAGGATTTCTGCGCCGAAGTGTCGATCCAGACTTCGTCGATCCAGTACGAAAACGATGACGTCATGCGGCCCCACTGGGGGGACGACTACGGCATCGCGTGCTGTGTGTCGGCCATGCGTATCGGCAAGCAGATGCAGTTCTTTGGCGCCCGCGCGAACCTGGCCAAGACGCTCCTCTACGCCATCAACGGCGGAGTGGACGAGGTGAGCGGGAAGCTCGTTGCAGAGGGCTTCGAGCCGATCAAGGGCGATGAGCTCGACTACGAAGAGGTGATTGCGAAGCTGGACCCGATGATGGACTGGCTCGCGCGAACCTATGTCAAGGCGCTCAACGCGATCCACTACATGCACGACAAGTACGCGTACGAGCGCATCGAGATGGCACTGCATGACCGCGACATCCTGCGCACGATGGCGTGCGGGATCGCCGGTCTGTCGGTGGCGGCCGACAGCCTGTCCGCGATCCGTCACGCGAAGGTCAAGGTCGTGCGCAACGCAGACGGGCTTGCCGTCGACTACGTAGTCGAAGGTGAGTATCCCGCCTATGGCAACAATGACGACCGCGCTGACCATATCGCCGTCTGGCTGACCGAGACGTTCATGGAGAAGGTCAAGGCGCAGCCATACTTTTATCGTGATTCGGTGCCCACGCAGTCCGTGCTCACGATCACCTCAAACGTGGTGTACGGCAAGAAGACGGGCAATACGCCGGACGGCCGCCGCGCAGGTGAGCCGTTCGCACCGGGCGCGAACCCGATGAACGGTCGCGACACGAAGGGCTTTGTCGCAGCGGGCGCCTCGGTCGCGAAGCTCCCCTATGCGGCCGCGCTCGACGGCATTTCATGGACGGCGTCGGCCACGCCTGACGCACTCGGGCGCCGTGCCGACGAGCGCAGACGCAATCTCGCGAACTGTCTCGACGCGTTCACGCTCGCCCACGGCCATCACGTCAACGTGAATGTCTTCAACAAGGAGACCCTCGTCGATGCGATGGAGCATCCGGAGAAGTATCCGCAACTGACCATCCGGGTCTCCGGCTACGCGGTGAACTTCGTCAAGCTCGCGCGCGAGCAGCAGCTCGACGTGATCTCGCGTACGTTCCACGCTTCCCTTTAACCCGGTCATGCCGGACCGGAAGGCACCGGTCTGGTTGCCCCTCATAAGGGAGGTTTCAACCATGCTCGCCACATTCCAGACTCCCGCGGTCCTCCGGGAAGCGGCTGCGCCCACGGTGGTCACGAAACTCGGGCCCCAGCGCGGTGTGCTCCACTCGGTGGAGACGGGCGCCGCTGCAGACGGACCGGGTGTGCGTTTCGTGTACTTCTTCGCCGGATGCCCCCTGCGCTGCCAGTACTGCCATAACCCGGACACCTGGCGTTTTGCTTCAGGTCGGCCTGTCACGATTGACGAGGCGATCGATGAGATTCGCCCCTATGTGAGATTCCTGCGCCTGACCGGGGGCGTGACGGTTTCCGGCGGTGAGCCGCTCGCACAACGCGCGTTCGTCGGCGAGTTGCTCAGGCGCATTCACGATGAGTTCGGATTACACACTGCACTGGATACGCAAGGCTATCTCGGCGCCAAGGTCAGCGACGAGTGGCTCGAGGCGGTAGACCTGGTGTTGCTCGATATCAAGCACATCGATCCGGCGCACTACCGGGATCTGACTGGCGTGGAACTCGCACCGACGCTCGCCTTCGCGCGGCGGCTGGCGCGCTTGAACAAGTCCGTGTGGATCCGCCACGTGCTGGTTCCCGGCGTCACGGACGACCCCGAGCACCTTGCGCGCCTGGGCGACTTTCTTCTCGAACTGGGGCCGATCGTCAAGCGCGTCGACGTCTTGCCATTCCATCAGCTCGGCGCGCACAAATGGAAAAGCCTGAACCTGGACTACAAGCTGGATGGCGTCATGCCTCCCACGCCGGAACGGGTGGCTGAGGCTGTCCGGATCCTGCGCGAGCGGGGCCTGCCCGCCGAGTAACACGAAAAAAATATCATGAGCACTTCGCGTCGTATTTTCTATCTCGTCCCGGTCTCGCGTGACGCCGGACTCACTTCGATGGCGCTCGGACTCGTGCGAGCGTTGCAGCTTGGCGGTGTTCGAGCAGGATTCGCCAAACCCGTCGCACAACCCGAGTCGATTCCGGGCGAACGAGACCTCTCAGGTCATTTTGCGCGGGCACTGTGCGGCACACGAACGGCTGAACCGATCGACTACACGAGCGCAATCGAACGGGTTCGTGCGGGCGACCTCGCGGGCCTGATGGAAGAAGTGGTGTCCATGGTCGACACGGCGAGTGCCGGCAATCAGGTCCTCGTGGTCGAAGGACTGATTCCCGACGTCGATTTCCAGATCGCGACGCGCCTGAACATCGAAATCGTGCGCACGCTCAGCGCCGAGATCATTCCTGTCTTTTCGGCACGCGCGCGCGGCATCGAAGATATCGAGGCGATAGCGGCCGGGGCCGCTGAACAGTATGGCGATGGCGGTCGCCGCCCGCTCGCCGGTGTGCTCGTGAACCACGCGGCCGGACAACCGGAAACGGCGCCGGATAGCGGGCCGCTCGACACGCTCACGGATGGCACGCCCGTGCTCGCGACGGTGCCGACGGCGCAGCACCTGTTCTCGCCGCGCGTGATCGACATTGTCAGTGGTCTTGGATTGCACGTACTGCACGTCGGTGGGGCTGCGACCGCCCGGGTAGAGAACGTGCTCGTCGCCGCGAATTCGGCGGAGAAGCTGCTGAGCCAGCTTCGCCCCGGTACGCTCGTCGTGACCCCGGGCGACAGGGCCGACGTGATCGCCGCGGTGGCGCTCGCCGCGCATCGTGGCATGCGGTTGGCGGGCATGCTTCTCACCGATGGAGGAAAGCTGCAACCGGAATTCGCGCGGCTGTTCAAGGGTCGCCCATTGGATCAACTGGCGATTGTCGGCGCCGAGGGCGACACGTTTTCGGTCGCCTCGCGTCTCGCGAACCTCTCGAGCCACGTTGACCGGGGTGACACCGAGCGCATGGAGCAGGTCGTGGACTTCATTGCCGGGCGTATCGTCGCTGCGCCGCTCGTTGCGCGTCTGGAGGTTCCGGCCATGCCGCTGATGCCGCCTGCGGTTTTCCGTACGCGCCTTGTCAAAGCGGCCCGTGGGATCGGTCGCACCATCGTGCTGCCTGAAGGCGACGAGCCCCGTACGATCCAGGCCGCCGCGCAGTGTGCCGCGCGCGGCATCGCGCGGTGCGTGCTGCTCGGCGTCCCCGACGCCATCCGCGACGTCGCAGCCGGTCACGGAATCGAGCTGCCGGCCGGTGTCGAGATCGTAGACCCGGAGCTTGTCCGGGAGCGCTATGTCGCGCCCATGGTGGAGCTTCGCCGCGCGAAGGGGCTTACTGAGATCAAGGCACGGCAGGAGCTGGAAGATAACGTCGTGCTCGGCACGATGATGCTCGAAGCTGGCGACGTCGACGGACTGGTGTCAGGCGCTGTCCACACGACCGCCAGCACTGTGCGCCCGGCGCTGCAGCTTATCCGGACGGTACCGGGTTCGCGTCTCGTATCAAGCGTGTTCTTCATGCTGATGCCCGACCAGGTGCTGGTCTACGGCGACTGCGCGATCAATCCGGATCCGGATGCGCAAGCGCTGGCCGAGATCGCCATCCAGTCTGCGGATAGTGCGCACGCCTTCGGTATCGACCCGCGCGTGGCGATGATTTCATATTCGACAGGCACCTCCGGTTCTGGCGCTGACGTCGAGAAGGTCAAGGAGGCGACGGCGATCGTGCATCGATTGCGTCCGGACCTGGTGGTGGACGGCCCGATCCAGTACGACGCCGCGACCGTCGAGAGCGTGGCCCGGCAGAAGGCGCCGAACAGCCCGCTGCGCGGTCGTGCGAACGTCATTGTCTTCCCTGATCTCAATACCGGGAACACAACTTACAAGGCCGTGCAGCGCTCGGCGAATGTGGTCTCCATCGGGCCCATGCTTCAAGGGCTGCGCAAGCCGGTCAACGACCTCTCGCGCGGCGCGCTCGTCGAGGATATCGTCTACACGATTACGCTCACTGCCATCCAGGCAGCCCCGGTAAGGCGCACGGGACTGCAAGGTTCGGCTGTAACGCATGCGGTCGTGGCCGAGACGTGCGGTGCACTCGCGCAGGCGCCAGAAGTCGTCGAACGGCCTGTGCCGGGCAGAGCGGCGTTGGCACGGAATGCGCAAGGGGTCATGGTGGCTCACTCAGCGCTTCGCTGACCAGGTCGACCGTATGAGCACGCTGCTGGCCGCTTGCGAGCCGAACTGGAACATCGACGGCGGCACATCCGCTAACGAAAAGTCGCTCGCGTGACGCAATGCGTCCCAATCGCATCGGGCGTCGCTTCGCTCGCGTGACCATTTAAACGAGGACTTCCTCCACTGCGGCGTTCTGTCCGTATTCGTAAAAATTTGACCTCTCCACAATAACTTCCGGATTCAATTCATCACTAATGGCAGGGTGGCAGATGCGGTGCGGGAAAGTTCTGGCGGGTTGGGGGATGGTGCTTGCGTGCTCGGGGTTTATTGCACCGTTTGTGCACGCTCATCCACTGGACGCCACCGAGCGCGTTACCGCACCGGAATCGCGTGTAGAGCTCGACAGAGGCTTTCCCGCAACAGGCCTGAATGCAACGATCATCGGCATTCCGGTTGATTCGAAGGGCACCGTCGTGCTCGAAGCGATGATCTACAAGCCCGACGGTCACGGACCGTTTCCGATGATCGTCTTCAACCATGGCAAGTTCAAAGGCGACCCGCGTGCGCAGGCGCGCAGCGAACCCGTCCCGCTCGCGCGCGAATTCGTCCGCCGCGGCTATGTGGTGGTGGCACCCAACCGGCGCGGCTTTTCTCGATCGGGTGGCACGTATGAAGGGTTCGGCTGCGATGTGACACGCAATGGCATGGGGCAGGCGGCCGACGTCGCCGCGACCGTTGACTTCATGTCGAAGCAATCCTATGTGGACGCCCAGCATGTCGTCGTGGCCGGTGTTTCGCACGGCGGTCTCGCGACGATGGCGTATGGCACTGCGGCCGCTCCCGGCGTACGGGGGCTGATCAACTTTTCGGGCGGTCTGCGGCAGGACGCGTGCACAGGCTGGCAGGACAATCTTGCGCGTGCATTCGGCACGTATGGGGAGAAGGCGCGCGTGCCGTCTCTATGGCTGTACGGCGCGAACGACTCGATCTGGCCAGCCACGTTGACTGCGAAGATGTACGCCGCCTATGCGTCAAAAGGCGCGAGTGCGCAAATGGTCGACTTTGGCGCGTACAAGAATGATGCTCATCGCCTGGTCGGGGATCGCGAGGGCGTGCGCGTGTGGTGGCCGTCAGTCGAAGCGTTCCTCGCGCGGGTAGGGATGCCGACCCGCGTACAGTATCGCGTTGACGATCTGGAGCGGCCGAAAGCAACTGGCTATGCGGCGATCGGGTCGGTCGAAGCCGTGCCGTTCCTGGACGAATCTGGCCGAAATGGATACCGGATGTTCCTGCAGCAGCACCCGGGCCGCGCGTTTGCCATTTCCGCTTCCGGCGCGTGGTCGTGGGCAGAGGGCGGCGACGATCCGATGTCTGTTGCGGTGGCGAATTGTCAGAAGCAAAGCTTTGATCCTTGCAGGCTCTATGCGGTTGATAACTCCGTCGTCTGGACGAATCCCACACGGACCGCAAGTAATACGGTTGACTGGACGGCGAATAGCAAGGCACGTCTGGATGAGGGCTTCTGAGTCTTTTCGTTACAACCGGTACACCCTGAGATGTCGCTGTTTCGCTCGCAATTCGTGGGACCGGCTTCCGCCTGGAACCGCCGGTCGCACTTCTAATCGTAAAAACTGAGCATCTACATCAGTAGACGTCGGTAGCGACGGTAGTTCGTCTGTTCGGCGCTTCTCTCACTCACTGGTCATCTCGACCCGTACTCGAACTTGCGTTTTAGGAAATCGATCTGGACTGCGATCATTTCTTCGAATGGCTTGCCATGATAGGTAGCCAGGTGATCGGGCTTGACCACGGCAAATTCTGCGCCGGGCTTGACGGTGCCGAAGTTGAACCGGTGCTCTTCCAGCGTCCCGGTTATGGGATCCTGTTCGGCGGCGATATAGAGCAGCTTCGTCGGGTCGATCTTGGGAAGGTAGTGGCGTGGCTCGACGCTAGACAAATGGAAGAACGATTGCAAGGTGAAGTGGTTTTCCCAGGGCGTGCCAGCCGCATTCGACATTTCAACGCCGCGTGTGATGAAATCCAGCGCAGGCTCACTGGTCAAGAATGTGCGCTCACCCTCTTCACCACGGGCGTTTGCCTTTGAGGTGGGCCAGAGGGCTACGTAGGTCGGCTGCGGATTCGCTGAAGCGGTTTGCGCTTCACGGTCCTTCCAGACCTTTTGCAGTAGGTCGGGAGGGAAGTTCGCTGCGTCATAAGCGCCCGACTGAAACGGCATATTCAAGACTATTGCGGCAACGCGCGGCTCGTCGGCGGCGGCAATCATGGCGGCGCCACCGGAATGGCCAATTCCCCACAAGCAAATCCTGTTGCGGTCAACGCCAGAAAGATTCATCGCTGCCGTAATGGCGTCGTGATAGTCGGCGGCCTGCTGCATGGTGTTGGTCTCGTGCCGGGGTGAACCATCGCTCGAACCGAACCCGCGATGGTCGTAGACCAGGCAAGAGAAACCCGCTTCGACGAACTTGCGCGCATAGTTCTGCAGGTAATGCTCCTTCAGGAGCGACAACCCTTGGGTCATTACGATGCAAGGAACGCCATCACTAGCGGCTTTGAAGAAGTCGCCGCGCAACGTGACGTTGTCGATCGTTTTGAACTCAATTCGTGTGTAGTCCTTCACTTTTGTTCCTTTTTAGATGGCCGGATCAGTTGCGGAGGGTGGCCGCGAGGCATGGATGATCAGTTTTCGCTGGTGAACAGATCTTTGCGCGTGAGGGGCGCTGGAATTTGTTCGCGATGACCACTGTGCTTCTTCATCGACAGTTCAGGCTGGCCTTCGATGGAGAGCAAGGTCTGCTTGGCGTTCAAGCCGCCAGCAAAGCCGGTTAAGCCCCCCGCGTGCCGATGACTCGGTGACAAGGGGTGACGATAGCGATGGGATTCTTGCCGTTGGCAGCGCCGACGGCGCGGGCGGCCCTGGCATTGCCCAGTTGCTTCGCCAGTTCTGCGTAAGTCCGCGTCTCGCCGAAAGGAATGCCGAGCAAGATTTTCCAGACCTGTTTCTGGAAATCAGTGCCGGAAAAATCCAGGTCAAGATCGAAATGCGTACGCTGGCCGCTGAAGTATTCTCTGAGTTGCCTGGCGGCCTCCACCAGGATCGGGCGTCTGGGGTCTTCCGTCATGGGCCCCAGGCGCACGCGACCATCTTTTTCGACTTCCCAGAGAATTGCCGCCAGACGATTCTCGTTGGCAACGAGCTTGAGCATCCCGATTGGGGAGTCGATCACTTTGTAAAAATGAGCCATTCCTTGCTTCCTCGATGTTCCGTCCGAATTTCCGCGACTGCGAACTCTGTCGGGTCGCTTCCGTTAGCTGAGCCGCAGTGGGAGAGTTAGACGGTGTAACTGGCGATATGCGTGTTGCCTTTGTCCGCCGGCGCATCGGGAGTGACAATCAGCCCCTTCTTGAGGATGAAGCAACCCCATCCGCGGGTCTCGCCGGTGATGATCACGGCGTAGACCTTCTTCGCGCGCTCGTAATATTCCTTGCGCGGAATGGTCGTCATCTTCAGCGACTTGCCGAAAGCTGCGTCAATCTCCCGTTGCACTTCCACCTGAACGCTCGGAAGCTCCTCCGGTGCGTTGTCGACCATCATGCGTTCGGCCGGATTCGGCACGAACTCGTCCAATGGAAACACGGAGAGAATCGCCTTCGCGGCACGGCCGGAGTCGGCGCCGTCCAGATGCAACGGTTTGCCGACGACAGAGGCGCGGCCGGCAGTATCCGCGGGATAGTGCGCATCGACGACGGCGATTTCGTCACCGTGGCCCATTGAGGACAGGGCGTGGAGCAGATCGGGGGTCAGCAGGGGATCTACGTTCTTCAGCATGTTTGTTTCCTTCAGAATGATTTCGTTAAGTCAGTTGCCGATTCCGTGCGTATCGCGCTGGATACTTATCGCAAGCGCTATCGGTGCGACGACTTTAAGTCCGTGGCGTGTGCAGAAAATCTCAGATATCGGTCCACGAGTCCGCATGCGCGCATCGCCAAAGGAAGACGAAAGAAGGCCCCGCTCCCTGCGAAGGGGAGCGAAGTCAGATCGAAGCGTTTTGGGCGGCTGAGCGCCAGCCTGAAGAAAAGCCGGCGGTCAGCCGGTTGATTTTTCTTCCGCGAGCGCAGTTTCCCGGTAAGCGCTCGGGTCTACCCCGTAGAGTTTCTTGAACGTGCGCACGAAACTGCTGCGGCTCTCGTAGCCCGCGTTGGCCACGACGGCTTCGATGGTGTGACTACCGGCCATTAATTGTGCCGCTGCCTGGCGCATGCGCAGGTCGCGCAACACGGCCATTGGCGATTTGCCAACGATGCTCGAGAAGCGCGCCATGAAGGCCGAGCGGCTTAGGAACGCGCACTCGGCCAGGCTTTCGACTGTGTGGTTGGCACCGGGATTGCCCACCATCATGGAAAAGGCGCGTGCGATCTTCGGGTCACTCAAGAGGGCGAAACGCTCGACCCAGACGTTGATCGACGTGAGCGAACGGCGCAGCAGGGCGACCACCACTTGCTTGAGAAGCGCCGAACTCATTGCACCGGCACCGATCTCCTGGTTGAGAAGCTCGTCAACGGCGGAGTTGAGTTTGTCGTAGAGCCGATCCGCAACCGTAAACTGCTCAATGATGGGCTCGCTCAGCCCTTCGAACAAACCGGTTGAAGAGCCGTATTGCGCCCGGAAGTATCCGCAGATCATCACCATTTCCGGCTCGTCGTCATCGTTGCCCGCCCGGAAGCGCCGGATGCCCTCGCTTGTCGTCACGTTTTTGCTACCTTCGACACCGATCACGGGCTTGTTGGAGTTCCCTGTGTTCGATTCAAGAATAAACGGGGTTCGCGGAGGTACGACAATCAGGGTATGCGGTTCGACATCGATCTTCGGCGCGCCGTTGAACGACATCCGGCCGCTACCCTTCAAGATGTAGTGGATGCCGGGCGCTTCATGTCCCCCCAGCTCCAGCCGGTATCCCTCGTTGACGACGCACTCGGAGAGCGCCACAACCTCGACATCCAGAAGCGCCATCAGGTTGTTCAGATCCGGGGGCGAGATACGGGAGACGGGAGGCGCTTTCATTGCTTTTATTCCGTATGGGTGCGAGTGGGTCGTTCATCGACAAGGCATTTTAATCGTCACGCGCGCGTCCGATTGTCCGGCTCCGGTGTCCAATCGTCCGGAACCTGCCAAGCTTACCCTCCAATACGTGCGCGCTCCCCGTTCCAAAACGCCAGACGCCAGAAGGCCTCGATGAGCTCTCCCGGCGGGACAGCCCGCAAGATTTCAGGTTCGGACGATTGGACACATAAAACGGCATTCTCCCGGCGAGTGCCCTGATAACGTCTAAGGTAGTGAAATTCAAACAACCTGCACGTGCAAACGCGAATAGACGTGCAGCGACTTCGCTCACGCATCACTCAACGAGGCCAGATCATGGGCTTACCCATGCAGCAAGACCTGTTCGGAGTCGCGGAATCGCTGACGACCGCGAATTTCGATTTCAGGTCGGCCAGGCGCCAAGCGTTAGACGCTCATTCCTGGATCGAAGTCGTACCGGGCTGGATGTCGGGCTCGCGGGCGCTTCTTGATCAACTCGTCACGTCGGTAGCGTGGGAGCAACGCGATCGCCGTATGTTCGAACAGGTGTTTCGTGAACCTCGCCTAACCGGAGAATACCGGGATGTTCGAGAGGCGCCGGAAAAAGTGCTTCTCCACGCATGTGAGGCCTTGTCCGAGCACTACGGGGTCCGCTACGACGGCCTGTGGATGAACTTTTATCGCGACGGACAGGACAGCACCAGTTGGCATCGAGACACCATTTCACACCATCGTTCTGAGACGATTGTTCCTGTCCTGACGCTTGGAGCGACCCGCCGTTTTCTGATCAAACCGAGGGCAGGGGGCAAGTCAATTGTGTTCAGGCCGGCATCGGGTGATTTGATCGTCATGGGAGGCCGGGCCCAGACGGATTGGGTGCACAGCGTGCCCAAGGAATCCAATGTCGGCGAACGCCGCATTAGTATCAACTTTCAGAGCTCGGCTCAGGCGTCTGGGAAGCCGTTGGGCGTGAGCCAAGCGTTCGATTGAACGACCGGTAAAGTGCAAAACAGTGAGCAGTCCGAGTGTTCAATGCAATGCGCCTTACAGTCAAGGAAACGCCCTTTCCATATCACATAGGAGTCAAGCATGAACACGGTCAAGAACAGGTTCACGAAGCGCTACTACTACAAGGACGTCCCATCCGCGATCGGTGGGCTGCGGTTAGTCGCCAGTGATGAAGGCCTTGCCGCTATCCTCTGGGAGAAGGAAAAAACCGATGCGAGGCGCGTTCCCCTGAACATTGTCGGCGAAGACGACAATCATCCGATCCTCGTCCAGACCGAGCGCCAGTTGAGTGAATATTTTTCCGGCCAGCGCAGGAAATTCGACATCAAGATGGATTTCGCCGGCACGGACTTCCAGAACAAGGTTTGGGAAGCTCTGCTCAGTATCCCGTTTGGCGAAACCCGCACCTACGGAGAAATCGCCACGCAGATCGGCAACCCGAAGAGCGTACGAGCCGTTGGTGGTGCCAGTAACAAGAACCCAATCGCGATCATCGCTCCCTGTCACCGCGTTGTCGGCGCCTCTGGAGACCTGACCGGTTTTGCCGGCGGCCTGAACGTGAAAGAGCAATTGCTGGCCCTGGAAGGTCTCAAGGGGTTCCGGCACGCGGCTGCCGCCTGATGCCGTCCACCGCGCCTGCCTGGAACAAAGCGCTGGCTCGTAAGGGGCAGCTGGACGGGAAGTTCCTGATTGGCTTCATGAAGGCGGGCACTTACAGCCTGCCTTCATGTACGGTCAGATCACCGAAGGGTGAAGACGTCCAGCTTTTCACGACCGAGACCTCCGCAAAGAACGCCGGTCTGCGACCTTGCAAGATTTGCCGCCCCGACCGCTTCCATGATGGAGAGAAGGCGAGCCTGACGCTTTTTCAAGACCTCCTGCGCGACTTCTCGACCAGTCCCACCGAATTTTCCTCGGTGCCCGACCTGATACGGCGCGCCAATCTTCCCGTCGATCAACTGGAAGATCTCTTTCGCGACCACGCGCACATGACTGCTGCGCAGTGGCTGCGCCGCGTTCAAGCGCGCCGCGCAGCCAAAGCGATCGATACCGCGCGGTCACCGGAGGTCGCGGGCGCAGACGCCGGGTTTCTTTCGAGGAAGGTGTTCGAGGAAGCGTTTATCGCCGAGTACGCGATGTTGCCGTCCGAGTACAGCGACATGAACGTCAAAAAGGGCTTTGCCCTGCACCTTCCGAAGACCTATCGTCCGGAGGACGCAGTCGGCTACCATGGGCGCGACGTGCAAAGCCCGAGCGAACGTGCTGATGGGCGACGAATCTGGAAGGCGTTGCACACCGCGGATGGTCCCGCCATCATCGAGATTGCCATCGGTACGGATCGCGCGACGGTAAAAGTCGCAACTGAAAAGAGCCTCGGCCGCGAGAGCATGGCCTTTCTGCAACAGTCGGCGGTGCGGATGCTGGGATTGTCCAACGACATCTCGGCATTCGAAAAGAGCCATCCCGAGATCGTCAACACGCGCAGAGGATTGCGCGTCCCACTCCTGCCGAGCGCCTTCGATGCCCTTTGCTGGGCCATCACTGGACAGCAGATCAATCTCACGTTCGCTGCCGCGTTGCGACGCGACATGATCAACCTGGCAGGTGAGAAAATCTGCGATATGCGGGTGCATCCCACGGCTGAACAACTGGCCGACCTTGGAATCGAACCGCTCCGAAAGATCCGCTATTCCGGCTCCAAAGCCAACTACATGATTTCGGCAGCCGAACAGATTGCCGGCGGCCACCTGGACATCGAGGGGTTGCTCGACGGCTCGGCTGTTGCAGCGCAGGATGCTTTGGTCTCGCAGAAAGGCATTGGAATCTGGACGGCACGCTACGTCATGATGCGAACTGGATTCGCCGACGCAGCGCCGGTCGGAGACAGCGGGTTGGCGACCGCCCTGCAGCGTCTTTACCCGTCCGAAGCGCGTCCAGACGCGGAGGAAGCGGGTCGGCTGATGTTCAGGTTCAGCCCGCACCGTAGTCTTGCCAGCATGCACCTGTGGGCCTCCCTGTCCGACGAGAAGTAGCCGCCTGATGGCGCGGGGTTTTCGCTGTCGTGCAGAAAGTCCGCGGCCGGTGCTCAGGCATCTCGAAAACGACTCCATCGATTTTCTTCCAGTCCCGAGAGGTCAACAATGAGTCTGTCACCTACCTCTACCGAAGGAAACAATCATGGCGCACACCACCGTCGACGTCGGCGTCTCCCGTCACATTTTCAAGTACAGCGATGCGCTGATCATCGAGCCGAATCAACGTTGGTTCATCACTTCCGGCACGCCCGGCATGGACAAGAGCGGCAATTTGCCTGAAGGCATCGAAGCCCAGACTCGCCTTGCGTGGGGCAACATCCTGGAGGGCCTGGAAAAGGCCGGCATGGGTCCGCAAAACATCGTCAAGGTCGTCTCGACTCTGGTCAACAAGGAAGACATCCAGACCTATGGTCGCGTGCGCGCAGAGATCCTCGGCGACGTGCGACCGACTTTCATGTTGTCCGTCGTGAACCAGATGGTGAAGCCCGAAATACTGGTCGAAGTCGAAGTGTTCGCTGCCGGGAAGTAAACGTTTCTCAAGCGGACGACCCCTTCACCGGCGCGGCGGAATTTCGACGCGCAGCGAAGCTTGATTCACGAGGGACTCACACATGTTCGAGCCGCGTTTTCCATTGCTTTCGTACGACGCACTGACGTCTGAGCAGCGAACCATTCACGATCGATTGTCGAGCGGCCCGCGTGGTGGCGTCAGCGGTCCTTTCCGGGCCTGGTTGTACTCGCCAAAGCTGGTCAATGGCCTGGTGGAGGTTGGTAACTACCTGCGTTTCGATAGCCGCCTGACGAAACGCATGATCGAACACACGATCTTGCTGGTCGCCTTCGAATGGGAGGCAGACTTTGTTTTCACGCATCACGCGTCACTGGCGATCGCGGAAGGCCTGTCAGAAGAAGTCGTTGAATACATCCGCATGGGGCGCCGACCGCCTTATGCGCGAGAAGAGGATTTTGCGGTGCACGAGTTTGTCCGGTGCTTGCTGAAAGGGGGAGAGATCGACAGCGTGACCTGGGACCGGAGTGCTGCCGTCCTCTCGCCCGAGGCCATGGTTGATCTGATCGGACTCACTGGCTATTACGTCATGGTCGCCATGACGACGAAGGCCGCGAGGTTGTAACACCGGCGGATCGGCGTCATCGGAGACTGCTTGATTGGCGCAAAGAATTTGACCCGCGGATTGGAACCCGCGGGCTTTTTCCAATGGAAGAGGAGAACACCTTATGAGACCGGTCCGTACCGTTCGTGGTCTGGAAAACCTGGGCCGAACCCGTCTGTCGCGCAATTTCTTTATGCGCGAATTCATGTTCAGCGAAATCGCGGCCATCAACGGGTTTCCGAATCTTCCGGACAATCCGGATCTCGCTGTCACCGCAGGTCGGCACCTTTGCGAACTGTTGCTGGAGCCTTTGCAGGCAACATTCGGCCGCATCTCTCTACGCTCCGGATACCGGGCACCGGAGGTGAACGAATTCGGAAATCTCCACGGCTTGAGTTGTGCGTCGAAAGAACGCGACCGCGCGCGCCACATCTGGGACCAGCGCGACGCTGCCGGTCATTTTGGCGCGATGGCCACCATTGTCATGCCCTGGTTCGTTGACAAACTGGCCGAGGGGAAACGGTGGCAATCGCTTGCATGGTGGATCCATGATCACTTGCCCTACAGCGAGCTGCAGTTCTTTCCAAAAATCGGCGCCTTCAACATTGCCTGGAATGAGGTGCCGGTCCGTTCCATTTATAGCTGGGTGAAGCCGCGTGGCTTGCTGACTCGTCCCGGATACGACAACCACGACGGCGACCACAGTGACCAGTATGAAGGATTCCCGCAGTTGGCCAGATATGAAGCCATCTATGTTAGATGATGGGCGCTATCGGTGAGCCAGGTAAGTAGCGAAAGCCAGCCGGAAATGGACGCCAGGCTACATTTGCGGGACCTTCTGCAAGACCATGAAGAACAGACTACTCATCACCGCAGCGACGTAAAAAAGGTAGGAATACTAGTCACTGTGGAAGAATTCCGTTCGCCGTGACCCGCAGTCTCCTCCCGAAAACCACCCTTAACTGGGTTCATACCCCGTTGTTGATTCACGCCACCTCACGAGGAAAACACAATGAGCAAACTCGACAAGATCTTCGCCGACCTTCATAAAGGGACCCCGATCCTGAACCTGCCGAACGCCTGGGACGCGGGTAGCGCGCGCATCTTTGAAGCACAAGGTGCGAAGGCAATCGCCACCACCAGCGCGGGCGTACTCTGGGCTCTGGGTTATCCCGATGGAAATCTTGCACCGGCGAGGCTGCAGGCGGAAGTGGCTGCCACCATCACCCGCGTGATCCGCGTACCGCTGTCGATCGATTTCGAAGCTGGCTATTCCGATGACCCCCGAAAAGTCGCGGAGAATATCAAACCAATCCTGGACGCCGGCGTTGTCGGCATCAACATCGAAGACGGTCAGGACGCACCCCCTGTGCTGGCAGCGAAAATCGAAGCGGTGCGGGCTGCTGCGGAAAAGGCGGGTATCGCCCTCTGGATCAATGCGCGTTGCGACGTCTACCTGCAACAACTGGTCGATGAGCCGAAGCGTGCCGAAGAGTCGATCAAGCGCGCCGAACTGTATGGCAAAGCGGGCGCCAGCAGTTTCTTCCTGCCAGCACTGACCGATGCCAACGACATCAAAACCGTGGTCGAGGGTTCGCCGATCCCGACCGCTCTCATGGCATGGCCCGGTCTGGCCGATTCCGCCGAGCTGCAAAAGCTGGGCGTGGTACGGTTGTCCTCCGGCTCCGGCATTCCGCAGGTGATCTGGAACCACGCCGCCCGCCTGGCCAGGGCTTTTGTTGAAAATGGCGAATCCGGCCCGATGGCAGCCGACTATATGGCCCACAGCGAGTTGCAAAGCTTGTTCGCCGATCGCGGGTAAGCCGGGATGGTCTGGCGGCAAGGGCGATTGCTTCGGCCGCGATTCCTTTTGCTCCTGATTTTCCGGGTCGATTCTGCATCGACATCAATATATGACGCACGTCGGGCCCAACGCGCACAGTGCGGTTTGGCTCGCTCACAGATTTGATGTCTCCCGATACGGGGATCGATCATGCGGGCGCGCGCATTGTGAATGCCGCATACAATCGCCCGAATCGTCTTTTGCATACATAAAACCATGAGCCACTTTCGTCCCGTCAAGCTGGAGCACGCCAGCCGTCTCATCAATCACGGCCCGACCGTTCTCGTCACGAGCGCGCACGAAGGACGCCGCAACGTGATGGCCGCCGCCTGGTCGATGCCGGTGGAATTCACGCCGCCGCGCATCGCCGTCGTGATCGACAAGCGCACCTACACGCGCGAGCTGGCCGCCGCGAGCGGCACGTTCGGCCTCATCGTGCCGGGCGCAGCGATGATCGATCTCACCTACGCGGTCGGCTCCACGAGCGGGCGCGAGATCGACAAGTTCGAAGCCTTCGGCATCGGGACGGTGCAGGGGCCGGTGCTGGGCCTGCCGCTCATCGAGACGAACTGCGCGGCGTGGCTCGAATGCAGGCTCATCGACGAAAAGCACACGGAAGATGCCTACGACACCTGCTTCGCGGAGGTCGTCGCGGCCGCGGCAGATTCGCGCGTGTTCGTCGACGGGCACTGGATCATCGACGAGTCGAATCAGCCGCTGCACACGATTCACCATCTGGGCGCGGGCAAGTTCGTGCGCGCATCGTCGATGGAGCAGGCCAAGCCGCTCATGCGCTGACACGGTTGGTGCATCCCCTCTAGCCTCCGATCGAGGGGCTAAAGATTTCCCGTTTCCCCGTCGATAAAGAGACGTCGACCGCGGAAGACCGAAAGGCTATCCGCGGCGGCGCTTTTTGAGTTTGCGATCCGTCATTCGAATTCGGACGCGGGCGATAGATGGGCGAGGACAGGTCTCGTAAGGTCTGCTGCGGCGCGTTCCGATACTGGCGCGCGGCAGAGCGACCGTACCGGCGACCGCTCGCACCATCAGGGGAAAGGGGTGGAGTATGAAGCAGCGTTTTTCGGTTGTGCGGTTCCTGGTGTATCTCGTCGGCTTCACGAGCCTCCTGTTGTTGAGGCTCGCGGTTTCGCCGGATGGACAGGGCGGCGCTACCGCTTTCGTCGCGTGCGTGGCGGCGTTTGCGGCGGGGTACATGGTGTACTACGCGTCATCGGAAGGCTATTTGCGCAATCTGATGAGCGGCGTCGTGGTGTATCTCGCGCTCGCGGCCGTGGTGGCCGCCTGTCCGCCTTTCGTGCTCGTGCTGGCGTTCTGGTCGATAACGGGCCTTCTGAAGCAGCGGCGCGCACTGCTCGTTCATGCGGTGTCGAGCACCGCGCTCTTCGTTTTGATTTTCCCGATGCCATTGGCGCAACGCCTCGGCATGCCCGGTCTGGCGGGCGCGCCTGCGGGCATCGCTTATATGGGATTCGCGATCGCGTGGTCCGCGTGGGCGTCGCGCAGTCCGTTGAAACTCGGTCTCTTCAAATTCGCGACGATGCTGCTTGCGGTGCCTCTCATCGTCTCGTTCGTCGCGCTGGTGGGCGGGGGCATGTTCAGTCGCCCGGAGCGTCGCGTGCGCAACTCGATGATGCGCGCGCGTAAAGCGTTGATATTGGCGTTGCCCGCACTCGATGTCGCCGTGCCGAGGGCGGTGGTCGCGGCCGAAGTGCTGCCGGCGATGGCCGAGTGATCAGCTCTTGCGCGCGCGAGCCGGGGTGACGCCATCGATCTCCCTGTGATAAAAACGTGCCACAGCGGCTTGCAGGCACACGAATCGTCACAGGAGACCCGATGACTTCCCCCCGGCGCGACCCGTTCGACCCGACCGGCCAGAAAGCCCCGCACGAGCCGCTCACCGCCTATTACGCCGACGAACCCGGCAGACGCCTCTGGCTACGCGGCATCTTCGACCGCACCGCCGCCGATTACGACGCCATCGAACGCGCGATGGCCTTCGGCTCCGGCCGGTGGTATCGCAACCGGGCGTTGCGTTCGGCGGGTCTCGCGCGCGGCATGCGCGTGCTCGATGTCGGCATGGGCACGGGACTCGTCACGAAGGAAGCGGTCGCGATCACGGGCGACCCGGCGCTCGTCACGGGCGTCGATCCGAGTCCGGGCATGGTCGGCGAGGCGCACCTGCCGACCGGCGTCGAAACACGCATCGGCACCGCGGAGGATCTGCCCTGCGACAGCGCCGCGTACGACTTCCTGAGCATGGGTTTCGCCCTGCGCCATGTGAGCGATCTCGCGAAAGCCTTCGATGAATATTTCCGCGTGCTGGCACCTGGCGGACGGCTCTGCGTGCTGGAAATCACGCGGCCCGCACACGGCATGGGCATCGCGGCGCTGAAGTTCTATATGCGCGGCGTCGTGCCGATGATCGCCCGATTCATTGGGAAGAAAGGGGAAAGCGTCGAACTGATGCGCTACTACTGGGACACGATCGAGGCGTGCGTGCCGCCCGACGCCGTGATCGCCGCCATCGAACGCGCGGGCTTTGCGAACGTGCGCCGCGATGTCGAACTCGGTATCTTCTCCGCTTATTGCGCGACGAAACCGGCGGCCTGAGCCGCGTCGAGAATCACGGCGGCGCGTCCGCTCAGCAGCAATCGGCCCGCGCAATGAAGCGTAAAGCGGTAGAGCACGGTGTTGTCGGCGCCGCTTATTCGCTCGGCTTCGATATCGAGTGGGCCGTCGAGCATGTCGAGCCTGTCGACGTGCGTCTCTACGCCGCGCACGCTCGTCAGCATGCCGACGCGCGGGCGCCGGCCGTCCTCGCCGACGAGCGCGCCATGCGTCGCCATCGCCTGGGCCGCGTATTCGATGCCGCACACCGACGCGAGCCGTCCTTTCGAGCGCAGCGGGTTGTCCGGGTCAAGATGACTCGTCGCGGCGCAGCGGATGCGTTGCGCGTCCCACGCGAGAACAGCGTCCAGCAGACACATCGAGCCGCCATGCGGAATGCGCGCGGCGATCCAGTCGCGATCGAGCATTTGGGCGGCCGTCATGACGGGTCGATATCCACGGCGAGGCGCGTGCCGTCGAGATAATCGAGCACGACTTCCGATGCTGTCCCGCGCGCCAGCGCTTCGAGCAACGGCAGGGCGCGCGCGGCGGGATTCGACAGGCGCAGCGCTTCGACATCGGCATCGGCGAAGGTGAACGCGTTCCCATCGGTGACATGCGCCTCGATGCGCGCGAGCGTGCGTTCGCTTTGCTGCGGCGCGAGCACCAGCGCGACGCCGAACGCATCCGCGATCGGGCGAACGTGGCGCAACGGCTCCGGGTAGTCCGTGTCATAGGCGACGAGCAGCGTCGCGACGCCGTCGACGCTCACTTGCGCGAGGCTCTCCAGCAGGCCCGCCGCGAAGCTGCCGTCGTACGCGCACAGCACGTTCGATGCCGCCATCGCGCGCGTCGCGATGCTCCAGTAGCCCGCGGGCGCGTTGTGGACGGAGTTGTGAAAGCGTGTCGGCGAGAGCTGCGGTTCGTCGCTCGCGAGGGTTTCGCAGATCGCGTGGAAATTCCCGCCATCGCCGCCCGATGCCGCGAACACGGCGGCGAGCGTCGCGGCATCGCGACCGCTCTGCGCGAGCGCTTCATGCGCAGCCGCGAGCGCCGCGCGCACGACCGGCCCGGTGCGGCGGCGTTCGGCGGAGGGCAGAGCCGCGGGCGCGGGCAGCACGGTTTTCACGGCTTCGCGCGTGGCGCGCCGCGCCAGCACGTCGGCGGTATGCGGCCAGCCGGCGAGCCCCGGCCCGATCACGCCGACGCCTTCGATATATGCACGCAATGGAGTCATGCCGATGCCTTCGCCTTGCGTCCGAACACGAGACTGCAGTTCGTTCCGCCGAAGCCGAACGAGTTGGACAGCACCGCGCGCAACGGCGCGGCGCGCGTCGCGAGCACGTAGTCGAGGCCGAGCGCGGGGTCGGGCTCGCTCGTGTTGGCGCCCGCCGGAATCATCTGGTGCTGCAAGGCGAGTGCGGCGATCACCGCTTCGAGCGCGCCCGCCGCGCCCAGCGTATGACCCGTCGCGCCCTTGGTCGAACTGCACGGCACGCGGTCGAAGAGGCTCGTGAGCGCGCGGCTTTCGGCGGCGTCGTTGCTGGGGGTCGCGGTGCCGTGCAGGTTCACGTAGCCGATGTCCCGGGTATCGAGTCCCGCGCTCGCGAGCGCCTGTTCCATCGCCATGCGCGCGCCGAGTCCTTCCGGATGCGGCGACGACATGTGATACGCGTCGCTCGATTCGCCGATACCGAGCAGGCGGATCGCGTCGTCATCGGCGTGGCCGGGCGCGTCGCGTTCGAGCAGCCCGAACGCCGCCGCCTCGCCGATGGAAATGCCGTCGCGCTTCACATCGAACGGCTTGCACGGTCCCGGCGCGAGCAGTTCGAGCGAGTTGAAGCCGTACAGCGTGGTGAGACAGAGCGTATCGACGCCACCGACCACGGCCGCGTCGATCAGACCGGTTTCGAGCATGCGCCGCGCCGAGCCGAACACCTTCGCGCCCGACGAACACGCCGACGACACCGACACCGCCGGTCCGCGCAGCCCGAAGTACGCGCGCACGAACGCGGCGAGCGAGTAGGGATTGTGCGTGGTCGCGTAATTGAAGTCGTCGGGCAGCGCGCCGGTTTGCGCATCGCGGCGCTGGTACGCGAGTTCGGTCTCCAGAATGCCCGCCGTGCTCGTGCCCATGAAGACGCCGACGCGTTGCGCGCCGTAACGCCCGATCGCTTCGCGCACGCGTTCGTCGAAGCCGTCCTGCGTCATCGCCAGTTGCGCGAGGCGGTTGTTGCGGCAGTCGAATTCCGCGAGGTCCGCGCGTATCGGTGCGTCCTCGATGCCGGCGACGCGGCCGGTGAACGTGTCGAGCGCGACGCCTTCGAAATCGCACGGCGCGAGTCCGCTGCGTCCTTCCGAGAGCGCGGCGAGCATCGCGTCGAGGCCGCGGCCCGCGCAGCTCGTGGCGGTGAAATGCGTAAGCAGAAGAGGGTTCACTTCGGGCTAGATTCCAAAGTCCGGTGGCGTGCGAGTACGATGAATTGTAACAAACGGGGCCTTTCGGACCGTGCACGCCTCAGTCCACGGGCGTTGCAATCAGCAGACGATTGGCGGTGTGCGTGCCGTTGCCCATCGGCCGGGCCGTTACGTGAAAGCGCAGGCCGTCGAGCAGCGCGAGCCATTGCGCCTCGCTGCGGACCGCGAGTCCGCTCGTGCGTCCCGAACGGGCGACCTGCACGCCGAAATCGACGGCCCGATCGACGCTTGCGCGCCAGCCCGCGGCGGCATCGCTCACGCGCAGCAGGAGCACGCCGCCTGTCGCGAGACTCGCGCGCACGCGGCGCAGCACGGCTTCCTGCGCGTCCGGATCGACGTAATGCAGCACGTCGCACGCGACGACGACATCCGCCTGCGGAAACGGCGCGACGCGAATGTCGTCGCAAACGAAGCGAATGCGCGCCGCGTGGTCCTTCAACGCGATGCGCGCCCGGTCGACATCGCGCGGCGTCAGCTCGATGCCGTGTATGGAATGCGGCAGGGGCGGCGCGGGCCAGTGAGCGGGCCACGCGCGGCCGGCAGTATCGCGATGCCATGCGTGCGCGCCGACCAGCCACGCGGCGAGCAGCCCTTGGCCGCTGCCGAGATCGAGGATGCGCGCGCCGTCGGGAATCAGGCTGTGGGCGAGGATGTGGGCGAAGAATGGATCATGGCGTAGTTTGCCGAGCGCGAAGTGCCACGCGAAATGGCCTGCGGCGCGGTAGGGAAGGCTGGCGGTTTCGATGAGCGCGGTCGGGAGCATGGGGTGGGGGTGAGCGGATGCTCGTGGATTCTAGGCTTTTCGCCGGATCCCGTGACACGAAACCGGGATCCGGCGAAACCCCCAAAGCCTGTCACTCCCCAGACGTTAAAATCCGCCGTATCGCTCCCGCTTCCCGCCTTGCTCAATGCCTTCGACACACGCATCGTCCACGCATCTCGTCCTCATCCCGAGCTACAACCCCGGCGAGAAAGTCGACGAAACGGTGCGCGGCGCGCGCGAGCAATGGAACCCGGTATGGGTCGTAGTCGACGGCAGCACCGACGGCAGCGCCGAACGCCTCACAGCGATGGCCAACGCCGATCCGGGCCTGCGCGTGATCATACTGCCGAAGAACCACGGCAAGGGCGCAGCGATCCTCGCGGGCCTCGACGAGGCCGCCAAACTCGGCTTCACACACGCGCTGACGATGGACTCCGACGGCCAGCATCCCGCCGCGCTGATCCGCACGTTCATGGAAACGTCGATGCGCACGCCCGCCGCGATGATCCTCGGCCGCCCCAAATTCGACGCAAGCGCGCCGCAATTGCGCGTGCAGGGCCGGCGCATCTCGAACGGCTGGGCGAATCTGGAAACGCTCTGGATGGGCATCGGCGATTCACTATACGGCTTTCGCGTCTATCCGATCGCACCGCTCGCCGCGCTGATGCGCAAACAGACCTGGATGCGCCGCTTCGACTTCGATCCCGAAGCGGTGGTGCGTTTGTGCTGGCGCGGCGTGCGTCCGATCAACCTCGACGCGCCCGTGCGCTACTTCACGCCCGAAGAGGGCGGCGTCTCGCATTTTCACTACGGCCGCGACAACCTGCTGCTCACGTGGATGCACACGCGGCTGTTCCTCGGTTTCGTGCTGCGCCTGCCGATGCTCATCGCGAGACGCCTGACCGCGCGATGATCAACGCGAATCGCTGACCGTCGAGTTCATCGTCACGCCAGCGATCACGGTGTTCTTCAACGCGATGTCGTGCACGTTGTAGGCGTAGATCGGGCCGGGCGTCGTCGCGGTGGCGGGGCCGGCCGCGACCGGCGTGCCGAAATCGCAATCCGTGATCGTCACGCCGGTGATCGCGGGGATCGTGGGCGTCGGCGCGGGGCCGTTGTAGTCGAACGCGACCGGGCCTTGCGCGACGATCGCCTGAAAGCACGAAGCGGTGACGCCGTTCAGCGACACGTTGCTCGCCTTCACGTTCGAGATGTTCACGTTCTGCACGAGGGCGGGCCGCGTGCGGATCGCGTCTTTCGACGGCTGATAGTCGCAGTCGAACGTGATGATGCCGCCCTGCGACGCCGATGGATTCGCCGCTGTCGCCGTCACTACGCCGATGGGCACCGTCGCGTTGATCGGGCTGCCCGCGAGCAGGCTGCTGCCATAGCCGGAAGGCGTGAGGCTGACGCCGTTGGGCAGCGTCACGTTATCGACATAGAAGTCCTTCACGAAGCCGCCGCGATTCATGTTCGTCTTGATGCGAATCGCGATGTTGAGCGAATTCGTCGCCCAGAACTCGTTGAGCATCTGCAGGTTGCGCGCATAGATCTTCTGCACGCCGCCGCCCATTTCGCTGCCGAGCGTGATGCCGCCGTGGCCGCTGTTCATCGTGCAGTTCTGGATGACGTGGTTCTGCGCCGGGCCGTATTGCGTGTCGAGATCCTTGCCCGACTTGATCGCGATGCAGTCGTCGCCGGTGTTGAACGTGACGCTCTCGCACAGGACCATGTCGCAAGCGTCGGGATCGAAGCCGTCGTTGTTCGGGCCGATGCTGTCCACCGTCACGCTGCGCATCACCACGTTCTGGCAATCGGTCGGATGGTGCTGCCAGAACGGCGTGTTGTTCGTGCGATAGCTTTGCATCAGCACGTTCGTGCAGCCGATGAATTCCACCATGCACGGCCGCAGATAGTGGCCGATGCCGAAGATACGCTTCTCGATCGCGACGCCCGCTTCCGATAGCGCGGGCAGATAGTTCTGGTCCTGCTGCCAGGGCGTGGCCGGATCGGTGAGCTTCGCGTAGAGCGTGTCGGAGATGCCGGGCACGGCGGCCTTCAGGTCCACATTCTTCGAGTTGCTCGATGCCTGGGAAGGCGTCGACGCATTCACGCAGCCGTAGACGCCGCTATTGCCTTTCCATGTCCACCAGCAGGTCGCCGTGTTGCCGCTGCCGGCGAAGGGCGTCATCGCCTGGCCGTTGAGCACGGAGGTATCGCCTTCGCCCGTCACGGCGATGTTCGTCTGGTTGCGCGCATAGACCGGCGGCCCGTAGTTGAGGCAGTCGTTCGCCTGCCAGCGGCTGTAGTAGAGCTTGCCGTTCGGGCCGCAATCGATCGGGCCGTCCTTCGCGTAGTCGGCGGGATTCGGGCTGAAGTAGATCGTGCAGTTGGCCGAAAGATGGAAGTCGACGTTCGACAACAGCACGATCGGCCCGGCGCAATACCACGTGCCCGACGGCACGACGACATGGCCGCCGCCCGCCGCGTTGCATGCCGCGATGGCCGCGAGGAACGCGGGCCGCGAATCGAACGAGCCGGGCGCGTTGGTGTGATCGGCGCCGGTGCTCAACGGCGATTTCGTCGCATCGGTGTACGGGTTCGGCGCCGCGACGACCGCGCAGGGCTTCGCGCCGTAATCGGTGACGAGAAACTGGCGGCTCGGAAACATCGATGTCGAAACGCCTTGCAGCGCGTTCACGATTTGCGTCGCCGATCCGGACGGGCCCCAGATCGGGTCTTGCGCGACGGGCGGCGTCGAGCCGGAACCGTCGTCGTGGCCGCCGCAGCCGACGAGGCCGAGCGTGCCGATCGCGCCCAGCAGCGGAGCGCCCGCCGACACGCCCGCGAACTTCACGAACGTGCGACGCGCGGGCGATCGAACCGCCGATGCGTGTTTTAGTTGCTTCATGGATGTCTCCTTGTGCGGATTTTTTTTGAGCGTGCTTCAGGAAGGCGTCTGCGCGAGGCGTAGCGGGACAAACAAACGATGTCGTACAACATGCGGACGACAAGCCATGACGTCTCCAGCGATGAGCGGACGCGCGCGTGCAGCAGCGCACGTCGTGGAGCAAACGTTAGCGGACTTATCGATGGAACGTCAAGCGGGACTAACGAGTAGGCCGTTTCGATATAGGACGTCCTATTTCAGACGGCTTTCTTCAGAATCAGGCGCGCTTCCAGCCCGCCGCCATCGCGATGATGCAGCGTGAGAGACGCGTCCATCGCGAGCGTGAGCTGGCGCGCGATCGCGAGGCCCAGTCCCGTGCCGCCCGTTTGCCGGTTGCGCGAGCCTTCCAGCCTCACGAACGGCTCGAACACCGCCTCCAGCGATTCGTCGGGAATGCCCGGGCCGCGATCGAGCACGGAGATGATGGCGCGGCCGTCGCCGTGCGTGGCGACATCGATTTCCGCCGCGCCGGCATACTTGATCGCGTTATCGACGAGATTGCCCACGACGCGCTTCAACGCCTGCGGCGGCGCCATCAACGCCCCGCCGATGCTGCCGCGCAGCGTGACCGCCTGCCCGGCATCGAGATAGTCATCGACGATGCTTTCGAACAGCGCGTCCGCATCGATGCGGCGCGGCGCCTCGTTCGTTCCGTGCAGCGTGCGCGCGTACGTCACGCCTTCTTTCACGAGCGATTCCATCTCCTTCAGGTCCTGCTGGAGCTTCGCGCCCGTGGTCTCGTCGTCCATCACGTCGACGCGCAGGCGCATGCGCGTGATCGGCGTCTGCAGGTCGTGCGTGATGGCCGCGAGAATCTGCATGCGCTGAGTCATGTACAGGGAGACGCGGTCCTGCATCGCGTTGAACGCCTTCGCGGCGCGCGCAACTTCCTCCGGCCCGGATTCGGACAGGCGTTCGGCCTTGAGATCGGGGCCGAGCGTGTCGGCGGCGCTCGCGAGGCGCTTGAGCGGTCCGGTCGCGAGGCGCACCGCGAGCCAGCAGCACGCGCCGAGCACGATCAGTTGCAGCACGAGAACCAGCGGCAGCCAGTCGGAGAGCGGCGTGCCGACCATCGGACGCATGTCGATGGTGAGTGGCGAGCCGTCCGACAGTTGCAGATGCACCTGAAAGCGCTCCCTGTCGCCGGGCACGGCGTTGACCGTCAGCGGATACCGCTTGCCGATGCCTTCGCCGATCGAGCGTGCGAAGCGCTCCGACAACGCGGCGTCCAGCGGCCCGCCCGTCACGCCGGGTCCGAGAATGAACGTGTAGCTGCGCCGCGCGAGCCTTGGCAGCCACTGCGCGCGCTCGCCGGCGGGCAGATGATCGAGCAGCGCCACCGAGCTTGCTACTTCGCGCTCGACGTAACCCATCATCATGTTGGTCATCGAGTCGTCGCGTTCGCGCATCGTCAGAAGAAACGAAAAGGTCTGCGCGAGCGCGAGTCCGACGACGAGGATCAGCGCGAGCCGCGCGAACAGCGTGCGCGGCCAGTGCAGGAGTGAACCGGATGAAACCGTGCTCATTGAGAAGACTCGATGGGTTTGACGTCGGCCGAGAACACATAGCCTTCGCTGCGCAGCGTCTTGATATAGCGCGGCTCGCGGGCCGTGTCGCGCAGGCGCTGGCGCAGACGCGACACGAGCAGGTCGATGGAGCGGTCGAACGCATCGGCCTGGCGTCCTTGCGTCAGATTCAGCAATTGGTCGCGCGTGAGCACGCGCTGCGCATTGTCGAGAAATACGCGCAGCAGCCGGTACTCCGCGCCGGACAGCGCGACCATCGTGCCCTCGGCGTCGAGCAGATGGCGCGCGGTCGTATCGAGGCGCCAGTCGCCGAATCCGAGCATGGCCGAAGATTCGTTCACTTCCATTCCCGGCGGCAACATGCGCGTGCGGCGCAACACCGAACGGATGCGCGCGAGCAGCTCGCGCACCGCGAAGGGTTTCGGCAGGTAATCGTCGGCGCCCATTTCGAGGCCGAGAATGCGGTCGGCTTCCTCGTTGCGCGCGGTGAGCATCAGCACCGGCACGTCGCGGAACTTGCCCGCGCGCAGTTCGCGGCACAGCACGAGACCGTCTTCACCGGGCAGCATCAGATCGAGCACGATCAGATCCGGCGCGCCTTGCTGCTCCAGCACGGCGCGCATCTGCCGGCCGTTCGCCGCGAGTGATACGCGCATGCCGTTCTTTTCGAGGTAGGTGGCGAGCAGTTCCCGAATGCCGCGATCGTCGTCGACGATCAATACGTGATCAGTGGTTTCCATCGATGGATCGTTGTCGTTGACGCTTGAGTTGCACCCGGCTCGGGCTGACCAGCAGACACTGGACCGGATGGGCCATTTCCGTCGCGATCCCGCCGAGGAGAAAGGCGAGGACCGCCAGCATGCGTTTCATTCGAAGCTCCGCTCATTGCGCGATGTCTGCGTTATAGCGCGGTTTGGCGGACGTTTTGTATCGCAGTGTATCTCGCATGTCACGCGATACATAACATTGCGCAGCGCGCCTTTCCCCGACACAAGCGGGATACGCGCGCGCAGTCCAATGCGGTCATGCCGATGCGAACGTCGGCCTGCCGGGGCGATATGGCTGTATCGCGCGCTCCGATTTTCTACCGCATTCAAAGGACTTCGTCATGCTCGCCGCCATCAAGAACGCAGCCGCGTGCGCCGGACTCGCCGCCTGCGCGGCCATCACGCCCGTGCACGCCGCCGCACCCGCCGACAACATCGCGCCGGAATTCGCCGGTATCGACCAGTGGCTCAACAGCAAGCCGCTCACGCTCGCGCAGTTGCGCGGCAAGGTCGTGCTCGTCGATTTCTGGACCTTCGCGTGCGGCAACTGCATCAATACGTTGCCCGCCGTGAAGTCGTGGCATCAGAAGTATGCGACGCAAGGGCTTGTCGTCGTCGGCGTGCATACGCCCGAGTTTCCGTTCGAGCAGGACACGAACAACGTGAAGCGCGCAATCGAGCGCTTCGGCATCACGTATCCCGTCGCGCAGGACAACCGCTATGCGGCCTGGGCCGCGTATGGCAACCAGTACTGGCCGGCGTTCTATCTGATCGACAAGCACGGGCACGTGGCCTACACGCACTTCGGCGAGGGCGATTACGCGCAGACCGAAGCGGCGATCCAGAAGCTGCTGGCCGAGCGCTAAGCCGGGTTTCGTATCGCAATGTATCTGGAATGCACGCGATACAAAACATTGCATAAGCCCCGCCTCCCGGACACAAGCCAGATACCTGCGAGGCTTCAAATACACACAACGACGGCTCACGAGTGAAACGCAAGGCGAACACCCGCGAAGCCCACGTGCCGTAACTCATTCAACTGACTGATTGATCCGCCAAAGGAGAAACACCATGAAATCCACCCTCGTTGCTTTCGCTCTCATCGCCAGCGCTGTCACGGGTGTCGCTCACGCCGCCGTGACGAACAACGCGTCAAGCGTGCAAACCGAACAGGCCGTGGCGAAGCACGCCTACGCCGGCAAGACGCGCGCCGAAGTGAAGCGCGAACTGGTGCAGGCACAGCGCGATGGCCAGATCGCCGCGCTGCGCAGCCTGTATCAAGGCAGCTGATCACCCATTCACCGAAATCATTGCAAAGAGAGACACGATCATGATCAAGCAATTCGTCACCGCCGCAGTCATCGCCGTCAGCGCCGTCGCCGCCGGCTCCGCATTCGCCAGCAGCGGCTACGGTCCCGCGCCGCACTACGACCCGCTCGCGGGCGCACCGGCCTCGCAACGCGGCGTCAGCGCGCAGACCATCGCCAGCGAAAGCGCCGCCATGCCGATGCAGGCATACGGCGGCATGGGCGACACGGTCTCGCAATCGGGCGCGCGCGTCACTGTGGCGAACGACACCGCGAAACTCTTCGCGCATCACTGAGCCATTCACTTTCGTACACACAAGAGGAACGCATCATGACCCAGATCGACACCGTCCTGTACACCGGCAAAACCCACGTCGTCGGAGGCCGCGAAGGCCATGCGAAGAGCACCGATGGCCGTCTCGACGTGAAACTCTCGCCGCCCGGATCCACGGGCGCGGGCACCAATCCCGAGCAGATGCTGGCCGCGGGCTGGTCAGCGTGTTTCATCGGCGCGATGGGCAAGGCCGCCGCGAAGCTGAAGGTCCGGCTGCCCGCCGAGACCGCCGTCGATGCGGAAGTGGACCTCGGCATGGCGGGCGAAGCGTACCTGCTGCGTGCGCGCCTGAACGTGAGCCTGCCGGGCATCGAACGCGCGGTGGCCGAGGAGATCGCGAACCTGGCGCATCAGACCTGCCCGTACTCGAAGGCGCTGAAGAGCAACATCGACGTGACGATCACGGTGGTCTGAGGCAGTGCATCCGCTCGATCCGGTCCGGTAGACTTGGCGCTTCATCGATCAATCGAAGCACCGAGCCGACATGGACCGAATCGACGCGATGAAAGTCTTCATCGCCACGCTGGACGAGGGCAGTCTGGCGGGCGCGGGGCGGCGGCTCAACCGCTCGCCCGCCGCCGTGAGCCGGGCAATCGCCTTTCTCGAGGCGCATACCGGTACGGCGTTGCTCCATCGCACGACGCGCACGATCAAGCTGTCCGAAGCCGGCGAGCGTTACGCCGCCGCGTGCCGGCGGATCCTCACCGATCTCGAAGAAGCCGACCTGCTGATCGCGCACGAAGCTTCCGCGCCGCGCGGGCTTCTGACGATCACCGCGCCCGTCGCCGCGGGCGAAGACCTGCTGCGTCCCATGCTCGACGATTTCATCGCGCGCTTTCCCGCCGTTTCCGTGCGCCTGCAGATGCTCGACCGTCCCGTGAGCCTGATCGACGAAGGCATCGACGTGGCGCTGCGCATCGCGCATCTGTCGGACTCGACGCTGATCGCGATTCCGCTGGGCGAAGTGCGGCGCGTCGTGGCCGGCTCGCCGCGCTATCTCGCGAAGCATCCGCGTATCGGGCAGCCCGCCGATCTCGCGCAACATCAGATCATCTCGATGACGCATTTCGGCCTCGACTCGTGGAGCTTTCCGACTGCGAGCGGTTCGACGATTCCGCAAGTCGTGCAGTTCGCGCCGCGCTTCATCGTGAACACGGTGCGGGCGGCGGTCGCATCCGCCGTCGATGGACACGGTCTCACACGGCTTTTTTCGTATCACGTCGCGAAGGAAGTGAAGGACAGGACGCTGCAGATCGTGCTGCCGGATAGCGAGCATGCGCCGCTGCCCGTGCATCTGCTGACGCCGCATGGACGGCTGTCGGTGCCGAAGGTGCGCGCGTTCGTCGATTTCGTGACGCCGCGCCTGCGACACCATTTCGCGCAATTGCAGCTCGATTCAACCGCATAACGGAAGATTGTCTTCCGTTAATCGTCGATTCTCTCGCGATTCGATCGAATATAGACTGACCTCTATTGGCGCGCATGCGGTTGCGCTCGCCATCGATCTGTTTGCCGTGTCGAGGTCAAAATGAGCCAGGTTATTTCCGCGTCGATGCCGCTCGGTTACGCCGAACGCAACGGTCAGTACTGGCGGCGCAATCTCGCCGTCTGCGTATTCGGTTCGTTCACGACGCTCGTGAGTCTCAGCATGCTGCTGCCGTTCCTGCCGCTGTATGTGCGGCAACTCGGCGTTCAGTCGCAGGCGGCGGTGATCGAATGGTCGGGCGTCGCGTTCAGCGCGACGTTTCTCGGCACCGCCGTCACCGCGCCGCTCTGGGGACGCCTCGCCGATCGTTACGGCCGCAAGCCGATGCTCGTGCGCGCAGCGGTCGGCATGGCCGTCGTGATGTCGCTGATTGGCGTCGCGCATTCGGTGCATCAACTGGTCGTGCTGCGTCTGCTCGCGGGGCTGATCGGCGGATACGCGTCGGCGTCGACGGTGATGATCGGCACGCAGGCGCCGCGCGAGCGGGCAGGGTGGGCGCTCGGCATATTGTCGACGGGCGCGCTCGCGGGCAATCTCGCCGGGCCGCTGATCGGCGGCGTGTTGCCGGGACTGATCGGCATTCGCGGTACGTTTTTCGCGGGCGCGGGGATGATCGCGGTGGCCGCGCTCGCCACGATCTTCCTGGTGAAGGAGGACTTTCGTCCGGACGATGCGAAGAAGCGCGCGTCGCACACGGCTTCGACGCATGCGCATCGCACGAACTATATCGTGGTGGCCGCGCTGCTCGCGACCGCGATGATGGTGCTGCTCGCGAACATGTCGATCGAACCGATCATCACCGTTTATATCGGCGGTCTCGGCGTGCAGGCGGATCATGTGGCGCGTATCGCGGGCATCGTGATGGCGTGCTCGGCGCTCGGCAGCATGTTGACGGCGGCGCGGCTCGGCGCGCTGGCGGACCGCATCGGGAGCTGGAATGTGATCGTCGGATGCCTCGTGCTGACCGGCATCGCGATGATTCCGCAGGCGTTCGTGCACCAGTGGTGGCAGCTCGCCGTCCTGCGCATGCTGATGGGCATGACGCTCGCTGGTTTGCTGCCTTCGATCGCGAAGCTGGCACGCAGCGCCGTCGATGAAAACAGCAGCGGGCAGATGCTCGGCTATCTGCAATCGGCGCAGTTCAGCGGGCAAGTCGTCGGGCCGCTGATCGGCGGGCAGATCGGCGTGCTGCTCGGATTGCACTCGGTGTTCTTCGTGACGGGAAGCCTGCTGATTGCGTGCGCGGGACTGGCGCATTGGGCGCGCACGCGATAAGGCATGTTGCGCGGTTTTAAGTTTCACTTAAGCCGCGCAACTTACGGTAGCGGGCTCCTTTGCCTGTTGCCGCCCATGCCGCTGCCACGTATTTCGATGACGCGCATCTGAGTCGCGTCATGCTCAAATTCCATCTCTTCTTCATCGTCTTCATCTTCGCGAGTCTCGTGCCGCTCATCGCGCACGCGAAACGCGTCGCCAGCAAACCGGTCGTACAGGCGCGCGCTGCGATAGCCGTCGATCTGACGAGCGGTCGCACGCTCTACGCGAAGCATGCCGACGAGCGCGTGCCGATCGCATCGCTCACCAAGCTGCTCACCGCGATGGTCGTGCTCGACTCGAAGCGCTCACTGCTCAAGCCCGCGCGCATCACCGATGCCGACGTCGATCGCCTCAAGTGGTCGCGTTCGCGTCTGCCGGTCGGCTCGCTTCTGTTGCGCAAAACGATGCTGCATATCGCGCTGATGTCATCGGAGAATCGCGCCGCCTATGCGTTGAGCCGCGATTATCCCGGCGGCCGCGCGGGCTTCGTGCGCGCGATGAACCGTACCGCGAAGCGCCTGCACATGAACCGCAGCTATTTCGTCGATCCGACCGGCCTGTCGCCGCACAATGTATCGACCGCGCGCGATCTCACGAAGCTCGCGCGCGCTGCGTATCGCTATCCGGTGATCCGCGACTACGCGACCTCGCACCAGAAGCTCGTGCTCGGCGGTGCAGGGCCGCTGATGTATCGCAATACCGATCCGCTCGTGTATCGCGCGTCATGGCGCGTCGGTCTGCAGAAGACGGGATTCACGAATGAGGCGGGGCATTGCCTTATCGTCGTTACGCAGGTGCATGGACGTCCGACGCTCCTTGTGATTCTCGGCGCGCCGAACGCGCACGCGCACGTCCAGGATGCGGTGAATCTGCGCAGCTGGCTAATGAAGCGCTAGCGGGCTCTTCACGCGCGTACGCCCGCGAACGACGCTTCGGTGACGGGCCGATCGTCGATGGGAAAGTGCAGCAGCGCCGCGACCAGCCCGGCGACCGCCGTCGCGCCCCAGATCAGCGAGTAGGAGCCGGTCGTATCGAACACATAGCCGCCGAGCCACGCGCCGAGAAACGATCCGAGCTGATGGCTGAGAAACACGACGCCGAACAGCGTGCCGAGATGCCGCGTGCCGAATACCTTCGCGATGAGCCCGTTGGTGAGCGGCACCGTGCCGAGCCACGTCAGCCCCATCACGGCGGCGAACAGGACGACGGATACGCTCGTCGTCGGCAGCAGAACGAAGAGGGCGATCGCGCCGCCGCGAATCAGATAGAGCCACGCGAGCACATGATGCTGCCGCCAGCGCCCGCCCAGCCATCCGCATCCCCAGCTGCCGATCATGTTGAAGAGGCCGATCAGCGCGAGCGCCGTTGCGCCGAGCCCGACCGGCATGTGGCAAAGCATCAGATAGCCCGGCAGATGGGTCGCGATGAATGCGAGCTGAAAACCGCATGTGAAGAAACCGAGCGTGAGCAGCCGATAGCCGCGATGACGCGACGCATACGCGAGCGTTTCGCGCAGCGGCATCGCGTGTGTTTCGTTCGATGCCGACACGTTCGCCGATGCCTTGCTCCGGCGGCTCGCGCGATCGAGCACGATGCCGAAGGGCGCGGCAAGCAGCAGTACGAAGGCGAGGGCGTAGAGCGACGCCGGCACGCCCGCATGCACGCGCACTTCCTGCGCGAACGGCACCATCAGCACTTGCCCGAGCGAGCCGCCCGCGCTGGCGAGGCCCATCGCGACACTGCGCGTTTGCGGCGACGCGACGCGCCCGACCGTCGCGAGCACGACCCCGAAACTCGTGCAACTGATGCCGATGCCGACAAGCAAGCCGAGGCCGAGCACGAGCATCCATCCGGAGGTCGCGGCGGCCGCGAGCGCGAGTCCGGCGGCGAACGTGGCCGCGCCCAGCGCGACGACGGGCGCCGCGCCGTATCGGTCGGCCGCGGCGCCGGCGAACGGCTGCGCGAAGCCCCAGACGAGATTGTGCAGCGCGATCGCGAAGGCGACCAAGGTGATGGGCAGACCGCGATCGAAGGAAAACGGTCCGATAAAAAGCCCGAACGTCTGGCGCACGCCCATGGCGGCGCTCAGGATCAGTGCGGCAGCGCCGATGAGCGCCCAGCTCGCTGCGCGGTTCGTGCTGATATTGCGGGTGGTGCTCGACAGGGACGGCATGGCGCGTATTCCTCCTTGCGGCCATCCTCGCAGGCGAACGTCCGTGCTGACAAACGAAAAGTTTTCGCGGGCGGATGAGCGCAGTTCAACCGTCACGCCTGGCCGCCGCGTCGCCGTCTTCGACGAACGCCGCCGCCTGCGCGATCAGCCAGTTGCGAAACGCGACGAGATCGGCGCGAGCGCCCGCTTGCGGCGACTCGCAGAGCCAGTATGCGGTCTGCGTCTCGACGCTCGTCGCGGACGCTTCGACGAGCGTGCCCGCCGCCAGTTCGCGATCGACGAGCGGACGCCGGCCGATGGCGACGCCGAGTCCGGCCGCGGCGGCATCGAACGCGAGCTGGACGGTATCGAAGCGCAGGCCGCCGTGAAGATCGAGGCCGTCGAGGTTCGCGCCGTCCATCCACGCCTGCCAGTCCTGACTCGCGGTATCGACGTGGATGAGCGCGGCGCGCGCGAGATCGGGGATGCCGTCGGCGCCTGTCAGGCTCGCGCGATACGCCGGACTGCACACGGGCACGAGCCGCTCGCCGAACAGACGTTGCCACGATGCGCCGTCCACCGGGCCGCGACTCAGACGCAGGCCGAAATCGAAGCCATCGACGGGAAAGCCCGCCTGACGGCGCGAGGTGTCGACACTGACGTCGATGCCGGGCCAGCGCGCGCGGAAATCCGCGAGGCGCGGGACGAGCCAGCGCGCGGCGAGGGTGGGCGCACAGGTGACGGCGATCGAGCGGCGGCGGCGCTTGTCGGGCAGCGTCTGCGTGCCGATGGCGATGAGCGAAAACGCTTCGGCGATATACGGCAGATAGTGTTCGCCGGCAGCGCTCAGCGACAGCCCGCGCGGCTCGCGCACGAAGAGCTCGACGCCGAGCATCTCCTCCAGCGCGCCGATGCCATGGCTCACCGCGCCCGGCGTCACGTTGAGTTCGGCGGCGGCGAGCTTGAAACTGCGATGGCGCGCGGCGGCTTCGAAAAGACGCAGGGCGTTGAGCGGTGGAAGGCGCTGGGGCATGTTGGCGTGCGGGATCGGCGACGTGTGCGCCTATATTGCCATTGCTCGACGCCGGCGATGTCAGCGCGCTGACTGCCGCCGAGCCTTCCATGCGTCTCGCAAGCGCCGCGCGGCGAGCCCGAACGGCGGATTGGCGAACAGCACTGCGGCGCCCAGCGCGATGCCGCCGCACACGAGAAACGTGCCGCGATAACCGAGCCCCGCCACGAGCGCGCCGGACAACACGCCGGAAAGAATCGACCCGACGCGCGACGCGTTGAAAAACAGCGCCGTCGCCGCGCCCGGGCTTTTGGGCATGAGGTCCTGCATGTAGGTCATGCCGAGGCACGAGATCACCGACACGACGAACGCGTTGAAGGCCTGCATCGGAATCAGGAAGTGGATGCTTTGCGATGCCGCGACCGCAACGAAATAGACCGTGTGCACGGCTGCGGACGACGCGAGCCAGCGCTGCTTGTCGAGGCGCGAGCCGCGTGCGCCGAGCGCGAGCATCATCGGAATTTCGAGGAACGCGCCGAGCCCGAGCATGACGGACACGTCGATGCGCGTGCCATGCATGCCGTGCACGACATAAAGCGGCAGGACGATCATGGTCGCGCTCGCGGCGAGTCCGATGAGCGTCATCGCGACGGTGGCGCGCCATATTTCCGCGCGCGAGTGTGGCGCTCCGGCGTGCGGCGGCACGAACTCGTCGGTGTCGGGCGCGGTCACCTCGAGCAGCGATGACGGATCGCCTGCATAGTGAGCGGGCGCGCTATGCGGGTCGCCCTTGGGCGAATCGTGCATGCGCCAGACGATGCCGCCGCACGCGATGAAGCAGGCTGCCGCGAACAGGAACAGGCCGTAGAAGCCGGCTGCGGCCAGCACCAGCGCGCCGACGGAGGGCCCGAATACCCAGGCCATCGAGAGGACTGTTCTGAGCGTCGCGAGCGCGAGGGCGCGCTCGGCTGCGTCCTCGACGGGCAATGCGGCGCGCGCGAAGGAAAACACGAGCGACATGGCCGAGCCGCCCGCGCCCAGAAACACGACGCCGATCGCGACGAGCGCGGCGTAGTTGCGCACCAGACAAAGCAGCAGGAATCCGAGCGATGACGCGATGAGCGCCGCAAGCAGCAATTCGCGATGATGGCCGTGCCTGTCGGACCATTTGCCGGCGAACGCGCTCGCCACCACGCCGCTCGCGGCGATGACGGTCATGAAGACGCCGAGTCGCAGCGGGCTCATGTCCGCCTGTTCGACGCTGAACAAGGACAGGTACGGCGCGGTGAACGACATCGCGACGCCGAGCATCAGGGTCGCGCCGGAAAGCGGCAGGAAGAAGGGAATGCGGGTGAGGCTGAGCAGGCGTGTGTTCATCGGGGCGTGGGTCGGCTCGGGGGGAGGCGAGTCGGGATGAGCGGGTCAGGCTTCGGTTGCAAGCCGCGTTCCGTGCGCGATTAGGGGATTGCGCACGGGCTGTCGGCAGTTTGCCATTGTGGGCGGGGGTGGTGCGCGGATGCGACGCTTTTTGCTTGTTTCAGTTGTAGAAATGGTTCGGCAGGGCTGGCGAGTGCATCGCGCGCCGTCTCTTGAGGCAAGACGGCAGACATTGGTTTGCGCCGCAGCGCAGGTCTTCTCGATGTCACGAGGGACGCGCTGATTCAAATTCTACGACTCTTTATACGATGCATTTTCCGATGGCACGGACGGACCGGTTTTCGAAGGTTCGCCGCCTGCGACTGATGGTCACCGGCTCAATCCTGGTTTCACGATTTCAATGATCCAGTCGACAAACGTCCTGACTGCGGTCGTGACCTGATTCTTCGGGTAGACGACCGAAACAGGCACCGGCGAGCACCGCGCTTCGGCGAGCACTTCCTTGAGTCGCCCGCTGCTGAGGTACGCAGACACCACAAATTCTGAAAGCTGTATCAGGCCGAGCCCTTCCAGGCCGCACTGCAGGTAAGCCTCCGTTTCGTTGACGGAGATGCGGCTTTGCATCGTCATGCTCACGTCTTCGTTACCCGTCCTGAAACGCCATTCGAGGGGCCGGCCGGTCACATTCGAGACGTAGTTAATCACGCGATGATCATTTAGTTCCGAGATGGCAATCGGTTCACCGTGTCGTTTGAGATAACGAGGCGATGCACAGGTGAGCCAATTGAGCTCACCGAGACGACGAGCGACCAGCGTCGAATCAACCAGGGCGCCGGTACGAACAGCGCAATCGATGCCCTCGAAAATGAGGTCCGAGGGCCGGTCGCTCAGTCCGAGCACGAGTTCGATGTCGGGATAACGCGCCTCAAATTCACTCAGGCGCGGCAAGACAATGGCTCGCCCGATGACGCCGGGCATATCTGCACGAACCCGTCCCCGCGGCGCCTTTCCACGCGGCAACACCTGTGTTTCCGCATTCGCAATGTCCGCGAAAATGGCCTGACAGGATGCGTAGTAGCGCTCGCCCGCCTCGGTGAGGCTGAGACTCCGCGTGCTTCTGCGCAACAGCGGCGCGCCCAGATGCGCTTCAAGATTCTTTACCATGGTCGTGACCGACGATCGAGGCATCGACAAGGTGGCGGCAGCCTTGCTGAAGCTTCGTGCCTCGACGACCCGAACGAACGTTGCCATCGCTTGAAGTTTGTCCATGAGCAGTACGCGTATCCGATGGGTTCGTTCGAGCCAGCCTGAAACGACTTCCATGTTATCAACTCGCCGTCGCCCGATGCATTTGCAGGGAGCGCCGCCAGCGCCACAGTCTAGTTCTCGCTGCCTGCTTTGTGTGTTCATGCACGGCGAACAATGGATGGGGTCCGCGCACCTACACTGCGAATCGTTCGAGAGCCATGCGTCCTCACGGCTCGGCTTTCGGAACGTCTTATCTCACTCGGAGAACGCACGTGTCAAAAGGAAATTCCATTCTGGTCCTGGGTGCCGGCGAACTCGGCATGCCCATGTTGCGCACGCTCGCACAACACGCTGAGCGCAATGAGGATCTGTCGATCGCCGTATTGCTTCGCCCTTCGACGCTCGCGTCCAGCGACCCGGAAAAGAGCAAGGATGTAGCTGAACTACGCGGCCTGGGAATCGAATTCGTCGAAGGCGACCTCGCCATGCAAGCTTGCGAAGAACTCGCAAGCATCTTCGCTCGATTCGATACTGTCGTCTCCTGCACAGGATTTGCAGGCGGCCGTGGCGTACAGCTAAAACTTGCGCGTGCGGCGATCGCCGCTGGAGTGAAACGCTACTTTCCGTGGCAGTTCGGTGTCGACTACGACGTCATCGGACGAGGTAGCGCTCAGGACCTCTTCGACGAGCAACTCGACGTGCGGGACTTCCTGCGCTCGCAGATTGGCACCGAATGGGTCATCGTCTCGACGGGCATGTTCACCAGCTTTCTGTTTGAACCATCGTTCGGTGTGGTCGATCTGGCGGCGCGGACCGTGAACGCTTTGGGAAGCTGGGACAATGCCGTGACGGTGACCACGCCTGAGGACATCGCCGCGTTGACGGCCGAAATTCTGTTCGCAGAGCCGCGAATCTCAAATGAAGTCGTTTATGTCGCTGGCGACACCGTCACGTATCGACAAGTCGCGGATACCGTTGATCAGGTGCTAGGCATTAAAGTCCGGCGCGACGAATGGACCGTGCCTGAACTTATTCGACGCTTGGGCGAAGAGCCGCAGGATGCGCTGCGCAAGTATCGAGTCGTGTTCGCGCAAGGGCGTGGTGTCGCATGGGAAAGGACGCGTACATTCAATGCGCAAAGAAATATCCAGGTCTGCGGGCTTGAAGAATGGGCGAGGAAAAACCTGTCATGTACGTCACCAGCCGCCGAAAGCATGGCTGAGTGATAGGGCGCGCTAAGGGCGATGGACCGACCTCCCGCATTCGTGATTTGACTCCGTGAGATTGCTGCACGCCCGTGGTTCTCCTACCATTGGGTAACGCAGTCGTTTTCAGGAGACGAGCGGTGGAGAGCATTGCGGAGTGGCTGGCATCACTCGGCTTGTCAAGGTACGCCCAGCTCTTTGCGGAGAATGGTATTGATCGCCCGGTCCTTCGGGATCTCACCGATGAAGATCTCAAGGAACTGGGCGTCCTGCTCGGGCATCGCCGCACAATGCTGCGCGCCATTGCCCGACTCGGCGATAGCGCCGAGTCGTTCTCTCCAGTCGCGGCCGCCCCAGCGCAACACGCTGAAGCGGACCGGCGCCAGCTCACCATCATGTTTTGCGATCTCGTCGACTCGACAGCCCTCTCGAAGCGGCTGGATCCGGAAGACATGCGCGAAATCATCGGCGCCTATTACCGGGTTTGCGCGGACATCGTGACGCAGGCCGGCGGTTTCATCGCCAAATATATGGGCGACGGCGTGCTGGCCTATTTCGGGTATCCCCAGTCGCATGAGGACGATGCCGAGCGGGCAGTCCGTGCCGGCCTCGCGCTGGTGCACGCCATCGATAACCTCGATGTCACTGCCGACGAAAGCTTGCGCGCACGGATCGGGATCGCGACCGGCGTCGTGGTCGTCGGTGATCTCACGGGTGAAGGCGAAGCCCGGGAACGCGGCGTAATCGGTGAGACGCCCAATCTCGCAGCACGCCTGCAGACATTGGCGGATGCCGGAACGGTGGTGATTTCCATGAGCACGCGGCGGCTCACCGGCGGCCTGTTCGAGTACCGCGACATGGGTGCGATCACCGTGAAGGGGATCGGCGAAGCGGTGCCGGTCTGGCAGGTGCTCGGCGCAAGCGCAATCGAAAGTCGGTCCGAGGCGCTGCACACGAGCAGGTTGACGCCGATCGTCGGGCGCGACGAGGACATCGATCTGTTGCTCCGCCGATGGCAGCGCGCGAAGAACGGTGAAGGGCAGGTTGTGCTGCTATCGGGCGAGCCGGGTATTGGAAAATCGCGGCTGGCCTCTGCCCTCGACGCACGACTCCAGTTCGAACCGCACGTCCACTTGCGGTATTTCTGCTCGCATCGCCATCAGGACAGCGCGTTTTATCCCTTCATTTCGCAGTTCGAGCGCGCGGCCGGGTTCCGGCGCGAGGACTGCGCTGAACAACGCCTCGACAAGCTCGAGTCGGTGCTCGTCGACGATCGGAGCGCGGCGATGCCGCTCGTTGCGTCGTTGCTGTCGATATCGACGGAAGGGCGGTATCCGCCACTCGATCTCTCGCCGCAGAAACTCAAGGAGAAGACGCTTCGCGCGCTGGTTGCCCAGTTCGAAGCTCGGGCCATGCGCGAGCCATTGCTGATGCTGTTCGAAGACGCGCATTGGGCCGACCCCAGTTCGCTCGAAGCCCTGGACCATCTGATCGAACGCGTCCACACACTGCCGATTCTGCTGATCGTCACCTTCCGTCCCGAGTTCACTTCGCCATGGACAGGTCGCCCGGAGGTGACGCTGCTGACGCTCAATCGCCTGCATCCGCGACAACGGGCGGAGATGATCGAGCGGATCACCATCGACAAGGCACTGCCGAAAGAGGTGATCGAGCGGATCATCGAACGCACGGACGGCGTACCGCTGTTCGTCGAAGAGCTGACCAAGACCGTGCTGGAGAGCGGCCTGTTGCGCGAGCGAGACGGGCGTTACGTCATCGATGGTCCGCTGCCGCCGCTGGCGATCCCGATGACGCTGCACGCTTCGCTGATGGCGCGGCTCGATCGGCTTGGCCCCGTGCGGGATGTCGCGCAGATCGCCGCTGCAATTGGCCGGCGATTTTCCTATGAGTTGATCAGCACGGTCGCGTCGATGCCCAGGCAATCCCTGGATGACGCGCTGGATCGTCTCGTCGATGCGGAACTGGTCTTCCGGCGCGGGACGCTTCCCGATGCGGAATACACGTTCAAACACGCGCTTGTGCAAGATGCCGCGTACAGCTCTCTGCTGCGTGGCAGGCGACAGCAGTTGCATGCCCTCATCGCGACGGCGCTGGAGAATCACTTCCCCGACGTCGTGGAGCGGCAACCGGAAATCCTGGCTGAGCACTGCGCCCAGGCCGGTTTGCCGGAGAAGGCCGGACGGCTCTGGCTGCGTGCCGGTCGTGAAACGGCGAGACGCGCTGCGCACCGTGAAGCCGCGGTTCTGTTCGAGAAAGCCTTGACCGCCTGCGCGGCGCTACCGTCGTCGGCCGACACGGTCGGGGACATTATCGACGCGCGATGGGAACTTCATCATTCGCTCTATCCGCTGGGAGAGCTGGCGCGTGACCGGGCAAACCTCGAAACAGCGGAGCAGCTCGCCGACGGGATCGGTGACGAGATACGTCTGTCGCGCGTCCTGTCGACGCTTGTCTACACGCTTGGATCGTTAGGCGATCTGGCGGGCGCCGTCAACGCCGGCGAACGCGCCCTGGTCCTGGCGGAGCGACGAAGCGACGCCGATGCGCTGGTCCGGATCAACATGATGCTGGCGCGATCGCGGTACGGCCGAGGCGACTACGAATGCGCGGCGGCACATGCGCGACGGGCACTGGATCTTCTGGAGGACGACCAGGGCAGCACCTCGCACGATGAGGCCTACGTGCCTGTTGCGCGCGTGAATGCGCGCATCTGGCTGGAGCTGTGTCTCACCGAATGCGGCTGGTTTGATGAGGCTGCCGTTCTGGGACAGGAGGCGATTGATATCGCCCGAGCATTGAAAGACCCGGAGGAGCTGATCTTTGCCGGCCTCGGTGCCGGACGGATGCTGCTCGTTCAGGGCCATTTCAACAGCGCTGTCGAGGCGCTCGAGCCCGCTTTATCGATGTGCAGGAGCGCTGATTTTCCAATCTACGTGTCACGAATAGCCGCCTTTCTAGGGGCGGCGTATGCGTCGCTCGGCCGCACGGACGACGCACTGATTCTTCTCGAGGAAGCCGTTCGACATTCGGCGGCGACTCAACTGATGTTCGGCCAGTCGCTCGTGCTCTCTCACTTCGGACGGGTGTGCCAGCTCGCCGGCCGCCGGGAGGAGGCAATTGTTCATGCCCATGACGCCGTCGATATTGCGCGCGCCTGTGGCGAACGTGGCAATGAAGCCTGGGCCGAATATCTTTTGGGCGAACTCGTCCCGGATGGCGCCGATGGCCAGGCCGGAATCGACGAGGCTCGCGGTTACTACGCCACAGCGTTGACAATCGCTCGGGAGTTAGGGATGCGACCGCTGCAGGCGCAGTGCCTTTATGGGCTCTCCCGGCTTGATGACAGGGCTGGAAATGGTGCATTGGCGAGACAGCACGCTGCGCACGCCACCGCGCTTTGCCGCGAAATGGCGAGTAAGTTATCACGGGGTTAACGTACGCAGGACCGGCGCCGGCGAAACAGCCGTTCGGCACGCTCACGTTCGGACGTCAATTCGACCCGGTGACGGACGTCATCGGCCTCACGACGGCGAACGGCAACTGGGGCGGCTATCTGTTCTCGCATCCTCTCGACAACGACAAAACCGACGAAGCGAAGTGGCCGGAGCTCACTCTTCGGCCGCGAGATTGTTCCTGACCGCTCGAAGCAGGTTGCCGAGTTGCTGCAGCTCGTCCGGACTCAGACCCATCACGGCTTTCTTCGACAACCGTTTCGCCTGTCGCTTGAGCGTCGCCTCAATTTCATTGCCCCGCGAAGTCAGCGACAGTCGCACACTTCGTCGGTCCGATTCGTCCTGACTCGCCTCGAGCAGACCCTCCTCGCGCAACCGCTTTATCAAGCGCGCAAGCTGCGCCTGATCTCGACCACTGTGCGCGGCGAGGTCCTTCTGAGTTGCGCCCGGATGTGCCGCAAAGAACGCGAGCACTCTTCCGTCCATGTGCGTGATTTCGAAGGGGCCGTCTCGCAGGAAGCGATATTGAAGCGAACGGTACTCGTGCATGACCGTGTGAATCATATCGAGCACATCTTCCGGGAGCGTATTCATAGTATGTGAGGTTCGATTTGAGTGCCGCCAATTACTTGACAATGTCATTCATCAGCCGTAGCATGCATGATAATATCATCTATTAGGCAATCAGACATGGAACAGCACTCGACGCGAAACAGAGTGACGCGAGTACGTCACGAGACTCGTCGTCGTGAAGTCGAAGTGGTAAGCGTGAGCGACGTCTCAGCCAATTTCAGGCGTGTGACCTTCGCCGGTGAGGCGTTGGCCGGGTTCGTCAGTCAATCTTTCGACGACCACGTGAAGCTGATCTTCTCCGCAGAGGATGGTGCGCAAGTCATGCGCGACTACACGCCAAGCAGCTTCGATCCTGAAAAGCGGGAGCTTTCGATCGAATTCTCGCTGCATGGGGACGGTTTCGCATCGAACTGGGCTGCGCGCGCTTCTGTCGGTCAACGTGTAACGGTCGCGGGACCGCGCGGGTCTTTCATCGTTCCGACCGACTACGACTGGCATCTTCTTGTCGGGGATGACACGGCGCTTCCTGCGATTGCGCGACGGCTGGAGGAATTGCCGGCTGAAACTGTGGCGACAGTCGTCGTGCAGACGGCAAGCGAGGATAGAAGGCAATTTCGGAGCCGCTCTACATTTGGCGTGGTGTGGGTCGACCACGCGCAGGATCTGCTTCGAGAAATCGAAGCGCTGCAACTGCCGTCTGGAGAAGGGTACGTCTGGTGCGCGGCCGAGGCTAAGGTTGCCGCGAGGGTGAGAGAGTTGCTCGTCGTTGACAAGGGCCACGGCAAACATTCGATTCGCGCCTCCGCATATTGGAAGGCCGGCGCGAGCGCTCATCACGAGAAGATTGGCGAGGATTGACGCCCGTCGAAGTCCTGGTTCACTGATTGCTTGCACACTCTCGAAGTGCTTCTACTCGTGCCGAACGCGTTCTCTCTCACAAACCTCGCATGTCGACAGACGCCATCCCCGCCGCATCGTCCGATCTCGCATTGAAACGACGCCGTCGCGTATTCGCCGGGCTCATCCTCGCGATGATCCTCGCAGCGCTCGACCAAAGCATCGTGTCTACCGCTTTGCCGGTGATTGCAGGTGAACTGGGCGGACTCGATCATCTCACCTGGGTCGTGACTGCGTTCATGCTGACGTCGACCGTGAGCGCGCCGCTCTACGGCAAGCTCTCCGACATGTACGGCAGAAAGCAGTTCTTCGCGATCAGCATTTGCCTGTTTCTGGTCGCCTCGGCGCTGTGCGGCGCGGCACGTTCGATGACAGCGCTGATCGGCTTTCGGGCACTGCAGGGCCTGGGCGCGGGTGGCCTGATGACCATGTCGCAGACCCTCGTCGGCAGCATCGTGCCCATGCGCGAGCGCGGCCGCTATCAAGGGCTTTTCACAGGTGCGTTCGCGGTAAGCAGCGTGGCGGGCCCGCTGCTCGGCGGCTTCATCACGAGCCACGCGTCGTGGCGATGGGTCTTCTACGTCAATCTGCCGATCGGCGCTGTGTCGCTTGCGCTTGTCCTCATGTCGTTGCCGAAGGTGGCGCGCGGGACTGCGCATGCGGTCGATTATGCGGGTGCGGTGCTTGTCTGCGTTGGCACGTCGGCGTTGCTGCTCTTGCTCAACTCCAGCTCGGCAGCGTTCATGTCGGGCGCGCGGATGCCCGCATTGCTGGTGCTCGCCGTCGTGTGCTTCGTGGCATTGCTGAAGGTGGAGCGGCGCGCGCGCGAGCCGATCATCGATCTAAGCCTCTTCGCCAACGTGCCGTTTGCGACGTGCGTGACCGCTTCCGGCATGATGTCCTTCGCGATGATGGGTTCGCTCGTCTTCATGCCGCTTTACTATCAGCTCGTGCTGCACGAGACACCCGAGCAATCGGGTGCGATGATGCTGCCGCAAGTCGCGATGATGCTGATCACGTCCATCACGGGAGGGCGCTTCTCGGTGGGCATCCGCCGAATCGCGATGTTGCTGTCCGTGGGCGTCGGGCTCGAATGCATCGGGCTCGTGCTGCTTGCTGTGCTGGCGCATATCGGCGCGGGCGTCGGGCCTTTTCTCTTCGCGATGGGCGTGCTTGGCGCGGGAATGGGTATCGGCATGCCGAACGCGACCGTGATTGTGCAGAACTCCGTGCCTGAGGGCATGCTCGGTTCGGCTACGGCCACGATGTCCTTCTTGCGCTCGCTCGGCGGATCGCTGGGTGTCGCGCTGTCGGGCGGCATCATGGCGTTCGTCCTCAAGCGCGAAATGTCGGATCTGCCGGCGTCGTTCGATGCACAGGCGCTGCTCGATCACGGCATCGCCGCGATCGCGCAGATGAGTGCGTCCCAACAGGCGCAGATCGTGGCGATCTATCGCGCGGCCATCGGAGCGAGCCTCGTCGCGGGCGGCGTCCTGATGTTTGGCGGTTTCCTGCTGGTCGCAAGTCTTTCCTGGCGCCGTGCATCCTTCTCGTCCATATCCCGCGGCTCGGTCGACGAGAAAGTGCGCGGCACGGCTTCGTCATCCGGGTCGCGGCCCCGATAGCGTGCAACGCGTCGCGCAAGCAAGGGCGTTCGCGTGACGCAAATCGCGTCAGTGACTGTCACGCGCTGCGGCGCTCGATATGTCGTCAGCGTGCATTGAGGAAAGCGTGCAGTCCCTCAAACAACGCATCCGGATTTTCCTCGGCAATCCAGTGTGCAGTGCGTGGCACGCGCAGCTCAGTCACGTGTTCGGCCACTTCACGCATCATGTCCGCCATGATCGGACCGGTCGTGCTCGTTGCGCCGCCCACAGCAAGCACAGGAATCTCGAGCTTGCCGTTCGACGCCAGCAGATTGCGATTGTCTTCGATGTCTTGCTCGAAAGCCCGATAGAGTTCGAGTCCCGCTCGTAGCGCGCCCGGCGCGGAAAGAGCAGAGACGTAAAGCTCCAGCTCGTCGGCGCCGATCGCACCGACGTTGTAGAGGCGTGCATCGAAGAAAGCTTGCAAATAGGCTTTCTCACGCCCCGAGATCAGCATTTCGGGAATGTCGCGCACGCTATGGAAAGCAAACTGCCATACACGGGGATCCGCGCGAAGCCGGTCGAACACCAGCGTGCCGGGCAACGGCGCGTCTATCACCGCCAGATGCGACACGTCGGCGCGGAACATCTGCGCGTACGCATAGGCAACCATCAGGCCAATATCGTGACCGACTAGCGCGATCGGGCCGGAAATCTGCAACACCTCGCGGATCAGATGGCGGATGTCGGTTGCCATCGTTCGCTTGTCATAGCCGGAAAGGGGGCGGGAGGAATGGCCCGCGCCCCGGTAATCCGGGGCGATCACGTGATAACCCACCTGTGCGAGGCGCGGCATCAAATGCCGCCACTCGTACCACGTCTGCGGAAAACCGTGCAGCAGGATGATGGGGAGGCCGCTGCCCGTCGATGCGTAATGAAGCGCAACGCCATCCACCACAGTCGCCTTGTCGTGCTGGATGGCATTGCCGAAGCTGGGAGGACTGTTCATGATGCTCTGCCTGCATGCGGATGCGGTTGAACTCCGTTCGGGCGCGTTCGCCGTCGGGATCGAACAGACGATCGAGAAGCGGGCCGCCGGCGATCCCACGCAAGGTCGTGCGCAACGCCTGGGAGAGGGCCATCGGACATGCTACTCCGTAGTCGTAAGGCCTTCGCGACGGGGCGACAGACAGTTGAAGTCAATGTCCTGCTCCGACAGTTGACGACGCATAAGCGAGTGTCTGGAAATCGGACAGCACGCGTCTGGTTGCTTGACACCGCACTGCGCTTCATCACGTCGAGCCCTTGAACAGCGGGGCTTTCATTCGATGGCATAGCCCTTGCAGATCACTCCATGCCAAGTGAGGGAGTGAATCATGCAATCGACATCGACGAACCCGGTCCACCGCAATGCCGCCCGCGTCCTGAGCGCGGTCAATCTCGTCGCGCTGCTCGCAACGAGCGCGGGTTGCGTTGCCCAGACCCAACCCGATACGCCGCCCGTCGCGCCTGCGCCGCCCGTCGCGGCAGCGGGTTTGCCACCGCCGCCGCCGCCAGGAGCCGCGCCTGTGCCGCCGCCGCCCGGCGTCGGACCGGCGCCACTCGCGGAAGAAGGAACGGCGATCACCACGCAAGCCACGGTGTCGCGTTTTCTCATCAACCCGGATGGCGATGTCGACGGCTTCCTGAACAGCGACAACACTATTGTTCACTTCCCGCCGCACATGAGCGCGCAACTCACGTCGGCGGTACATCCTGGCGACGCCGTGCAGATCGACGGATGGCGCGATGCGGGCGGCAATCTCAAGGCGCAACGCATCACCGACGCGAGAAGCGGCCAGCAACTCACCGATCAGCCGCCGCTGCCGGGCACGCGGCCGTTGCCGCGAGAACTGCGCGGCGCGGGTCTTTCGCGCCTGAGCGCGCAGGGGCAGGTGCTACGCGTCACCACCGCTCCGCGCGGCGAGCCTGACGGCGTGATTCTCGCGGATGGCACGGTGATCAAACTCACGCCTCCCGTCGCCCAGCAATTCCCGCGGCTCGTGCAGGCAGGCGCGCGCGTATCGGCGCAAGGCTACGGCACGCGCAACCAGTACGGCACAGCGCTCCAGGCGACGTCGTTCGGTGCGCCTGGCAACCTGACCCGGCTCTATGACCGCGTGCCTCCGAGCCCATGAGCGCGTCGATGCCTGACGCAACACGTGCCCGCCTTTCTGGAGAGAGAGACATGCTGAGCTGGGTGCATTTCGGGGACCTTCACGCTTCGCCGGACGACGGCTACGGGAGTCTGAATCACCTGAGAGCGATGATCGGACAGGTGAATCGTCATTTGTCGGACCGGGTCGAATTCGCGTTCCTGCCGGGCGACAACGCCAACAATGGCACGCCCGAGCAGTTCAAGCGGATTCTCGGCATGACGCGCGAGCTGAAACTGCCGCTCTATGCGATTCCCGGCGACCACGACTTCGAGCCGGGTCATCTGGAGGCGTTCAACGCGTTCGCGAACGCGCCGCTGCCGATGTCGCGCATTGTGAAGGGCCACCGGTGCATCTTTCTGGATGTCGTGTCGGCGGGGCGCGGCGGCCCGGACTTCCGGCTGTCGGCGGCGGACCGCACATGGCTCGACGATCAGCTCGATCGCTCGACGCTGGATCGTGCGCCGCCCGTCGTGTTCATGCACGCGTATCCGGGTGATATGTCCGATGGTGAATCGCTGGCCCACGCGTTCGCGCGCGCCAATGTCGCCATCGTCGATACGGGGCATACGCACTACAACGAACTGCTCAACGATGGCTATGTGGTCTATGCCGCGACCCGCTCGACGGGGCAGATAGAGGAAGACGAGGGTCAGCCCGGTTTTTCGGTGGTTGCGGTGGACGGCGGGGCGGTGAGCTGGAAGTTTCACCCGCTCGACGCGGATCGTCCCTTCGTCATGATTACGCAGCCGTCCGACCGGCGTCTCTATCGCAGACGCTTCGCGCTGAATGCCGCGGAGGCGAATTCGCAGGTGCGCGCGCTGGTGTCCGACGACGGCATCGTCTCCGTCTCGGCGGACCTGAACGGAATTCCGATCGAACTCGCACCGCATCCCGAAGACAAGGGCGTCTGGCACGCGTCCTTGCCCGCGACCGCCGCGTCTTGCGGCCTGCGTCTGACCGTGACGGCCGCGACCGCCGACGACCGGATCGCGCAGGATTCGATCGAACTGCAGTCGGTGAGCGTGGTGGGCGGCAAGCCGAAGCCAACGGGTGCGCTGGGTTCGGATGCTCACGTGGTCGACGCGTGGCCTGAGCACGGCATCCTCGGCTCGCAACTGGGGCCCAACAAGAACGGACGCCCCTGGTGAGCGGCCCATGAATCCTCTCGATGCGAAAGCATGCGGCACTTGCCGCGACTCCGCCAACGATCCTTCTCTCGCTACATGATCGCCACATGAATCCGATTTTTCTGTCCTGGGGCATCGGCCTGGCTGCGACAGCCGGCGTCATCCTGCGTCCATTCCGATGGCCTGAGGCGATCTGGGCCGTCGCGGGCGCCTTGCTGCTCGTCGCGCTCGGGTTGCTTCCCGCGAACCTCGCGTGGCAGGCGGTCGGAAAGGGCACCGACGTGTACCTTTTCCTCATCGGCATGATGCTGCTCTCCGAGCTCGGCCGGCGCGAAGGCCTGTTCGACTGGATCGCGGTCATTGCCGTAAACCGTGCGAAGGGCTCGCCGCGCAGGCTCTTTTTGCTGGTGTATCTGGTCGGCGTCGTGGTGACGACCTTCCTTTCCAACGATGCCGCCGCCGTCGTGCTCACGCCCGCCGTGTTCGCCGCGGCGAAGAAGGCGCAAACGAAGCCGCTGCCGCTTCTGTATGTTTGCGCGTTCATCGCCAACGCGGCGAGCTTCGTGCTGCCGATATCGAATCCCGCCAATCTCGTGCTCTATGCGAATCACACGCCGGCGCTGGGCCTGTGGGTCGCGCGCTTTGCGTTGCCCTCGGTGCTGTCGATCGTCGCGACGTTTTTCATGCTGCGCTGGACGCAACGCGTTGAGCTCGACGGCGCGTGTGCCTCGGATCTCCCCGTCGACAAGCTGAGCACGAACGGGAAGGTGACGCTCGCGGGCATCGGCGTGACGGCGGTCGCGCTGCTCACCGTTTCCGCCCTCGACATGCAACTGGGCCTGCCGACCGCCATCCTCGGCATCCTCACGGCGCTGGTCGTGCTGGTGAAGGAGCGTCGATCGCCGGTCGAACTCGTCAGCGAGATTTCGTGGAGCGTGCTGCCGCTGGTCGCGGGCCTTTTCGTGCTCGTGGAGATGCTCGCGCACACGGGCGTCATCACGGCGCTTTCGCATCTGCTCGCGATGTCGGGGCCACAGAGTCAAACGGTCACGGCGGCGGCGTCGGGTGTGGTCATCGCCCTGGGCAGCAATGCAATCAACAACTTGCCGGCCGGGCTCATCGCGAGCGCGACGGCGTTGCAGGCGCACAGCCCCGAGCGCGTGATCGACGCGTTACTGATCGGCGTCGATCTCGGGCCGAATCTGTCGATCACCGGTTCGCTCGCGACCATTCTCTGGCTCTCGTCCATTCGGCGCGAGGGCGAGGAAGTGAGTTTCATGCAGTTCTTCAAGGTCGGCGTGGCCGTCATGCTGCCCGCGCTCGTCCTGGCGCTGGGTGCGCGGCTCCTGATCGCACATTGAACGAAAACAACGGAGGAGAACGATGAGCCATGTGTGGATTTTTCCGTTCATCATCGCGGGCGGCATACTTCAGGCCGCGGGTGCGCCCATCAACGGCGAACTGAAAGGGGCGCTCGTCAATCCATGGCTCGCGTCGAGCATCTCGTTTCTGCTGGTGACGTTTCTCGCCGTCGCGTTGTTCTGCATTCAGCCGACACCGCTGCCGACGCTCGACGATCTGCGCAGCATGAAATGGTGGGCGCCGCTCGGGGGCATCGTCGGAGCCGTGGCCGTGTTTGCAGGTCTGACGCTGGTGCAGAAGGTCGGTGTCGGCACGCTCAATGGCCTGACCATCTGCGCGAACCTCGTCGCGTCGGTCGCGATCGACCACTTTGGTTTGATCGGCGTGGCGGAACATCCCATCACCTGGCTGCGCTTGCTTGGCACCTTGCTAATGGTGGCCGGTGTCGCGCTCGTCATGCGCTTCTGAACGGCGATGAAACGCGGGCGCGGACGGTGGCGTTTTCGTGAGTCATTCGACTGGCGTGTCGTGCCGCTCACGGCGCTCGTGATCGTCGCCGCCGCGACGTCCTACGGCTATCACCGCATCCTGCTTGCGCAACGCGACTGGATCGAACACACGTATCAGGTGATGTCGACGCTTGAGACGACGCTTCAGTTGATGACCGATGCCGAGACCGGCCAGCGCGGCTATATTCTCACGGTCAACGAAGCGTATCTCAGGCCTTACTTGCAGGCGATCCAGGAAGTGAAGGCACAGCCGACGAAGCTGAGGAGTTTGGTTCGCGACAGCCCGGCGCAGCTTGCACGCGTCGATGCACTGGACCTTGCCTTTCGAGACAAGCTTGCCGAACTCGCGCGAACGCTGAGCGCTCTAAGGGAGCAAGGGACAGCGCAGGCGCGCGCAATGATACAGAGCGATGTCGGCCTCGAGCGCATGGACCGGATTCGAATGCTGATTGCGCAGATGCGTCAGTCGGAAGCCGAACTGCTGATCGAGCGCACCGATCGTGCAACACGAACCGAGCGGGCGATGCTTATTGTGACGATCAGTCTTGCGATGCTGTCTATTGCGGCGCGGCTCGGGCTGTATTTCGTTCGCAACGACAAAGAGAGAACTTGAATTGCGTCGCTCATGTTACGTCGACAAGCGTTTGAACGTAATGCCTGGGCTCACGCCTCACGTCCATGATCGCCCGACATTCGTCGATCCGGTGCGTTTGCCACCGCTGGTCATCGAGCGGAAATCCGGATCTGTGAGAGGCTGCGCTCGATCGGCAGACCGGCCACTTGCGGCTTGAGTTTGCAATGCGTTTCGGGACTATCTGAGCGCTTCGAATAGCGCATCAACCATGGAACCTTTCGTTTCTATTTCAACAAATTGACGTCTTGCCTCAGGGTCGGAGCGATTGATCGGTATGCGGGGAATTGAACATACGATTGCACCATAGAATATGTACGCTTTTAATATTAATGACATATTTCTCATGGAGACCGACGAATGACCGCCTTTGATACGTCAATTCAAACCTGGGTGGTTCATTTCGCAGCATCTTCCTTCGTGTTCACTCACGCGGTTCACGCGATCGCCGAGTTCTACTTCACCAAGGGCCTGATTCCGCTAGCAATTCTCTGTGCCATGTGGTTCCAGTCGGGAGAGGAACAGCAATGGCGCCGCGAGACCGTCGTGGCGACGCTGTGCGCCGGACTCGTGGCGTTCCTGCTCGGGCGCCTGTTCGCGCTGACGCTGCCGTTCCGCCTCCGTCCGCTTTACGACCCCTCCATTCATTTGTCGTTTCCGTTGACCGGTGAGATCGGCGAAGGCATGCGCCTGTGGAGTTCGTTTCCCAGCGACCATGCCGCACTCTGGATGGCGATAGCCGTCGGCATTTTCGTTGTCTGGCGATGGATTGGCGTGCTCGCAATCGTGCAGTGCGTGGTCTTCGTGTGTCTGCCTCGCGTCTATCTGGGGCTGCATTATCCGACTGACGTCATCGGAGGCGCGGCCATCGGCGCCTTCTGCGCATGGCTCCTCACGCGCGCGCCGATACGGACCCGCTTCGCGCCGTTCTTCGTGCGATTCATGGAATATCGACCGGCCGTGGGTTACATGCTTGCCTTCCTGTTCTTTTTCGAACTCGCGACGATGTTCGATGAGCCGCGCTTTCTCGCCACGTTGATCATCAAGCAATTACACCGCGGCGGCCTCCATTGAACACGAGCGCGCAAGCCATCTCATGTCGTCGGAAACTCTGCAGAAGCAGAGAAAATCAAAGCGTTGAGCCACTTTTCACTCGGGGTTACTGCGCGGAAGTTGCGATCTACAAGGTTCTCCGATACACGGCCTTTTCTCCAGGATAGGAACCATCTCA
>LRBF01000270.1 GCA_001580565.1 Caballeronia megalochromosomata | reverse complement strand
CGTAGCGCTGTGCCGGAACTCTTTCGTGCTGAACCCGCGCCCTTGGGGTACCAGTTTGTCAGACCGTGCGCGGTCCAAGCCGCGCGAGACCTACGAGGGCACTCGCTACTGCAGGGCCATTCAGCCAATCGCCTGTGCCGCGGCCGGTGTGAAGTGCTTAGGCTGGGACAAGCTGTTTCTTTGGTTACTTTCTTTGCAGCAGCAAAGAAAGTGACTGCCGCCCCGCACAGGGGCAGTGCCAATAGACCGACACGAATACGGGATCCAGCGAAAACCTCAGAAATGCCAAACATCCCCTACCCACGCACATTGTGGCCCGCGACCCGCTCACGCGCATCACCTTCAACCGCCCCATTGATCTCAATATCCTCAAGCGACCGATTACGCGTCTCGATCCCGAGAAAAAACACGACACACGCGCCCGCGAGCAGCACCGCGGTAGTCATCGCGAACACGCCGAAAAAGCCGAATGTCGGATACACAAGCCCGACGAGAATCGGTGCGCTCACCGAACCAATGCGTCCGAACGACGACGACGATCCGGTGCCCGTAGTACGCACCGCAGTCGGGAAAATCTCGGGCGTATACGCATAGACCCCCGCAAACGCGCCGTTCATGAAGAACGACAGGCAGATACCCGCCGCCATGATCTGCGGCCCCGTATGCGAGAGCGACAGCATGATCGCCGCGATGCCGCCGAGCGTCATGTACGACGCGACCACGCCCTTGCGGCCGATGCGCTCGTTGAGCCATGCCGCCGAGAAATAGCCGGGAATCTGCGCGCCGTAGATGGCGATCGAAAAGCCGAAACTCTTCGCCATCGTGAGGCCTTCCTTCACCAGCAGGCTCGGAATCCACGAGAAGAACGAGTAGTACGCGAAGGCCACGGCGAACCACATCAGCCAGCTCACCGCCGTGGTGCCCGCGAGACGCCTGGACCACAGCGTCATGACGTTATGCAGCGCGCCGCCGCTCTTGCGGGCAGCCGTCGGAATCGCGCCGACGCTCGAGAGCGGCGCCAGCGCGATGCCGCGTTGCGCGTACCACGCCTCGATGTCGTCGACGACGCGGTCCGCTTCGGCGGTGCGGCCCTGGGTTTCCATCCAGCGCGGCGACTCGGGCAGCGTGCGGCGCCACCACAGCAGCATCACGACCGGCAGCGAGGTGATGACCGCGAGATAGCGCCAGCCGTCCGGAAAATTGCGCACCACCGTGTAGCCCAGAATGGACGAGCTCAGATAGCCGAACGACATGAAGCCGACCAACGAGCCGCAGAACATGCCGCGATAGCGGCGCGGGACGAACTCCGCGAGAAACGGCGCGATCACGACCGTCTCCGCGCCCGAGCCGAAGCCCGCGACGATGCGCCACGCGAAGAACGTATGCCAGTCGTGCGCCGTGGCGCTCGCGAGCGAGGCGACGCAATAGATCGCGAGCGCGCTCATCATGATGCGGCGGCGGCCGATCACATCCGCGAGCACGCCGGAGAGGAACGCGCCGAAGAAATAGCCGATGTACGTGCTGCTCGCGACGAGTCCGGTCTGCGCGCTCGTCAGTTGCCACAGCTTGCTGACGACGGGAAGCAGGAACGCGAGCGAGGAAGAATCGAGGCCGTCGAACAAATAGCCCATTCCGCCGATGATCAGCAGCTTGCGATGAAAGCCGGATAGCGGCAGCCGTTCGAGGCGGGCGGCGACAGCGGACATGATCGATATGCTCCGGTGAAGGCGTCAGCGGCCGATGGCGTAAGCCTGCATCTGACGCGGCGTCGCGGCGCCGCGCATCAGGCCATGGCGAATGCCGACGGCGCACACGCGCCCGAGCGACCACGGCTCGGCGACCGTCAGGTCGTGGCCGCGCGCGCGCAGTGCGTCGAGCGTGGCTTGCGGAAAATTGCCTTCCGCAGTCATCTTGCCGAGCTGGATATCGCGCGGATAGAACGAGCCGGGAAAATGCGCCGTCTGGAACGAAGGCGAGTCGACCGCCGCCTGCAGGTTCATGCCGAAATGCACGTGCCGCAGGAGCAGTTGCAGCGACCATTGATCCTGCTGGTCGCCGCCCGGCGTGCCGAGCGCCGCGTAGGGCTTGCCGCCGCGCGTGACGAGCGTCGGCGAGAGCGTCGTGCGCGGACGCCGGAGCGGTCCGAGCGATGACGGCAGGCCGTCTTCCATCCAGAACATCTGGCCGCGCGTGGTGACGTTGAAACCGAGCCCCGGCACGGCGGGCGACGCCTGCAGCCAGCCGCCCGACGGCGTCGCCGACACCATGTTGCCCCAGCGGTCGACGACATCGAGATGCACCGTGTCGCCGCGCAATTCGGGCAGCGGCGCGAAGGTCGGCTCGCCCTGGCCGAAGCCGCCCGGCTGCTGACGGCCGGCGTTGGCGAGGATCTTCGCGGCGCGCGCGTCGCTGTCGAGCAGCTTGCCCGGGCGGAACTCGAACGACGCGCGCTCAGGATCGATCTGCTTGCGGCGCGCGTCGTTGTAGGCGTCGGAGAGGAGCGTGTCCATCGGCACGTCGGAGAAGTCCGGGTCGCCGTAGAAGACATCACGGTCGGCGAACGCGAGCTTCGCGCATTCGATCACCGTATGCACGAAGTCCGGCCCGAGCGGGTCCATGCTCGCGAGATCGAAGCCCTTCAGCAAGGCGAGCTGTTGCAGGAACATCGGGCCCTGTCCCCAGGGTCCGGTCTTGTGAACCATGAAGCCTTCGTATTCGTAGGAGACGGGGTCTTCGTAGGCCGGCTCCCAGCGCGCGAGATCGGACGCGTCGAGCAGTCCGCGATTGCGCCGGCCCGAGGTGTCGAGCACATCGGTCGAGCGGAAATACTGGTCGATGGCATCCGCGACGAAGCCGCGATAGAACGCGATGCGCGCCCGCTCGCACTGTTCCGCGCGATCGCCGTGCGTGCTCGCTTCGCGCAGGATGCGCTTGTACGTCGCGGCGATGGCCGGATTCGCGAACAGATGGTTCGGGCGCGGCGCTTCGCCGTCGCGCAGCCATTGTTCGGCGGACGTGTGCCATTCGCGCCTGAAGAAGTCCTGAACCGCGAGGATCGACGACGCCATGCGCGGCAGCACCGGATAGCCGTGCTCCGCATAACCGATCGCGTAGCTCAGCACGTCTTCGAGCGGCAACTGGCCGTAGTCGCGCAACAGCGCCATCCAGCCGCCGAACGCGCCGGGCACGACCGCGGGCAAGAGGCCGGTGCCGGGCATCACGGTCAGCCCCATTTGTTCCATGCGGCCGATGGTCATGGCGGCGGGCGTCACGCCTTGACCGCACAGCACGCGCACGCGGTCTTCCTTCGCGCTGTAGAACACGGCGGGCAACTCGCCGCCCGGCCCGTTCAGATGCGGCTCGACGATCTGCAGCACGAAGCCTGCCGCCGCGGCCGCGTCGAACGCGTTGCCGCCTTTTTCGAGAACCGCCATCGCGGATGCGCTGGCGAGCCAGTGCGTAGAGGCCACCATGCCGAAAGTGCCGATGAGTTCGGGGCGTGCCGTGAATGCCATGAATGTCGTTCCGTGTTCGAACCAATGAATAATGGTTCAACAAGTGATCGGTGTCGTCGTGCGTCAATATGTGTGCAGCGTAATGCACCATAAAGACTTAAGCAATCCGTCGCCGCCCGGACGCCTTTCTGCTAGCATGAACCAATCGACATTGGTTCAAATCAGATCATGGAAAAATCCCCACTCGACAGGCTGCTCGACTACGTCGCGCAAAGCGGGCTGAAGGACGGCGACGCGTTGCCGTCCGAAAGAAAGCTCGCTGAAGCACTCGGCGTGAGCCGGCGCGATCTGCGCGCCGCGCTGGCCTCGATGGAAGCGGCGGGGCGCGTGTGGCGCGGCGTCGGGCGAGGCACGTATCTGGGCACGCGGCCGCTCAGATTTTCGGCTTCGCTGCGCAGCTTGCGGGCGGGATCGAGTCCGGCCGATATCGCGGAGATGCGGCTCGTGCTCGAACCTGCATTCGTCGAACTGGCGACGCGCAAGGCGAGCCCCGACGATCTCGCTGAGCTGGAGAAATGCGCGCGCCGCAACGCGACGGCGAACGACGACGACGAATGGCAGCAGTGGGATCACCGCTTTCATCTGCTGATCGCGCAGGCCACGCGCAATCCCGCGATCATCGCGCTGATGGAGGTCGTCAACGGCATGCGCATGAAGCCGAATCTGCGCGAAAAGACTGCCGATCAGGACACGCGGCGGCATTTCGCGCACCAGCATCAGGCGATCGTGCACGCGATGGCCGAGCGCGACGGCGCGACCGCGGCGGCGCGCATGCGCGACCATCTGTTGAACGTGCAGTGGCGGATGCCGGCGAAATAGGTCTTTGCTGGTGCATCGGCCGGCCGTTCGCGCACCCCGGACGAACAAGGAAGCACCTGAATAGGGAAAATCAATCGAAAGCTAAAGTTGCATAAATCCTCGGCCGTTAGCGGTGGATATCGGTCCGGCTCGAACGGTCGGACGGCGCGCCAATCACGCACGAGGTCACCTTGATATTCCGCCTTCAGCCAGTCTGCCGATGCATCGCGCGGGGCATCGATGTCGAGGCCGTGCGCCGTGCGCAGGGACGCGGTCCATGAAGTGCAATGTCTTCTTCAGGCTGCTCGCGCGGCTGCGCGTCGGGCACAAGCTGCTGCTCATCTATCTGCTCGATCTGAGCGCGGTGATTTATATCAGCGGCATTCTGATTCACGAGAAGTATCTCGCCATCGACTTCTCGAATCAGGAGATCGTCGGCAATGCGTATGTGCATGGCGTGAAGGACGCGCTGATCGATGTCGCGCTCGCGGGCGCGGGCCGGCATTCGACGCAGGCCCAATGGCAGGCGACCATCGCGAGTCTCGCGAAGGACGAAGCGCAGTACGGCGAGCACATGAAGAGCGCCGCGCTCAATCGCAATCTGCGCGAGGCGCTCGATGTGCTCGCGCACGAAACGAAGCCGAACGCCGCCGCGACGACCGCCGCGCTCGAGGCGTGCCGCGACCTCATTACGCGCATCGGCAACCAGTCGAACCTGATTCTCGATCCCGACCTCGACAGCTACTACGCGATGTCGCAGTCGATCCTGCGCTATCCCGCCTTGCTCGACGCGGTCGACGACATCGGCAGGCATCTGCACGAGGGTCTCGGCACGGCACGCACGCGCGAGGAAGTGCGCACGCGTTATCTCGTCCTCGAAGGACAGCTCGATGCGGTCATGCAGGGCCTGCGCTCCGATTTCTCGGAAGCAGGCGCGGCGAATCACGAACTGGAAACGTCGCTCGCGCCTTCGGTCTCGCGCATGCGCACGGACCTCGACGCGTTCCGGCACGCCGCGCGAATCGTCGTGGATAGCGAGGACGCGCCCGACGCCGCCGTGCTTTCGGTCGTCGACACGGCGCAGCAGGCGCTCGTCACAAGCGCGAGCCTGAGCTGGCGCATGACCGCCGACCATCTCGACGAACTGCTGCACGCGCGCGTCGCGCGGCTCTTTTCGCGGATGTGGCTGCATCTGGGCACTGCGCTCTTCCTGTTGTGCGGCATTCTCGCGATGGTGTATTGCGTCGCGCAGCAGATCTCTTCGCCGTTGCGCAAGCTCGCGCGTGTGATGGACCTCGTGCGGCGCACGGGCGATCATTCGCAGCGCGCGAGCTGGCACAGTCAGGACGAAATCGGTCAGCTCGTGCGCGGTTTCAACGACATGCTCGCGCAGCTCGATCACGAACGCGACGTGCAGAAAGAGCTTGCGGCCACGACGCGCGCCTCGGCGGCGCAGCATGCGCTCGTCGAGGCGACACCGGTGCCGATGGTCGTCACCGCCATTCCGGGGCACGAAGTGCTGCACGCCAACCAGCCAGGTTTGTTCTGGCTCAACGGGTGCGCGACGGACCCGTGGGCCTTCGGACTCGATTCCTCCACGCGCGCACGCTTCTTCCAGCAGTTGTCGGACCGCGAGGCCATCGACGAATTCGAGGTTCACTGGAAAGCCACCGCGCAGCCGACCTGGGCGATGCTGTCCGCGCGCCGCCTCGCGTTTCAGGGGCGCGACGCAATTCTCACCGCCTTCACGCCGATCAACCAGATCAAGCTGATGGAGCAGCGGCTGGAATTGTGGGGCAGGGTGTTCGAGGCGTCGTCGGAAGCGATCGTCATTCTGGATGCCGATGCGCGCCTCGTCACCGCCAATCCGTCGTTCTATCGCGCGACGGGTTACCGCAGCGACGACGTCGTCGGCAAGCCGCCCGCGTTCATCGCGGCGCACGACGCCGACGACGAGCGCGGCATCATCGCGCGGCTCGCGAATCGCATGGAGCGCAGCGGCACCTGGAACGGCGAAGCCCAGGTGCGGCGCCGCGAGGGCGGCGACTATCCGGCGTGGCTCATGGTCAGCACGGTGCGCGACAAACGCAGCAGCGTCTCGCATTACATCTGCACGCTGATCGACATCACCGATCGCAAGAAGAGCGAGGCGCGCATCCAGTTTCTCGCGGAGCACGACGTGCTGACCGAACTGCCCAACCGCGCGCTCTTCGGCACGCGGCTCGCCGTGGCGATCGCGCAGGCGCAGCGCGCGCGCCGGCGCGTGGCCGTGCTGTTCATCGATCTCGACCGCTTCAAGAACATCAACGATTCGCTCGGCCATCATGTCGGCGACGGGCTGCTGCGCTCGGTCTCGCGGCGTCTGCTTCAGGCGGTGCGCAGCAACGACACGGTCAGCCGTCTCGGTGGCGACGAATTCACCGTGATCCTGAACGATGTCAGCAATGCCGGCGATGTCATGCGCACCATCGATCAACGGCTCGTCGCGCTGCTGCGCCAGCCGCACGATGTGAGCGGCATGACCCTGCAGGTGTCAAGCAGCGTGGGGGTCGCGCTGTATCCCGACGACGGCGCGGACATCGACACGCTGATGCAGAACGCCGACGCCGCGATGTATCAGGCGAAGGCCGCGGGACGCAATCTCGTCAAGTTTTTCTCGGCCGATATGGCCGAGCACGTGCGCTACCGGCTCTCGCTCGAAGGATGCCTGCGCACGGCGGTCGAGCACGGCGAACTGAGTCTCGCGTGGCAGCCGTGCCTCGATGCGCGCACGGGTGCGCTGACGAGTGTCGAGGGGCTATTGCGCTGGAACAGCCCGCTGCTCGGCAGGGTGATGCCGTCGCAGTTCATTCCCGTGGCGGAAGAGACCCGTCTCATCATTCCGATCGGCGCCTGGGTGATCGACGAGGCGTGCCGGCAGCTCGCCGCATGGCGCGAGCACGATGGCCTCGCGCTGAGCGTGTCCGTCAACGTGTCGGCGATCCAGCTCGGCGATCCGGAACTCGTCGACGTGCTGGCGCGCAGTCTCGCGACGCATCGCGTGCCGCCGCGCTGCTTCGAGCTCGAAATCACCGAGACGGTGCTCATGGACAACGCCGAAAGCTACGTGTCCGCCATTCGTGCGATTCGCGCGCTGGGCGTCAAGCTTTCCCTCGACGACTTCGGCACCGGCTATTCCTGCCTCAGCTATCTGAACCGATTTCCGCTCGACCGGCTCAAGATCGATCGCGCGTTCGTGCGCGACATGCTCGATGCGCCCGCGGACCTGGCCATCGTCCGCGCGATCATCGATCTCGGGCATGAGCTCGGCTTGCGCGTCGTGGCGGAAGGCGTCGAAAGCGAGCATCAGGCGGATACGCTGCGCGGCATCGGTTGCGACGAACTGCAGGGCTTTCTGTTCTCCGAGGCGATTCCGGCGGCCGCGCTGCTGTCGTGGTCGAACGCGGCCGATGTGGCGCGCAGCCTTCCCGTCGAAACCGCGTCAGGCCGGTAGCGTCGTGCCGCTTCGCGCGAGCAGTTGCCAGCCATTGTCCGACCTGACCCAGCACATCAGCACCGCGATGTGGCTCGAGCCGGTTTTACCATCGCCCAGATTGTTCACGACGTCGTAGGTGTGCCGGACGATGCCGGTTGGCTTGACGATCTCGACGGTCTGGTTCGACACCGCGATCGACAGGTAACGCTTTTTGCCGGCGATGTTCTGCAGGAGGTCGTGTTTTGTCCAGACACGTCCATCCGAGTGCGAGTAAGTCATTTGATCATGGACCAGTTTCGTGAGCGCGTCTCCGTCGCCGTCGACCAGCGCGCGCCGGAGTGCTTCGACCGAACGCTCCAGGTCGGATGCCGGGTTGCCTTCTGCGTGGGCGGCGATCGTCTTCGACATGACGCCGAGCGCGACGACACCCGCGCCTGCTGCAACCAGTACGTCGCGACGGCTCAGCCCCATTCGTTTTACGTCCATCGTCTCTCTCCTATACGGCTTTCTGTAGATAAGGAAGGCTAATCAATAGATATATTCAGCCCGAATTCTTTCGACACGAACGCGTTACAGCGATGCGCCGCCACACATGACGATTTGCTGCCCGGTGATGGCACCCGCACCTTCGCTCAAGAGGAAAGCCGTGAGTGCTGCGACCTCGTCGGGCCTGATAAAGCGTCCGATCGGCGGAAGCTTCGGAGGCGTTGCCGCCCGGCCCGGGTCACGCAGGAACGGTGTATCCGTCGCGCCGGGCGCCACGACGTTCACCGTGATGCCTCGTGGCGCGAGTTCCGCTGCCCAGGACCGCGCCAGTCCGATCAGTGCGGACTTGGTGGCGGCATACTGGCTCCGCGTGGCTGCGCCATTGGCCGTGCGGCTGCCGACGAGCACGACGCGACCGCCATCCGCCATGGCCGGAACCAGGCGGTCGGCGAGAAACATCGCAGACTCGACGTGCAGGCGCCACATCGCGGTTCCGTCTTCGTGCGAGAGCTGACCCAGCGGCGCGGTGCGCATGAAACCGGCCGCATGCACCAGCGCATCAACGGGTCCCAATTCATCGCAAACGCGTCCCAGTGCGTCGAAATCGGTTACGTCGACGGGGACGATCTTCAGCAACGCGTTCGTCGCCGGGCGTTCCGACCTGCACAGCCCGGTGACGCGCCAGCCGTCGGCGAGCAGGCGTTCGACAATGGCCTGCCCGATGCCCGACGACGCGCCCGTCACCAATGCATGACGCAAACCCGCGCTCGACCGCTCCCAAATACCCACGACACCTCCCGTTGCTATTGAACCTGCGAAGACGCGCCCGACGCTGTCGGTGCTTTCACGCTGACCGCCCGAACCGTCGCCCGTTCCAGCGTCTCGAACGGTTCGAGTTGTTCCGGCTGCGCGGCGTCGTCGGTGATGAGCGTCCAGTCGCGCTCCAGCGGCGTCCAGTGCTGTTGACTGGCGCGACCGAGCTTGTCGGCGGTCACCAGCACGAAGACCTGAGCCGCCTGTCGAATCACGCACTCCTTGAGATACGACTGCTCGATGCTTGCCTCGCACAGCCCCAGCTCTGCGACGATGCCATCGGCGCCGAGGAACGCCTTGTCGACACTCAGGCGACTCAACGCGATTTGCGCGAGCGGCCCGAGCGTGCTCATGCTGGAGGAGCGGACGTCACCGCCGATCACGGTCACCTGAACGCCTGAAGCAACGAGTGGACTTACGACCAGCAGGTTGTTCGTGACCACATGCACGCTGTCGCGACCCGCAAGCAGACGCGCGAGCGCGGCGGTGGTGGTGCCGCTGTCCAGAAAGACGGTGTCGCCGTCTTCCACGAACGTGCTCGCGGCCTGCGCTATCGCTTCCTTTTGTTCTCTCGAACTGATTCGCCGTTCTTCGAGCGACGGCTCCCGCTCATGCGAGCCGACCGCCGCCGCGCCGCCGTAGGTGCGAAGAATGCGGTTGTCGCTTGCAAGGGCGCGCAAGTCGCGGCGGACCGTGGCCTCGGACATGCCGAAGTGCTCGCACAAGGTCGCAACGTCCGTCATCCCTCCCAGCACTGCCTGAAGCATCGCGTCCCGGCGCTTGGTCACTTTCATGTGCGTGAATTCTTGGTCGATTCGAGTTCGCGCGTGGTTGCGCGCGGCGTGACCGCCAAGTTTATCCAATTGCCGCGCCGACGGTCGATTCACACCGGCGAGACTCATCGACCGCGAACCCACGACTCGTCGACGCACACATACTTGATTTTCTGGCGGAACCAGGTGAACGCGATGTGCAACGCACCGTCTTTCGATTGCACGATGGACGGATACGAATATTCGCGATTGCGCTGGTCAGCGGAGTTGTTGGTCATGCAGTAGCCGTCGCCGATCTCCAGATTGCGGCGGCGGCGCCATGTCTTGCCGCCGTCCTCGGAAATGGCCAGCGACATCGGTGCGCGAGGTGCGCCCCAGAACGCGGTGCCGCGCTCGGACGCCTTCTGGTCGCGCAGCTCGCCGCTGTCTTCCGAGTCCTCGATGTCGTCGTACAGGGAAGCGCGCCGCTCCTTGCTGTGCGACGCATCGCTTTCGTTGAAGACGATCGCGAGATGGCCGTTGTTCAATACCGTGAATTGCACCGACGAGTTGTTGTTCGGAAGCTCGGTGGCGCGCGGGGCGCTCCACTTGCGGCCGTCCGCGGAGCGGCTCGAATACACGAAATCGGCCCAGCGGCTGCGGTACAGGGCCAGAAGCGAGCCATCCTGCAGGACGTGCACGTTCATATGCACGCATCCGACGCTTTCAGGCACTTCATGCTGTGTCCAGGTCGCACCCTGGTCGTCTGAGACCATGACGGCGCTGACATCGTCGTTGCCGACCCAGCGCTCGCCCGGTTCCGTGCGGCACAGAAATACCGGACAGATCCACGTGCCGTTTTCGAGCGCGACGATCGGCTGGCGGACGAACGTGCCCGGGCTGTCGAACAGCGTTTCGACCGGGCCCCAGGTGGTGCCGCCGTCCGTCGAGACCCGGCGTCGAACGATCGCGGTGTTCTGATGGCCCGACAACTGCGCCGTGTAAATCAGCCAGAGACGACCGTCCGGCGCGGTGAAGAGCACCGGATTCTGTTCGGAGCGCGTGGGGTCGTCGGAAAGCTTCCGGGGCGCGGACCACTCGGCCGTTCCCGCCGCGAGGCGCGACATGTATATCGACACGTCCGGAATGCCCTCTTGCGTGCCGCCAAACCAGACGCACAGCAGGTCGCCGTTTTCCAGCGCGTGCAGGTTGGCCGCATGGTTCTGAACGCAGACCGTGGGAAGGAAAGCCTCCTGCCGTTCCGCATCGGCGTAAGCGGTGCGGACGCTGTTTTCCGAAACGGCGCCTGCCGTATCAACGAGGTTCGTGCTCATGAATGGTCTCTCTTGTTGCCGTGCCAGTGCGATTCACGATGCGTGACGCTTGTCGTGAAGGTCTGATTCTTCCAGGCCGGCGCTATGGAACAGCAGCTTGCCGAAGAACAGGACGATTGCCGGCGTGACCAGCGCGACATACATGTTGTCGATGCCGAACGGGTTGCCGAGCAGATACCACGCGGTCGTCGCGAGGGTCGCGAGAACGAGGCCCCAGATGGCGCTGCGCTTGCCGCTGAAGAACGGCAGGTAGATGCCGATCAACGCGACGACCGAGACGGACAGCCGAAGCGCCCGGGTGAAGAACGACAGCGCGAGAATCTGCGGGGCGAACAGGACGAAGACGAGCGGAAGAAAGCCGACTGCGAGGGAAATCCAGCGCGTCACGCGCATTTCGACTTCGGGCGTCGGGTTGTAACGCGGGACGTAGAAATCCTTCACGATCAGCGAGGCGATAGCCAGCGCAACCGTGCAGACGCTCACGAAAATCGAGGCCACGAGCGACGTCGTCACGATGCCCGCGAGGATCGGGTTCATGTGTTGCAGGAACACCGGCAATGCATAGAGGCTTTTGATGTCCGGATACAGGTACTTCGCCGCGACACCGATGAAGCCGAGCGCGATCGCAATCGGCACGCACAAGGCGGCCGCGATCAGGGACGACGCGCGTGCGCCCTCGGCGCTCTTGGTCGCGGAAATGGCCTGGATGATGAACTGCGTCGAGAAAATCGCACCCGCCGTACCGATGATCCATGCGCCGATCGTGCCGCCCGACAATGCGCCATTCCACGTGAAGTAGTGCGCGGGCATGGCTGCCGTCATCGGTTTGATGCCGCCGGAAAGCTTCCACGCCACCCCGACCAGAATCGCGATACCGCAAATCTTCATCGCGCTATGAACGATCGTCAGATAGGCGACGCTCTTGAGACCACCCCACACGAAGTAGATGGTACTGACGATCGCCGTGATGATCGCCGCCTGCGTCAGGTTGATGCGCAGTACGGTGGAGATGGCAGCCGCGCCGCTCACGTAGTTGCCCACGTTCACGAGGAACAGCGCATAGATCATGATGGCGGAAACGACCAGCTTCGCGCCCTTGCCGTACCGCTTGGCGATGAAGCCGGAGATGGTGAACTCTCCGGACGCATACAGGCGTTTGGCCATGAAGAGCCCGAAGAAGAGAAAGCCGATCGATGCCGCGAGGACGGACCACGACGCCGCGATCCCGGCCGTGAACGCCTCCTGCGATGTCCCGACGGTCGACTTCGCGCCGATGAACTCGGACATGAGCAGAATGGCCACGACGATGGCGGGCATCGAACGCCCGGCCACATGAAACTCTCCGGTCGTCTTGCTGCGCAGTCGGATGCTCAGCAGGCTGGTCACGACGATGTAGGCGACGACCATCCCGATGATGATGGCGGTTTCCCAATAACTGAAGGTGGCCATTGCTTGTCTCCAGATAGCCTTTGGTTGACGCTCGTTGGTGTGTGTCGAACCACCCGGCATGTGCCTGCCGGTATCGCTCTTTCAGTGCTTACGCCACGCTCGCGGCCGTCGACAACTCGTTGCGGCGCGTGGCGAGGTCTACGGCCTGGCGGAATGCTTCCAGCAAGCTGCGTTCGTCGGCGATGCCTTTGCCCGCGATATCGAAAGCCGTGCCGTGGTCCACCGAGGTGCGGATGACCGGCAAGCCGACGGTCACGTTCACGCCCGCTTCGAGACCCATCACTTTCACCGGACCATGACCCTGGTCGTGATACATCGCGACCACCACGTCGAAGTCGCCGCGGCCTGCGCGGAAGAACAGCGTGTCCGCGGGCAGCGGGCCTTCGACGTCCCAGCCGCGCTCCTGCAGCACCTTGACCGCGGGGACGATCTTCTCTTCTTCCTCGCCGTAGCCGAAGAGGCCGTTTTCGCCCGCGTGCGGATTGATCCCGCACACGCCGATGCGCGGATGCTCGATTCCGGCACGAACCAGCGTGTCGTGAGCGCGTTCGATCGTGCGCTGCACGAGGCCGGGTTCGATCTTGCGGATGGCGTCGAGCAGGCCGATGTGCGTGGTGACGTGAATCACGCGCAGATTCGGCGCGACGAGCATCATCGACACTTCTTCGATACCCGTCAGATGGGCGAGCATTTCGGTGTGACCCGGGAAGATATGGCCACCCGCATGCAGCGCTTCCTTGTTCAGCGGAGCCGTGCAGATCGCATCGAGCTCGCCGCGCGAAGTCAGATCAACCGTGCGCGCGATGTACTGGTAGGCCGCGTCGCCGGCGATCGCGGAAAGCTTTCCATACGGCAGGTCAGCGGGAATGAGCGCCAGGTCGATGCAATCGACCACGCCGTGACGGAATTCGCCCTCGGAAGGCTGGCTGACCGAGCGAACCTCCAGATCGACGCCGGCGCGGCGACCGGCATCGCGCAGGCGCGCGACGTCGCCGATCACGATGGGGCGGCACTGCTCATACACGGAGGCGTGCGCGAGACTCTTCATGATGATTTCCGGTCCGACGCCGGCTGCATCGCCCATCGTGATGCCGATAACAGGACGGTTGTTCATGGCTGGATTCCTTCAAAAGTTTGCTTGAGCGGGTTTGGCCGTCTTGCTCTTGTCAGCGAGCCAGCGCCAGGCGTTATAGATCGACTCGGGCTGACCGAAGCCGCCCGCTTTGGTGACGATGGGGAGTGCCCGCTCACCGAGCCGGCACGTCAGAAGCGGCATGCCGTCTTCGATTTCATCGACCACGTGAAAGGCTCTCGCGCCGGCAGCCGTGAGAAGGGCGCGCGCGGTCTCGCCGCCCGTCGCGATGACACCGCCCGCGAAAGGCACTGCCGGAGCCAGCAAGGCAGCGAGGCGCGTGCAAAAGAGCAGGCCGTCTTTGACGTCGCCTCGGTTCGTCTGGCTCAGGGAGACCACGACATGGCGGCCTCGGCGAAGGGCATCGCATACTACGTTCGTGAAGTCGGAATCGAGGCCGTCCAGAGCGGAGGTCGCGACTTCGAGCGCGATCAGGTCGGAGCCGGCACGCGCCTTCAGATGGTCAAGCTGCGCATGCGAGATGCTCGACATGCTGCCGATCACCGTAAGGACCGGCCGTCCGGAATCGTGATCAGGGAGCTTCTGCGCGGCTGTGTTTCGGCGAAGCTGCAACGCATCCATCACCGCAGGCGCAAGACCGGCCGAGCCAACCCAGAACACGTTGTCGAGCTCGGCGGAGGCGCGGGCGACACATTGCAGGTCTTCGTTTGTTTCCGCGTCGCAAACGACAGCCTGGACGCCGTCGGACTGGAGTGTCGTGAGCCGCGCGACCAGCGAAGCGCGCTCGCCGCGAACCGCGCCGATGTCCACATGGGCAACCCGCAGCCGCTCGGCCGACAGCATGGCGACGAGGTCGGCCTTTCCTGCGATGTTCTCGTTGCGCCAGAATTCGCTTTCTTCGACAGCCACGCCCCGAACCCACTGCCGGCCATCGCGCGTGGTGCGGCCGGCCGCCGGGTACGCAGGGCAGAAAATCGCCATCCCGGCGCGCGTAGTCAGGGCGGCGACCTCCGGCGCGAAATTGCCGCGCACGGTGGAGTCCATCTTTTTGTAGACGCGCGTGCCCGCACGAGAAAGCGCTTCGACCGCGACCACGTTACGCCGGGCGGCTTCTTCCTTCGACGCGCGGCGTGAGTCCACGTCGAGCGCGAGGACGTCGATGCTTGCTGTCGAAGCCGGCGCATTTCCGGCATCGAGCAGGACCATCGCTTGCAGACCGTGGCGAAGCCCGGCTACGGCGCAATCGGCCGCGCCCGACAGGTCGTCGGCGACGATCAGGAGTTGCGCGTCGTCGTGCGGGACCGGGTTCATGGCAGCAGGCGGCTGTAGATGGACTTCATGTCATCCAGGGTGAGCGCCTTCGGGTTGTTGCCGAGCAGACGCTTGACTTTCGATGCTGCTTCCGCGAGCGCCTGAAGATGTTCCTCCGACACGCCGAACTTGCGAAGGTCTTGAGGAATGTCGACAGCCGCGGTCCATTCCACCATCTTGTCGATCAGCTTCTGCGCCGCAACCTGGTCCGATTCTTCCTTCGAAGCCAGGTCCAGCGCACGGGCCACGTTCGAGAGCCGGCCTTCGACCGCATCCAGATTGAAGGCCATGACGTGCGGCAGCAGCATGGCGTTCGCCACGCCGTGGGTGATGTTGAACATGCCGCCGAGCGGGTAGGCCAGTGCATGAACCGCCGCGGTGCCGGCTGCGGTGAGCGCGAGACCGCCGTACATGGAACCGAGCATCATGGCTTCACGCGCTTCGAGCGCGTCGCCGTTCTCGTAGGCCTGCACGATGTTGGCGCCGATCAGACGCATCGACTCCATCGCGAACATGTCGCTGATCGGATTCGCCTTCGTGGAGATGTACGATTCGAGCGAGTGGACGAATGCGTCCATGCCCGTGGCCGCCGTGATCGGCTTCGGCAGGCCCAAGGTGAGCTCCGCATCGAGAATGACGATCTGGGGCAGCAGATGCCGGCTGACGATCCCCACTTTCAGCGATTCGTCCGGCAAGGTGACGATCGCATTGGGCGTCACTTCGGAGCCCGTTCCGGCGGTCGTCGGCACCAGAATCATCGGTACGCCCGGCTTCTTGATGAGGTCGATGCCCAGCCAGCTTCGCAGAGGTTCGTCATTGGTCAGACGGACGGCGAAGAGCTTCGCTGCGTCGAGCACGCTGCCGCCGCCGATGGAGAGAATCGCCTGAGGCGCGAAGGGCTCGATCTGCTCCTTGAAGACCGTTTCGACATTGCCGATGGTCGGCTCCGGTTCGACGTCCCGAACGATGCGCACTTCGACGTCTTTCGCCTTGAGCGATTCGATCACGCGACCGACGACGCCGAGCTCTTCCATGATCGGCTGCGTAATCAGGGCGATACGCGCGACCGGCGTATCCAGCAGCGACAGCTTCTCGGCAAGCTGATTGAGGCTGCCCGCGCCGTGGACGATGTGCTTGACGGTCTGGAAATGATAAGTGGCCATGCTGATTACCTGTTTCAGTTGCCGCGCGTCGCGTCGCGGTAGATGGAAAGCGCCTGAGACAGACGCTCGCGCGCATTCGCATCGAGCGGTTGTGCGGGAGAGCGGGCGGGGCCTGCGGGCATGCCGAGCATCTGCGCAGCCGTCTTGAGCACGACGGGCATGGTGCCGAGCGCGAAGGCATCGCGCAGTGCGCGCAGCGATTCCTGCGCGGCGCGCGCGCCGTCGATGTCGCCCGACTGGAACTTGTTCCAGATGGACATGACGACATTCGGCACCGCGTTCGTCGTTGCTGCCACCGCGCCGTCTCCGCCCGCGATCAGCGTCCAGAGAATCATCGAGTCAGTGCCAGTGAACACGGCGAAGTCATCGCGGCGAAGGTTGATCAGCTGAAGCAGGCGGTCGAAGTCGCCACCGCTGTCCTTGATGCCGCGGATGTTGGGAATCTCGGAGAGCCGGCGCACGGTATCCACATTGAGCGTGATGCCCGCTTTCGCGGGAATCGTGTACAGCATCACCGGCAGGGGTGTGGCTTCGGCAATCTTCTTGTAATGGGTGAAGAGTTCCGGCTGGGTCGCGCCATTGAAGTAAGGCGTGATCACCGACACGGCGTCCACGCCCACATCGGCCATTTTCTGGTTCAGGCCGATGACATCGCGCGTCGCGTAAGCGCCGGTCCCGGCAATGACGGGAACGCGCGAGCGCGCCTGATCCACCGCAATGCTTGCGATGCGCAACTTCTCTTCTTCACTCAGCGCGATGAACTCGCCGTTGGTGCCGAGCACGAAGAGCCCATGCACGCCCGACTCGATGAGCCGCTCGATCAGCGCGCGCAGACCGTCTTCATCGACGTTCTCGTCCGCCGTCATCGGCGTAATGAGTGCGGGAACGATTCCCTTGAGTGAAATTGACATGCTTGCTCCGTGTTGTGCCGACTGATCGTTTCGATCAACTTGATTTGATCGATGTGTGCATTTTAGCCAAGACGATGACAAATTCAGTCAATGAAAACCCTAATATGATCGATGTGATCATTTGTTCGCGGAATTTGGTGATTGAAAATGCGCGAATCGCGCAGATTGTCAGGTAGGAGACGCGTGCGACGGCACCCGTCGGAAGCCGTCAGCGGCTTGAGGGGAAGTAGTCTTGAAACCAGCGAGTGGTGGAATGACGCCGCTCAGTCGTCGAATTCGCCCGCTTCCAGCGCGTCGGCGAAATCCGCGAGCCAGGGGGCGAAGTGATCCGTGTCGTAAATCGCCTTCTTGCCATTGGCGATTCGCGTGACGGAAATCCGCCGGATCGCGCCTTTGCCGTCCGCCGGTTCGTCGGTATTGTCTGAGATGTGGAAATCGCGCGGATCGAGTCCCCGGCTTGCCAGCACGGCCTTGACGTCTTCCTGCTCGTCCCAGGAAAACTCGGAGAAGTCATGGACTGTCATACGGTCTCCTCGGCGCGGTGAGCGAAAAGCGTACGTTGCGGTGACTATCCGTTTATCGCGACGGCGTCGCGGTTGCGCGTGATCCAGTCGCTGAAGAGCCTGACCTTCGGCTGATTCGCGACACATTCCGGATAGACGAAGTAATAGCCTGAACCCGTTTCGAGCACGGTGTCGAACGGCATGACGAGTCGCCGGGCCGCCACGTCTTCGCTGACCAGCGTCCGGTCGCTGATGGCGACGCCGAAGCCCTGCATGGCGGCATTCGTCGCCATATCGAGTGTTTCGAAGGTCGGGCCGAGCGTCGGGTCGATCTCGCTCGCACCCACGCGGTCGAGCCACAGCTTCCAGTCGCGGTGGTCCCGCGTCGGATGCAGCAGCGCATGATGCGCCAGATCCGCAGCTTCGGCGAGCGGCCGTTCATTGAGGAGATCGGGCGAGCACACCGGCGTGAGCTGTTCGTCGAAGAGCGGCACGGCGTGCACGTCCGCGCCGGGCGAGGAGCCGTAGATGATCGCCGCATCGAACGATTCCACCTGAAAATCGACGTCGTGCTGCCAGGTCGTCGTGATCTGCAGTTGCAGTTCGGGATGCTCGCTCTGAAAACGCATGATCCTCGGCAGCATCCATCGCATCACGCAGGTCGGCACTTTCAGGGCGAGATCGGTGCGCTGGCGCGTGAGACGCAGTGATACCTCCTCGATGCGCGCGAAGCCCTCTCTCACCACGGGCAGCAGCACGTCGCCTTCAGCCGTCAGCGTCAGTCCCCGTGCGCCCCGTTTGAAAAGGGGAAAGCCGAAATACTCCTCCAGCGTGAGAATCTGCCGGCTGATCGCGCCTTGCGTGAGGCACAGATGCTCCGCCGCACGCGTGAAACTGCGGTGACGCGCGACCGTCTCGAAGATCTGCAGCGCATTGAGCGGAGGAAGTCGTCGCATGGGGCGTGTCTCCGATCACGGAAAGCCTGTCAGTCGGAACTATAGTAGCAAGTCGGAGGCGACGTGACGGCGGTGTCAGTGGAGTATCTTGCCCAGGAATTCCCTCGCGCGGTCGGACCTCGGATGGGCAAAGAACGCATCTTTGGCGTCGTCTTCGACGATGCGCCCGTGATCCATGAAGATCACCCGGTGTGCGACCTTTCTCGCGAAGCCCATTTCGTGCGTCACGCACATCATCGTCATGCCTTCCTGGGCCAGCTCGACCATGACATCCAGAACCTCGTTGATCATCTCCGGATCGAGGGCGGACGTCGGTTCGTCGAACAGCATCGCGACGGGGTCCATCGACAGCGCGCGCGCGATCGCCACGCGTTGCTGCTGGCCGCCGGAAAGCTGTGCGGGATATTTGTCCGCGTGCGCGCGCAGGCCGACTCGCTGAAGCAGGCGCAGCGCCTTGTCGGATGCTTCGTCTTTCGAGCGCCCCAGCACTTTGGTCTGCGCGAGCGTGAGGTTCTGCGTGATCGACATGTGCGGAAACAGCTCGAAATGCTGAAACACCATCCCGACCTTCGCGCGCAGCCGCGACAGATTGGTGCGCTTGTCGTGGACGGCCTCGCCATCGATCGTGATGCTTCCGCTCTGGAACGGTTCGAGTCCGTTGACGGTCTTGATGAGCGTCGACTTGCCGGACCCGGACGGGCCGCAGACCACGACTACTTCGCCTTTGCTGACCTGCGTGGTGCAGTCGGCCAGCACCTGAAACTGGCCGTACCACTTCGACACGTTACCGATGGAAATCATGCGCAATCCTGTTTTTGCCAAGTTTGAACAAGCACGCCGGAGCTGCGGCGCATTTCACCGAAGCCTGCCGACCCGATACCGGCGCTCGAGCGCACGCGCATACCAGGTCAGCGGAAAGCACATCGCGAAGTACAGCAACGCGACGATGGCGTAGATGGGAAAGGGGCGAAACACGGCGTTCGTGATCATGGTCCCGGTCTTGGTCAGTTCCGTGAGTCCGATGATCGACGTGAGCGCGGTGCTCTTCACGACCTGCACGAGAAAGCCCACGGTGGGCGGGACGGCGATCTTCCATGCCTGCGGCCAGATGACATAGCGCAACTGCTGCATCCACGTCATGCCGAGACTCGCCGCCGCGCCCCATTGACCGCGCGGCACCGCTTCCACACAACCGCGCCAGATATCGGCGAGATAGGCGGCCGTGTAGAGCGTGAGCGTGACCGTCGCGGCAGCCCAGGGCGAGACCTCGACGCCCAGGAGCGGCAAGCCGAAGAACCCGAGGAAGAGCTGCATCAGCAGCGGCGTGCCCTGGAACAGCTCGACATACAGCACCACCACGCGGCGCAGCCACGGCAGCGGCGACACCCGCATGGCGAGCAGCACCATGCCGGTCAGGCCGCCGCCGACGAACGCGATCAGCGACAGCAACAGCGTCCAGCGCGCGGCGAGCATCAGATTGCGCGCGATATCCCACAGCGTGAATTCCATCATCGTGAACGCTCCTTCGGAAGGCCGGGCGCGGCCGTGCCCGCACGCAGCGAAAACAGGCTTCGCAGGCCGCGCCGGGGCGCGATCGTGACGCCACGGGCGGTGCGTTCCGCGAACAGCCGCTTGCCGAGCCGGTTGATCAGCATGCGCAGCACGATCGACAGCAGCAGATAGATCGCGGTGACGATGACGTAGCACTCGAACGAACGGAAGTTGCGCGACTGGATGTAGCTGGCGGCATGCGTGAGGTCCGCCACCGAAATCTGCGAGACGACCGCGGAGCCGAGCATCACGATCAGCACCTGTCCGAGCAATGCCGGAAACACGTTGGCGAGCGCCTGCGGCAGTACGATCTGGCGGAAGACATGCGGGCCCCGCAAGCCGAGCGCCATCGCAGCCTGGACCTGTCCGCGCGGGATCGAGTCGATCCCCGCCCGGACGATTTCGGTGGCATACGCGCCGAGATTGACCGTCATCGCCAGCACGGCGGCCTCGATTTCGCCGATGTGCACGCCGAGGCTCGGCAGTCCGAAGAACACGAAGAAGAGCTGCACGAGAAACGGCGTATTGCGGATGAGCTCGACATACGTGGCCACCACGGCGCGCACCCACTTCGGACCCGTCACGGCGAGGCACGCTCCCCCGATGCCAACGAGGCCGCCCAGCAGCGTCGATGTGGCGGTGAGGCCGAGCGTGACCGCGACGCCGTGCGCGAGCACGTCCACATACGGGCCGAAGTCACTGAAATCGAACGTGTAGGTCATCGAGGCGTCCTCCGGCGTGCGAGTGAACGGAACGCGACGCGCATCACAGATCGGTCGGCAGCGGCGCGCGCAGCCACTTCTGCGAGATGGCGTTCATCGTGCCGTCCTTTTTCGCCGCGGCGATGGCCTCGTCCACCTTCTGCTTCAGGCGCGGCTCGTTCTTGTTCAGGCCCACGTGATCGGGCGAGCTGAAGAGAGAAAACTTCTGCTCGGGATCGATCGACGGATGGCGGGCGATGATCGTCGCGCCCACGTCATTACCCACCACGAGCAATTGCGTCTGTCCCGCGAGAAACGCGGAGATGGCGCCGTTCGGGTCGTCGAAGCGCTTGATGGTCGCGGAGGACGGCGCGACCTTGCTCACGCTCAGGTCTTCGAGCGTGCCGCGCGCAACTGCGATGCTCTTGCCGGCCAGGTCGCCCGCGTTCTTCACGGCAAGCGACTTCGGACCGAACACGGCCAGGTTGTACGGCGCGTAGGCTTGCGAGAAGTCGATCACCTTTTCGCGCTCCGGCGTCTTGCCGACCGAAAGCAGCATGTCGGCCTTATGGTCGACGAGATAGGCCATGCGGTTGTCGCCCGTGACCTGAATCAGTTCGACCTTCGCGTTGAGGGTCTTGCCGATCAGATTGGACACGTCGATGTCATAGCCTTGCGGCTTCATGTCCGGCCCGATCGAGCCGAACGGCGGATAGTCCTCGAAGACGCCGATGCGCACGACACCGGATTTGGTGATCGAGTCGAGCGCGTCGGCGTGCGCCAGCGGGGCGAATGCGCCGAGGCCCACGATGCCGGAGAAGGCGAGGAGGGCGGACGTGCGCGCAAGAAAGCGCTTCGCGAAATGCGTGGTGTTCATGAGACTGTCTCCTGTAACTGGGCGTTGGACGGCGTGAATTCAGGGTGCGGTGCGTGCGGCGATGAGCTTGCAGGCATGCGGCGGCAGTTCCGCGAAGATGGGCATGCCGACCTGCAACGCCGGCGTCTCGCGCGGTGTCGTGGCTGCGGTAAGCGTGAAGCCGGCGCAATCGATGGTGGCTTCGAGCGACGCGCCGACATCCCGGATGAACGTCACCGTTCCGGACAGCACGTTGGGTCCGGAATGCGTCATGGCCGATCGCATGGACACGTCTTCGGGGCGAATCAGCAGACGGACGCCGCCTGCCGCATCACGCGCTCGCTGCGCGCCATCGACGACGATCTGCTGGCCGCCCGGAAGCGCGATCCGGTCCGTGCCGTCGAACGTGACGGGCAGGATGTTGCCGAGGCCGATGAAATCGGCGACGAATTCGCTGACGGGATTGCGATAGATGTCGAGCGGCTTGCCGATCTGGGCGATGCGTCCTTTTTCCATCACGACGATTTCGTCGGCCATCGTCATGGCCTCGCGCTGATCGTGCGTCACCATGATCGTCGTGATGCCGAGACGTTGCTGCAGCAGGCGGATCTCGACCTGCATCGCTTCGCGCAGCTTCGCGTCGAGTGCGGAGAGCGGTTCGTCGAGCAGCAACAGCTTCGGTGACGACGCGATCGCGCGGGCGATGGCCACGCGCTGGCGCTGCCCGCCCGAGAGCCGCGAGACCGGCCGGTCCGCCATGTGCGGCAACTGGATCAGCTCGAGCAGCTCGGTGACCCGCGCCGCCTGCGCGTTCTTTGCGACGCGGCGCAGCCGCAGCGGATAGGCAATGTTCTGCGCGACCGTCATGTGCGGAAAGAGCGCGAGCGACTGGAACACCATGCCGAAATCGCGCTGGTTCGCCGGCACGTTCGTCAGGTCGCGCCCGGCGAATGCCACGGTCCCGGACGTTGCCGTTTCGAGGCCCGCGATGATCCGCAGCAACGTCGTCTTGCCGCAGCCGGACGGTCCGAGAAAGCACACCAGCTTGCCGTCGGGCACGGCGAGGTCGACGTGATCGACTGCGTACGCGGTGTGAAAGCGCTTCGTTACCGCCTGAAGTGTCAAATGCGTCATGAGGACTCCCTGTTTACAGCGCGACGCCTTCGTCGCCGACCAGCTTTTCGAGCAGCCAGATCAAGGCGAAGTCGATGAGCACGATGACGACCGCGAACGAGAACACGGTCGGATCCAGCGACGACACCGTGCGGCTGTACAGCCAGACGGGCAGCGTCATCGTGTTGATGTCGTACAGAAAGAACGTCACCGTGAATTCGTTGAAGGAGATGATGAAGGCGAACAGCATGCCGGCGAGAATGCCCGGCCGCATGAGCGGCAAGACCACATCGACGATGGCGCGGCGCGGGCTCGCGCCCATCAGGCACGCGGCTTCCTCGAACTCGGGGCCGATCGCGGCGACCGATGCCGCACAGTTCTTCACGGTGAACGGCAGGACGAGAATCACGTGCGCGATGATGAGCCGCAGCAGGCCAAGTTCGACGGGCAGCACGTTGAACACGAGCAGCAGCGAAAGCCCGAGCATCACGAGCGGATAGACGAGCGGCAGCGCAACCAGTTGCTCGATCATCGCCTTGCCACGGAAGCGGTAGCGCGAGAGCGCGTAGGCCGCGGGCACCGAGACGGCGGTGGCGATGATCATCGTCGAGACCGCGACGATGAGGCTCGTCGTCAGGGCGGTTCCCATCGAGAGCACGTCGCTCGCGTCGGGCGACACGAACGTGTGCCACGCGGCCTGATACCAGCGCAGCCCGAAACTCGGCGGCGGGAATTCGAGCGTGTCCGAGTTGCCGAACGACATCGTGATCATCGTGAGGATCGGCAATGCGGCGAGAAAGAGCACGGTCGTCGCAAGCAGGCTGGTTGCACGGCCCAGACGTCCGGGCATGGCCGTGGCGAGGCGCAGGGTACTCATGAGCAGGATTCCTCCGTGCGTTGCATGCCGCGCACGAGCCGTTGCGAGACCGACATGACGACGAGCGTCGCCGCCATCAGCACCACGCCGGATGCCGACGCGGCCGGCCAGTTCAGGAGCGGCGCCACCTGGTCGTGCACGAGCACGGCGAGCATGGGCACGCGCCGCCCGCCGAGCAGCAGCGGCACCGCGAACGCGCTCGCGTTGTAGGCGAAGACGAGCAGGGCGCCGGACACGAGGCCGGGCATCGCGAGCGGCAGGACGATGTGGCAGAGCGTCTGCCAGCGGGTCGCGCCGAGCGTGGCGGCCGCTTCCTCATAAGCGCGGGAGATGGCGCGCATCGCGCTCGCGAGCGGCAGCACGGCGAGCGGAAACGCGGTCTGGATCAGGCCGAGCAGCACGCCGTTCTCGCGATAGAGCCACTGCACCGGGCGCCGCACGACGCCGGCGGCAAGCAGCGCATGATTGAGCAATCCGGCCGGCCCCAGCATGACGAGCCAGCCGTAGCCCTGCAGCAGCAGGTTGACGAGCAGCGGCAAAAGCACGCCCGCAAGAAGCAGCCTGCGCGCCAGCCGCGACTCCGTGCGCGCCATGGCGAGCGCCACGGGAATCGCCAGCAGCACCGCGCAGACCATGCTTTGAAACGCGAGCTTCAGCGTGAGCCAGAGGGAGCGCAGAAAGTACGAATCGGCGAGGTCCGCGTAATTGCGCAGCGTGAGCGCATGCCACTCGTTCCCCGACACGCCGAAGCTCATGCGCAGCACCACGAGCGAGGCTGCGACGAGCACGGCGAGAAAGGCCAGGATGGGCGCGAGCAGCACCCAGGGCGGCACCTTGGGCAGCGCGGGCGCCGGCGCCTGCCCGAGGGCGACGCCTGTCATCGCTGCCGTCCTGCGGCGGAAAAGAAGTGCGGACATGGGGCTCAGGCCGAGAAGATTTCCGTATAGCGCTTGATCCAGGCCGGCTGTACCGCCGCCAGCGCCTTGTCGTCGTGCAGCACGGCATTCTGTGCGATCTGCTGCGGCGAGGGCACGAACGCGCGGCTTTCGGCGGGAATCAGCGCCTTCGAGTTCACCGGACCGTTCAGCACGTCGGCAGCCATGCGGCCTTGCACGCCGGCGTCGAGCGAATGGTTGATGAACGCGTGGATCAGGTCGATGTCGCCCGGATGCGCCTTCGGGATGACCGTGAACATCAGCTGTGTCGCGAAACCTTCCTTCATGCCGTACGTGACGGCCATCTTGTATTCGGGCTTGCGCAACTGGTTGGGGAAGAATGCCGGGGAATAGATGCCGCCGATGTCCAGCGATCCGGTGCGAAACAGGTCGGCGACCTGATTCGGATTCTCTCCGAGCGTGAGCACGCGGTCCTTCAGTTGCGCGAGCTTCTTGAAGCCCGGCTCGATGTTCTGCTGCGAGCCGCCGGCCATCTTCGCCGCGATGATCGCGAGATCGACCGCTTCGGCCCATTCCGGCGGCGGCAGGAAAATCCGGCCCGCATACTTGGGGTCCCAGAGCGCCTCGTAGCTCGACGGCGCCGTCTTGACCGACGACGTGCTGTAGATGAGACCGTCCGACCACAGCAGGTAGCCGATGCCGAAGCCATTGGCGCCGGTCTGGTACTGCTGGGCGACATCCTTCAGGTTGGGCAGGCGGTTCAGATCGGGCTTCATCAGCAGGCCGGCATCCGCGAGACCCGAGGCGCCCACGCCCGCAAGCGTGATCACGTCGTAGGTGGGCTTCTCGCCGGCCGCTTTCACTTTCGCCACCATGCCGGAGGTGCCGTCCGCGCGGTCGGCGATAACCTGCGCGCCGGTCTTCTGGCTGAAGGTCGCGGCGATGTTGCGCAACGCCGCCGCGCCGGTGTCGTCGGACCATGTGAGCAGACGCAGCGTCTTGCCGGCAAAGCTCTTTTCCTGCGCCCGCGCCGTGCTGATGAACGGCATCGGCAGACTCGACGCGGCGAGCGCCATGCCGACGGTCTTGATGGCCTGCCTTCTGCCTCGTTTGATGTCCTGCATGGTTATCTCCTCGCGTAAGCGTGCAGCAGTCGGTCGATGCGGTCGGTGGATCTGGAACGGCGTTGGTGAGAACACTCTAGGGATGCAAAATTTCGGCAACAATCGAATTCTCGGCATGGTTGCCATGAGCCGAACGCATGGCTCGAGCTCAAAATGCCCTTCAGACGGGACCCGTCGCGCTCAGGACCTGCTTGATTTCCTGGAAGGCCGCGAGTCCGAACGGCCCGAGTTCGCGGCCGAGGCTGCTTTTCTTGTAGCCGCCCCATGACGTCTGAGGAAAGATCAGTTGCGGTGCGTTGATCCAGACGACGCCCGCCTGCAGCGCGCCGGCCACCCGCTGGCCGCGTGCCGCGTCGCGCGTGACGACGGTGGCGACCAGCCCGAACTCGGTGTCGTTGGCCGTCGCGATCGCATCGTCTTCCGTATCGAAGCTGCGCACGCACATCACGGGTCCGAAGATCTCTTCGCGCCAGATCGCGCTGCTCGTGGGCACGTCGACGAACATCGTCGGCTGCACGAAATAACCCGGTCCTTCCGGCGCCGAGCCCTCGACCACGAGACTCGCGCCGTCCGCCTTGCCCCGCGCGATGAAACGCTGCACGCGCTCGTACTGCGCGCGGTTCGTGAGCGGTCCCATCTGCACGCCGGATGCGAACGGCGCACCGACGACGGTTCGCGCCACCCGGTCGGCGAGGCGCGCGATCAGCGCCTGCGCAAGCGGCCGCTCGACGAGCACGCGCGACGTGGCCGAGCACATCTGTCCGGCATTGAAGAACGCGCCGCCTGTCACGAGATCGACGGCGAGATCGAGGTCGGCGTCCGCGAAGACGATGATCGACGACTTGCCGCCCAGTTCGAGGCTCACGCCCTTGATGGATTGCGCCGCCGCCTTCATGACCTGCTCGCCGACCGCCGTGCTGCCGGTAAACGAAACCTTCGAGACGAGCGGATGCGTCGTGAGCGCCGCGCCGACCTCCGTGCCGGTGCCGGTCACGACGTTGAACACGCCCGGCGGCACGCCCGCCCGCTCGACGATCGCGGCCAGCGCAAGCTCGGGCAGCGGGGTGAATTCGGAGGGCTTCAGCACGACCGTGCATCCCGCGGCGAGCGCCGGGGCGAGCTTCCACGCGGTCGTGACCATCGGGAAGTTCCACGGCACGATCAAGCCGACCACGCCTGCCGGCTCGCGACGGATCACGGCGCGATGCTCGCTGCTCGGGATGGCGATTTCCGCCTCCGGTGCATCCAGGGTTTCGGCGAGATCAGCGTAATAGTCGAAGGTGGCGGCCACGTCGCCGACGTCGATCCGGGATTCGGCGATCGGCTTGCCGTTGTTGAGCGACTGAAGCGCGGCGAGCTGTTCGTGCTCTGCCTCCACGCCGCGTGCGATCGCGCGCAGAAGGGCGGCGCGCGCGGCGCCCGAGGTCCGTTTCCAGGAGCGAAAGGCCTGTGACGCCGCGCGCACCGCGCGATCGACATCGGCGGGGCCGCCGGCCTCCACTTCGACGATCATCTCTTCGGTCGACGGATCGATGACGGGCAGCCGCTGCCTCGTCTCGGGCGCGCACCAGGCGCCATCGATGAAGAGCTGCGTGCGCAGCGGGAAGTCGAAAACGGGGCGTGCCTGCGCGCTCATGACGGCACCCGTGCAAACCAGTCGGCTTCGCGAACCTCGATCACGGTCGGGACCGCGCGCGTGAGCGCGCGCCGCAATGCTTCGTCGAGTGCCTGTGGATCGTCGACCCGCTCGGCCGCGCATCCGAAGGCGCTCGCCAGCGCGGCGAAGTCGGGCGTGTAGATATCGACGCCCACGGGCGAGATATCGCGCTGGGCCATGTATTTCCGGATCTCGCCGTAACCGAAGTTGTTCCACAACAGCACGATCACGGGCACGCGCGCTTCCACCGCGCTCGCCAGCTCCGGCAGCGTGAACTGCAAACCGCCGTCGCCTATCAGGCACACGACCGGCCGTTCAGATGCTGCGAGCTTCGCGCCGATCGCGGCGGGCAGGCCGTATCCGAGCGTGCCGTAGCCGGTCGATGAGTTGAACCAGGAGCGCGGCGCGGGTGCGTCGTGGAGGAAGTTGCCTGCGTAGACCGGGCTCGTCGAATCGCCGGCGATGATGACATCGGGCAAGGTGCCGACGATCGTGTCGATCAGATGTTGCTGCGATCGCATCGCGGCGTCGCAACCGGCGATGATGGCCTCGCGCACCGCCGCCACGCGCGCGGCGCCCCAGTCCGGTGCGGCGGGACGCACAGGGCACTCGTGCAGTCTCGTCGAGAGGGCGCTCAACGCCTCGCGCGAATCGCTGACGATGGCGACATCCGGATGGCCGTTGCGCATGACCTGCTGCGCGTCGATATCGATGCGGATGAGCTGTCCGGGGATCGAGAAGCCGCCATCGAAAAAGACGTCATAGTCGGTTTCGCCCAGTTCGGTTCCGACCGCGAGCACGACGTCGGCTTCGCGAATCATCGCGCGGGTCTGAGGCAGCGACTGCGTCGAGCCGATGAGAAGCGGCTGCCCGCTCGGCAGAAGACCTTTCGCGTTGGTCGTGAGTGCGACGGGCGCTTGCAGCCGCTCGGCGATTTCGCGCAATTCGATCGCGGCGTGTGCCGCGCCGCCGCCGGCGAGAATCAGCGGCCGGCGCGCGTCGGCGAGCAGTTCCACCGCAGCGGCGAGCGCGGCGGGATGGGCGGCGGGTTTCGCCGGGCGCATCGCGGGCGAAGCCGTCACGGCGCTGGCCGGCGACACGATGACGTCGAGCGGAATCTCGATATGCACGGGCCGCGGCCGGGCGCTCTCGAACACGGCGAACGCGCGTGCCAGCACCTGCGGCAACTCGGCGGCATCCAGCACGGTGTGAGAGAACGCGGCGAGTCCGTCGAAAACGTCGCGCTGGGACGGCAGTTCGTGCAGACGTCCGTTCCCGCCCCCGAGTTGGCCCCGCGCATTGACGCTCGATATCACGAGCATCGGTATGGAATCGGCGTAGGCCTGCGCCATCGCGGTCGCGATGTTGGTCATGCCCGGCCCGGTGATGATGAAGCACACGCCGGGTTTGCCCGTGACGCGCGCGTAACCGTCGGCCATGAAGCCCGCGCCCTGTTCGTGACGCGGCGTCACGTGCCGCATCGACGAGCGGGCAAGACCGCGATAGAGCTCCACGGTATGCACGCCCGGGATGCCGAAGACGTACTGAACGCCGTAGTTTTCGAGCAAGGTGACGAGCGCCTCGCCACAGGTTCGATGGCATGAAGGCGTCGGTGAGTTCGCCGCTCTGACATTACGCTCGTCGAAGTGCACGGGGGATTCGCGAAGGTTCATCGGTCGTCGCATTCCTGGTTGGTTTGCCCGCACACGTGCCCGTCAAGACGAGCCGGCGGATGGGTTGCGATCATTCTCGACGCGCCCCTGTGGCTGCAACAATCGAAAAGATCTCATGAGGCGCATGACATTCCTGCATGCCCCGGGCAAACCCTGCATGGAAGGACGGGACCGTCCGCCGCAGTATCATCATTGCTCGTCCGGGCGTTCAACCTTCATCGGGATCTATGGAAAAAGCATTCAGCGAGGCGGATCGCGAAGCCGTCTACCGCGCCATTCACGAGCGTCGCGACATGCGCCACTTCGAAAGCGACGCGGTTGCGCCGCACGTCATGGAGCGGCTCATCGACGCCGCGCTGCATGCGCCGAGCGTCGGCTTCATGCAGCCGTGGCGCATCCTGCGGATCACGTCCGGGCGTATTCGCGCGCAGTTGCGGGACGCGGTCGAACGCGAACGCCTGCTGACCGCCGACGCCCTCGGTGAACGACGCGATCAGTTCATGCGACTCAAGGTGGAAGGATTGCGTGACTGCGCCGAGGTGCTGGTGATGGCGCTGATGGACGGCCGCGAAGCACATGTGTTCGGAAGACGCACGCTGCCCGAGATGGACCTCGCATCGGTCGCGTGCGCGATCCAGAACATGTGGCTTGCCGCGCGCGCGGAAGGGCTCGGCATGGGCTGGGTTTCCCTGTTCGAGCCGGAGGAAGTTGCAGGGCTGCTGAATATGCCCTCCGGCGCGAGACCCGTCGCGATTCTCTGCGTAGGGCATGTGAAACGCTACTACGATGCGCCGATGCTCGAAACCGAGCATTGGGCGAAGCGCCGTTCCGTCGACGAATGCGTCTTCGAGAACGAATGGCCTTCGGCGAACGGACAGATGGGTGCGCGCGCTGCAAGCGTCGACGGGGAAGGCATGGCTGGCGATGCCGCGCCGACATCCGAGCCGAACTCAGGTACCGGGAGACAGACATGGTGATCACCAACTCGCAGTCGGGCACGAACGTCGAGGAAATCGCCGATGGCCTGTATCGCATCAACACGCCCGTGACGCTGCCCGGCGACGCGGGCGGCTTCTCGTTCAACCAGTATCTGATCGTCGACGACGAGCCGCTGCTCTTTCATACCGGTCCGCGCAGAATGTTTCCGCTCGTGCGGGAGGCGCTCGCGAGCATCATCGCGCCGGCGCGTTTGCGGCATATCGCGTTTTCGCACGTCGAAGCAGACGAATGTGGTTCGCTCAACGAGTGGCTGGCGGCGGCGCCCGATGCGGCGCCATTGTGCGGCTCCGTGGCGGCGATGGTGTCCATCACGGATCTCGCCGATCGCGCGCCTGTCGCGCTCGCCGACGGGCAGACGGTTTCGCTCGGACGCCACCGCGTGCGATGGATCGACACGCCTCATCTGCCGCACGCATGGGAGTGCGGTTTCATGATGGAAGAAACCACGCGCACGCTGCTGTGTGGAGACCTGTTCACGCAAGGCGGCGCGACGCTGCCTGCGCTCACCACGGCCGATATCCTGGGGCCGAGCGAAGCGTTCCGGCGCGGCATGGACTATTTCTCGCACACGCGAAACGCCGACGCGATGTTCGAGCGTCTCGCACAGCTCGAACCCACGACACTCGCCTGCATGCATGGCAGCGCGTGGAGCGGCGACGGCGCCGGGCTCTTGCGCGCACTGGCGCAGAGTGTGCGTCAGTGACGCGCCGTCGCGCATGCGCGGTCAGGCCGCCTTCCGCACGAGTCTATCGGTCGCTCGACTGTCGGAATCCGTAGACCACGACCTTTTTGCCCTCGAAGCTTTCCTGCACACCCTGCTCGCAATTCGGCGGACACACCACTTTGCCGTCCGCGCTCTCGCCCGACACGGTCACGGCCCTGTAGACCACCGATTCGATGAGCGTCCCGTCCGCGGCGACGACGATGTTCAGATCGGTCTCGACGCCGGCCGGCACGGCGCCGCCCGCGGTGTAGATGATCTTCATGGTGCCGGTGCAATCGGAGTTCACCGTGTAGGCGCCCATCTGGCTCGGATTGAAGGTAGTCTGCCCCCCTTTCGGCAAGCCGCCGATCACCCCGAAGTCGGTGCGTGAAAAATGGCCCACGCCATCGAAGGTCACCAGGGCGACGTCATCGAGGATCGACGGAGCCGCAAACGCATGCAATTTGCCGTCGCCACCGATCAATCCGAGTATCTGTCCGTGACCGATGAACCCGAACGATCCTCTCAACGTCTCGTTCGAGCAATGGCCGCCGGCCTGTGCGGCGCCACTGAGTGAGAAAAGTGCTGCGGCTATGGCCGGCACAATGCTTGAATGCCTGATTTTCACGGTCGTCTCCTTGTCAGCGAATCGGGCGCTTGGCATCACGGAGCGCACGAGCCGGTTGTCTGGCTGGACTGGATGCCAGCAACCGGAGCGACTGCGCACGCTCGGCGTTTAAGCGCTGGTATGGTGCAACGAGCGCAAGCGGCGAACAATGGAGAGGTCATGAAGAAATCATGAAGGTCTTCGTTAGCGATGCGCTGAAAACTGCCCTATCTTTAACGGGATGACCGTTGCCGCGCTCCGGGGCGGCGGTCAGCGCGCAAAGAAAGATCAACGTCGACGCGCCAAGGCCCACGTGATGAACGATGGAACACCTTCCCTCCTTCCGCGACCGATGCGCCGGCTCCTTATTGGAACAGTCACATACTTCACTGCGCCGATCCTCCATGTCGTCATCGTCCGCATGGTTCAGGAGACGAGGTCATGACGGCGCGCCAGCGATGGACCATTCTGGTCGCGAGCACGGGCGGCGCACTCGAGGTCTTCGATTTCGTCATCTATGGTTTCTTCGCCCGGAGCATAGGCGCCGCCTTCTTTCCATCGGGCACCGGCGCATCCGGCGAAACGCTGTCGTTCGTGGTACTGGCAATCGGCTATTTGTCGAGACCCGTCGGCGGGATCCTGTTCGGCCGCCTCGGCGACATCTATGGCCGGCGAATTGCTTTCCTCTCGTCCGCCATGATCGCGGCGATCGCGACCTTTCTCATTGGCCTTCTGCCGTCTTATCGCGACTGGGGCGTGTGGGCATCCGCGCTCCTCGTGCTGCTGCGGCTCGTGCAGGGGCTGTGCCTCGGGGGTGAACTTCCCGGCGCCGTCGTCTATGCAGTCGAAACGGCCCGCGCGCGCCCGGGACTGCTCTGCGGCATCGTGTTCGTCGCGGTCAATCTCGCGTTGTTTTTCGCGACGTGCGTCAATCTGGCCCTGCAGAGGTCGCTCACCGCGCTCCAGATGGACGCGTACGGCTGGCGGCTGGGCTTTCTGATCGGCGGCGCGGTGGGCCTTCTCAGCTTTGCGATCCGCAGACGTCTTGCCGAGTCCGACGAGTACGCGCGCACCATCGGCGCGCGGCGTCGTGAGCCGTTCAGCGCGCTTTTCCGTCGTCACTGCGTGCAGCTTTTGTCGGGTGTGGGCGTGTGCCTGCTGGTGGGGGCATCGAGCGGAATCTTCATTGCGTACCTGCCGAGTTATCTGCAAGTCATTCATTACGACGATGCGCAAATCACGCGTGCGCAAATGCAATATTTTCTTGTCATCGCGTTGTGCATTCTCGTCGCGTCGCATATCGGCGATCTCGTGCCCCGCCGCCACGTTTTCAGAGCAGGCGCGGTCCTGTCGGCGTTGTTCACGCCCTGGTTCTTCTTCGCGGTCGCGAGACATTCCGTGAGCCTTTCCGCGCTCTATGTCATGGCGGGCGTCGTTGCCTCGCTCGCCAACGGCACCTTCGCCTGCGCGATCGCCGAGTCGTTTCCGCTCGATGTGCGCTTCAGCTGCGTCGCCACCGCCATGAATCTCGGGCTCGTCACCGCGCTCGGCCTCACGCCGCTCGCCGCGCACGTCCTCGAACACAGCTTGCGTGCATCGCCCGCATACGTCACGGAAGCGTGTGCCTTGCTCGCGTTCGCCGCATCGTTCGGATTGACGCATCAACGGCGACCCGCCGGCGCGATCGAGGCAAGCATGGGGTCGCCACTGAGAGAGCGTCCATGAGTACACCGAATCCACCAGGCGCCGCCGATATCGAACTGGACACGCGACGCTACGAACTTCGCCGCTGCGGCGAACGGATCAAGCTCGAACGTCTGCCCATGGAATTGCTGATTCTCATGGCATCGACCCGCGGCCAGCTCGTGACGCGCGCCGACATCGTGCGGGGACTGTGGGGAACGAACGCCTACCGGGAGACGGACAACAGCATCAATACGGCGATCCGCAAAATCCGCATCGCGCTCGGCGAAGACCCGGACCATCCGCGCTATCTCGTCACGGTCAAAGGCAAGGGATACCGGCTCGAAGGCATTCGCACCGTGACGGAACAAACGCGCGTCGAGGCGCATCCTGCTGCGCCGATCCGGGTGCTGGTGCTGCCGTTCGAAAACAACAGCGACGACCCGACCCTCGACAGCTTCTGCGCGGCGCTCGCCGATGAAACGTCCGCCAACATCGGCATGCTCGATCCGCAGCGAATCCTGGTCATCGCACGAACCACCGCGGCCCGTTATCAGCGGGCGAACAAGAACATTTCCCAGATCGCGCATGAACTCGACGTCGACTACGTGATGGAAGGGTCGCTGATGCGCGAGGGCGGACGCGTCCGCATTCTGGCGCAACTGATCCGTTCCTTCGACCAGGTGCAACTCTTGGGCTGTGCGCACGAGCCGATGGGCAAGGGGGCACTGGATATCCAGAAGGAAGTCGGCGCCGCGCTTGCGCTGGAGGTGTCGCCCGCGCTGGCCGAGCAGCAGCAACACCGGTTGTCCCGCAGGCTGCCCATCGATCCGGCCGCGCATGATGCCTATCTTCGCGGCCGCTACTACTGGACGCGCCGCGTGCATTTCGATGCCGGCTTCGCGGCGCATCATTCGTTGAGCGATGAAGACTTCGATCGCGCGCACAGTTACTTCGAAACGGCGCTCGAACTCGACCCGACCTACGCGCTGGGTTACGTAGGCATGTCGAACATCTTCGGGGCGACCGCGACACATGGCTTTTATCCGCCTTCGCAGCGCTTTCCGAAAGCGCGCGCCGCGGCGCTCCGGGCGCTGGAGCTCGATCCGGGTCTGCCCGAGGCGCACCAGGCGCTTGCGGGCGTGCACTATTTCTATGACTGGGACTGGCGCCGCGCCGAAGCGGAATTCCTTGCGGCCCTGCGGCTGAACCCGAGCCACGCGGAGACGAGCCGCCTCTATGCGAGGCTATTGCTCGTGCAGGGAAGAGAAGTGGAAGGGCGCGCCCAGTTCGAGCTGGCGGAGAAAGTCGATCCGCTGGGATTCGAAGGTTCGCGCGTCTTCGGGCTCGTGCAGTCGGGGCGATACGACGAAGTCATTCGCGAGTATCTGACCTCCGGGCACGGGCCGCGCTCACCGTTGATCTATCAGTTGCTGGCGACGGCTTTCGAGGTTCGGGGCCATTACGAAGAGGCCATCGACGCAACCATCGATGCGCTCACGCGGTGCAACGAATTCGCGCGCGCCGAGACGATCCGCACGGTATGGAACTCGGGCGGCTATGACAAGGTCCTCGAATGGTATCTCCAGGACCTGTTGGCGCGACGGCGCAACCGCTATACGTCGCCATTCCTGTTCGCCGAGATCTATGCGCGGCTCGACCGGCCCGACGAGATGTTCCACTGGCTCGAAGTCGCGCTCGCGGAGCGCTCGCCGCGCATGTGCGAGCTGCGCACGAGCGCATGGTTTCATCGCTTCCGCTCGATGGGCCGGTTCCGCAACATCGAAAGGCAGGTAGGTCACTGAACGTTCGTCATGACGCATCGGCGGCGTCGCGCAAATCGTCGAGATCACGGCCGCGTGTTTCAGGTGTGTAGAACGTCGTCACGACGCCGATCAGACTCAGCACCGCGACATAGCTGGCGAGCGGAATCCACGCGAGGATGCGGCCTTCGCTGCCGCCCCAGTGCGCGGTCGCCCAGGCGATGATCGACGCGCCGACGAGCGGCGCAACGCCGCCCGCGATCACGGCGGACACCTCGCGCCCCACCGCGACGCCCGCATAGCGATGCTGCGCGCCGAAGAGTTCGGGCAGCAGCGCGCCCTGCGTGGCGAACATGCCCCAGACGCCCGCGAGCGCGACGCACAGCATGGCGATGCTCGCGGCGGCGTTCCCCTGGCTCAGCACCCACCACGTCGGATAGGCGAGCAACAGTTGATAGAGCGCGAACGCGCGATACACGGGCACGCGTCCGAAGCGGTCGCTGAGTATGCCGGTGAGCGGAATGATCAGCGCGCCCGACACACCCGCGAGCAGCAGCGCCACCGGCCCGATCGGTCCTTTGAGGCCCGTCGCCGTGACCATATAGCTGATGGCGAGCGATTGATAGATCGACGAGCCGCCGTTCTCCGCCATGCGCATGCCGATGACCTTGAGCAGCGTCGGCTTCGAATGTCTGACGAGATGCTTGAGCGGGCTCTCGTTGATCTGATGCCGCGCCTCGAGCTTCGCGAACGACGGCGATTCCTTGAGCTTCAGCCGGATCCAGATGGCCACCGCGATGATCACGACGCTCAGCAGGAACGGCACGCGCCAGAGCCAGCTTTGCGAAATGTCTTCCACGCGCACCAGCGCGAAGTAGATCGCGGCCGCCATCACCGTGCCGAGCAGCACGCCCATGAAGGGCAGCGCGGCGAAGTAGCCGCGCCGCTTCGCGGGCGCATATTCGGCCATCAGCACGGCCGCGCCGGCCTGCTCGGCGCCCGCGCCGAGACCCTGCAGCAGGCGGCAGCCGACGAGCAGGATCGGCGCCCAGATGCCGGCGCTCGCGTAGGTCGGCAACAGGCCGATGAGCGTGCTCGCGACGCCCATCAGCAGGATCGTCGCCATCAGCACGAACTTGCGGCCGTAGCGGTCGCCGAGCGTGCCGAAGACGATGCCGCCGACCGGCCGGATCGCGAAACCGAGAAAGTATGCGCCGAAGCTCGCGATCAGCCCGATGGCGGGATCGCTCGACGGAAAGAACAGCGGCCCGAAAATCAGCGCCGACGCGAGGTTGTAGAGCGCGAAGTCGTAGTATTCGAGCGCGCTGCCGAGCGATGCGGCCCACGCGGCGCGATACAGGTCACCCGTCGTGACCTCTTGCCGGTTCGTGCCCGTGTCGTTCGCGATGCCGCCTGGCGCGGCCACGATGCTTGCCTGATGCTTCATGATATGTCTCCTCCGGTTTCCTGCGATGCCCCGCAATGACATGACGACCGGTCCCTTCCCGTCTTCGCGCGAGATCGGGACCGCTGGCTTTCCTAACCGACCCGGGCGATTTCGTCGAGCAACGCGGCGCTCATCACGTCGAGCGGCGCCTCCTTGCCCGTGTAAAGCTCGACCTGCCCGCAGAACTGATGCAACAACATGCGCGTCCCGTCGATCACGCGGCAGCCGAGCGCCTCGGCGTCGCGAATCAGCTTCGTGCGGACCGGGATGAAGGCCGCATCCATGACGACGAGATGGGCGCTGAGTTGCTCCGCATGCAACGGATTGACCTCCGGCGCGCGGAACCCCGCGGCGGTGGCGTTCACGACGACATCGAATGCGTGCGGATCGAACGCGCCGAGATCGCCGCCGAAGGCGAGGCCGAAATCGCGCGCGAGTTGTTCGCCGCGCGCGGCGGTGCGGTTGAATACGGTGACGCGGGCGCCGGCGCGGCGAGCGCCCCAGGCGATCGCGCGCGCCGCGCCGCCCGCGCCGAGCAATGCGACGCGCCGGCCGTCGAGCGGCGTCGCCTCTTCGAGCGCGCGCACGGCGCCGATGCAATCGGTGTTGTAGCCGGTGAGATGCCCGTCGCGGTTGTCGATGGTATTCACCGCGCCGATCTCGCGGGCGGTTTCATCGAGCGCGTCGAGATGCGGGATCACCGCCTGCTTGTGCGGCATGGTCACGTTCAGTCCGCGGATGCCGAGCGTGCGCATGGCGTCGATCGCGCCGGCGGCGTCCTGCACGCCGAAGCTGACGAACGTGTAGTCCACGCCGAGCTGCCGGTACGCGGCGTTATGCACTTTCACGTTGAAGGTGAACGGCTGGCCGGCGAGCGAGCCGCACAGGGATGGAATCGAATGAGGCATGGTCGGGATCGCCGGGTCAGTGCTTCGAGAGATCGAACGCGGCGATGGCCGCTTCGCCACCGAGCACGCGCAGCAGGTTGTCGGTCGCGAGCTCGGCCATGGCGCGCCGCGTTTCGTGCGTCGCCGATCCGATGTGCGGAAACGCCGTGACTTTCGGGTGCGTGCGCAGCGGCGAATCCTGCGCGAGCGGCTCGACGGCGAACACATCGAGGCCGGCGGCGCGCAGGTGGCCGCTGTCGAGCGCGGCGACGAGCGCGTCCTCGCGCACGATCGCGCCGCGCGAGCCGTTCACGAAGATCGCGCCCGGCTTCATGGTCGCGAACGCCCGCGCGTCCATCAGGCCGCGCGTTTCCTCGGCGAGCGGCAGCGTCAGCGCGACGATGTCGGCGCGTGCGAGCACGTCGTCGAACGAGGCGCGTACCGCGTGCCCGGCGAGCGTCGCGGGCACGGGCACGTCGAACGGATCGTGAAACAGCACCGGCATCCCGAAACCGAGCGCCGCGCGCCGCGCCACCGCCTGACCGATGCGCCCGAACCCGAGCACGCCGAGCGTCTTGCCGTGCACGTCCCAGCCGAACAGGTCTTCGCCGATGTTGCGCGTCCAGCGGCCTTCGCGCACGTGACTGGACAACTCGACGAGGCGGCGCGAAGCCGCGATGATCAGCGCGAAGACCGTGTCCGCGGTCGTCTCCGTCAGCACGCCCGGCGTGTGACAGAGCGTGATGTCGCGCTGCCTGAGCAGACCGAGATCGTAGTTGTCGACGCCGACCGAGATGCTCGAAATCACCTTCAGCCGCGGCGCGCGCGCGAGTTCGTCCGCGCCGAGCCGGAAGCTCGAACCGATCAGGCCGTCGGCATCGCCCAGCGCTTCGCGAAAGCGCGGCAGCTCGTCGGCGCGTCTCGGATCGGCGACGGTCACGTCGTGCCTCGTTCGAATACGTTCGAGCAGATCGTCCGGCAGTTTGCGAAAGACGACCACGTTCCTGCGTGCCGCATCGGGCGTACGCATGTTTCTCTCCTCGTTGAATGAATGACTGGTGCGTCAGCGCGGCGTGGTGCGCAGCGACGAAGGTCCGCCCGTCAGCGCGATGCGTTGTCCGGTGTCGCGCAGATGGCCGCGGTTCACGGCGTAGAACGCGAGCGCTTTCTCGACGTTGAACTGGACGATCAGATACTTGCTGTCGGCGGTGAAGACGATGCCCTGGGCCGCTTCACCACCCGGCGCTTCGGCGACTTTCACGGCCTGACCATCGCGGATCGCGAACAGCAGCACCTTGCCGCGCGCGTGGCGACCCGCGTTGTCGGGCGTCAGGTTGGAGCCGTCCATCGCCTGCACGCCGATCCATTTGCCGTCGGGCGAGATCGCCACGCCTTCGGGCAGCGACGGCACCGTCACGTGCTGAACCGCGCGAAAGGGCGTACGCGAAACGTCGATGAGCGTCACCGTGTCGGCATCGCCCGCGAGTTTGCCGGGATAGGCGGGCAGCCCCGCCAGCCCGACATCGCTGACTACGGCCCACTTGCCGTCGCTCGACACGTCGATCGTGTAGGGCGCGACGCCGCTCGAAAGACGCGCGCCGCTGTCGGTCACGCGGCCTGCGGCGACGTCGAGCACGGCGACGCCCTGTTCGTCGCGCAACGCCACCAGCGCATGTGCGCCGTCGTGCGTGAAGCTCACGCCGGCGAGCCGCTTCTGCCCGATCTTGAGCGTGTCGGCAAGCGTCACACGATTGCCGTCGATGCCGAGCACCGCCACGCTGCCATCGACGCATGCGACGAGCGCGAGCCGCCCGCTCCGGTCGATGGCGATGCCCTGCGGATGGCTGCCGACATCGAGCCGCGTGACGGCCGCGGGCGTCGCCTGCAGGTCGACGATCTGCACGAACGTATCCATCAACAGTTTCTTCGCGGCGTAGTCGTAACGCGTCGGCGCGCCGACCAGCGCGACCTTCGCATCGGGCGTGATGGCGACCGCCTGCGGCGGACCCTGGATGCCGTTCTCGACGTCCACCTGCGCCCTGACCTGCGGCGGAAAGTGGCTGGCGTCGAGGAGCGTCAGCGTGTCCGGTGCGGGATTGTCCGGGTACGTGTCCCGGCCTTCGACGCGCTGATACTTGCCGTCGTTGCCCGACACGATCCAGTCGGCCGCGTGGGTCGCGCAAGCCGCGACGGCCAGCGTCAGGGCGGCGAGGGCGCGGATGCGGCTCATCGGTGATTTACGCATGTTCTTGTCTCCTTTGGATTCAGACCACGCTGGTCAGGCCGCCATCGACGAAAAGCGTCTGCCCGTTCACGAAATCCGCTGCCGGCGACGCGAGAAACACCGCGGCGCCGCACAACTCTTCGACCCGGCCCCAGCGGCCCGCCGGCGTGCGCTGGCAGAGCCACTCGGAGAACGCGGGATCGTCGACGAGGGCACGATTGAGTTCGGTCTCGAAGTAGCCCGGCGCGATTGCGTTGGCCTGAATGCCGTGACGCGCCCATTCCGCGCACATGCCTTTGGTGAGCATGCGGACGGCGCCTTTGGTCGCGGCGTAGGGCGCGATGCCGGGCCGCGCCAGTTCGCTCTGCACCGAACCGATGTTGATGATCTTGCCGCGTCCGCGCGCCAGCATGTGACGCGCGACGGCCTGCGAGACGTGAAAGACGCCGTCGAGATTCACGCGCAGCAGATCGTTCCAGTCGCGCTCGTCGAAGCCTTCGAGCGGCGCCCTGCGCTGGATGCCGGCGTTGTTCACGAGAATGTCGATTGCGCCGATATGCGTCTCGACGCGCTGAATTGCAGGGATGACCTGCTCGCGGTCGGTCACGTCGAAAACCGCGAAGTCGGCGTCGATGCCTTCGTCGCGCAGGCGTGCGGCGATGTCGGACGCCTTGCCTTCATTGCGATCGTTGATGACCACCGATGCGCCGGCGCCCGCCAGTCCCCGCGCGAGCGCGAGCCCGATGCCGCGCCCGGAGCCGGTGATGAGCGCGCGCTTGCCGCGCAGGCTGAAGAGTTGCAGTGTCTCGTTCATTTTTGGTGGCGCATCCTGTCGCGGATGCGGTTTGTCTCCGAATGCGCCTAGTTCACCCGAAGATCGGACGTCGCGCCAATAGTCTTTCGTGACGCTGTTATCATGAATCGTGATAACGGTTGCCGCGCGCCCGGCGAAGCGGAGGGATTTCATGGAGCTCAAGCATCTTCGCGCGTTCGTCGCGCTCGCCGAGGAACTGCATTTCGGGCGGGCCGCGCAGCGTCTGTGCATCGTGCAGCCGGCGCTGAGCATGCAGATCAAGGCGCTCGAAGACGAGCTCGATGTACGGTTGTTCGAACGAGACCGGCACAAGGTCGCGCTGAGCGTGACCGGCAGGCTGTTTTTGCCCGAGGCGCGGGCGACGCTGCATCAGGCGTTGCGGGCGGAGCAGACTGCGCGGCTGTCGGCGCGGGGCGAGATTGGCACCTTGCGGATCGCGTTCGTGTCGTCGGTGCTGCCGAAGCTGCTGCCGGCGCTCATTCGCACCATGCATGCGCGCTATCCGCTCATCACGCTCGAATTGAAGGATATGCCGACGCCGGATCAGATCGCGGCGCTGCATGACAACCAGCTCGACTTCGGCCTGATACGGCTGCCCGTGCATGGCAGCGGACTGGATATCCGCGTGGTTCTCGAGGAGCCCTTTGTCGTCGCGCTTCCTGACGATCACGCGCTCGCCGCTCGGACGCTGATTCATCCGCCGGATCTGCGGGGCTTTCCCGCCTTCGTGCTCGCGCGGCGTTATGCGCCCGGGTTTCATGACGAGATGCTCGTGGCGCTCAAGCGCGAGGGCGCGGAACTGGAGATCGCGCAGGAGCTTGGCGAGTTCTCGACGATGCTTGCCCTGGTTTCGGCGGGGCTTGGTATTGGCGTGATTCCGTCTGCTGCGGCGATGGCGTTGCCGCCACGGGTTGTTGCGCGGCCGCTCGCGTTGCGCGATCACAAAGCGGGGATTGGGCTCGCCTCTTCGGGCGCGAGCAGTCCGATCAAGCGGGCATTGCTCGATGTGATTCATCTTTGCGGCGATGGGCTTTAGGGTTTTCGCCGGATCCCGTATTCGTGTTGGTTTATTAGCACTGCCCCTGTGCGGGGCGGCACCTACTTTCTTTGCTGCTGCAAAGAAAGTAGGCAAAGAAAGCAGCTTTCCCAGCCTAAGCACTTCACACCGGCCGCGGCACAGGCGATTGGCTGAATGGCCCGGCAGTAGCGAGTGCCCTCGTAGGTCTAGTCGGGCTTGGATCGCGCACGGTCTGACTCATCGCACCACTTCACTGACTGGTTCAGCACCAATAGCTCGAGCCCGCTTCGCGGCCGATGGGACAATCGGGTCGGCGTGTGCTTCTTCTTCGTCGGCTTCCCTCGCATACCCAACGGCAGCGCGTAGCGCTGTGCCGGAACTCTCTCTTGCTGAACCAGCGCGCTCAAATAACTAGCTTGTCAGACCGTGCGCGATCCAAGCCCGGTGAGTTTTGTGGGGGCACTCGCTACTGCCGGGCCATTAGGTCAATCGCCTGTGCCGCGGCCGGTAT
>LRBF01000269.1 GCA_001580565.1 Caballeronia megalochromosomata | reverse complement strand
CGCGTTCCTGCGCCGCACGAGTCTCGACGAGCTGCCGCAATTCATCAACGTGCTCAAGGGCGAGATGTCCGTGGTCGGCCCGCGCCCGCATGCGCTCGAACACGACGACATCTACAAAGATCTCGTCAAGGGCTACATGCACCGCTATCGCATCAAGCCAGGCATTACCGGCTGGGCGCAGGTGAACGGCTATCGCGGCGAGACCGACCGTATCGAAAAGATGTCGGGTCGCGTGAAGCTCGATCTCTACTACATGCAGCACTGGACCTTCGGTCTCGACATGAAGATCGTCGCGATGACGTTGTGGAAGGGCTTTGCAGGCGCGAACGCATATTGAAACCGATCAGGCAAACAACACCGGGAGTTGAATGATGAAACTGACGATCATCGGCAGCGGCTACGTTGGACTCGTGACGGGCGCATGCCTCGCGGATATCGGCAACGACGTGCTGTGCCTCGACGTCGACGAACGCAAGATCGCCATTCTCAACAGCGGCGGCATCCCGATCCACGAGCCCGGCTTGCAGGAGGTGATCGATCGCAATCGCGATGCGGGCCGTCTCGGCTTCACGTCGAACGTGAAGGACGCGGTCGAACATGGCGAGATGCTGTTCATCGCGGTCGGCACGCCGTCCGATGAAGACGGCTCCGCCGATCTGCAATACGTGCTCGCCGCCGCGCGCGATATCGGCCGCTACATGAACGGCTTCAGGACGATCGTCGATAAATCGACGGTGCCGGTCGGCACCGCGCGGCGCGTGAAGGAGACGATCCAGCATGAGCTGAACGCGCGTGGCGTGAGTCACATGTTCTCGGTCGTGTCGAATCCCGAGTTCCTGAAGGAAGGCGCGGCGATCGAGGACTTCACGCGGCCCGACCGCATCGTGATCGGCTGCGATGACGACGTGCCCGGCGAACGCGCGCGCGATCGTATGAAGCGCCTTTATGCGCCGTTCAACCGCAATCACGAACGCACGCTCTACATGGACGTGCAATCGGCCGAGTTCACGAAGTACGCCGCCAACGCGATGCTCGCCACGCGAATCTCGTTCATGAACGAGCTGGCGAATTTCGCGGATCGCGTAGGCGCGGATATCGAAGCGGTGCGGCGCGGCATCGGCTCGGACCCGCGCATCGGCTATGACTTTCTTTATGCGGGCTGCGGTTATGGCGGCTCGTGCTTTCCGAAGGACGTGCGCTCGCTGATTCAGACCGCCGCCGGACTCGGTCATGAGATGAGCATCCTGAAGGCCGTGTCCGACGTGAACGAAGCGCAGAAGGACACACTCACACGCAAGATCGTCGAGCGTTTCGGCGATGACCTCTCGGGCCGCACGTTCGCGCTTTGGGGCCTCGCGTTCAAGCCGAACACGGACGATATGCGCGATGCGCCGAGCCGCGTGCTCGCCACTGCATTGCTCGCACGCGGCGCGAAGCTCGTTGCGTATGACCCCGTGGCCGTCGATGAAGCGCGGCGCGTGTTCGCAATCGATCTTCAGAGCGAGCCCGAAGCGCGTGCGCGGCTCTCCTACGCGGCCAGTCACAAGGACGCGCTGGAAGGCGCCGATGCGCTCGTGATCGTCACCGAATGGAAGCTCTTCAAGAGCCCCGACTTCGACACCATCAAGCGCCGCCTGAAGACGCCCGTGATCTTCGACGGCCGCAATCTCTACGAGCCGGACACGATGCAGGAAATAGGCATCGAGTATCACGCGATCGGGCGCGGCGTGCGGCGGATCGAAGCGAACGTGGCCCCGAGCATCGCGTAAGGGCGCTTATGTTCGGAAGCGTTCTGATCGTCTGTCACGCGAACATCTGTCGGAGCCCGGCGGCCGAGATGCTGTTTCGCGCGCATCTTTCGCAGCGCGGCGCCAGGCCGATCGAATTCCGCTCGGCCGGCCTCTACGCGCAGGAAGGCGACGACATCGACCCGACGATGCAGCGCCTGCTCGCGGAGCAGGGACTCGATTCGTCGGGGCATCGTTCGCGGCGGCTCGACCGGCGCATGGCGCGCGAGGCCGATCTGATTCTCGTGCCCGAGCGCAAGCAGATCGACGCAATCGCGCGGCTCGCACCGACGACACACGGCAAGGTGCATCTGCTCGGCAAATGGGAAGACTCGGAAGTGGCGGACCCGTATGGCGGTCTTGAGGCCGCGTATCGCGAGAGCTTTGGACTTATCGAACGGCTAGTGCTCGGATGGCTCAAAAAAATATGCTGATTTCCCGTGTTCTTTTGCTGACGTTCCTTATGTCGGCGTTGTTGTCCGCGTGCAGCACCGCGCCGGGCAATTTTCTCAACACCTCGCGACTGGAAGACAAGGATCCGACACCGACCGCGACGTATCCCGTGCATCTCATCAGTGCGGACACCATCGCGCAGGAAGAGGCGACGCCCGAGGCCGCGCAGCCCTTGCCGCCCGCGCGTTTCGCCGACGAGACGCAATACGTGTATCGCATCGCGCCGCAGGACATTCTCGGCGTCACGCTATGGGACCACCCGGAACTCACGACGCCGCAAGGCAGCACGCTCTCGACCGGCGGCAACACCACGCAGACCGTCGCGGGGGCGCTGCAACAACCTTATACGCAGGCGCTTCCGGGTCAGGCGGATCCTTATGGGCAGACCGTGTCCGCGAACGGCACGATCTTCTTTCCGTTCATCGGCAGGATGCGTGTCGCGGGCAAGACGACGAGCGAGATTCGCGACGAGATGACGGCAGCGCTCGCGCCGTACATCAAAAATCCGCAGCTCGACGTGCGCGTGCTCGCGTATCGCAGCCAGAAGGTCGCGGTGACGGGCGAGGTGAAGCAGCCCGGCCCGCTCGCGGTGAGCGACGTGCCGCTCACGCTCGTGGATGCAATCACCCGCTCGGGCGGCACGACGGCGGACGCGGACCTGCAGCGCGTGCGGCTCACGCGCAACGGCAAGCTCTACGTGCTCGATGCGAACGGCATGCTCGATCGCGGCGACATCAGCCAGAACGTGATGCTCCAGGCGGGCGACATTCTCAACGTTCCGGACCGCTACGACAGCCGCATCTTCGTGATGGGCGAAGTGAAGACGCCGATGCCGGTGAACATGGTGCGCGGCCGCGCATCGATCGCCGATGCGCTCACGCAGGCCGGCGGCGTGCTCGACACCGATGCGAACGTGCGCCAGATCTATGTCGTGCGCGGCGTGCGCAATAACCCGTCGCAGCCCGATATCTATCGCCTCGACATGTCGCAGCCGGATTCGCTGCTGCTGTCGACGCGGTTCCAGCTTCGTCCGCTCGACGTGGTCTATGTGGGCACGGCTGGCGCGGTGCAGTTCAACCGCCTGATCAACCAGGTGTTGCCGACCTTGCAGACGCTCTTCTACATGAAGCAACTGACGCGCTAAGGGAGTCGTATCGTGAACATGCAGGAACATCCCTATTTGTCGAAGCCGGATGAAGAGGACGTCGTTCTCGGCAATCTGATTCAGGCCGTGATCGACGACATCGGCTGGCTCATCGGCGTCTTCGCATTCGTGGTGCTGTGCGCGGCCGTGTACTGCTATATCGCAAGACCGGTGTATTCCGCCGATGCGCACGTACGCGTCGAGACGAACGACAACACGTCGCAGGCGCTCACGCAGACGCAAACCGGCCAGGCGATCAACGCCGGGTCGAGCGCGCTGCCGACCGACGCGGAGATCGAAATCATCAAGAGCCGTGGCGTGGTCGCACCGGTGGTCGCGCAATGCAAGCTGAACTTCTTCATTGCGCCGATGACCTTGCCCGTACTCGGCAGTCTCGCCGCGCGCTTCGCGACGCCGGGGCATCCGGCGAAGCCGTGGTTCGGGATGTCGTCTTATGCGTGGGGCGGCGAGATCGCGGAGGTCGATTCGATCGAGGTCGAGCCGCAATGGGAAGGCAAGGAACTCATCCTCACCGCGCTCGGCGATGCCCGCTATGCGCTCGCCGATCCGCAAGGGCGCGCGCTGCTTCAGGGGCGCGCGGGGGAAAACGCGAGCGGCAACGGCGTGTCCTTGCTCGTGAAGCAACTCGTCGCGCGCCCCGGCACGCGTTTCAGGGTGATGCGCGGAAACGATCTCACCGCCATCGCGAGTTTTCAGTCAGGCATCACGGTGACGGAGCAGGGCAAGCAGACCGGTGTCATTCAGATATCGCTTGAGAATCAGGATCCCGTGAAAGCGGCCGAGATCGCGAATGCGCTCGCGCAGTCGTATTTGCGCCAGCACGTCGAGAGCAAGCAGGCCGACGCGAGCAAGATGCTCGAATTCCTCCAGACGGAAGAGCCGCGCCTTAAAGCCGATCTGCAGCATGCGGAAGCGGCGCTGACGGAGTATCAACGGCAGGCCGGCGTCATCAATGCGAGCGACGAGGCGAAAGTCTATCTCGAAGGCAGCATCAACTACGAGGCGCAGATTTCGGCGATGCGTCTGCAGATCGCGACGCTCGAGCAGCGCTACGGCAATCTTCATCCTTCATTGGCGACGGCGCGCCAGCAACTCGCGCAACTCGAAGCGCAACGCGAACGGTATGCAGCGCGTTTCCGTGACTTGCCGCAATCGGAAGTGAAGGCCGTCGCATTGCAGCGCGACGCCAAAGTGGCCGAGGACATCTACGTGCTGCTGCTCAATCGCGTGCAGGAGTTGTCGGTGCAGCGCGCGGGCACGGGCGGCAACGTGCATATCGTCGATGCCGCGCTGCGGCCGGGCGACCCAGTCAAGCCGAAAAAGGTGCTCATCATGTCGGCGGCGGTGATTCTCGGCCTCATCCTCGGCACGGGTTTCGTGTTCGCGCGGCGCGCGATCTTCAAGGGTATCGACGATCCCGAGCGGCTGGAGCGCGTCTCGGCGTTGCCGATCTTCGGCCTCGTGCCGCTCAGCGTCGAGCAGACGAAGTTCGATACCGACGCGAAGCGCCGCCGCGAACCCGTTCACGAGGCGCCGATTCTCGCGACGATGCGCCCCAACGACGTCTGCGTGGAAATCATGCGCAGCCTGCGCACGTCGATTCAGTTCTCGCTGATGGAAGCGCGCAATCGCGTCGTGATGGTGACGGGTCCGGCATCGGGCGTCGGCAAGAGCTTTCTCACGATGAACCTCGCGGTGCTGCTCGCGGCGACGGGCAAGAAGGTGCTCCTGATCGATGGCGACATGCGCCGCGGCAAGCTCGAGCGCTCGTTCGACGGCGCGCGCGCGCCCGGGCTCGCGGAACTGCTCGCGGGGTCGATCAGTCTCGAAGAAGCGATCCGCACGACGCGCGTGGCGTCGCTCGATTTCATCGCGGCGGGCAAGCGTCCGGAGAATCCCTCGGAGCTCTTGATGTCGCCGCGCCTTCAGCCTTATCTCGATGCGCTCGGACGCACCTACGATGCGATTCTGATCGACACGCCGCCCGTGCTCGCCGTGACCGATGCGCTGATCGTCGGCAAGCTCGCGGGCACGAACTTTCTCGTGCTGCGCTCGGGCGCGCATAACGAAGCGGAAATCACCGAGGCATCGCGCCGCCTGCGCACGGCGGGCATCGCGGTGCAGGGCGCCATTCTCAACGGCACGCCGCTGCGTGCGCGCGGTTATGGACGCGCGCATTACGCGGCGGTCGAAGAGTATGCAGGCACATGACACGCGTGACAGGAGAGCCAGCGATGACGATGAAAGTCTCCGTAGTGGTGCCCACTTACCGCAGGCCCGCGGACCTCAAGCGCTGCCTGACGGCGTTGCGCGCGCAGACGCGCAAGCCGGATGAGGTGCTGGTCATCGCACGGCCCGAGGACGATGCGACGGCGCGCCGGCTCGCCGTCGAACTGAAGAGCGCGAACCGCTTCGTGCTGCGCGTGATCGACACCGGCACGGGTGGTCAGGTGGCCGCGCTCAACCGCGGGCTGGACGCCGCCAAAGGCGACATCATCGCGATCACCGACGACGACGCCGCGCCGTATCCCGACTGGATCGCGCGCATCGCGCGCGCGTTCGACGAAGACGAGCGCCTCGGCGCAATCGGCGGGCGTGACTGGGTCCACGAGAAAGGCCGCGTGCTCGATGGCTCGCGTCATGAAGTCGGCGTGATCCGGCGCACCGGGCGCGTGGTCGGCAATCATCATCTCGGCGTGGGCGTCGCGCGTTCCGTGCGCATGCTGAAGGGCGCGAACATGAGTTATCGGAGAGCGGCGATATCGTCGTTGCGGTTCGACACGCGTCTGCGCGGTGCGGGCGCGCAAGTCCACAACGACATGGCGTTCAGCATGAGCGTGCGCCGCGCGGGCTGGCGCGTCGTCTATGACCCGCTTATCGCGGTGGATCACTTCCCCGCCGAACGTTTCGACGATGACAGGCGCGACGCGCAAACGCTCGGCGCATTGACCGATGCCGCCTATAACTTCCATCTGATCCTGAACGAAGAACTGGAATCCTTCGACCGGGAGATCGCGTGGCTCTGGTATGCGCTGATCGGTACGCGCGTGTATCCCGGCCTGCTTCACGCATTGATCGCCATGCGCGGCGGCGTACGGCATGCATGGGCGCGCTGGCGCGCGGTGCGCAAGGGCGCGACCGAGGCACGCCGCAGGAAAAACCTTTCGACGCCGACCATTCCCGCAGCGAGGACGCTATGACGCATGTGCACGTGCATCTCTTCCATGGCTCGGACCCGCGGCATTATCGCAAGGGCGACGGCATCGGCTGTCTGTATGGCTATCATCACGCGGAGTCGGCGGAGTTCGAGCTTTCGTATTCGCGCGATGCGGCCGAGAGCAGGCCGATGCGCTTCCTGCGCCGCGCATTGAAAGCGGCAGCGGGCTTCGATTTCATTCATACGTGGCGCAATCGCGACGCGATTCTTTCGTGCGATGCCGTGTGGACGCACACCGAGCAGGAATATCTATCGGCGGCGCTGCTGCTTCTGCTCAAAGGGAAGCGCAAGGGCCAGCCGCTGCTGCTCGCGCAATCGATCTGGCTGCTCGACAAGTGGTCCGGATACGGTGCGTGGCGGCGCTGGTTGTATCGCAGGCTGATCGCGCGCGCCGATATCCTCACGACGCATTCGAGCGTGAACGCGGCGCTCGTGCGCGAGTACTTCGGCCGCGACGCGACTCAGGTGTTCTATGGGCTCAACACGCAGGACTTCGCGCTCAACGAGCCGCAAGCGTGGACGCCGCATGCGCCGCTGCGCATCGGCGCGATCGGCAATGACCGCGATCGCGACTGGACCACGCTCGCCGCCGCGTTTCGCAACGACGAGCGCTACGAGGTGCGCATCGCGACGCGTCGTCGGGTGTCCGCTTCATTGCGTGCGTCGAATGTGCAGGTGGCGCCGGCCATCGGCCTGAACGCGGCGCGCGAACTCTACGACTGGGCCGACGTGATGGTCGTGCCCTTGCGCGCGAATACGCACGCGTCGGGACTGACGGTGTTGCTCGAATCCGTCGCGCTCGGCAAGCCCGTGATCGTGACGGATGTAGGCGGTCTGCGCGATTACTTCGGCACAGGACACGTCTCGTACGTTCCCGCGCACGATCACGCGGCGCTCAGACGCGCGGTGGATGAACTGCGCGCGAATCCGTCGCTCGCGCTCGCACGCGCGCAGGCGGCGCTTCGACATTTCAAGGCGCGCGATTACACGACGCGCGCGTTCGCGCTCCAGCATGTGCGGCTGACCCGCGATGCGCTCGAACGCGGACAGGGCGCGAGCGACGCGGCATCGACTGCGCAGACGGTGTTCGCATCGCGCGAGCTGACGCGATGAACGCAACGTCCCTGCCGCGCGCACCGCGCGATCTGGCCGGCCGCATCGGCACGCTGCGCGCGGCGCGCAAGGGTCCGCCGGAATGGACCGCGCAGGCTGTTGTCTGGAGCCTGACCGCACTCCTGGTGCTCGCGCGCCAGGGCACGGTGCTGACGCTCGCGTTCCCGTTGATGTCGACGCTTGCGGCACTTTGGCTCTATTTCAGGAGCCCCGCGCGCTATGTCGGCTTCATGTGGTGGGTGTGGTTTCTGAGCCCAGAAGTGCGGCGTCTCGCGGATTGGGGCAAAGGATCGTTCACGCCGACGAGCCTGATCCAGATCGCACCGCTCGTCGTCACGATGATCTGCGGCATCACGCTGTTGCGCCAATACCGCGTGCTCGCCGAGCGGCGTGGCCTGCCGATGCTGCTGATGCTGCTCGGCATCGCGTATGCGTATCTGATCGGCGTCGCAGCGAGCGGACCGATGGCGGCGACCTACGACCTCGCGAACTGGCTGTATCCGGTGCTGATCGGCTTTCACATCATGGTGAACGCGCACGAGTATCCGAAGTATCGCAAGGTGCTGCTCGATACCTTCATCTACGGCCTGCTCGTGATGGGCGCATATGGCGTCGTGCAGTTCTTCATCATGCCGCCGTGGGATTCGATGTGGATGATCGGCTCGCAGATGGCGTCGCAAGGCGAACCGGTGCCGCTCGGCGTGCGCGTGTTCAGCACGATGAATTCGTCCGGACCGTTCGCGCTCGTCGTCATGGCCGCGCTCACCTTCGTGATGGCGGGCACGCAGCGCGTGCGATGGATCGCGGGCGGTCTCGGGTTCGTGTCGTTCGGGTTGTCGCTGGTGCGTTCGGCCTGGGGCGGCTGGATCATCTCGATGGTGTTGCAGCTCGTCAAGGCGAGCAATCGCGTGCGCATGCGCATACTGCTTGGCGCGACGGTGCTCGTCGCGTTGTCGGTGCCGCTGCTGACGATCGGGCCGATCGCGGATCGCCTCGGCACGCGCCTGCAGACGATGACCAATCTGAGCGACGACAGCAGCTACGCCGCGCGCAACGAGTTCTACACGACGTTCATGGTGACGGCCTTCACCGACGTGACCGGCGAAGGTTTCGGCGCGACGGGCACATCGACGAAACTCGCGAGCGCGAACGGCGATCTCGGCAAGTACGGCAGCTTCGACAGCGGCGTGATGAACGTGCCGTTCGTGCTCGGCTGGCCGGGCGGTCTCCTGTACACGGCGGGCGTCGTGCTGTTGCTCGTGCGCGCATTGCGCGCTTCGTTCTCGCTGCGCGACGACAAGTTCGCGCAGGCCGCCCTGAGCTTGTCCTTCTCAATGATCGGCATTCTGCTCTTCGCGAACACGTTCGTGAGCACGGGCGGATCGTTGCTGTTCACGAGCCTGTTCTCGATCATCGCCGCGCGTCATCACGCGAAGCTCGTGCGTCGCCGCAACGCCTTCTTCTTTCACACCCAAGGGCCATCCAATGAGAATCGCGATCGTCACGCACGTCGTGCGGCATAACGACGGACAGGGGCGCGTCAATTACGAAATCGCGCGTGCGGCGCTCGCCGAAGGGCACGCGGTGACGCTCGTCGCATCGCATGTCGCGCCCGAGCTGCTGGAGCATGAGCGCGTGCGCTGGGTGCCCGTGATCGCGGGCCGTGCGTGGCCGACGCGTCTCGTCAAGCAGCAGGTGTTCGCCATCAAGAGCGCGCTGTGGCTGCGCACGCATCGCGACGAGTACGACGTGCTGCACGTGAACGGCTTCATTACGTGGGCGCGCGCGGATGTGAATACCGCGCATTTCGTGCACGGCGGCTGGATGAAGAGCCCGTACTATCCGTTCCGGTTGAGCGGCGGCGCGTGGCCGGCGTATCAGGTGATCTATAGCCGTATGAACGCGTGGCTCGAAGGATGGGCGTATCGACGCTCGCGCGTGATCGCGGCAGTGTCGGAGAAGGTTGCGGAGGAGATTCGCGCGGGCGGAATCGACGATGATCGCGTCGAAGTCGTCTATAACGGCGTCGACACGAAGGCCTTCGCCTCGGCCCGTTTCGATCGCGCCGTGTTCCATCTCGACGACGACGCGTTTCTTATGCTCTTCGTCGGCGACCTGCGCACGCCGCGCAAGAATCTGCAAACCGTGCTGCACGCGCTGGTTTCGCTGCCGGCGCATGTGCAACTCGTCGTGGCCGGCTATCTGCCGGGCAGTCCTTATCCGGATCAGGCGCGCGCGCTGGGTATCGCGGATCGCGTGCATTTTCTGGGCCTCGTGAAGGACATGCCGACACTCATGCATTCCGTCGATGCTTTCGTCTTCCCGTCGCGCTATGAAGCGATGAGTCTTTCCCTGCTCGAAGCGCTCGCGGCAGGCTTGCCGGTCATCACGGCGCGTACGGCGGGCGGCGCGGAGATCATCGGTGAGGAATGCGGCGTCGTGCTCGATGATCCCGACGATGCGCATGCACTCGCACAGGCAATCGGCGAACTGGCTGAGTCGCCCGGGCAGCGCGCGCGCATGGGCGCGGCGGCGCGCGAACTCGCAGCGGATTTCAACTGGGCGCGCATGGCGCGGCGCTATCTCGATCTCTATCGCAACTTCGCGCAGCGCGAGCCCGACAACGCCACGGCGCCGTTGAATGCAGCGTCGGCGCAATCGCGTGCATGAACGGCCGCACGATCACTATCGGAAAGGACACACGCTTATGAGCACGCAATCCATCAAGTCGCTGCAAATCGGAATGCACTGGTTTCCCGAGCGCGCGGGCGGACTCGATCGCATGTATTACACACTCGTCGGTGCGTTGCCGGCGGCGGGCGTCGAAGTGCGCGGCGTGGTCGCGGGATCGCCGCGCGTGGCGGCGGATACGGACGGCGCGATTCGCGGCTTCGGTCCGGCGGCGCAATCCTTGCCGCGTCGCCTGATGAACGCGCGCAGCGCGTTGCGCGAGACCATGCGCGATGAGCGGCCCGATGTCGTCTCGTCGCATTTCGCGCTCTATACGTTTCCCGGCCTCGATGTGACGCGCGGGATTGCGCAGGTGTCGCATTTTCAGGGGCCGTGGGCCGACGAGAGTCATGTCGAAGGAGCGGATTCGCTTGGGCAGCGTGCGAAGCGCATGCTGGAGCGGCGCGTCTATGCGCGCTCGTCGCGACTTATCGTTCTGTCCGAAGCGTTCGGGCAGATCCTGCATGCGCGTTATGGCGTGCCGGAAGAGCGTATTCGCGTGGTGCCCGGCTGCGTCGATGTCGCGCAGTTCGATCAGGCGATGACGCGGTCCGACGCGCGCAGGCGGCTGCAATTGCCGCTCGGGCGGCCGATCGTGCTCGCGGTGCGCAGGCTCGTGCGGCGCATGGGGCTGGAATCGCTCATCGATGCGATCCGGCGCGTCAGGCAAAAGGTGCCGGATGTGCTGCTTCTGATCGCGGGCAAAGGCCGGCTGGCGGATGAATTGCAGGCGCGTATCGATGCAGCGGGCCTCGATGACAATGTGCGTCTGCTCGGCTTCGTGCCCGATGAACAGCTTGCGTCGCTCTATCGCGCCGCGGATGTGAGCATCGTGCCGACCGTGGCACTGGAAGGATTCGGCTTGATCACGGTGGAATCGCTCGCGTCGGGAACGCCTGTGCTCGTGACGCCCGTGGGTGGATTGCCGGAGGCGGTGCGCGGGCTATCGAACGATCTGGTGCTCGAATCGACCGGTGCGGATGCCATCGCCGATGGATTGATCGCCACGTTCGACGGCACGCTCGATTTACCGGATGAGGCGGCGTGCAAGCGGTATGCGTGGGATAACTTCGATCGTTCGGTGATCGCGAGGCGTGTGGCTTCGGTTTATGAGGAAGCGATCGAGGCAGGCCCGATGCATTGAAGTTATACCGGGGCTTCGATGGAAAAGAAGCCCCGGCGAATGTCAAGCCGCTACCCGGGCGCTCATGTCCGCATACATCCACGCAAGCGTATCCGCAATCGGCGTGCACGGCACCTGCCCGATGACCTGCCGCAATTTCCGGTTCGACCCGACCAGCCGCGCGATCTCGTTACGCCGCATGAACTTCGGATCGACGTAGACATCGATCTCATAGCCCGCAATGCGCGCGAGCATCTGCAGCATTTCCCCGAGCGAGTGGCTATGCCCGGAGCAGATATTGAACGTCTCGCCAGCCGGCGCGGCATCCAGCAGCCGGGCATAGATCGCGACGACGTCCCGCACATCCGAGAAATCGCGGCTCACGTTGAGATTGCCGAGCGATATCCGCGCTTCACGCCGCGCATGATGCCCGACGATCTTGGGCAGCACATAGTCCTCGCTTTGCCCCACGCCCGTATAGTTGAACGGCCGCACGAAGATCAGCGGCAGACGGTCCAGCCATAGCCGCGCCGCGTGCTCCATCGCGAGCTTGCTCACGGCGTAGTCGTTCGCGGGCTGAATGGCCACTTCCTCGTCGATGGTCTCTACAGAAGCATTGCCATACACGTTCGCGGTGCTGGCGAGCAGCACCGCACGCGGCTTCTTTTCCAGCGCGGCGAGCGCGGAAAGCAGATTCCGCGTTCCGACGATATTCACGAGATACGTCTTGCCGGGCGCGTTCCCCGTGACATGCGCCGCGCCCGCGAGATGCACGACGACTTCCGGACGCGCATCGGTCACAAAGGACCTGAGTGCGTCGGCGTCGAGCAGATCGACCGGAATGCCGACGGTGCCGGCGACATCGCCATCGGGCGAAGACGTGGTCGTGCCCCACACGTCGTAGCTCGCTTTCGTCAGTTCCGCCGCCATGTGACGGCCCGTGAAGCCCGAAAGGCCCGTGATGAGTGCGCGTCGTGCCATGAGCTCAGAACGTCGGCTGCAATTCGTTGCGCTTCATATCGGCTTCGACCATCATCTGGCATAGCGCTTCGAGTGTGGTCGTCGGCGCCCAGCCGAGTTTCTCGCGCGCCTTCTCCGCACTGCCGATCAGGAGATCGACCTCCGCCGGCCGATAGAACTTCGGGTTCACGCGCACCAGCGTGCGGCCCGTCGCCACGTCGATGCCGCGTTCGCGCTCGCCCTTGCCCGCCCATTCGAGCTGATAACCCGCCGCGCCGAACGCCATGCGCACGAAATCGCGCACGGTCTCGGTGCGGTTCGTCGCGAGCACGTAGGTGTCCGGCTCGCTCGCCTGCAACATGCGCCACATGCCTTCGACATATTCGGCGGCAAAGCCCCAGTCGCGCTTCGCATCGAGATTGCCGAGCTCGAGCAGTTCTTCCTTGCCGAGTCGAATCTTGGCTACCGTGTCGGTGATCTTGCGCGTGACGAACTCGCGTCCGCGCAAAGGCGATTCGTGATTGAACAGAATGCCGCTGCATCCGAAGATGTTGTACGACTCGCGGTAATTGATCGTCGTCCAGTGCGCGAATAGCTTGGCGACGCCGTAAGGGCTGCGCGGATAAAACGGCGTTTCCTCGCTTTGCGGAATCGCCTGAACCTTGCCGAACATTTCCGATGTGGACGCCTGGTAATAACGGATCGCGGGATCGATCACGCGGATCGCTTCCAGCAGATTGAGCGCGCCGAGACCCGTGACGCCCGCGGTTGTCGAGGGCTGATCGAATGACACGCCAACAAAGCTTTGCGCCGCGAGGTTATAGAGCTCGCATGCTTGCGCGGTTTCGAGCAGACGCAAATTGGAACCGAGATCCGTGAGATCGTGCTCGACGAGTCTGAGTTTCGGATGACGGTCGATGCCGAGTTCGGCGATGCGCCAGAAGTTCACCGAGCTCGTGCGCCGATACGTGCCGACCACTTCATAGCCTTTGTCGAGCAACAGCTTGGCAAGATATGCGCCGTCCTGTCCCGATACGCCTGTGATGATTGCTTTGAGTTGCGTGGCCATGTGTTCCACCTCGTCCGTGATGTCATGAGGCGATTCTAGGGAAAAGAAAACGGAAAAATATCCGCGTGACGACGCGGTTTTTTAATCGAAAGGGCGCATGAAAAGAGCGCCATTATTTTCGGTTTTTTTAGTTTTATTTGGCCTCTAACCTCGATTGCGTCGGAACGTGGCTTTGGAGGAATACTTGCGGCCCATCGCGTCTTTCAGATCGGCTTGCGCATGCGTGTGCATTGCGTTCTCGCTCGGTGCGGCGAATGCACGAGCGGCGCCGGTGCACGTCCTCGACGCGAAGTCGTCGTGGATCGGCAATACATCCGGCTTTGGCGACGGCACCTGGACGCAGATCAACATCACCGCGATCGCCGTCGCGCCGGATGGACGCGTCTTCACGAATTCGCCGTGGGACGAAAGCGGCGCGGAAGCGAGCGTCTACCGCGACGGCAGGATGCTTGGCTTTGCGGGTGGCACGCACGGCTGGGGCGCATCGGGCGGCAATGCGGTTGCGGTGAACTCGCGTCATGTGTTCGTGGCCGTGGGCGTCGGTAACGAGAAAGGGCGGCTCGTCAAGGAAGGCGTCTGGCCGCCTTCGGGACGGCAGTGGATCGGCGTATCGCGGCGCGATATCGGCGATGTGAAGCAGCCGGCTCCCTTCGATAACGTCGTCGCGAGAAAGGCGGTGGCCAACGATAAGGACGCACGTGCAACGCTCGCCCGCAGCTTTCTCACGATCAACGATACGTCCAGCGACGCGAAACAGGACATCGGCGGACTGGCGGCGAGCGATACGTCCTTGTATGTCGCGAACACGGCGCAGGATCGCATCGAGCGCTACGACGCGCAATCGATGGACAAGAAAGCGCAATGGAGCGCGGCGCAACCGGGGCGTATCGCGCTCGCATCGGATGGCTCGTTGTGGGCGATCGTCGATAGCTTGAGCGAGCATCCACGTATCGCGCATTACAGCGCGGCCGGCGAGCCCTTGAGCGATGCGCCGCGTTTGCAGCCGGACAGCATCGCGGCCGATATCGCGTTGGACAGGCAAGGACGCGTGTTGATCGCCGATAACGGACCGCGACAACAAGTGCTCTTCTTCACGAAGGAAGGCGGCACGTATCGCGAATCGGGCGCTTTGGGCGAGCGCGGCGGCATCTTCTCCGGCGTCGCGGGCAAGCCCGGACCCAAGCGCTTCAATGGATTGACGGGCGTCGGCGTCGATGCGGCGGGCAACGTGTACGTATCGACTAACGGCATCTGCGTGCGCGATGGTCCGATCGGCGCGGGACTCGGCGCAACACTCGAAAGTTATTCGGCAAGCGGGGCGTTGCGCTGGCAGATGCAAGGTCTTCTTTTCGTCGATGGCGCGTGGATCGATCCGGGCAGAGCGAATAGCGTCTATACGGGTAACAAGCGTTTCGAACTCGATTTATCGAAACCGGCGGGACAGGAATGGACCTACGCCGGTTTTCTATCGGGCCGCTTCAAATATCCGGACGATCCCGTCTTCCACACCGATCAATGGCCGGGCCTGCCGATCGCGCGCAGGCTCGACGGCCGCACGTTTCTGTACGTGACGGACATGTACGCGGATCACCTGAAGATCTATCGCTTCGACGAGAAAAGCGACGGCGAGCTGGCGATTCCATCGGGCTTCATCGCGGGGCGGCCGCGTCCGGTGCAGAACATACCGAATCGGCCCGAAGGCGGCGAATGGATCTGGCGGGATCTAAACGGCGACGGCCGTTTCGATGCCAGTGAGTTTCAGCGCAATCCGGGCACGGCGCGCATCACGGGCGGCTGGGGATGGTGGGTCGATTCGAGGGGCGATATCTGGCGCACGAGCGATGTAAAAGGCATTTACCGCTTGCGATACGGCGGGCTGGACAAACAGGGCAATCCCATTTACGCCTACTCGAACATCGAGACCTATGCGGTGCCCGCGCCCTTTACCGAATTGCGCCGCGCCCTGTACGACGCGGCATCGGACACGATGTACGTGACGGGCTATACGCAGGACGAGCCTTTCGATCGCCGCTACTGGAAGGAAGTCGGGCGGCGCCTCGTGCGCTACGACCATTGGTCGAACGGCCCGCGCGCGCGCTATTCGATCGATCTGCCCTGGGATACGCAGGCGAAGCCGCTCTCGACGGTCATCGGCGTGACGGTCGAAGGTCAATACGTGTTCGCCGTCGAGCCGGTCGGCGATGTGCACGTCTATGACAAGGATTCCGGCGCGCAAGTCGGCGTGATCAGGCCGGGACCGGAAGTGGGGCACGCGTCCGGATGGGTGGATGTGCCCAACGGCGTCAGCGCGCATCTGCGCGGGGATGGTGAATACCTCGTGTTCGTCGAAGAAGACGCGCGCGGCAAGGTGATGATGTACCGCTGGACACCGAAGCGCTGAACGCGCAAGGAACGACGATGGAAAAGAGCATGGTCAGGAACGTGGCGATCAACTTCATCGGGCTGATCCTGCCGACGTTCGTATCGCTTGCGACGGTGCCCGCGTATATCCGGCTCGTGGGCGTCGAACGTTACGGTGTGGTCAGTCTCGTGTGGACGCTCATCGGCTATTTCAGCATTCTCGATCTCGGCATGAGCATGGCGGCGCAGCATCAGATCGCGAAGGCGCATGCGGCCGGCGATGCCGAACAACGTGCGCGCGTGTTCTGGAGCGCCGTGTGGCTGAACTTCGCAACGGGCGTGTTCGGCGGCTTCGCCATCTACGCCGGCGCGTTTCTCTACACGGCCTATGTCTCGCATTCAGCGCCCGCGTTGCAACGTGAGGTCTATCTCGCGTTGCCCTGGCTCGCGCTCGCGATTCCGGTCGCAAACGTCTCATGGGTCTTCGCCGGCGCGATCAACGCGATGGAGCGCTTCGGCGTCTACAACGCGAACCAGACCTTCGGCACGTTCCTCTTTCAGTTGTTGCCCCTGGGCGCGGCATGGATCATCGCGCCGAATCTGCAAACGGTGATCGCGGCCGCCGTCATCGCGCGACTGCTCGCGGCGCTCTTGCTTGCGAGAGCGAGTTTCAGGCTGCTCGGCGTTCGCCGCATCGACTGGCCGAAACGCCAGGTCGCAAACGGCCTGTTCCGCTTCGGGGGATGGATGCTCGTCTCGTCGATCACGACGATGCTCACCGATTCGCTCGATCGCGTTCTGCTCGGCGCCCATCTGGGCGCGCGCTTCGTCACGTATTACACGGTGCCGCAGAACCTGGTCACGCGCCTGAACATACTGCCCACCGCAATGGTGCGCACACTGTTTCCGCGTCTTTCGGCGATCGATCGCAGCGATGCGAACGGGATGACAGTGACATCGCTCGAATTTCTGAACGGTGTCTTCACGCCGCTCGCACTCTTCGCGATGCTCGTGCTCCAGCCGTTTCTGCACGTATGGATTGGCTTCGATCTTGCCATTGCCAGCGCGCCTGTCGGACGCATTCTCGTGATCGCGGTATGGCTCGTCGGGCAGGCGAGCGTGATGCGCATTCTGATTCAGTCGCAGATCAATCCGGCCACGGCGGCGCGGGCGGGCCTTTTTCAACTGCCGTTCTTTGTCGCGTTGCTGTGGCTCGGCATCGAGCGCTTTGGTCCGGTGGGCGCCGCGAGCGTGGTTGCGCTGCGCGCGCTCGTGGACTATGCGGTGCTTCTGTGGATGTCCCGTGTTCGCGCCAGGCCGATCGCGCTCGACATGCTCGCGCACCTCGCGTTTCTGATCGCGGGGCTCGTGCTCGGCCATGGCATCGATGCAATGACACACCCTTTCGAGACTATCTCGGCGGCGCTGCTGCTGGCGCTTGCGAACGCAACATGGTCGGTATTGACGCGGCCTGCGTTGCGCGCGCTCGTTTCGGCTTTGGCGCACAAGTTGATCGGACGCATCCATTCACCTCTGAAGGCGCGGAGTGACGCATGAAAATGGAATTCGAAGACGCGTTTATCGGACACGCAAAGACGCGTCATTTCCTGCACGACGACGCGCCCGCGATGACGGACACATCGGAGAGCGAGCGCGACGTGTCGGTCGCAGGCGGCGTGCCGCGTGTCGCGATCGTGCATGACTGGCTCGTCACCTATGCGGGCGCGGAGCGCGTGCTGGAGCAGATCATCGCGTGCTTTCCGGATGCGGATATTTTCAGCGTCGTCGATTTTCTGGAGGATCGCGCGTTCCTGCGCGGCAAGCGTGCGACGACCTCGTTCATCCAGAAGCTGCCGTTCGCGAAGAAGCGCTATCGCGCGTATTTGCCATTGATGCCGCTCGCGATAGAGCAACTCGATCTCTCCGCCTACGACGTCGTGATCTCCAGCAGTCATGCGGTCGCGAAAGGCGTGCTCACCGGGCCCGATCAGGTTCACGTAAGCTATGTGCATTCGCCGATCCGTTACGCCTGGGACCTGCAGCACCAGTATCTTCAGCAATCGAATCTCACCGCGGGCATGAAGTCGCTCTTCGCGCGGCTGATTCTGCATTACATGCGCAACTGGGATATCCGCACGTCCAACTCGGTAAATCATTTCATTGCCAATTCGGAATTCATTTCGCGGCGCATTCACAAGGTGTACCGGCGTTCGTCGAAGGTGATCTTTCCACCGGTCGATGTCGCTTCGTTCGAGCTGTGCGCAGACAAGGAAGATTTCTATCTGACCGCGTCACGCATGGTGCCGTACAAGAAGATCGATCTGATCGTCGAGGCCTTCGCGCGCATGCCGGAGCGCAGGCTCGTGGTGATCGGCGATGGCCCCGACATGCAGAAGATCCGCGAGAAGGCTACGCCCAACGTCGAGATCATGGGTTATCAGCCGTTCTCCGTGCTGCATGACAGGATGCGCCGCGCGAGGGCGTTCGTGTTTGCGGCGGAGGAAGATTTCGGCATATCCGTGGTCGAGGCGCAGGCGTGCGGCACGCCCGTGATCGCCTTCGGCAAGGGCGGCGCGCTGGAAACGGTGCGCGACGTATCGAGCCCGCAACCGAGCGGGATGTTCTTCGCGATGCAAACGCCCGAAGCGATCATCGAAGCCGTCGACGCATTTGAAAGCGGCGCGTTCGCGTTCAATGCCGTGGATTGCCGCGTGAACGCCGAGCGCTTCTCCAACGCGCGCTTTCGTGAGGAACTGCTTGCGCATATCGCGCGTATCGCACCGCAGTTTATTTTTCCGCCGTCGCCTTCGGATGGGAAGCCGCCTGCGCCCGATATTGAAGAACCGCAAAGCGATCTGCGCGTGCTTGCGGTCGATCAGAGCGGCGCGCTCGGCGGCGCTGAGTTGTCGATGCTCGAAGTGGTGAAGAACATGCGCGGCGACGTCCAGACCGTGCTCTTCGACGACGGTCCTTTTCGCATCGCACTGGAAGCGGTCGGCGTGAAGGTCGATGTGCTCGACGGCAAGTCGCTCGGCGATATCCGCAAGGACGGCCGGGCGCGTGCGGGCGCGGGCATGTTGCGCGGCGCGCTGAGACTCCTGCGCGGTACGCTAAAAAAATCGCGCAATGCGGACGTCATCTACGTGAACACGCAACGCGCGATGGTGATCGGCGCGATTGCGGGTCTCATCTCGCGCAGGCCGGTCGTGTGGCATTTGCGCGATATCGTCAGCGAAGATCACTTCGGCCGCACGCAGCTTGCCATCATCAAGTGGTGCACGAAGCTGATGCTGGAACACGTGATCGCGAACTCGACCGCATCGGCGGCGGCGGTGACCGCGCTCACACGCTTGCGCGAGGAACGGCTCGACGTGGTCTTCAACGGCATTTCGGCGGAGCCGTTCGCCAGTCTGGAATCGGTCGAACAACATGAATTGCGCGCGCGCTTCGGCTTGCCACGAGATGCGTTTCTCGTCGGCTGCTTCAGCCGCCTTGCCCGATGGAAGGGGCAACATGTGTTGCTCGACGCGCTTCGCGAGTGTCCGGACATGCACGCCGTGTTCGTCGGCGCGGCGCTTTTCGGGGAGAACGACTACGAAGCCGAGTTGCGCGCATTCGTGCAGGAACATGGACTGGCGGACCGCGTGCATTTCCTCGGTTTTCAGGACGATATCGCCGCATGCATGAAAGCCGTCGATATCGTCACGCATACGTCGATCATGCCGGAGCCGTTCGGGCGGGTGATCATCGAAGGGATGCTGTCGAAGCGGCCTGTCGTCGCAACGCGCGCGGGCGGCGTGATGGATATCGTCGATGACGGCGAGAACGGCATTCTTTGCTCACCGGGCGACGCCGCCGAACTGGCGCGCGTACTCGAAAGACTGAAGGGCAATGCGCCGCTGCGCGAGCGGCTCGTCGAGCAAGGCTATGTCAATGCGACGAGCCGCTTCGGGACGCGACAGTATGTAGAAAGCGTGGAGAAGATCTTGAACGATGTGGCGGCAAGAGGACGCAGGCGCTGATCCACGCTCGAGCGCTCAACGTTGCGAGCGCTTGAGCGACGCGGACCACATCATCGCGGGCCGCTCGACCAGCAGGTAGAAAGCGAAGGCCACGGCGACCGCGACAGCGGTAAAGGCGAAGGAAGCCCAGATGTGCGTCTGCAGCGCGGAGCGAAAGAACACCGACCCGAGCAACACGAAAACTGGCAGATGTACGACATAGAGCGAAAAGCTGAATTCGCCGATCCATGACAAGCCGCGCACCGCGAAGCTTTCTCGCATGGGCTTGCCGAGGGCAGCGAAAAGATACACCGCGAACGCGATAGCCCAAAGCTGGAACGCCGCATATTGCGCGATGCTGAATGCGGCGCATCCTGCCAGCGCGATTGCCGCCGCGATCAGTCCCATTCGAGGCAGCGCACGAACGCCAGCCGTTTTCGATTCGGCAATCCAAGCGCCTGTCGTCCATGCGAACCAGTACGACGTGAACACGACGATTCGATGCGGCTCGAAGAGCAGCGCGGACGCAATGTTCACCAGCCCGACAACGACGAGCACGCCACGCATGCCGAGCCGCCGGCGCATCGCGATCAATAGCGGATACACGAGATAGAACTGCACTTCGATGGAAAGCGTCCAGAGCGCGCCATTCGAGCCGAAGGTCTTTCCGGCGATACCTTGCAGCGAAAGCAGATTGACGATGAGCGCGTGCAGATCGAACGGATTGATCTTCCGGCTGACAGGCATGAAGGTTTCGCTCAGCGAATCGAGCGCGAGCGTCAGCAGCAGGGCGGCGATCAGGACCGGATAGATGCGCGTGAATCGTCGCAGCAGGAAATGTGCGCTATCGAGCGGCGTGGAAGGATCGGCGATCAACTTGCGCGCCATCGCACGATGAATGCAGTAGCCGCTGATCACGAAGAATATCGGCACGCCCGCCGAGCCCCACGCAATGGGAAACGTCAGATAGCTGAAGACGGTATTCGCATCGAACGCAGGCGACATGCGATGAAACTGCTGCATGCCGATCCATGTCACCTGACGGCAGTGAAAGTACGCGACGAGCAGCGCTGCAATGCCGCGCCACGCGTTGATCGCCACATCTTTGTCATCGAGAACCGCACTCGATTCACGCGCGGCGGATACCGCGAATACGGAAGAATCGCTCATCGGATGCTCATGCCCGCCTGGAAGGATAAGCGCATCTTAGAGCACGCATTTTCGTGCCGCTAACTAAAAAATTCGCATTCGCCGCGTCGATTATTTATCGATTTTTTTCTGATACGTTTGCTTCTCATCTCAACGCCGAAGGGAAATCGATCATGGATATGCATGCAATCGCCGGCGTGGCCGTGTTGCTCGTTCTCGTGGCCGCCTCGGCATATCGCGACGCACTTCGCAATGACCCGTTGAGCCCGCTGCGCAGGCGTGGTTCGAATCGCGTTTCCGCGCCGCAAATGGAAGAAGTGGAATAAGGCCGCGACTTCAACATGCGGGGACATTTTCAAATGCCAGTTTCTATCTGGAGGAGGAAGCAGTCATGCTCAAGGTGACCAAGGCGGTGTTTCCGGTCGCAGGTCTCGGCACACGCTTTTTACCGGCAACCAAGGCGAGCCCGAAGGAAATGCTGCCCGTGGTCGACAAGCCGCTCATTCAATATGCGGTGGAAGAAGCCATCGCTGCGGGCATGACGGAGATGATCTTCGTGACGGGCCGCGGCAAGCGCGCGATCGAAGATCACTTCGACAAATCGTACGAGCTCGAAGCGGAACTCGAAGCGCGCAACAAGGCGGTATTGCTCGATGCCGTGCGCAGCATCAAGCCCGCGAACGTCGACTGCTTTTATGTGCGCCAGCCCGAAGCGCTCGGGCTCGGTCACGCCGTGTTGTGCGCGGAACGTCTCGTCAACGGCGAACCGTTCGCCGTGATTCTCGCCGATGACCTGCTGCATGGCGCGCGACCCGTCATGAAGCAACTCGTCGACGTCTTCGATCACTATCACAGCTCGGTGATCGGCGTGGAGCGCATCGCGCGCGAGGACAGCGCATCGTATGGCGTGATCGAAGGGCGCGAGTGGGAAGAGGATGTCATCAAGATGTCGGGCATCGTCGAGAAGCCGCAGCCCGCGCTCGCGCCTTCGAATCTCGGCGTGGTGGGGCGCTATGTGCTGATGCCGAGCATCTTCGAGCACTTGCGCAACACGCGGCCGAATGTCGGCGGCGAGATTCAGTTGACCGATGCGATCGGCTCGCTGCTCGCGGTTGAGCAGGTGCTGGGTTATCGCTATTACGGCACGCGTTACGACTGCGGCAGCAAGCTCGGTTATCTCAAGGCGACGGTGCAGTTCGCGCTGCAGCATCCGGAAGTGCGCGAGGACTTCGAAGCGTATCTGCGCGCGGAAGTCTGGGCGCTCATGCCGGACCTGATCGGCGCGGAAAAGGGGCTGGCGGAGGCTGAGCCGAATGTAATGTGAAAACGCGAGAAATCGAAAGAAGCCCGGTAAATTAAGTCGTTTTCTGTGAAGATGGGTCATATCTTCGGAAGGCGCGTCAACTTCGAAGCGAGGCGGACGTTGTGAGCGAGCCGGTCCGGTTGCGCCGGCATTTCATGGAGAAGCTCGCTCATGCAGGACAACGGAATCATCACGCAGTGGCGCGCGGCCGGCATGGCCGCGATCGCGGCTTCCGGCGCGTGCGCGACCCTGACCGGATGCGCCGCGCATCCGGGCGCGCCGTCGAAGGAAGCGAACGCATCGCCTGTCCTGACCGAAGGCGCTGACATCGCCGATTCGATGAACGGTCACGAAAGCAACACACTCGATGCCGAGCCGCTCGACTATCACAGCGCCAGGACGAACGTCGCACCGCAGATCGGCTGGGGGTCGTATTACAGCAGCAAGTTTCAGGGGCGCAGAACGGCGAGCGGCGAACGCTACGACATGCACGCGTTCACGGCGGCGCATCGCACGTTGCCGCTCGGCGCTTATGTGCGCGTCAGCAATCTCGCGAAGACGAGGTCGGTCGTCGTGCGGATCAACGATCGCGGTCCGTTCGTGAAAGGCCGCATGATCGACCTGTCGTTCGCGGCGGCTATCGAACTCGGATTGCAGCGAGCCGGAAGCGCACAGGTGGTCCTCGAACGGGTCGATCAACCCGTCGCGCTGGCGTCGACATCCGGCACGCCCGCGCGCATCATGCTGCGCATCGCGCCTCATCCGCGGCATCACAGGAAGCACGTGCATCGGCACTGACGCGCCGGACGGATACAATGCGGCGGCGCGCAATCATCGCGCTTTTGCCCGAAGTCATCCGATCCATGTCATGAACAATTCGCCCCGGGCCGTTCTGCTGGGCCCGCTTCTCAAGAGCGTGTCGCGGTCGTTCTACCTCACGCTGCGCATCTTGCCGACCGGCATGCGCGATCCGATCGGACTCGCGTATCTGCTTGCGCGCGCGGCCGATACGATCGCGGATACATCGCTGATTTCGCCGCAACGTCGTCTGGAACTGCTGCTTTCGCTGCGCGCGCAAGTCAATGGCGCGCCCGATGACGGCGCGCTCGCGCGTATCGCGGGCGAAGTCGCGGGACAGCAGGCGCAGCCGGACGAACGCGCGCTGCTCGAAAGCCTGAGCGCCGCGCTTGCGATTCTGCCGCAACTCGGTGGACCCGATCAGGCCGCGGTGTGCGACATCGTCACGACGCTCAGCACCGGCATGGAGTTCGATTTGCGCACGTTCCCCGACGAGACATCGGGCGAGATCGTCGCGTTGAAGGAATACGACGAGCTGGATCGCTACACGTATCTCGTCGCGGGCTGCGTCGGCGAGTTCTGGACGACGATGACATACGAGCACATGCCCGGCACGCTCACGGCCGCGCCCGATACGATGCTCCCGCTCGGCGTGCGCTTCGGCAAGGCATTGCAGATGACGAACGTGCTGCGCGACTGCGCGCGCGATCTGCGCATCGGGCGCTGCTATCTGCCTGAATCGATGCTCGCGCGTCACGGCCTTACACCACGCGATCTGTTGCAACCGGAATCGTCGGCGCGCGCGCGGCCCGTGCTCTTCGAATTGCTGCGCGTGTCGCTCGCGCTGTTTCAGGACGCGGTCGATTACACGCTCGCGATTCCATCGGGCGCGATCCGTCTGCGCCTCGCCTGTCTGTGGCCGATCATGATCGGCCTCGACACGCTCGTGCTGCTCGCGCGGAACGACGCATGGCTCGATCCCGGCAGGATCTCGAAAGTCCGCCGCAACGACGTGTATCGCATCATGGCGGCGTCGTTGCCGATGGTTGCATCGAACGGCATGCTGCGCGCGTGGACCTCACGCCGCATGCGTGCCGTAGAAAAGGAAATCAGCGCCGCAACTCGGCCATGATGCGTTCCGCGAGAAAGTCGCAGGGCGGGCGTCTGGACGCGGCGCTGCGCGCGAGCACCACTTCGAGCGTGCCGATATCGGGCAGACCTTGCGCCGGCCCGAGCAGCGTGAAATGCGACGGCACCGCGCATTTGGCGAGCGGCGTCACGGCGAGGCCGGCTTCGGCCATGGTCAGGAGACCGAGCAGGCTCGGGCTTTCATACGACGTGCGATAGCCGATGCGCGCGCGCTCGAGACTCCGGATCGCGTTCTCGCGGGCGACGCTGCCCGGCAGGAACACGGCGATCGGCAAGGGCCGTTCCTTCCAGATTTCGGTCGCGCCGGGCGCGGCGGCCCAGACCATCGGCTCGTGGCGCAGGAATTCGCCGGACAGGCCCTTCACGCGCGTCGCGCAGACGAGATCGACCGTGCCGTCTTTCACCATCGGCGCGAGCGCGAGGCTCGGCAGGCCGACCACCTGAATTTCTACCTTCGGATAGGTGACGGAGAATTTCTTGAGGATGGGCGGAAACAGCGACGACGCGTAATCGTCCGGCACGCCGATCACCACGCGCCCGGTCACGTCGGGCCGCACGACCGCCGCCCACGCCTCGTCGCGCAGCGCGATCATGCGGCGCGCGTAGGTGAGCAGCACCTCGCCGTCCTGCGTCGGCACCACGCTGCGCGGCTTGCGCACGAAAAGCGGCTTGCCGAGCGCGGTTTCCAGCGTCTTGATCTGCATGCTCACCGCCGATTGCGAGCGATGCACGAGCTCCGCGGCGCGGCTGATATTGCCGGTATCCGCGACGGCGACGATCATCGAAAGGACATCCAGATCGAGCGCTTTCATGGGTGAACGACCGTTTGGTATCAGAAAATCTGAACGATTCTATCAAAATTATGCGTTTTTCTTTTGGTGCAGTGCGGCGCATAGTCGCATCAAAGGAGCAAATCCATGAACGCGCGAACCGATCTTTCCGTACTCACCGCTGTGCAGGGCCTGCCTGAACCGTCGTTCGCCACGACGGCGTCAGGGGTGTCGGTGCCGTATGTCGAGTGCGGCGAGGGCGAGCCGCTCGTCTTCGTGCACGGCTCTCTGTGCGACTACCGTTACTGGAACGCGCAGATTCTCCCGCTTGCGAAGCAGTTTCGGTGCATCGCGCCGAGCCTGTCGCATTACTGGCCCGCCGTCGATGCCTTCGTGCAGGGCGAATTCGGCTGGGAAACGCACGTGGCGGAAATGGCGGAGTTCATCGCGTCGCTCGATCTCGCGCCGGTGCATCTCGTCGGGCATTCGCGCGGCGGCTGTATCGCGTTTCATCTGGCGCGCGAATATCCGCGACTCGTGAAGACGCTCACGCTCGCCGATCCGGGCGGCCCGCTGCAAACCACGCCGCAGGCCGTGCCCGCCACGCTGCCGCCCGCGACCAACGCGCTGCGCGCACGCGTGGCCGAACTGATCGAACAGGGCGAATTCGACCGGGGCCTGGAAATGTTCGTGGATTCGGTCAGCATGCCGGGCTTCTGGAAGAAGAGCACGGAGAGCTTCCGGCGCATGGCGCTCGACAACGCGCTCACGCTGCCCAAGCAATTCCGCGATCCTTTGCCCGCCTACACGCAAGAGGCGGCGCGCGACATCAAGTGCCGCACCTTGCTGATCGACGGGCAGAAGAGTCCGCGCATGTTCCGCAACAACGTCGAGAAGCTGGAAGAGTGGATCGGGTTCGCGGAGCGTCAGACGATCGCGGGCGCATCGCACGGCATGAACGCCGCCAGCCCCGGCGCGTTCAATCGCGCGGTGCTGGCGTTCGCGGGCGCGTGGTGAGCCCGGCGCGGCTCATTGCAGCTTCCAGATCGTCGCCGCGATCGTGCCCTGGTCGTTGAAGACGTTGAGGATGTCGGGCACGTTGGCGATCGGCACGTTGTTCACCACCAGCGCGAACGCGAGCCGGCGTCCGCTCTGCGCGTCGATATATCCCGCGAGCGCCTGCCCCTTGAGCGTCGTCTGTACCTGACCGTTCGGAAGTTCGGTGCCGGCCGCGTAGGTGCCGGTTTTTTCGCGTAGACCCTGCCTTTCGCGCCCGCGAGCGTCGGATCGCTTTCGAAGGCGGTCGTGCTCGCGAGCGAGCCATCGACGCCGAGGAACGGCAGCGCATCCAGATACGCCGGGAAAGCCGGACGGCCGTTCATCGCGCGCAACATCGTGATGACCGCGAGCGGCGTCGCCGTCGTTTCGCCGCCGCCGCTGCCGTCGATGAAATGCGTCTGGGTCATCGGCACGTTGAAAGGCGCGTTCGATAGCTTCGCGTTCTCTGCGGCCAGCGCCGCATCGAGCGTGGTCGAGCCGTTGTTCGCGACGCCGAAGAGCATCAGGCTCGTGTCCGCGCCGATGTTGTAGCTGACCTTGAGAATCCACTTGGCGTATTCGCCGTAGTTCTGCGACGTGAGTTGCGCGACGCGCGTGTTCGCGGCATACGAGTTCTTCGCGGGCAGCAGTTGCACCGGATTGGGCTCCACGGCCGGTGCGGTGACGGTCACGCCCTCGCGCGCGAGCGCCTCGATGAGCACCGTGCGCGCATAGTTCGACGGCTGCGTGATGCGGAACGTCTGGATCAACGGAAAGCTGGGCACGATCGGCGGCACGTAATCCGAGGGAATCGTTCCGCTCACCACGCCGCCGCAGGGAAGCATGCCGAAGCAGGTCGGCGATGACGGCGTGAGCTTGACGGCGTAGGGGGTGAACGCGCCGGAGGTCATCAGCGTGGACTGCACGGTGAACGCGGATGATATTGGTCGGTAGCCCACCGGCGTCGTGGCGCCCGAGCCGCCCTGGCCGATGATCACGTCGACCACGTCGTCGTTCACGAAGATCGGCCGCACCTGAAATTCGCCGCGGAAGTCGAAGGGATCGAAGAGCCGGTCGTCGATCACGACTTCGCCGTTGATCTTTTTGATGCCCGCCGTGGCCACCTGCGACCCGATCCCGTTGTAACCGTAGAGCGGATCGGGCGCGGTGATCTGCGCGTTGCCGAGATTGTCGGCCTCGTTGTGGTCGAAGTTCGTCCACGCGAGCGAGCCGTCGGGATTGGTGCGGCCGCCCATCGAGAGATCGCCGCTCGCGACGAGCACGAGATTGCCGTTGAGCGTGCCGCTCGCATCGACGGTGCCGGTGCGATACACCGGCGTCTGGAACTGGTGCACCGCGCCGAACTGATCGAGCGCCGCGCCGAGCGAAAAGAGCTTGCGCACCGAGGCGACATACACCTGTGCGTTTGAATTCATGTCGTAGATGAGCTCGCCCGAATTCAGGTCGACGACGCGCAGCGCCCACGTCGAGCCCTGATACATGGGCTTGTTCATGATCTGGGTGATGGCGTCGGGGACGGACGTATTGTTCGAATCCGAACCGCCGCACCCGGCGACCGATACGACGAACGCGCCTGAGAGCGCGCAACGAAAGACAAGCGCGGCAACGCGTGCCGGACTTCCTGAAAGCGGGTTCATGACGCGGCTCCGATAAAGGCACATCGCGCTCCACACCGGAGCGAACATCCGTTACGTCGAAACTGCTTCACTGCGCAGACAGGAGATGTCGGCGGCCGTCCACCATTTTAAAAAGGGGCGGGTGTGTGAATTAAATACCTTACACGGGCCTTGTCAAGCGAGGACTATCGCGAATTTAGTGCTTTAGGCAAGCGCTTTTTGTAGGATTTCATGAGCGCTTTTCGTCTGCTTGTTGTGACGCGACAACGGCAAAACGTTTGGCGCGGGCTAACATCTTCAGCACCTCATCGCGAAGAAGAGGACCTCTGTGAGCACGGGCCACGACGATCTCGACGCATGGAAACGCCAGCGCACGCTTGAACTGGCGTTCGAGCTGGCCGACAGCGGCCGCTACGAAGATTTCACCGACATCGCCTATGCACTGCAATTCGAGCGCGGCATGGCGACCGCGCAGGCGCTCATCGACGACCCCAAGATGCGCCGCGTGCTCAACCGGCGTTGCGCCGATGCGCGCGAAAAACTCGCGCCGCTTCCCGAGCCCGAAGCGATCGAAGCTGAACCTGCGCCGGTCAGCGAAGTGATAGCGGAATCATCGAACGATCATGCGCAAATGCCGCAAGCGACCGATTTCGAACGCGCGCCATCTTTGCTGCGCCGCGCCCTGAGCATCGTCTGGCGGTCCGGCAACGCGGCGGATCTGAATTCCGCCGCTTCGTGAGTCTGTCCGTCGCAGGCCGTGCGTCAACGCACGGCCAGAGCCCATTCGCGCCCCCTGTGCGCACGAATGGCGGATTTGCACGCCTTGAGCGAGCGCCAAAACCATTACACTTGAGGAAGCTGAACCATAAGCCCGGACTATGCATGCGCGCATGTCCGGAGTTTGAACTTCGAGGAGGAAATGTACGTGGCTAACGAAAAGATGCTCGCGCAAATGGCTGAGAAGGATGGTTTCATCGCGGCTCTCGATCAGAGCGGCGGATCGACGCCGGGCGCGCTGCGGCAATATGGAATTTCGGAAGACGCATATAACGGCGACGCCGAAATGTTCAAGCTGATGCATGAAATGCGCGTGCGCATCATGACCGCGCCGTCGTTCACGGGCAAGAAGGTGATCGGTGCAATTCTATTCGAGCGCACAATGGACGGCGAAGCAGAAGGCAAGCCGGTCCCCACGTTCCTGTGGGAAGACCGTGGCATCGTGCCGTTCCTGAAGGTCGACAAGGGCCTCGAAGCCGAAACCGACGGCGTTCAGGTCATGAAGCCGATTCCCGGTCTCGATGATCTCCTGGCGCGCGCCGTGAAGCTCGGCGTGTTCGGCACGAAAATGCGCTCGGTGATTCATCAGGCCGACGAGAAGGGCATCGCCGCAGTGGCGAAGCAGCAGTTCGAAGTGGGCGCGCAGATCATCAAGCATGGCCTCGTGCCGATTCTCGAACCCGAAGTCTCGATCAAGAGCCCGGACAAAAAGGGCGCGGAAAAGATTCTGCGTGACGAATTGCTCAAGGGCCTCGACGCGCTGCCGGAATCGAGCAAGGTGATGATCAAGCTGACCATCCCCGACGAGGCGGATTTCTATCGTCCGCTGATCGAGCATCCGCGTGTCGTGCGTGTCGTCGCGCTGTCGGGCGGCTATACGCGCAGCGACGCATGCAAGAAGCTCGAACAGAACCACGGCATGATCGCGAGCTTCTCGCGCGCGCTCATCAACGAACTGAAGAAGTCGATGAGCGACGCCGAGTTCGACAAGACGCTCGAACAGTCCATCGACGAGATCTTCGACGCGTCCGTGAAGAAGGCCTGATCCTCCCGCGCTTATCCGCGTTCGGTGGGCGGCGGCGTTTGCACGACAGGCGCCGCCGCCCGAAAGATATCCTCGCGCGTGCCGTTTTTCGGCGGATAGATGCGCTCGCCATTGATTGTGCGCTTCGTCGCCTTCGCCGTCTCGCCTTCGGAGACGAGCTTCCTGTCCCAGCCTTCCGTGTACACCGCGCCCCACGGCCCGAGATCGCAAATGGTCGTGTACCAGTCGATCGATAGCGGCAGCATCTCCAGCCCGAAGAGATCGCAGACGGCGTTGTTGCCCGCGTAACGTCCCATCGGCCGGCCATGCTGGCATGACATCACCGATGGCCGCGTGCCGTCGATCAGAATGCGCGCGCAGTCGCCCGCCGCGAACACGCCCGGCACGCCTTCCGCGCGCAGATACCCATCGACCGGCACGCGCCCGAGCGGATCGAGCGTGACCGGCAGTTGCGCCGCGAGCGCGTTCGCATGCATGCCGCCGCACCAGACGACCGTCGCCGCTTCGATGCGCTCGCTCGTGGTTCCGTCATGCAAGGTCACGCCCTGGCCGTCGAGCGATTCCAGCGACACGCCGGCCCGCGTCTCGACCGCGAGCGTCTCGAGCGCGCCTTCGATGACATGCTGCGCGCCGCCCATCGATTGCGCGATCTTCGCCGAACGGTCCGCGAGCACGACGCGCACCTTGTTGCGATCACTTTCCGCGACGATCTCGCTCAGCCGCGCGGGCAATTCCGCCGCGAGTTCAATGCCGGTCAACCCCGCGCCGACGACCACCGCCGTATAGCGGCCCGGCGTATCCGGCAGCGCGGGCAACGTGAGCAGATGCGCCTGCAGCTTGCACGCGCCGGCGTAGGTATCGACGTCGAACGAGAAGCGCTCGAGGCCCGGAATCGGCGGCCGCACGAGCACGCTGCCCGCAGCGAGAATCAACCGGTCGTAGTCGAGCGTTTCGGACGCGCCCTCGCGCTCGATCGTCACGCGCCGATTGGCGCTGTCGATATCAGTCGCCTTCGCCTGGATCAGCCGCACGCCCGCGGGCCCGAGCACGGTGTCGAGCTGCACGAGCGTCGGGTCGAGCGGCTGCTCGTAGTTGCGCACGCGCACGCTGTGAAAGGGCACCGGATTGACGATGGCGACTTCGGCTTCATCGGTGTGATCGAGTTCGTCCAGCTTGCGCGCAGCCGAGAGCGCGCTCCACAGACCGGCGAAGCCTGCGCCGATCACAAGGATTCGTTTCAAGGTCTTTCCCCTGAATAAACGATCGTTCGTGCTATGAGCCGCTCAGAGCGGCCGCCCTGTTCTTGGTTATAGGCGATTCGCAAGGCAATGGTTTGCACTGCATTCGCCGCGATTAGTCGGCTTTTCGCCAAAAGTGATTTCGCCGTTTAGGTATTTACCCTAGGCCGTGCGATACCTAAACTCTCTTCAACGGTCGCGAACGAGCAAACACAGCAGCGTGAGCGGCAATTCAAAACTTCAGTACGGAGGAAAGCATCATGAACAAGTTCATCGGTATTGCAGCGGTCGCTCTCGCTTTTGCCGCTCCGGTCGCGTCGTTCGCGCAATCGAATCAGCCTTTGACGCGCGCGGAAGTCCGCGAGCAGATCGTGCAACTTGAAAAGGCAGGCTATAACCCGGGCGTGATCAGCGACTCGAAGTATCCCGCTGACATTCAGGCCGCGGAAGCGCGTGTCGCAGCGCAAAACGGCGCCACGCAAAGCGCATTCGGCGGCGCGACGGACGGTTCGGCGCAATCGGGTGCGCGTGTCAACGCGGTTCAGACCGACGTGTTTCCGACGTTCGCGCATCACTAAGCAGCAAGGCGTATAACGAAACGCGCCCGCCTGAAAGCGGGCGCGTTTTGCGTTTACGGACGTTTGATCAAAGCGCAAACCCGCCCGCAAACGCCTCGCGCAGATATCCGATGAAAAGCGCGACCGCGCGCGGAACATGCGGCGCGTAAGGCCGCACGACGAATAGCTGATCCGCGAATGCGCCGACCGGACGCCATTCCGGCAACAGCACGACGAGCTTGCCCGCCTGCACCGCGGCCTGCGCGGTGAAGTCCGGCAGCAATGCAATGCCGAGATCGTCGAGCGCGGCATCGCGCAGCACTTCGCTGTTGTTCGCCGCAAAGGGCCCGTTCACCGCAAGCGTATAAGGCCCGGTCGAACTCTTGCGACCGCCCTTTCTCTCGAACGACCAGATGCTCGACGCTTGCGGGCGCGGATAGACAAGGCAATCGTGCGTGGCGAGATCGTTGGGCGTCGTGGGCGTGCCGCGCCGTTTCAGGTACGCGCGCGTCGCGACGATTACCGAATGCGTATCGCACAGCTTCCACGCGACATGCGTATCCGGCACCTGCGCGCTGTGCCGCACCGCGAGATCGAAGCCTTCGGTCGCAATCGAGCTCAGCTTGTCCGATGCCTCCAGTTGCACGCGCACGTCCGGATGCGCGTGCAGAAATCCCGCCATACGCGGCACGAGCTGCTGCCGTGAAAAGGCCATTGGCGAGGTGACGCGGATCAGGCCGCGCGCGACGCCCGCCATCTCCTTCACGCTGAGGAAACTCGACGCGATGCGCTCGTACTGCTCGCGCGTATCGTCGACGAGCCTGCGGCCCGCCTCCGTGAAGCGCACGCTGCGCGTCGTGCGCGTGACGAGCGGCACGCCCGCCGCGCGCTCCAGCTCCGCGATGCGCTGGCTCATCGCCGCCTTGGAAACATTCAGGCGCGCGGCCGCCGCCGTGTAACTGCCTTGTTCCGCCAGCACGGTCAGCCAGTGCAAATGGGTCCAGAGACCTTCGATCTTTTGCTCGTCCATCAGCCGATTGTTCGCCGATATAAACAATGAGTTCAATCATAACGTCTTTGCACGGAGCGCGGCGCTTCCTACACTGTGTCCATTGCCCAACCAGTAGAGAGAGGAGTCGATATGCAGGCGTTCAACGATACGGCCGACGTGGTCCATTACATTCACGGCGAGCGCACGCACGGCTCGGCCACGCGCACCCAGCCGGTGTTCAATCCGGCGACGGGCGAGCGTCCGCGCAAGCTCATGCTGGGCGAGGCCGCCGATGTCGACGCAGCCGTGGCGAGCGCGAAAACCGCGTTCCCGGCCTGGCGCGACACGCCGCCGATCCGCCGCGCGCGCGTCATGCTGAAGTTTCTCGAACTGATGAACAAGCATCGCGACGAATTGGCCGCGATTATCACCGCCGAGCACGGCAAGGTGTTCTCGGATGCGCAGGGCGAGGTTTCGCGCGGCATCGACGTAATCGAATTCGCCTGCGGCATTCCGCAACTGCTGAAGGGCGACTACACCGAACAGGTTTCGACCGGCATGGACAACTGGACGCTGCGCCAGCCGCTCGGCGTCGTCGCGGGCATCACGCCGTTCAACTTCCCGTGCATGGTGCCGTGCTGGATGTTCCCGGTCGCGATCGCGGCGGGCAACGCGTTCATCCTGAAGCCGAGCGAGCGCGATCCGTCGGCGTCGCTGTTCATGGCCGAACTGCTGAAGCAAGCCGGTCTGCCCGATGGCATCTTCAACGTCGTGCAGGGCGACAAGGTGGTCGTCGATGCGCTGCTCACGCATCCTCAAGTCAAGGCGATCAGCTTCGTCGGCTCCACGCCGATCGCGAACTACATCTACGAGACGGGCGCGAAGCACGGCAAGCGCGTGCAGGCGCTCGGCGGCGCGAAGAACCATATGGTCGTGATGCCCGATGCGGATATCGAACAGGCCGTCGATGCATTGATCGGCGCGGGCTACGGTTCGGCGGGCGAGCGCTGCATGGCGATTTCCGTGGCGGTGCTCGTGGGCGACGTCGCCGACAAGATCGTGCCGAAGCTCGCCGAACGCGCGAAGCAACTCAAGATCAGGAACGGCATGGAGTCCGATGCGGAAATGGGCCCGATCGTCACGCGTGCCGCGCTGGAGCGCATCGAAGGCTATATCGCGCTGGGCGTCGACGAAGGCGCGAAACTCGTCGTCGACGGCCGCGGCTACAAGGTGCCGGGCCATGAAGACGGCTTCTTCACGGGCGGCACGCTGTTCGATCACGTCACGCCGGACATGCGCATCTACAAGGAAGAGATCTTCGGCCCGGTGCTCGCGTGCGTGCGTGTGAAGGACTTCGGCGAAGCGGTCGATCTCGTCAACGAGCACGAGTTCGGCAACGGCGTCGCGTGCTACACGAGCGACGGTCATATCGCCCGCGAGTTCGGCCGGCGCATCGAAGTGGGCATGGTCGGCATCAACGTGCCGATCCCGGTGCCGATGGCATGGCACGGCTTCGGCGGCTGGAAGCGCAGTCTCTTCGGCGACATGCACGCATACGGCGAGGAAGGCGTGCGCTTCTACACGAAGCAGAAGTCGATCATGCAGCGCTGGCCCGAGAGCACGGAGAAGGGCGCGGAGTTTGCGATGCCGACCGCGAAGTAAGGCATCGATCGCGGCTTGTGTCGTGAGCGTATGAATATCGCCCGCTTTTTCCTGAACGGAAGAAGCGGGCGATTGTTCTTTGGGCTTCCGCGATCGATCTGTTCTTGTGCGTCACAACTCAAATGAAATGGTGTCGGTTGACCGTGCGTCCGCAAGCGCGGAAGATGCAGCGAAAACGACGCGAAGCCAATCGACATGCAGCGGCAATTCGACGATCTTCTTCTCGGCAGCATCGAGCTCTTTTGCCTCGCGGCGGAACTCGGCAGCTTCACGCTTGCCGCAACGGCGGCGAGCGTCACGCCCGCCGCGGTGAGCCGCTCTGTCGCGAGGCTCGAAAAACGCCTGGACGTGCGGCTTTTCGTGCGCACGACGCGCCAGATTCGACTGACCGATGCAGGCCGACGCTATTTCGAGCACTGCCGCGACGCGCTCAATCGTCTTGCGGAAGCGGAGCGCGAAGCCACCGGCCAGCAGACGACGCCGAAGGGCGCGCTGCGCATCAGCATGCCCACGCCGTACGGCCACTATCGCATGCTGCCGCTGCTCGCCGAGTTTCGAAAGCGCTATCCCGAGGTGACCGTGGAAGCGCACCTGAGCAACCGCAATATCGACTTCGCCGACGAGGGTTTCGATCTGGCGATACGCGGTCGCGCGCCGCGCGATTCCGGATTGATCGCGCGCAAGCTGGAAGACGCGGAACTCGTCGTGGTGGCATCGCCGGGTTATCTGAAGCGAGCGGGCACGCCGAAGAGCATCGAGGGCTTGCTCGAACACGAATGCATCCAGTTCGAGATGCCGAGCACCGGACGCCCCGTACCGTGGCTTTTCATGCAGAACGGTGAGCCCGTGGAGATCACGACGGAAGGCGGCCACGGCACATCCGGCGACGCGCTCGCAGGCATTCCGCTCGCGTGTCACGGCGCGGGCCTGTTTCAGACTTATCGATTTACCGTCGAGGACGAATTGCGCGCGGGCACGCTGACCGAAGTGCTGCGCGAGTTCGGTGGCTGCAGCAGACCGTTCATCCTGCTGTATCCGCACGGCAGGCATTTGTCATCGCGCGTGCGGGCTTTCGTGGACTTTGTCGTGGAGAAGCTCGCGAAGCGTTGAATCACGCAATGTTTAAAGGAAGCATATCCATGAGCAAGAACGCATTGACATCGTTACTCGGCATCGATACGCCGATCATTCAGGCGCCGATGGCAGGCGTCAGCACGCCCGCGCTCGCGGCGGCCGTGTCGAATGCGGGCGGGCTCGGCTCGCTCGGCGTCGGCGCGATGAACGCGCAGGGCGCGCGCAAGGTGATCCGCGAGACGCGCGAATTCACCAGCAAGCCATTCAACATCAACGTGTTCTGTCATGCGCCGGCAAGCGCCGACGCCACGGTGGAGAAAGCGTGGACCGACTGGCTCGCGCCCGTGTTCGCGCAATACGGCGCGACGCCGCCGGGCAAGCTGAGCGAGATTTACACGAGCTTCATCGTCGACGAGGCGATGCTCCAGGTGTTCGTCGAAGAGAAGCCGGCTATCGTGAGCTTTCACTTCGGCTTGCCGTCGAAGGCCTATATCGATGCATTGCGTGAGGCCGGCATCAAGCTGATTGCATCCGCGACCAATGTGCGTGAGGCGGAGCAACTCGTCGCGGCGGGCATGGATGCGATCGTTGCGCAGGGCATCGAAGCGGGCGGGCATCGCGGCATATTCGACCCGCAAGCCGACGACGACAACCTCGGCACCTTCGCGCTGACGCGTCTACTCGCCAGCAAGTTCGATGTGCCGGTGATCGCGGCGGGCGGCATCATGGACGGCGCGGGCATCGCGGCGGCGCTGGCGTTGGGCGCTCAGGCGGCACAGCTCGGCACGGCGTTCGTGCCGTGCACGGAGACATCGATCGATGAAGGGTATCGTCGCGCCATCCTCAGCGACGCGGCGGACCACACCACGTTCACCGCCGCGATCTCGGGCCGCAATGCGCGCAGCCTCGTCAACAAGTTCACCGAACTGGGGCGCGGCGCGCAGGCGCCTGCGATTCCCGCGTATCCCGTCACCTACGATGCGGGCAAGTCGCTGCACGCGGCCGCCAAGGCAAAGGGTGAGTTCGGTTACGGCGCGCAATGGGCGGGGCAGGCGGCCGCACTCGTGCGCGAATTGCCCGCAGCCGAACTTATGGCGCGGCTGCAGGCGGAAATGCAGCAAAGCATCGAGGGCCTGCAGCAATACATATCCCGCTGATCGATGTAAAGCTTAGTCGAAACGCTTCGTTGGTTGTACGTCCTGTCGATGCTTCAATGTTTCCGTCGCATTCACTGCGGCCTGCATCCGACAACCGCATACCAACGGAGATTTTCGATGTCCGGTATTTCCACGCTCGCCGCCGAATCCACGCTTGAACCCGTCACGTCGAATGAACCATTCCAGGTGCGCCCGATCGGCGGGCGCATCGGCGCGGAGGTGCGCGGCATAGCGCTTTCCGCCGATCTCGACGACAACGCCATTGCCGCAATCAACCGGGCGTTGCTCGAACACAAGGTGCTGTTTTTCCGCGGCCAGTCGCATCTCGACGACGCCGCACAGGAAGCGTTCGCCGCGCGCTTCGGCGAGACCGTCGCCCATCCGACGGTGCCTTCGCTTTCGAGCGGCAGCCGCCTGCTCGAACTCGATTCGAAGCACGGCACGCGCGCGAACTCCTGGCACACGGACGTCACGTTTGTCGATGCCTATCCGAAGATCTCGATTCTGCGCGGCGTGGTGATTCCACCCGCCGGCGGCGACACCGTATGGGCCAACACCGCCGCCGCGTACGCGAACCTGCCACAAGCGCTGCGCGATCTCGCCGACACGCTGTGGGCGCTGCATTCGAACACGTACGACTATGCAGCGACACGCAGCGCGCCCGACACCGAAACAGAGCGCGAGTATCGCAAGCAGTTCACGTCGACGCTCTATGAAACGGAGCATCCGGTTGTGCGTGTGCATCCTGAAACGGGCGAACGCACGCTCGTGCTCGGGCATTTCGTGCAGCGCTTCATTGGCCTGTCGCAGCGCGATTCGGATCGCCTGATCGAGCTTTTCCACGATCACGTCACGCGTCTGGAGAACACGGTGCGCTGGCGCTGGACGCAAGGCGACGTCGCGATCTGGGACAACCGCGCGACCCAGCACTACGCCGTGGCCGATTACGGCGACGCGCATCGCGTCGTGCGCCGCGCGACCGTGCATGGCGATGTGCCCGCAGGCATCGACGGGCGCAGGAGCCGCATCGTCAGGCAGGAGACGCGCAGCGCCTGACACGCTCCGCTTTTACTCTTCACTCTTTCTCATTGCACGATGACACTACGATTCAAGCTCCTCGTCGGCGCGGCGACGTTGTTCGCCGCGCTCATCGGTCCCGCGCGTGCCGCCGATCCGGCCGTGGTGCGCATCGGCGTTGCGCAGCAGGGCAGCGGCGATCCGCCGACCTTCGGCGGATCACCGGCCGCGACCGCGCAGTTGCAGCATCGTGTCGAGGACGCATTGCGGCCCGCGCAGCTCAAGGTCGAATGGATCTTCTTCAAAGGCGCGGGACCGGCCGTGAACGAAGCGCTCGCGAACAAGCAGATCGACTTCGCGTATCAGGGCGATCTGCCCGCCGTGATCGGCCGCGCGAACGGTCTGAAGACGCATTTGCTGGTGGCGTCGAATGTGCGCGCGGGCGTCTATGTCGCCGTGCCGCCCGACTCCGATATCAAGAGCGTGAAGGATCTCAAGGGCAAGCGCGTGGGCATCTTTCGCGGGACGAATCTGCAACTCGTCGCCGATAACGTGCTCAAGCAAAACGGCCTCACCGAACGCGATCTGCGCGTGATCAATCTCGATACCGCCGCTGCGCAGGCCGCGCTCGCATCGAAAGGCGTCGATGCGGTGTTCCTCGATTACTCGCTCTTCAAGCTGCAACGTCAGGGACTCGCGAAGATCGTCTATGCCTCGCGCGACGATGGCGTGCAGCTCACGCGGCAGGCGCACCTGCTCGTGCTCGACGACTTCGAAAGCGCGCATCCCGATACCGTGCAGAAGGTCGTGACCGCGGTCGTTCAGGCGGCGTACTGGTCGTCCGATGAAGCGAACCGCAACGCGCTTTTCGCGCTGTGGTCGAAGAGCGGCGTTCCGACCGAATCGTGGGCATCGGAATATGCGAATCAGCCGTTGAAGGATCGCAATTCGCCGCTCATCGATCCGTTCCTCGTCGCGCGCTATCAGTCCGTCGCCGACGATGCGCTGCGTCTGAACCTGATCCGCCAGCCGGTCAGCGTGAACGGATGGTTCGAGCCGAAGTATCTCGACGAGGCATTGAAGTCGCTGAAGCTCGAAGCGTACTGGCCGCGTTTCGATGCATCGGGCAAGCCGATCGGCGAACGTCTTGCGGAGAATCGATAAATGGCCAATGCCCTGACACGTGTGTTTCTGACGGCGGACCGCACGCGCAGACCGCTGTCGGGCGAGACCTTGCGCACGATCGGCTGGACCGCGCTGCCGTGGATTGCGCCCATCGCGCTGGCGTTGCTGTGGATGCTGGGTTCGCGCTACGGGTGGATTTCCGCGCAGGTGTTGCCGCCGCCCGCGCTCGTGTTCGAAACGCTTGGCGCGCTCGTCAAGAGCGGTGAGCTATGGATGCATGTGTCCGCCAGCATGACGCGTGCGGCCGTGGGTTTTGGTAGCGGCGTGGCGCTCGGCATTGTGCTGGGCGGCTTGCTGGGCCTGTCGCGCACGCTGGAGGCTTACGTGCTGCCGAGCTTCAATGCGATCGTGCAGGTGCCCGTGCTCGGCTGGCTGCCGTTCCTGATGATCGTCGCCGGCATCGGCGAGCCGTTGAAGTATCTGTTGATCGGGCATGCGGCGCTCGTGCCCGTCACGCTTTCCACGTTGCAAGGCTTTCGCGGCACGCCGCGCGCATTGCAGGAGGTCGCGGCGGTGTATCGCTATTCGCGCTGGCAGGTGATCACGCGCGTGACCTTGCCTTCGGCGATTCCGGTTATCGGCACCGGCGTGCGGCTCGCGTTCACGAAGGCGTGGCTGACGCTCGTGGTCGTCGAACTCGTGGCATCGTCGGAAGGGCTGGGCTATCTGATCGTGTATGGACGACAGCTCTTTCAACTCGATCTCGTGCTGGCTGCGGTGCTGATCGTCGGTGCAATCGGTTATGTGGCCGATCGTCTGCTCAATGCATTCGAGCGCAGGCTTCAGCGCGGCCGGCCCGTTTGAGGATCAACTGATGTCCACTCTGGATTGGGAAGCGGGAACAGTCAAAGGATCGTGGCGCGGCCTCGTGTTGCCGATCATCGCGCTGGCCGCGTGGTGGTTCGCGTCGCGCGGCGCGCAGGTCGGCCACGGCGTGATGGTGTCGCCCGCGCAGGTGTGGGATACCGCCGTGGACCAGATTCGAAGCGGAGCACTCGTGCGTGCGCTCTCCGCGTCGCTTGCGCGTGAATTGACGGGATTTGCCATCGGCACGAGTCTGGGCCTTGCGCTCGGTGCCTTGCTCGGCATTTCCAGGCTGGCGAATCGCGCGATCGCGCCGAGCTTCAACACGTTCAAGCAGGTGTCGCTCTTTGCGTGGATTCCGCTGATCTCCGTCTGGTTCGGTCTGGGCGATGTCGCGAAGGTCGTGTTCCTCTCGCTCGCGGCGCTCGTGCCGGTCGTAATGCACACGAGCGATGGCATTCGCGCCGTGCCGCCCGACTGGCTCGATGTGGCGCGCGCGTATCGCTATGGCAGGTTGCAGACGCTGGCGTATGTCGTCTTGCCCGCCGCGTTGCCTTCGATCTTCACGGGCGTCTATCTCGCGCTCATCTATTCGTGGCTCGCAACGCTCGGTGCGGAGTATCTGCTCGTCGCGGGCAGCGGGATCGGCAATACGCTCGTCGATGGCAGCGAGCAATTTCGCATGGATCTCGTCGTGTTCGGCGTGATCGTGGTCGGTTTGACGGGGTGGGCGCTGAATGCCCTGGCGCGCGGCGTGCAGCGGCGCTGGTTCGGTGCCTCGGGCGCGGTTTGAGGAGAATCCAGAAATGACGACGGTAATCGAGCAAGACAGCGGCCTGACGCTGCGGCATGTGAGCAAGCGCTTCAACGACGATGCGGCGCCTCCGGTGCTCGATCGCATCGACCTGTCGGTGGCGGGTGGCGAGTTCGTCAGCATCGTCGGGGCGAGCGGCTGCGGCAAGTCGACGTTGCTGCGGCTCATCGCGGGGCTGGATGGCGATCATGAAGGCGAGATCGAGTTCGACGGCAGGCGTGTCGTCACGACCGATCTGTCGCGCGGGATCGTGTTTCAGGATCATCGGCTATTCCCGTGGCTCGATGTCGCGCAGAACGTGGCCGTTGCGTTGCGCAATGCGCCGCTGTCGAAGGCTCAGAAGGCGCGCGCGGTGGCGGAGCACATCGAGCTCGTGGGGTTGACGGGATATGAGCGGCATTATCCGCATCAACTGTCGGGCGGGATGGCGCAGCGCGTGGCGATTGCGCGAGGGCTCGTCAATCGGCCGCGCCTGCTGCTGCTCGATGAGCCGTTCGGTGCGCTCGATGCGCTGACGCGCAGTCGCCTGCAACTGGAATTGCAGCGGATATGGGAGCGCGAGCGCATCACGATGGTGCTCGTCACGCATGATGTCGAAGAAGCCGTGCTGCTGTCCGATCGGATCGTGGTGATGCAGGCGCGGCCTGGGCGGATCGGGGAAGTGGTCGATGTGGCGTTGCCGAGGCCGCGGAAGGTGAGTGACCGCAAGGTCGCGGCGTTGCGGGACGACATCGTCGAAACCTTCTTCACGGATGCCGCCTAAAGCTGCGCCTCGATCGCAGGCTTGTCGATCACTGACCAGACGTTGTCGATTTTCCCTTCGCGGAATTCGTAGAAGACGTTCTCGCAGAAGACCACGCGTTTCCCATCGACGCGCAGCCCCATGAAAACCCCCTTTGGCGCGCATTCGAACCGCAGTCGGCAAGCGACGTGCGGCGGCTGCTCAATCAGCAGATGAATATCGAAAAAGAGATCCGGGATTTCGCGAAAGTCCTTTTCCAGCATCTCTCGATAGTCGTTTAGCGTGAGCGGCCGTTCGTTGTAATGCAGCGCGTCATGAACGTACGTGCCGAGATTCGGCCAGTCCTGGGCGTTCAGACAGGCGATATATCCGCGATAAATCTCTGAAAGCATCGATGCGCTCCGTTTCGGTCGGCGAGATATATGGAGTCTCGCACGGGAAAACCATGACGAGATTCGCTTTGATGTTCTTTCGTTTCGAAACTAGACTCTTCCGTAACGAAAGAGCGGGTGGAAGCGGACCTGATGCTCACCAACAAGAGTTCATTGAAGCGACGTCTTCAAATCGTCGAACTTGTTCGCAAGCGCGGCGAGATTTCCGTCGATGAACTCAGTCAGGCTTTCGATGTTTCGAGCGTGACCATCCGCAGCGACCTGACGTATCTGGAACAGCAGCGCTATCTCCTGCGCTCGTTTGGCAAGGCGCGCTATCTCGCACAGAAGGCCGGAGACGACATTCTCGTGCCCGCGTCGGACGCTGCGATACGCAAAGCCTCCGAGACGGTTCTCGCCCGGTGCGCGGCGGAGCGCGTGGCAGATAGCGAAGCGGTCATGTTAGGCGCGGGAGAGATCGTCCATAAGATGATTCCCTTCCTCGTGGACCGTGCAAACCTTTCATTGCTGGTTCAGGACGTTTCGGTTGCCCAGACGGTTCAGCGGTTTCTGCACTGCGAGGTGCTGCTGACCGGCGGCCAACTGGAACACGGCTCGACGGTGATGACCGGCCCTGATGCCGAAGCCGCCGTGGGCCGACGCGCGATCGACTTGTGCGTCCTGCAGGCATCCGGCGTCGACCGTGAGGGCAACCTGCTGGCGGCGGACTCCGCCCTCGCGCGCGTGGCGCAGGCAGCCCGGCGGGCCGCCAGACGAACGATCGTGGTTGCGTTTCAGCCGGTACTCGACGAACGTGGCGGCGTAGTGTTCGCGAGCGCGAGAGAGATCGACACCTTGCTCATCGACGATGGAATCGACCCGCCGACGATGGAGACAGTGATGCGCGAGGGTCTGCATCTACAAAAGCGGGACACGGGAATCCTGGAGTTTCGCGCTTCTTGACAGGACGTATCGCGAAGCAAAAGATACTGTACCGTGCAGCGTGTATCGTAATCCTAACGAAAACTGCCATGGCTAAAACTGAACCGAAGCTGGACAATCGTCCCGGCTGCATCCTCACGATGGGCGAGATTCTCGTTGAGATTCTTGCTTCGGAAATCGGGCAGTCGTTTCGGCGGGCAGGCACGTTGATCGGACCGTTCGCGAGCGGCGCTCCGGCAATTTTTATCGATCAGGTCGCGAAGTGCGGCAGCCCGTGCGCGATCATCGGATGTGTCGGCGATGACGACTTTGGCGCGCTCAATGTCGAGCGCCTGCGCGAGGACGGCGTGGACGTCTCCGGCATATCCGTCATCAAGGCGGCTACCACGGGCAGCGCTTTCGTCACGTATCGCAAGGACGGCGACAGAGACTTCATCTACAACATCACCAACAGCGCGTCGGGACATCTTTCCGTCAGTGAGATTCGCGAACATTTGCTGAAGGATTGCAGGCATTTTCATGTGATGGGGTCCTCGCTCTTCTCGTTTCGCATCATCGAGGCGATGAAGCGCGTCATCGAAACGGTGAAGGCGAACGGCGGCACGGTCAGCTTCGACCCGAACATTCGCAAAGAGATGCTGCGCATTCCGGAAATGCGTGAGGCGCTCGACTTCATCCTCGACTACACCGATGTGTTCTTGCCGAGCGGGCACGAAGTGATGTTGCTCGCGAGCGCGAGCACCGAGAAGGCAGCGATCGATGAACTGCTGGGCCGAGGCGTTCGCGAGGTCGTGGTGAAACGCGGGAAGGATGGTTGCAGCTACTACGACGGAAAAGACGAGCGGCATGTGCACGCGTTGCCGGTGACCGAAGTCGACCCGACGGGCGCCGGAGACTGCTTCGGCGGCACCTATATCGCGTGTCGCGCACAAGGATTTACCGTCGAGCGGGCGCTGGAGTACGCCGGCGCTGCGGGCGCGCGCGCTGTCACGTATCGCGGACCCATGGAAGGTACCGCAACGCTCGCGGAACTGGATGCGTTCATCAAAGAGAGATCCGAGGTGAGCCATGGCTGAAATCGTCACGCGGCTCACAGGTGACGCACGATTCGGGTCCCGGCTGAAGGGAATCTACTCGGTCTGCTCGGCTCATCCTTGGGTGATCGAAGCAAGCATGAGGCAGGCGCTCGATGACGGCACGCCATTGTTGCTGGAGTCGACCTCGAATCAGGTGGACCAGTATGGCGGTTACACCGGAATGCGCCCAGCAGACTTCGTGCGGTTCGTCCACGCAATCGCCCACAGAGTGGGTTTCCCGCGCGAAACCTTGCTTCTCGGCGGCGACCATCTCGGCCCGAACGCCTGGCGTCATCATCCCGCCGATGAAGCGATGGAACGCGCCGTGGCCCTGATCGAAGCGTATGCCGCGGCAGGATTCAGAAAGATTCACCTCGACACGAGCATGCGCTGCGCCGATGATCCGCCGCGTCTTTCGGACGAAGTCGTCGCCGAGCGCGCGGCTCGCTTGTGCGCCGTCGCGGAGAAAGCAGCCGAGCGTGCGGGACTGCGCGAACGCCCGGTCTACATAATCGGCACGGAAGTCCCTGTGCCCGGCGGGGCGTCGGAAGAACTTGCCGCGATCGAGGTGACGAGCCCGCGCGCGGCGCTCGATACCGTCGCCGTGCATCGTGCGGCATGGCAGGCCTCGGCTCTCGACGCGACGTGGGAGCGCGTCGTCGGTCTCGTTGTCCAGCCGGGCGTGGAGTTCGATCACACGAAGGTCGTGGACTATGACGCGTCATCCGCCGGCGAGTTGTCGCACATCCTCGATGACCTGCCCGGCATGGTCTTCGAAGCGCATTCCACGGACTATCAGAAGCCCGAGGCGCTTTCGGCCCTGGTTCGTGATGGCTTCGCCATTCTGAAAGTCGGGCCCGCTGCGACCTTCGCGTTGCGGGAAGCGCTTTATGCACTCGCGGACATCGAAGACGAAGCGGTCCCGGCGGATGCCCGCTCCAATCTCAGAACAGTAGTCGAGCGCGTGATGCTGGAGAAACCCAGAAATTGGGAAATGTACTACCACGGCAGCGAAAAGGAAAAGCGGCTCTTGCGCACTTTCAGTTACAGCGACCGAATCCGCTACTACTGGGCCGATGCGGAAGTGGGCGGCGCAACGCAAAAGCTGGTGTCCAACCTTGAACGCGTCGAACTACGCGAAAACCTCATCAGCCGATACCTTCCGAACCAGTACTGGCAACTGCGGCGCGGTTTGATCGACGGCTCGCCGATGAGTCTGATCTTCAGCAAGGTCCGGGATGTCATCGGCATGTATGCGGCTGCTTGTAGAACGTAAAGATCGGGTCCGGTGAACGACGTTTGTCGTACCTGTGCAGGGAAAACCCGCTTTGTTGGGCTTTCGACTCGAAACTAGAATTTTTCACGGTTAAAGAGGCTTGCCCTCCCCGAGGCGAGCGCCGAGGCGTACTGGAGGCGACATGAACAAGGTGACCGCGGTCGACAATGAGCAGCCCAAGCCTCGGAAGGGTTTCGCGGCTCAGCTAATGCACTCTCGTGAGACCGGCATCGTGGGTGCGCTGGCCATCATGATCGTGCTGCTATCTATTTTCGCGCCCGACTTCGCCAGCAAGGGCAATCTGCTCAATGACGCGCGCAACCTGTCCTTCATCGGCATCGTGGTGCTGGGTCAGGCTGCGGTCATGATTACTGGCGGGATCGACCTTTCGGTCGGCAGCGTGTGGGGGCTTGCAGCGGTCGCGTCCGCCGCGATGATGCAATCGGGCATGGGTGTCGTGCCGGCGTGCGCGCTGACGCTTCTCGTGTGCGCCGCCGTCGGCTTCTTCAACGGCTTCTGCGTGACCAAGCTGCGCATGCTGCCGTTCGTGCCGACGCTCGCCACCATGAGCATCGCGCGTGCGCTCGCGCTCATCATCACGCGCGGCAAGGCCATCGACGGCTTCCGCCCCGACGGTGACGCATTCTTCTCGCTCGGCGGCGGCGACTTCCTCGACTTGCCGGTTCCCTTCATCATCTTCGTGGTGCTGGCGATCATCTCGGCGATCGTGCTCAAGAGAACGGTTTACGGCCGCCAGCTCTATGCGGTCGGCGGTAATGAGCGCGCGGCCATGCTCACCGGCCTGAATGTGGACCGGCTGAAGATGAGCGTCTACATCATGTCTTCCGTGCTGGCGGGTGTCGCGGGCATCATCGAGGTGAGCTACCTGTCGTCCGCGATCTCCAACCAGGGCCTGGGCAAGGAGCTGAGCGTCATTGCGGCGGCGGTGATCGGCGGCACGGCGTTGTCCGGCGGTGAAGGCACCGTGATTGGCGTGTTCGTCGGAACGGTCATTCTCGAAGTGCTGCGCAATGGTCTCGTCTTGCTGGGAACGGACGCTTATTGGCAAGGGGTGTTCGTGGGTTCCGTCATCGTGCTTGCCGTCTTTATCGATCAGCTTAGAAAAGGCGTCTGGCGACGTCGATGAGCGCTGTAGCCATAACAACCTTGGAGAAGACAATGACACGCACCATGATCAGTGCAGTAGCTGCCGCCGTCCTGTTCGGGCTCGGCATCACGCAGTCGCACGCAGCAGACAAGAAGGTTTACGCCGTCGTGCCGAAGGCGCTCGGCGTCGCGTTCTACGCCGATGCGGAGAAGGGCTGCAAGGAAGAGGCAGCGAAACTCGGCGCAGAGTGCCTGTTCACCGGCCCGGCGCAACTCGATGACGCCGAGCAAGGCCGGATCGTCAGGGACCTGATTACCAAGAAGGTCGCCGGTATTGCCATTGCGCCGAATAACGCCGACTCCATCGGCAATGTCATCAGCGCGGCTGTAGCGAAGAATATCCCGATCGTCACATTCGATTCCGATGCGCCCAAGTCCAAGCGGGCCGCCTTCATCGGCACGAACAACGAGGCAGGCGGAGAGGCCGCCGGGGACGCATTCGCGAAGGCGCTTCCGAAGGGCGGCACCTACGCAATCCTGACCGGCGGCCTGTCCGCCGCGAATCTGAACGAGCGAATCAAGGGCTTCAAGTCCAAGCTCGGCGGCAACTTCAAGGAAGTATCGGGCTCGCCCTTCGCATGCAACGACGACTCCAGCACGGCGGTGCAACTGATTCAGGACATACTCGCCAAGAATCCCAATCTCGACGGCATCTTCTTCGCGGGCGGCTGGCCGATGTTCGCGCCTGAGGCATACATTCGCGCGGTCAAGAACAAGGCAGCCGACATCAAGTCCGGCAAGTTCGTGATTGTCTCGTTCGACACGTTGCCGTCTCAGGTCAAGCTGCTGAAGGAAGGTTACGCGACCACGCTGATCGGTCAGCGACCGCTCGCTATGGGCATCGAGTCGGTGAAACAGCTCGATGAACTGTCCAAGGGCGGAAAGATTCCGCCGATCACGGATACCGGCGTCGACATCGTGAATTCGTCCAACGTGGACAAGTTCGTCGGCGGCAAGTAATCCGTCCGTTCGGGACCGGGATACGCCCGGTCCCATGCTTTCCCTGCGAAGAGTGCCGCCATGACCGTGCTATTGAGCGTTGAGCAGATAACCAAGACCTATCCGGGTGTCAAGGCGCTGCAAGAGGTCTCCTTCAGCGTCGAGGCAGCGACCGTGCACGCGATCATGGGCGAGAACGGCGCCGGAAAGTCGACGTTGATGCAGGTTATCGCCGGGGCGCATTCGCCGACCTCCGGACGGCTCATCTTCGACGGACAGGAAGTCGAGTTCACCGGTACGCGCGACGCGGCGAAGAAAGGCATTTCCATCGTGTTCCAGGAGCTCATGCTGGCTCCGAACATGACGATCGCCGAGAACATCTTCCTCGGCACGGAGCCGCGCAGGGCCCGCGTGCTGGTCGATCGCGGCACGCTGCTGGACAAGGCGAGGGCCGCCATGCAGCGTCTGGGCATCTCGCTCGACCCCGACACGCGTCTCGGCGATCTGACCATCGCGCAGCAACAGCTCATCGAAATCTGCAAGGCGCTGATTCACGAGCCGCGCCTGCTGATTCTGGACGAGCCTACATCGAGCTTGTCCGAAGCCGACTCCCTGACGCTCTTCAAGGTCGTTCACGAGTTGCGGGACCGAGGCGTGACCATTCTGTACATCTCGCACCGCATGCGCGAGGTGTTTGACAATTGTGACGCCGTAACCGTCCTGCGAGACGGCAAGCACGTGCGAACCGCGCGGCTTGCCGATACGTCGCCGGATGAGGTGGTCCGCCTCATGGTCGGCCGCGACCTTGCGGAGGTCAAGCGCGTTCGGCCCGAGCATTCAGGTAAGCCTGTCGTGCTCTCGGTGCAAGGCCTCGGTGATGATCACCGTTATCGCGACGTCTCGTTTTCCCTTCGCCAGGGCGAAATCGTCGGGCTCGCGGGTCTGATCGGAGCAGGTCGCTCGGAAGTGGCGATGGGCATCTTCGGCGCACCTCCGCCGAAACACGGGACCGTCACCATCGAAGGCAAGGCCGCGAAAATTTCCAGACCCCGCGATGCAATGAGGCTCGGCATTGCGCTCGCCCCCGAAGACCGCAAGGATCAGGGACTGGTTCTCGGCATGTCGGTCGGCAGCAATCTTTCCCTCGCTGCGCTCGGACTCGGGCGCCTGTCAAAGGGACCTGTCGTGCGGCCATTGCAGGAGGCTCGCCTGATCGACACCTACGTCGGCCGGTTCAAGATCAAGACGCCGACAGTCGAACAACTGGTGCGGCTGTTGAGCGGCGGCAACCAGCAAAAGGTCGTGCTGGCGAAGTGGCTGGCGTCGAAACCGCGCGTGCTCATCGTGGATGAGCCGACTCGAGGCGTCGACGTCACGACGAAAGCAGAAATCTATGCGCTGATGCGGGAACTCGCACACGACGGACTCGCGATTCTCGTGATTTCGAGCGACCTGCCCGAGATTCTCACTATCTCGGACCGCATTCTGGTGATGCGAGCGGGGCAACTGGTTGGCGAGGTCGGCTTCGACGAAGCGTCGGAGGAGCGAATCATGTCGCTGGCCGCGCTCGAACATGCCGACCCGGCGCATCCGGAGGTCAAGCCGACTGGATTCGTTTCCTGAGCTGACTTTGCGATGGTCTCCTAAAGGAATTCAACCGTGAATAAAGTTGGCATGTTTTACACCTACTGGTCGACTGAATGGATGGTCGACTTTCCGGCGACGGCGAAGCGCATCGCCGGGCTCGGCTTCGACATGATGGAAATCTCGCTCGGCGAGTTCCACAACCTTCCGGATGCGAAGAAGCGCGAGCTGAAAACAGTCGCCGACGATCTGGGCCTCACGGTAATGTGCTGCATCGGGCTGAAGTCGGAGTACGACTTCGCCTCGCCGGAACAGAGCGTGCGCGACGCCGGCACCGAATATGTGAAGCGCCTTCTCGATGATTGCCACATGCTGGGTGCACCCGTCTTCGCTGGCCTCACGTTCTGCGCATGGCCGCAGTCGCCGCCGCCCGACATGAAGGACAAACGTCCGTATGTCGACCATGCGATCGACAGCGTGCGCCGCGTCATCAAGGTTGCCGAGGACTACGGCATCATCTATGCGCTGGAAGTGGTGAACCGCTTCGAGCAATGGCTATGCAACGACGCCAGGGAAGCGATTGCGTTCGCCGACGCAGTGGACAGCCCCGCCTGCAAGGTGCAACTCGACACGTTCCACATGAACATCGAGGAGCATTCCTTCCGCGATGCGATCCTCGCGTGCAAGGGTAAGCTCGGGCACTTCCATCTCGGTGAAGCGAACCGTCTGCCGCCTGGCGAGGGCCGTCTGCCGTGGGACGAAATCTTCGGCGCGCTGAAGGAAATCGACTACGACGGGACCATCGTGATGGAACCCTTCATGCGCAAGGGCGGCTCCGTAAGCCGGGCCGTAGGCGTATGGCGCGACATGTCGAATGGCGCGACGGACGAACAGATGGACGAGCGCGCCCGTCGCTCCCTGGCGTTTGTTCGCGGCAAACTGGCTTGAGCGCGCGCGCTAAAAGGCGCCGCGACGCGTCTCCTCGCCTGCCCTGAAGTTCCGGTTGCTGTTCTCCGGATTCCGGTTCACCAGCGGTCTCGCGTAAAGCGGATGGCGGAGGCTGCGAACCTCATGCTCCAGTTCGAAGCAGGGTGCATCGTCGGCGAGATCGATCAGCCGCCGGAACCGGTACTGATGAGGCTCCTCGCCATAGGTCAGCCCGCGCCCGGCGAGCCGCGCGTAGGGCCCGGAAAAATCGGCGACGTAAATCTGGATGTGATGCCCGTCGTAATCGGGGCTGGCGGCGGACGTCTCCGCATAGATGAGCTGCTGATGCTTGCCGATGCCGATGACCGCCTGCCGCGCGCCATGTTCGTCGCGAAGCTCGACGGACGCATTGAACATTTCCCTGTAGAACGTGGCAATCGCGGCGGCGCATCCAGTCGGGACGTCGAGCCTCACGTAAGCCATACCGAGATCGATGCCTGACCACGGCGCGCGCACGTCTGACGCGTCCGGATCGAGACAATCGTAACGATTGCCCCACGGGCAGATAACCTGCACGCGGTCCTCGCACTCGGTCCATCCGAATGCGGTCTGCGCGAGCACGGGCTGAATGTCCCGCAGCCGTTTCAGGAGCGATTCACGCGCCCCCACGATCAGCCCGACGTGCCCGCGCAAGCGCTGTGCGTCACCGTGCGGCAGATGGAGCTGCGAGCGGCCTATGTTGATCCACATGTTGGTCACGCCCGTCATCAGATAGGGATCGCGCGTCAGTCCGAGCGCGCTGACATAGAACGCGGTGGCCAGACGCTGATCCGGTATCGTGAGGTTGACGTGTTCGAGGAGCACGAGATTGCCGGTGTCCTCGCGTGCGTAATCGAAGCGATGCATCTCATGACCCTCCAGTGTTGTCGATGACATCAGGCCCGACATAGTGCGCCCGTGGCCGCAGCAAGGTTCCTTCCATGATCTGTTCGATCGAATGAGCCATCCAGCCGACACTTCGCGCGATGGAGAACAGGGCAAACGCCGCGCTCTCCGGAAGACCGCAATGCTCGACCAGCGCGGCGAGCGCCATGTCGATGGCGGGCAGCTTGCCCGTCAATCGTTCGACGCAGTCGATCAGCTCGCGCGCCGCGTCGGGCGCATCGAAGGCGGACAGGAGATCGGCCGCGCGCGGATCGCCCTGCGGATACAGCTCGTGACCGAAGCCGGGCAACGCATCGCCATCCGCGATCCTTCTCTGCACCACGGTTGCGGTTCCCGAGCGCTTCGCCTCATCCATGAACTCGCGCACGCGCACGATCGCGTTACCGTGCATCGGACCGGAGAAGGCGGCGAGCCCCGCGATCATGCTCGCCCCGAGCGACGCTCCCGTCGATGCGGCCACGCGTGCCGCGAATGACGAACTCGTGAGTTCCTGATCGGCCAGCAGAACCAGCACGCGGCGCAGCAAATCCGCATGATGCGCGACGCCCCATGCATTCGCGATGCGCAGGTGCAACGCACTCTCATCCGGGCGCAATTCGACGAAATTGCTGGCGAGGCGGCCGACCAGCGCGGCGGCCCGAGCCACGCGCTCCCCGCCATCGGATGCGGATTCCGTCCGATCGTTCGCCGCGGCATGAGAGAGGGCGGCATAGACGCGCGCGCTGACCGGACCGTCGAACGGCACCGGTTCGAACGAAGGAAAGCGCGGCGGTTGGTCCATGTTCCATAGCAACTGCGCGACCTGTTCCAGCGTTGCCGATTCAGCCAGCTGCACCGCGTCCCGGCCGCGATAGTAAAGCCGGCCGCGCACGATCGTGGAGAGGCTTGTATCGATGATCGGCTCGCCCCAGGCCATCGTGCTGGCCGCGATGTTCTTGCGCGCCCGCCCGAGGCTGCGCTTCTTCACGAGCGCCGCGATATCCGCCGCGCGATACAGATTGCGGTTCGCATGTCGTGGATCGTCCTGGACTTCGATCTGACCGCGGCTGACATAGGCGTAGAGGGTCTGCTTGCGCACGTTCAGGGCTTCGCAGGCCTCTTCCTGAGTCATCCAGTTCTTCACGTTGATCGAATCAATCAAGATTGACGGTCGTCCATGGCGTCGGTGTAATGCGAGACATCAATGAGCCCGAGAAAAGTCCGGCCGTCAGGTCGAAAGGCTTTCGCAGCGCGCGTCTTCCCGACTCGTTCAGGGGCATGAACCAGGAGATATCGGTGGCTACAGAGCGAACGACCCAGTATATAGCGAGCACCGCAACCCGTACGACGCGCACGCGGTATTCGATCCTCGCGATGATCCTGCTGCTGGCCACGGTGGCCTATGCGGATCGCGCCATCCTGTCGATCGCCGGTCCCGGCATATCGAAGCAGTTCGGCCTGAATCACGTGCAACTGGGCTATGTGCTGTCGGCCTTCAGTTGGGCGTATGTCGTAGGCCAGATTCCCGGCGGTTTGCTGCTCGACCGCCTCGGCACCAAGACCATGTACGGCGCGACGCTGATCCTGTGGTCCATCGCGACCATGCTGGTCGGCTTCATCGGCAACTTCACGTCGGACCTTTCGATTGCACTCGGGCTGCTGTTCGCGCTGCGCTTCGCGCTCGGGCTGATCGAGGCGCCGAGCTTTCCCGCCAACGGCCGCGTCGCGGTCATGTGGTTTCCCAAGGAAGAGCGCGGCCTTGCCACGTCGCTGTTCGCATCGGCATCGTATTTCGCCGTGGCGATCTTCTCGCCGTTCGCGGGATGGCTCACGTCGCGCTTCGGCTGGCCCGCTCCGTTCATCGCGCTGGGCGTGATCGGTATCGCGGCGGCGGGCGTGTGGGCCGTCGTCATGTACGAGCCGCGCAATCATCCGCGCGTGTCCAGCAGCGAGCTGGATCACATCATCGCGGGCGGCGCGATGGTCGATATCGACTCGAAGCACGAACTCGCGTCGCGTCCCGCCATCTCGTCCGGCGTGATGCGCACGCTGCTCACCAATCGCATGCTGTGGTGCGCGTATATCGGGCAGTACTGCACCATCGCGCTGAGCTATTTCTTCATCACCTGGTTTCCGATCTACCTCGTCCAGGCACGCGGCATGAACGTGATGCAGGCAGGGTTCGCGACGATGGTGCCGGCGGTGGCCGGCTTCCTCGGCGGCATTGCAGGCGGCACGATCTCCGACTGGCTCATTCGTCGCGGATGGAGCGTGTCGTGGGCCCGCAAGACGCCGTATATCGTCGGCATGGCGATGGGTTGCAGCCTCGTTCTGTCCGCCGTCACCGAAAGCAATACCGCGATCGTCCTGCTCATGACGCTGGCCTTCTTCGGCAAGGGCGCGGCCGCCGGCGCGGGCACGTGGGCCGTCGTCAGCGACACGGCTCCGCGCGAGGCGGTCGGCCTTGCCGGCGCGATCTTCAATTGCATCGGGAATATCGGCGGCATCGTGACGCCGATCGCCTTCGGCTATATCGTGCAGGCGACGGGCGGCTACACTGTCGGACTCTACTTCGTCGCCGCGCATTGCCTGGTGGCGGCCATCGTCTACCTGTGCTTCATGGGCAAGATCGAGCGCGTCAAGATGAGTTGAGCCGCTGTTTTACGTTTCGCCCCGTGTCCTTGCATCACGTCATCACCGAATCCGAACCATGACCAAGCCGATCATCCTCAATGCGGCAGATTTGCCCGAATGGACGCACGCCGAGCTCGGAGCGCTTTTTACCGCGCTCGATCTTCCGAAGGAGCCTTCAGCCGCCGCTGCATTTCTGAACGAACACGGCAGCAAGATTCGCGGCATCGCGCTGCGTAAAACGAAGATCGATGCAGCCTTCCTCGATGCGCTGCCCGCGCTGGAAATCATCTCGAGCTACAGCGCGGGACTGGATAACGTGGACATTGAGGCGACGCGCTCGCGCGGCATTCGCATCGAGAATACGTCGCACATTCTGGCCGAAGACGTGGCGAATGCGGCGGTCGGACTGGCGCTCGCGGTCACGCGCGACTTCGTGAACGCGGACGCTTACGTTCGCTCGGGACAGTGGCCCGTGCAGGGGCATTACCGGCTGGGCCGGTCCATCTCGCGCATGAAAGTCGGCATCGTCGGGCTGGGCACCATCGGCTCGGCGATTGCGCAGCGGCTGCGGGCGTTCGGTTCGACGCTCGCGTATTTCGGTCCCAGCCGCAAGGCCGTCGATATTCCGTATTACGATGACATCGTTCGGCTCGCGCGAGACAGCGACATGCTGATCCTCACGTGCCCGCTTTCGCCCGCGACGCATCATCTGATCGATGCGAAGGTCATCGATGCGCTCGGGCCCGACGGATTTCTCGTGAACATCGCTCGCGGTCCGGTCGTCGATGAGCGTGCGCTCATCGCGGCGCTCGCGGCGGACCAACTGGCGGGTGCCGCGCTGGATGTGTTCGAGCACGAACCCGACGTGCCCGAGGCGCTCATCCGTGATCGCAGGCTGGTGCTCACGCCGCATATCGGTTCGGGAACGGAAGAGACGCGTCGCGCCATGGCGGAAAACGTCGTCGATGCGCTGGCGAAGCATTTCGGCATGGCCGGGCCGCGTGACAGGACGGTCATCGGCGCGGAGCTGGAAAGTACCGGCTGAGGGATTTTGCGTCCTGTTTCACCTGCCATCAGTTTTATTTATCGGCATATCGACAAAAAGAAACTGCCGACTGCCTTGCCGCGCCCGTCCCATCGGCCTTCGCACGGGCCGAACCCCTATCCGTAAAGGAAAAGTACTGGTTAACGCGTAGTACCCGCCACGCCTCCTTCCTCGCTACCCTGCGGCTTCAGTTTCCCTAAAGCAAGCCCGCTCGGCCACGCATTCTGAAGGAGTAGCGCACATGGCACGGATCATCGGAGGCATTGCCGCCTCGCACACACCGACCATCGGTTTCGCGTTCGACAAGAACAAGCGAGACGATCCCGTCTGGGCGCCGATCTTCGAGAATTTCGCGCCGCTCGCGAACTGGCTCGCGGAAAAGCAGCCCGATGTCATCGTCACGATCTACAACGACCACGTCACGTCATTCTTTTTCGATCACTATTCCGCGTTCGCGCTCGGCGTAGGACCGGAATGGCGCGTCGCGGACGAAGGCGGCGGCGCGCGCGACCTGCCGCCGATCAAGGGCCATCCGGCGCTCGCCGCGCACATCGGCACGTCGCTGATGTCCGACGAATTCGACATGTCGTTCTTCCAGAACAAGGCGCTCGATCACGGCTGCTTCTCGCCGCTCTCGATGCTCTGCCCGCACAAGCCCGAATGGCCGGTCAAGATCGTGCCGCTGCAAATGGGCGTGCTGCAATTGCCCGTGCCGAGCGCGCGCCGTTTCTACAAGCTGGGTCAGGCGCTGCGCCGCGCGATCGAAAGCTATCCGGAAGACATCAAGGTCGCGATTCTCGCGACGGGCGGTCTTTCGCATCAGGTGCATGGCGAGCGCTCGGGCTTCAACAACACGGCATGGGACGCGCGTTTTCTCGATCTCTTCGAGCGCGATCCCGAGCAGCTCGCGGACATGACGCTTGCCGAATATGCCGCGCTCGGCGGATACGAAGGCGCCGAAGTGATCATGTGGCTCACGATGCGCGGCGCGTTGTCGTCGAATGTCGTGTGCAAGCATCGCAGCTACTACCTGCCGTCGATGGCGGGCATCGCCACCGCGATCTATGAAGGCGAGGATAGCGAGACGAAGCCGGCGATCGTGGAGCGTCATCGTCAGAAGATGGCCGTGCAGCTCGCCGATGTCGAGAAGCTCGAAGGCACTTATCCGTTCTCGATCGAAACGGCGGTGCGCGCCTATCGCATCAACGATTATCTGCATCGCATGGTGGAGCCCGCGCATCGCGAGGCATTCAAAGAGGACGAGGAAGCGAGCTTCGAGGCCGCCGGGCTCAGCGAAGAGGAGCGCGAGCTGATTCGCCGGCGCGACTGGCGCGGCCTGCTTCATTACGGCGTGATCTTCTTCATGCTCGAAAAGCTCGGCGCGGTTACGGGCGTATCGAACCTGCATATCTATGCCGCGATGCGCGGTGAAACGCTCGAAGCATTCCAGAAGACGCGCAATGCGCCCGGAGCGCTCTACTCGGTCGCGGGCAAGGGCGCGGGCAAGCTCGACTGGGACAAGACGAAGAACTGAATAAGCGCGCAGACAGGAGACAAACATGAATATCGGCAAAACCATCGACATCAAGGGCTTCATCGACGAACGCCCGATTTCCGCCTACCAGTGGCTGCTGGTCGCGTTGTGCTTTCTGATCGTGGCGGCTGACGGCATGGACGTCGCGATCATGGGCTTCGTCGCGCCTTCGATCATCGCGGACTGGCATATCTCGCGCCCCGCGTTCGGCCTCGTGATGAGCGCGGCGCCCATCGGCCTCGTCATTGGCGCGCTGGCGGCGGGACCGGCGTCGGACCGCATCGGACGCAAGTGGGTTCTGATTACCTCCGTGTTTCTCTTCGGCGTGTTCACCATAGCGACCGCATTCACGAATTCGCCGGCGAGCATGGCGATTCTGCGCGTGTTGACCGGTATTGGCCTCGGCGCCGCGATGCCCAACACGACGACGCTGCTCTCCGAGTACGCGCCGCAACGCAAGCGCGCGCTGCTCATCACGATCATGTTCACGGGCTTTAATCTCGGCTCGGCGCTGATCGGCTTCGTCGCGGGCAGTCTGATTCCGGTGCACGGCTGGCGCTCGGTGCTGATCTTCGGCGGCGCGCTGCCGATCGTGCTGATTCCGCTGCAAATCTGGCTGCTGCCCGAATCGGCGCGTCTGCTCGCGGTGCGTGGCGCAACCTCGGCGCGCATCGGCAAGGTGCTCGGCCGCGTGTGCGGCGCGCGTTTCGACGGCACGGAAACCTTCGTATCGAACGAACCGCCGCTGCCCACGAAAAAGCCCATCGGCGTATTGTTCTCGCATGGCTACGGCCTGATGACGGCCGCGCTGTGGGTCACGTATTTCATGGGCCTGCTCGTGATCTATCTGCTGACCGGATGGCTGCCGACGCTGATGAAGGACGCGGGCCTCACGGTCTCCGCAGCGGCGAACGTCACGGCGATGTTCCAGATCGGCGGCACGATCGGCGCGGTCATCGTCGGCTGGATCATGGACCGTGCGCGGCCGGCGCCCGTCATCAGCGCAGCGTATCTCGGCGGCGCGGTGTGCGTGCTCGGGTTGGCATGGATCGGCGCGTTGTCGTCGTCGCTTGCCGTGCTCGTGTTCGCAGCGGGCTTCTGCATGAGCGGGGCGCAAACGGGCCTCAATGCGTTCGCGCCGAGCCGCTATCCGACGGTAGCGCGTGCAACCGGCGTGAGCTGGATGCTCGGCATGGGGCGCTTCGGCAGCATCTTCGGTTCCGCGTTCGGCGGCGCGCTGCTCGGCCTCGGCTGGGAGTTCGGTGCGATTCTCGCGATGCTCGCCGTGCCCGCGACGCTCGCCGCGTTCTCGATTCTCGTCGCGCAACGCACGCGTGTCGACGAAGCGCACGCACAAACGACCGCCGCTCACTAGTACCTGGAGTAAAGGATGATCATCGACATTCACGGCCACTATACGACCGCGCCGAAGGCGCTGGAGGCGTGGCGCAACCGGCAGATCGCCGGCCTCAAGAGTCCTTCGGAGATGCCGAGCGCATCGGAGCTGCATATCAGCGACGATGAACTGCGCGAATCGATCGAAGCGAATCAGCTCAAATTGATGCGCGAGCGCGGCCTCGATCTCACCGTGTTCAGCCCGCGCGCGAGTTTCATGGCGCATCACATCGGCGACTTCGAAGAGTCGAGCACGTGGGCCGCGATCTGCAACGAGCTGTGTTATCGCGTGAGCGAGCTCTTTCCGGATAGCTTCGTTCCCGCGGCGATGCTGCCGCAGAGTCCGGGCGTCGATGTCTCGACATGCATTCCCGAGCTCGTGAAGTGTGTCGAGCAATACGGCAATGTCGCGATCAACCTGAATCCGGACCCGTCCGGCGGACACTGGACGAGCCCGCCGCTGTCGGATCGTTACTGGTATCCGGTCTACGAGAAGATGGTCGAGTACGACATCCCCGCGATGATCCACGTGAGCACGAGCTGCAATGCGTGTTTTCATACCACGGGCGCGCATTACCTGAATGCGGATACGACCGCCTTCATGCAGTGCCTCACGTCCGATCTGTTCCGCGACTTCCCGACGCTCAAGTTCGTGATTCCGCATGGCGGCGGCGCGGTGCCGTATCACTGGGGACGTTTCCGCGGTCTCGCGCAGGAGCTGAAAAAGCCCTTGCTGAAGGACCATTTGCTGAACAACGTGTTCTTCGATACGTGCGTCTATCACCAGCCGGGCATCGACTTGCTGACACGCGTGATCCCGGTCGACAACATTCTGTTCGCAAGCGAGATGATCGGCGCGGTGCGCGGCATCGATCCTGAAACCGGACATTATTTCGACGACACGAAGCGCTATGTCGAGGCCGCGCAGATCGAGCCCGAAGCGCGTTACAAGATTTACGAAGGCAACGCGCGCCGCGTGTATCCGCGCCTCGACGCGGCGCTCAAGGCTAAAGGACGCTGATATGTACGAACTGGGAGTGGTGTATCGCAACATCGATCGCGCGAACGCGCAAGCGGCCGACAAGCTCGGCGCGCTCGGCTCGGCGACCGTTCACGAAGCGATGGGCCGGGTCGGCCTGATGAAGACCTACATGCGGCCGATCTACGCCGGCGCCCAGGTGAGCGGCACGGCCGTCACCGTGTTGCTGCAGCCAGGCGACAACTGGATGATGCATGTCGCCGCCGAGCAGATCCGTCCGGGCGATATCGTCGTGGCCGCATGCACGACCGATAACACCGATGGCTTCTTCGGCGATCTTCTCGCGACGAGCTTCAAGGCGCGCGGCGCGCGGGCGCTCATCATCGATGGCGGCGTGCGCGATGTGCGCGTGCTGAAGGAGATGGACTTCCCGGTATGGAGCAAGGCGGTTTCGGCCAAGGGCACGGTGAAAGCGACGCTCGGTTCGGTGAACATTCCGGTCGTGTGCGCGGGCGCATGGGTGAGCCCGGGCGATGTGATCGTCGCGGATGACGACGGCGTCGTCGTCGTGCCGTCCGCATCGGCGCAACAGGTGCTCGACAAGGCCATCGCGCGCGAGGCGTTCGAAGAAGAGAAGCGCGCCAAGCTCGCAAGCGGCGTGCTCGGCCTCGACATGTACAAGATGCGCGAACCGCTCGAAAAGGCGGGCCTGCGCTATATCGACTGAGGCGGACGAGCATGAACGGCATTTCTTCGATGGCCACGCGCCAGGTGCTCAACGATCTCGCTGCCATGTATGAAGCGCAAACGGAACAGCGTGTCGCAATCGAATCAGTGGGCGGCGTTGCAGCGCTGAAGCGCATCGAGGAAGGCGAGGCGTTCGATATCGTCGTGCTCGCATCCGACGCGATCGATCGGCTCGCGGCGTCGGCGCACATCGATGCAGCGAGCCGCGTCCGCATCGCGCGCTCCGGCGTGGCAGTCGCGGTGGCGTCGGGCGCGCCGCGTCCTTCCATCGACGATGAAGCCGCCGTGCGCGAGGCGGTGCTCGGCGCGCGCAGCATCGGATATTCGACGGGACCGAGCGGTGTCTATCTGACGCGTCTGTTCGAGCGCTGGGGCATTGCGGCGCGCATCGCATCGCGCATCGTGCAGGCGCCGCCTGGCGTCGCGGTGGGCACGCTCATCGCGCGTGGTGAAGTCGAACTGGGCTTTCAGCAGATGAGCGAGATGATCGGCCTCGACGGTATCGACGTGCTCGGCATGCTGCCGCCGGCGATTCAGACGCTGACGGTGTTCGAGGGCGTGATCGGCGCGAACGCACGGGCGCCGCAACGCGCCCGCGCGTTCCTCGCGTTTCTCGCCTCATCCGATGCGGACGCCGCGAAAAAGCGGCACGGCATGGAGCCGTGCCCGTTGGCATAGCAAGGCTCGACGCCGGTCAATGCCCCCAGCGCAGCACGAGCGGATCGAGCCTGCGCGCGACTTTCAACAGCCCTTCGCGCACGGCGGGATGCATCGGCGCGAGCGGATGACGCACCGCGTCCGAGCGAATCACGCCGCCTTCCTTCATCAAGGTCTTGCAGGCGGCGAGACCGCATTGGCGGTTCTCGTAGTTGATGAGCGGAAGCCATTGCTGATACAACTCGGCGGCCTTGTCGGCGTCGCCCGCGAAGTAGGCATCGACGATCTTGCGGATACCGTCCGGATAGCCGCCGCCTGTCATCGCGCCCGTTGCGCCCGCATCGAAGTCGGGGATCAGCGTGATCGCCTCTTCTCCGTCCCACGGACCGACGATCGCATCGCCGCCGAGTTCGATCAGTTCGCGCAGCTTCGACGCGGCCTGCGCCGTTTCGATCTTGAAGTACGACACATGCTCGACATCGCGCGCGAGCTTCGCGAGAAACGATGCGGAGAGCGGCGTGCCCGCGACGGGCGCGTCCTGAATCATGATCGGAATGTCGATCGCATCCGACACTTCGCGATAGAACTCGTGAATGCCGCGCTCGCCGACGCGAATCGTCGCGCCGTGATACGGCGGCATGATCATCACCATCGCGGCGCCCGCGTCCTGCGCGGCGCGGCTGCGCTCGGCACAGATGCGCGAGCTGAAATGCGTGGTCGTGACGATGACGGGCACGCGGCCCGCGACATGTTCGAGCACGGTGCGCTGAACGGTGTCGCGCTCGGCATCGGATAGCGCGAACTGCTCGGAGAAGTTCGCGAGTATGCACACGCCGTTCGAGCCGGCGTCGATCATGAAATCGATCGCGCGCTTCTGGCCTTCGAGATCGAGGCGGCCCTGATCGTCGAAGATGGTCGGAGCGACGGGGAATACGCCGCGATAAACAGGTGCAGCCATTGAAGTGTGTCTCCTGTGATGGTTCTAGATCCGGTACAGCGTGCTCGCGTTATCGAAGAAGAGCGCGAGGCGTGCTTCCCGCGTGCGATCCGCGACGATGGTCTTGAAGCCCGCGAAAAGATCATCCAGCGTGACGACGAGACTGTCGACCGGAAAGTTACTCGCGAACAGACACCGGTCGACGCCGAAGCTTTCGATCGCTTCGCGCACGATACGTCCATTGCGCTCGACGCTCCAGCTTACGCCAGCTTCACCGATACCCGATATCTTGAGCCATACGTTCGGCCATTGCGCGAGCGCATCGAGCGCGGCGCGCCATGCGGCGAGGGCTTCGTCGCTGCGATCCGCGGGCAACCCGGTATGGTTGACGATGATTTTCATCTGCGGAAAGTCGCGCGCGAGTTCCGCCGCTTCGTTGAAATGCCACCACGGCGCCTGCAATTCGAACATCAGGCCGCTTTGCGCGAGCAGTGCATAGCCGCGCCGCCAGCGCGGGCATCGCATCGAGCCGGGCGCATTGAAATCCGCGCGATGCTCCGCGCGCGCGACGGTCTTCGGCTTGTGACGCACGCTGCGCACGAGCGGCATCGTGCGATAGGCGTCGAGCACATCGGCGACATCGTCGCGATCGAGCCAGATCTGCGCGGCCATCGCGTTCGGCAAGCCGGTGCGCGCGTGCAATGCGGTGGCCCAGCGCGCCTCGCCGAGCACGTCGCGGTGGTCCCATTCGCCTTCCATCATCACCGTCTTCACGATGCGATGATTTCCCGCCTGCGCGAAGTAATCGTCGGGCAGGAAGTTCCTGCAAATTGCCGCGTAATCGCCGTACCGGAACGCAATGCGCGGCAGATCGCGCAGCCACGGATGATAGTTGCGCGTCACGTCCCAGAAGTGATGATGTGCATCGACGATGGGCAGGTCCGCGTCGTCGCCGCTTTCCAGGAAGCGCTGACGCAGCGCTTCGATGTGCTCTTGCATCATGGCGTCAGCTCAGACGGTCTTGCGCCATGCGCACGGCGATATCGAACGCTTTCTGCGTTGCGCCGACATCGGCGCGGCCCTGGCCGTGAATGTCGAACGCGGTGCCGTGCGCGGGCGTCGTGACCGGAACGGGCAAGCCGCCGTGCACGGTGACGCCGCGCCAGAAGCCCATCAGCTTCATCGCGATCTGACCTTGGTCGTGATACATCGTGACGACGCCGTCGAAGACTTTCTGATCGCGTGCGCGCACGAAGATGGTGTCGGCGGGGAAGGGGCCTTGCGCGTCGAAGCCTTGAGCGCGCGCCTGTTCGACGGCGGGGGCGATCACGTCGATTTCTTCGCGGCCGAATGCGCCGTTGTCGCCGTTATGCGGGTTGAAGCCGCATACCGCGATGCGCGGCGCTTCGATGCCCGCGCGCTTGAGGCCATCGTGAATCAATTGCACCGCGCCGACGATGCGCTCCGGCGTCAGCTTCGCGCTCACGTCCTTCAGCGCGATATGCGATGTCACGCGCGAGGTCCACAGTTCGTCGAGCACGTTGAACTCGCAGAACGCGCCGCTGAAATCGAGCTGGCGCGCGAACCATTCCATTTCGTCGTTCGTCTCCATGCCCGCCATGTGCAGCGAGGTCTTGTTGACGGGCGCGAAGAGCATCGCTTGCGTGTGGTTCGCGCGCGTCAACGCGAGTGCCTGCTTGAACGCTTCGAGGCTGTAGCGGCCGCCGCGTTCGGTCGATACGGCGCGCTCGTAGGGCGCGTCGTCGGGCAGGCGGAAGTCGATGAGCGATGGCACGTCGGTATCGCGCGCGGCGGCGTCGACGTCATCGACCAGTCGATAGTCGAAGCGCTGCTGCGCGATTTCCATGCCTTTATCCAGCTCACGCCTGTCGCCGATGATGAGCAGATCGGCGCGCGCGCGATTCTCGGGCTTCGCGACGAGGCGCGCGATCAGTTCGGGGCCGATGCCGGCGGGATCGCCGAGAAGAACTGCGAGGAGAGGTTTCATGTCTGTAGGGTCTCGTGATCGGTTGTTAGCGGGTGCGGCGCAGATCGATGGCGACCGAACCGAAGATATACACCAGCGCGCACGCGCCGTAAAAGTGCAGCACCGCATCGAAGGAGCCGGTGCGCTGAAGAATGAAGCCGGTGATGAGCGGAATCGAAATGCCGCCGACGCTGCCCGCACAGTTCATGCACGCACCGAGCAGGCCGACGCGCGCCGGGCTTGCGAGCAGCGAAGGCAGGCTCCAGTAGAGGCTGCCCCACATCAGCAGGAACGATGCGCCGCACAACACCGCGACCGCGACGACCGGCGACGTGATCGTGGGCAGCGCAGCGAACACGGCGAGCGTCGCCGCGCCCGATACGGCGATCATGCTCTTCACGACCTTGCCGCGCGAAAAATTCATCGCGCACAGCGCATCGCACAGAAAGCCGCCTGACAGCGAGCCGAGCGCGCCCGCGAGGAAGATGAAGAAGGTCGCCGCGCCGATCTGCGACAGGCTCAGACCCCGCGCCTGCGTCAGATAGCTCGGGCCCCACGTGAGCAGGCCGAAGAAGATCATCGCCCAGCTCATGCGGCCGACGCACATCGCGATAGTCGAGCGCAGCGGCAGGGGCGTATCGTCATGGCTTGCACGCACCGCGCCGGACACGGACGGCGCGCCGTCGCGGATATGCGCGAGTTCCGCGCCGTTCACGCCCGGATGCTTCGCGGGATCGTCGCGCAGATAACGCCATGCAAGCCAGCCACACGCGATGGTTGCAAGCCCCGCGACGACGAACGCGGTGCGCCACGAACCGAACATGAGGATCAGGTTCGAGATAGCGAGGCCGCCGATCGCCGCGCCGAGGGGCGAGCCTGCATCCATCAGCACCGCGCCGCGCGCGCGTTCGGTGCGCGACAGCCAGAGTGCGTTGAGCTTGCTGCCTGCGGGAAAGAGCGGTGCCTCCGCGCCGCCGAGGCCAACGCGCAGAAACAGCATCGAGAGGCCGCCGGTGGCCGCGCCCATCAACGTTTGGAAGATACCCCACAGGACAGTTGCGCCCGCAACGACCTTGCGCGGCCCCAGTTTGTCGATGAGCCAGCCGCCCGGTATCTGCAGGAGCGCATACGACCAGAAGAAGCTGGAGAGGATGAGCCCCTGCATCGCGGGCGAGAGCGCGAACTCCTTCGCGATGGTGGGCATCGCGATGGAAAGCGAGATGCGGTCCACGAGGTTGATCAGCGTGATGAGAAACACCACGCCGAAGATGCGCCAGCGTACGCTCGTCGCGTGTCCGGACGCGGCGGCGTCATGCGCCGCGTGTGATTCGATCCTGCCTTCCATGCCTGTCTCCTGATTGGGGCGGGCTGCATTGGCCCTGCATCATCGCGTTACTCGATGATGTTGAAATCGCTCAGATGCTTGTCGGACAGGGTGATGCCGAGGCCCGGCGTTTCGTCGGAAAGCTGCAGATAGCCGTTCTCCGGCTGCGGCTCGCCGTCGAAGATGTAATAGAAGAGTTCGTTGCCCACTTCCACGTCGAACACCGGGAAGAATTCGGACATCGGGCTCGCGGTGCTCGCCATCGTCAGGTGATAGTTGTGCATCTGGCCCGCGTGCGGAATCACCGGAACGGACCACGCCTCGGCCATTGCGTTGATCTTGCGCGCCGCGGTGATGCCGCCCACGCGGTTCGTGTCGTATTGAATGACGTCGACGGCACGGCGTTCCAGCAGATCCTTGAAGCCATAGCTCGTGAACTCGTGCTCGCCGCCGGAGATCGGCACGATGTTCATCTTCTTCAACTCCTGATAACCCTCGACGTCGTCGGCGATTACGGGCTCTTCGAGCCAGCGCGGATTGAATTCGGCAAGACGCGGCAGCATGCGGCGCGCGTACTCCAGCGTCCAGCCCATGTAGCATTCGAGCATGATGTCCACATCGTCGCCTGCGAGTTCGCGCAACAGGCGTACCTGCTCCAGATTCTTCGCCATGCCCTTCGGGCCGTCTTTCGGGCCATAGCCGAAGCGCATCTTCATCGCGGTGAAGCCCTGATCGAGATAACCTTGCGCTTCCGCGAGAAAGGCGTCGCGATCGTCGTTGTTGTAGAGCTTCGACGCATAGCACCAGATCTTTTCTTTCGTGCGGCCGCCGAGCAGCTTGAAGACGGGCTTTTTCACCGCCTTGCCCATGATGTCCCACAGCGCGATATCCACCGCCGAGATCGCCGCCATGCCGATGCCCTTGCGGCCCCAGGCGTGCGTGCGCCGATACATCTTCTGCCAGATGTATTCGTGATCGAACGGATCTTCGCCGATTGCGATGGGCGCGAGATATTCATCGACGATCTGCTTCGCGACGCGCGGCGCGAGCGCGCAATTGCCGATGCCGACCGTGCCATCATCGCATTCGATTTCGACGACCAGCCAGCCGTGAAAGCGGAACGATCCCATCGCGTCGCCGCGCTCGTAGAGGATATCCACGGCGTTCGTGCAGAAGTGCGATTGCGGCGGCACGACCTTGCCTTTCCATTCGAATACGCGTGCGCGGACATGCTTGATCTTCATCTTCGTTGTCTCCGGTTCTATTCGGGTAGGGCCGCTGAAACGAGGGTTTGCGCGGCTGTTTCGAGTAGCGCTAGTGTGCGAAACTCCGCGATAACTGACTATTGAATTATTTGCATCACGCTATTTCCTGGAGTTATCGCTCGCATGATCGCGCCCGCCACGACCATACGCAAACGCCTGCGCCTGCGTCATCTGCAATTGATGACGGCGCTCTCGGAGACCGAATCGCTCAGAAGCGCGGCCGACGAACTTGCGATGACGCAACCCGCCGCGACCAAGGCGCTCAAGGAACTGGAGGACACCATCGGGGCGACGCTGTTCGTGCGTCATGCGCGCGGCATGGAGCCGACGATCTATGGCGAAGCGGTGATGCGCTATGCGCGCGTCGTCTTCGAGGATCTCGATGAGTTGCGCGAGGAGCTGGCGGCGATCGAGGCGGGCGATATCGGCAAGGTGCGTATCGGCGCGGTGATGGCGCCGGCGCCCGATCTGCTGACGAAAGTGATCGTGCAGTTGAAGGAGGCGCATCCGCGCCTGCAGATCAGCGTGCAGATCGATACGAGCGATGTGCTCGTGCAGGCGTTGCAGCAGGATCAGCTGGATATCGTGGTGGGGCGCATTCCTTACGGCTTTTCCGCGCTGGATCTGACCTTCGAGACCTTGTCGGAAGAGGCGTTGGCGATCGTTGCGCGGCCGGATCATCCGGCGGTCGGCATGACGGGGAAGCCGAAGCTCGCCGATCTGGCGAAGTATCCGTGGATCGTGCAGCCGCATCCGAGCCCGATGCGGCAGATCATCGATCAGACGTTTCGCGAATCGCGGGTGGCGCCGCCGGTTAGTACGGTGGAGACGTCTTCCATTCTGACCACGCTTTCGCTTTTGCGGGATTCGGACATGCTGGCCGTGTTGCCGAGTTCCGTCGCCGATTATTATTCCGCGCTCAATACCATCGCTTCTTTGGCAACGCCGTTGCGGGGGCGGCTCGCGCCCTATGGGTTGATTCTCAGGAAGAACAGGCGGATTAGTCCGGCGACGCAGTTGGTGATCGATGCTATTCGTAGGGCTTGAGTTTTTTTTCGCTGGATCCCGTTAGCGTGTTGGTCTATTAGCACTGCCCCTATGCGGGGCGGCAGTGTAGTGGTTCAGTATTCC
>LRBF01000268.1 GCA_001580565.1 Caballeronia megalochromosomata | reverse complement strand
GGTGCGATGTGTCAGACCGTGCGCGGTCCAAGCCCGGTGAGTTTCGTGGGGGCACTCGCTACAGCCGGGCCATTAGGTCAATCGCCTGTGCCGCGGCCGGCGTGAAGTGCTTAGGCTGGGACAAGCTGTTTCTTTGGTTACTTTCTTTGCAGCAGCAAAGAAAGTGACTGCCGCCCCGCACAGGGGCAGTGCAAATAGACCGACACGAACACAGGATTCCACGAAAGCCGAAGCGAACAAAACTCCCGCCGACCCAAACCGAAAAAAAATGCTGACGATCAAAAACCTCCACGCCGGCTACGGCAAAGTCAAAGTCCTCCACGGCATCTCCCTCAACGTGCCGAAGGCGAAAGTCGTGACCCTGATCGGCTCCAACGGCGCGGGCAAAACTACGACAATGCGTGCAATCTCCGGCATGATCAAGCCGACGGAAGGCGAAATCACGATGGGCGTCGGCAGCAACACAAAGCGCATCGACTCGCTGGAGTCGCACAAGATCGCGCGTCTGGGCCTCGCCCATTCACCCGAAGGACGCCGCGTCTTCGCCACGATGTCCGTCACCGACAATCTGCTCCTCGGCGCTTTCCCGCGTCTCACATGGTCGCGCCCGAAAGGCGACGTCAACGCCGATCTCGAACGCGCGATCGACCTGTTTCCGCGATTAAAAGAACGCCGCAACCAGCTTGCGGGCACGCTCTCGGGCGGGGAACAGCAAATGCTCGCCATGGCGCGCGCCATCATGCTCAACCCGGATCTCGTGCTGCTCGACGAACCATCGATGGGCCTCGCGCCCATTCTCGTCGACGAAGTGTTCCGCATCATCGAGCGCCTGAAGGCGGACGGCGTCACGATGCTGCTCGTCGAGCAGTTCGCTGCCGCCGCGCTCAATGTCGCGGATTACGGCTACGTGCTGGAAAATGGCCGCGTCGCGACCCACGGCCCGGCCGAGCAGTTGCGCAACGATCCATCGGTGAAGGCGGCGTATCTCGGCGCGAGTCACTGAAAATTGCGGCACCGCGCAACGACAATCAGGCGGCACTGAACCCGCAAGCCGAACTATCATGGTGACGGGCGCACGCAAACACGCGCCCCCGACATCCTCACAAGGAGCTGCCATGATCAGCGGCAAGACCACTCTGATTGCCCACCTCGGCTACCCGACCGAAGCGTTCAAGGCGCCGATGATCTACAACCCCTGGTTCGACAAGCAGGGCATCGACGCAGTCGTCGTGCCGATGGGCGTCAAACCCGAGGATTACGTCGCATTCCTGCCGCATCTGTTCAAGCTGACAAACCTCCGCGGCGCGCTCGTCACCATGCCGCACAAGATCACGACCATGGGCTTGATGGACGAAGTCAGTCCGACCGCGCGCGTCGCCGGGGCCTGCAACGCGATCCTCAAACGCCCGGACGGCACGCTCCTCGGCGATCAGTTCGACGGCGCAGGCTTCGTGCGCGGCGTCGAGCGCAAGGGCCGCAAGCTCGCGGGCACGCGCGTGCTGGTGCTCGGCAGCGGCGGCGTCGGCTCGCCGATCGCGGCATCGCTCGCGGCGGCGGGCGTCGCCGAACTCGCGATCTTCGATACCAACACGGCTTCGGTCGAAGGACTCGCGTCGCGCTTGCGCGAGCACTATCCCAAGCTTGTCGTAAGAACCGACACGAGAGATCCAGAAGGTTTCGACGTGATCGTGAACGCGACGCCGCTCGGCATGAAGGAAACGGACCCCTTGCCGTTCGATATCGACCGCATCGCGCCGGACACCTTCGTCGGCGAAGTGGTGATGAAGTCGGAGTTCACGCCGCTGCTGCGCCTGGCCAAGGAGAAGGGCTGCGCCGTGCAGGTCGGCACGGACATGCTTTTCGAAATGATTCCGGCGTATCTGGAGTTCTTCGGCTATGGCACCGCCACCGCCGACGAATTGCGCGCGGTCGCGCAGATCAAGTACGCGTAACGAAGCTTGCGCGGACATAACCGCGCATCGTTTCTATACTTTGATCGACACAGCAAGGCAGACGCTCATCCTCTGACAAATCGGCCGCCCATGCGCGGCGGCCCGGAAAAAGGCAGGGAGGAATCATGGGATCGACTGCACCGGGCATTCCGGCCGACGACAAGCACGCGCCCGAGCCCGAGCCGCACGGCCATCCGGCATTGCTGGGGCTCTCGCTCGCGGCGCTCGGAGTCGTCTACGGCGACATCGGCACGAGTCCGCTCTATACGCTCAAAACCGTCTTCGATCCCTCGACCGGCCTGCCCTTGCAGCCCGCGAACGTGATCGGCATCGTGTCGCTGATCTTCTGGTCGCTCACGATCATCGTCTCGCTCAAATACGTGACGCTGATCCTGCGCGCCAACAATCACGGCGAGGGCGGCATCATGGCGCTGCTCGCGCTCGCGGCGTCATCGGTCGAATCGAAGAAACGGCTGAAGCACGTGCTCCTGCTCGTCGGCGTGATGGGCGCGGCGCTCTTTTACGGCGATGGCGTCATCACTCCGGCCATTTCCGTGCTGAGCGCGGTGGAAGGGCTCGAAGTGGCCGCGCCCGGCCTGCAGCCCTATGTCGTGCCCGTGACCCTCGTCGCGCTGATCGCGCTCTTCGTGATGCAGAAGCACGGCACCTCGGGCATCGGCGCGGTGTTCGGGCCGGTGATGGTGTTGTGGTTCGTGATACTGGCGGTGTCGGGCGTCATGAACATCAAGGATTCGCCGCATATTCTCGCGGCGCTCAATCCGCTCGCGGGGATCGAATTCTGCCTGCACCATCGCTGGCTCGCGTTCGTCGCGCTCGGCGCGGTCGTGCTATCGCTGACGGGCGCCGAAGCGCTGTATGCCGACATGGGCCACTTCGGCTCGCGGCCGATCCGCCTCACCTGGTTCGCCGTCGTCTTTCCCGCGCTCGCGCTCAACTATCTCGGTCAGGGCGCGTTATTGATCTCGGACCCGGCCGCGCTCCAGAATCCGTTCTACCGGCTCTTTCCCTCGTGGATGCTCTATCCGATGGTCGTGCTCTCGACCGTCGCGACCGTCATTGCGTCGCAGGCCGTCATTTCCGGCACGTATTCGATGACCAAGCAGGCGATGCAGCTCGGCTTCCTGCCGCGCATGAGCGTGGTGTACACGTCGGCGAAGGAGATCGGGCAGATCTATGTGCCGGGCATCAACTGGACGCTCCTGCTCGCGGTGGTCGCGGCCGTGCTCGGCTTCGGTTCGTCGACGGCGCTCGGCTCCGCCTACGGCATCGCCGTCACCGGCACGATGCTCATCACGACGGTGCTGACCTTCTTCGTGATCCGCTACGCGTGGCACTACAACTGGGCGCTATGCGTCTTCGCGACGGCGTTCTTCTTCGTGATCGACGCGCTGTTCTTCTCGGCGAATTGCCTGAAGATCGTGGAGGGCGGCTGGTTCCCGGTCGTCATCGGTCTCGTGATGTTCACGGTCATGGCGACGTGGGGACGCGGCGCGCAAATGATGATCCAGGAAGCGCGCGTGCGCGCCGGCGCGACGCCGCTCAAGCCGTTCCTCACGAGCCTCATCGCGCGTGCGCCAGCGCGCGTGGAGGGCACGGCGATCTTCATGTCGAACGATCCAAGCGGCGTGCCGCATTCGCTGTTGAACAATCTCATGCACAACCGCGTGCTGCACGAACATACGGTGTTTCTGACGGTGACGACCGAGCCGGTGCCCTGGGTCGACGAGGCGCGCCGCGTCATGCTGGAGACGCTCGGTAACGGCTGTTTTCAGGTGACGGTGAATTACGGCTTCAAGGACGAAGTCGATCTGCCCGCTGCACTGGAAAAGTGCCGCCCTTCGGGGCTCAAGTTCGATCGCGCGACGATCTCATACTTCCTTTCCCGCGCGACCGTGGTGCCGACGCCGGGCACCGGCATGGCCTTATGGCGCGAACGGCTCTTCGCGATCATGCTGCACAATGTGGGCAATGTCGCGGCCTATTTGCGATTACCGGCCGATCGCGTGATCGAGCTCGGAGCGCGCGTCGAGATATGACGGCGCAAATCGGCTGAAATGCGTGCATTGCGGGCAAGCAGGCGGCATGGGATTGCGCAAGACTCACGATAACAAATGCGGCACACAGGAGACGCCATGACCGCCAGCAGCACGCCGACCCGCCATCCGTTTCCCTCGACCGCGCGCCTCGTGGAGCGCGGCAAGATCTCGTCCGCGCGCGAGGCCGTGCGCCTGATCCGCTCGGGCGATACGCTCGCGACCAGCGGTTTTGTCGGCATCGGTTTCGCTGAGGAAGTGGCGATCGCGCTGGAGGAGCGCTTTGTCGAAGGCACGGATCCGATCGCGGATCTGACGCTGGTGTATGCGGCAGGTCAGGGCGACGGCCGCGGCAAAGGCCTCAATCACCTCGCGCATGAAGGCCTGATCAAGCGCGTGATCGGCGGCCACTGGGGACTCGTGCCGGGCCTGCAGAAGATGGCGATCGAGAACCGCATCGAAGCGTACAACCTGCCACAAGGCGTGATCTCGCAACTCTTTCGCGATATCGCCGCGCATCGGCCCGGGCAACTTTCGACCGTCGGCCTCGGCACGTTCGTCGATCCGCGCAACGGCGGCGGCAAGCTCAACGCGCGCACCACTGATGACCTCGTGCGGCTCATGCCCATCGACGGCACGGACTATCTGTACTACAAGACCTTCCCGATCGATGTCGCGATCGTGCGAGGCACCACGGCCGATCTGAACGGTAACGTCACCATGGAAAAGGAAGCGCTCACGCTCGAAGCGCTCTCCATTGCGATGGCCGCGCGCAATTCGGGCGGCATCGTGATCGCGCAGGTGGAGCGGCTGGCGGAATCGAACACGCTCAACTCGCGTCAGGTGAAGATTCCCGGCGTCATGGTCGATTGCGTCGTGCTCGCAAAACCCGACAATCACTGGCAGACCTTCGGCGAGCAATACAGCGCGGCGTTTTCGAGCGAGTTGCGCGTGGCCGCGAGTTCGGTGCCGCCGATGGGGCTCACGGAACGCAAGATCATCGCGCGCCGCGCCGCATTCGAGCTGATGGCCAACAGCGTCGTCAATCTCGGCATCGGCATGCCGGAAGGCATCGCGAGCGTCGCGAACGAGGAGCAGGTGATCGACCTCTTCACGATGACGACCGAGCCCGGCGTGATCGGCGGCATTCCGGCGGGCGGCCTCAACTTCGGCGCGGCGACGAATACGCAGGCGATCATCGATCAGCCGTACCAGTTCGATTTCTACGATGGCGGCGGCCTCGATATCGCGTTCCTCGGCCTCGCGCAGGCGGATGGCGACGGCAATCTCAACGTGAGCAAGTTCGGGCCGAAGCTGGCCGGCGCGGGCGGCTTCATCAACATCAGCCAGGCCGCGAAGAAAGTGGTGTTCGTGGGCACGTTCAACGCGGGCAAGCTGGATGTCGCGATCGAAGACGGCAAGCTCAGGATTCGCCGCGAAGGCGATTGCCGCAAGTTCGTCGATGCGGTCGAGCATCGCACCTTCAGCGGCCGCTATGCGGCCGAGCGCGGGCAGACCGTGCTCTATATCACCGAGCGTTGCGTGTTCGAACTCACGGACCACGGACTCGCGCTGACGGAAGTCGCGCCCGGCGTCGATATCGAGCGGGACATTATCGCGCAAATGGGTTTCGCGCCGATCATGGAAACCCCGCCGCGCGTGATGGACGAACGCATCTTCCGCGACGCGCCGATGGGCCTGCGCGCCATGCTGCTACGGCTCGATCTGTCGGAACGCTTCAGCTATGACCCGGAAAAGAATCTCTTCTTCATCAACTTCGAAGGGCACGAAGTGAAAAGCCTGAGCGATGTCGAAGCGATCCGCCGCGAAGTCGAAAAGCAACTGGCGGGTGTGGAGACGAAGCCGCATGCCATCGTGAATTACGATAACTTTTCGATTCGCCCCGACATGCTCGACGCCTATTCGGAGATGGTGACCAAACTGGTCGACGGCCATTACGACCGCGTGACGCGCTATACGACGAGCAGCTTCCTGCGCCTGAAACTCGGCGACGCATTGAAGCGCCGCGGCGTCGCGCCGTATATCTACGAAAGCCCGGAAGAAGCGCGCGAACACGAATCGAAACGCGCGTCGGAATAACGAAGGGGCCGCGTGGAAAGCGGCCCCTTTGCATGTCAGCTGCGCGCGGTGCGGCCCGGCGTAGTCTCGCGCTGATTGCGCAGCCTGCTATGGCGTATGCCATAACCGAAGTAGATGACGACACCGATCGCCATCCATACGATGAGCCGAATCCACGTATCGGGGGGCAGTCCGGCCATCAGGAAGAGCGACGACAATGCGCCGAGCGGTGCGACGACATACACCGCCGGCGTCTTGAACGCGCGCTCGAGTTCCGGTTGCGTGATGCGCAGCACCAGCACGCCGATGCACACCACCATGAACGCGAACAGCGTGCCGATGCTCACGAGCTCGCCGACGAGTCCGATCGGCAAGAGTCCGGCCAGAATCATCACGATGATGCCGGTGATGATCGTCGTGATGTAGGGCGTTTGAAAGCGCGGGTGGATCTTCGAGGCGAAGGGCGGCAGGAGGCCGTCTCTTGCCATCGAATAGAAGATGCGAGGCTGCGACAGCAGCAGCACGAGAATCACCGACGTGAGGCCGAAGATCGCGCCCAGCTTCACGATGGGCGAGAGCCAGCGCATGCCGATTGCATCGACGCCGACCGCGATCGGGTCCGACACGTTGAGCTTGTCGTAAGGCACGATGCCCGTCAGCACATACGACACGAGCACGTAGAGAATCGTGCAAATGATGAGTGAGCCGAGCAGGCCGATCGGCATGTCGCGCTTTGGATTGCGCGTCTCCTGCGCCACGCACGACACCGAATCGAAGCCGATATAGGCAAAGAACACCACCGCCGCGCCGCGCAGCACGCCGCTCATGCCGAACACGCCCGATTCGCCGGTGTTCGGCGGAATGAACGCGCCGGTCGGATTGTGCGCGGTGACCCAGTGGCCCCTGTCCACGAACGCGATGCCGGCGGCGATGAACGCGACCACGATCAGCACCTTGATGACGACGATGAAGCTGTTCACGCGCGCCGACTCGCGTATGCCGATGACGAGCAGCATGGTGATGAGCCCGACGACCACCATCGCGGGCACGTTGAGAATCGCGCCGACGTGGCTCCAGCCGTGACCGGGATCGTAGGCGAAGGGCGCTTTCGCAAGCTGCTCGGGTATGTCGATGCCGAGCGAATGCAGGAAGCTCACGACATAGCCCGACCACCCGATCGCGACCGTGGTCGCGCCGACCGCATATTCGAGGATAAGGTCCCAGCCGATGAGCCACGCGATCAGTTCGCCCATCGTCGCATAGGCATAGGTGTAAGCGCTGCCCGACACCGGCACCGTTGAAGCCATTTCGGCATAACAAAGACCGGCCAGCGCGCAGACGATCGCGCCGAGCACGAACGAAAGGATGATGGCGGGCCCGGCATTGGTCGCGGCCGCGTGGCCCGTGAGCACGAAAATCCCCGCACCGATGATGCAGCCTATGCCGAGCATCGTGACATCGAGCGCGGTGAGCGAACGTTTCAGCGAGTGGCCGCCGTGTTCCTGAAGCACTTCCTCGCTTTCGGCCGCTTCGCTTTGCAGCGCAGCAACGGACTTTCTTTGCATGACGGTCACGATCGCCTCCTGTGCGGCGGCAGCGAGGCCGCGCCCCATGGCGCGGCGAAGTCTGTCCACCCGTTCGAGTGCGGGATGATGCACATGCCTGCTGCTTCACCTGCACGCTTCGTTCTGACGTATTGTCGTTTCGTGATAGCAGATTTTTCCGGGGATATCGAGCGCGGCGCGGTATTGCACACATACATCCAAGGTGATTTCCGCATACGCTGGTCCACCGCGAGCGGCAAGCAGCAGGAAACGTGCCGCGCCCGGCGCCGGCCTTGCAACGGCGGCGCGGCGCAAGACCCCACGGTGGTCAAGGGCAAATCCGGCCTACTCCGGCTCCGATGCGCGGCGCACTATAATCAGTCTCACAGTTGTGATTTTCAACCCGGAAACCGTTCCTTTCGCATAGGGAATGTTCACCGGACTTTCCTCACGTGGAGATTTAGATATGGCTATACGCATTGGTGATGAAGCCCCTGATTTCACGGCGGAGACGACCGAAGGCACGATTCGCTTTCACGAGTGGATCGGCGACAAGTGGGCGATCCTGTTCTCGCATCCGAAGGACTTCACGCCGGTCTGCACGACGGAGCTCGGTTACATGGCCAGGCTCAAGCCGGAGTTCGACAAGCGTGGAACGAAAGTGATCGGCCTCTCGATCGACCCGGTGACGAATCACGCGCAGTGGGCCAAGGATATCGAGGAGACGCAGGGAACCGCGGTCAACTATCCGATGATCGGCGACTCGGATCTGAACGTCGCGAAGCTCTACGACATGATCCACCCGAACGCGAGCGGCGCGAATCCGCGCACCGCGAACGACAACGCGACCATTCGCGCGGTGTTCATCGTCGGTCCGGACAAGAAGGTGAAAGCCACGTTCACGTACCCGATGAGCGCGGGCCGTAACTTCGACGAAGTGCTGCGCCTGCTCGACGCGCTGCAACTGAACGCGAAGCACACGGTCGCGACGCCGGTGAACTGGAAACCGGGCGACGACGTGATCATCCCGACGTCGGTGTCGGATGACGACGCGAAAAAGAAGTATCCGGACGGCTTCAAGACGCTGAAGCCTTATCTGCGCACGGTGGCGCAGCCGAAGTAACGAACGAGCGTTAGCGCGATCAGGCGCCGGCCCGCGCACGCGGACCGGCGCTTTTCATTTCCGCTTAGTTATGACCCGTGCGGCGCTCAGGCGACGTTTCGACTTCGCCCGGCCTGCGCAGCATCTTGTCCACTTCGCCGGCGTGCATTTCCTCGGTCTGGATCATCTGCCGCGCGTACTCTTCCAGCGCGACGGAGCGATCTTCGACGAGCGTCAGCAAATCACGATAAAGACCGAGCGCGACGGTTTCCGCCTGCAGCGATTCGCGCAGGATCGTCGCGATGTCGAAGGTGTGATTGTCGAGCAGCGGGCCGATTTCCAGCGACGGATACGCGCCGAGCGTCGTGATCCATTCGCCCGCCTGATGCGCGTGCAAGAGCGATTCGTCGGCCTGCGCGCGCAGCCACGAGACGATGGGAATGCGTCCGAAGCCGAATACGAGAAACGAATAGTGCGTGTAGCGCACGACGCCCGCCAGTTCGGATTCGAGAATCTTGTTCAGGACGCCGACGACTTTTTCCTTTTCGAGCTCTGCCATTCCTGCCTCCGTTTTTTCAGCGTCAGGCGCTCCGTGAGACGAACGAGGCCACGACACATCGCATGCCTCGGCATCACTCATTGTAGTCACGCGAGCGGCGCATGCGAGGCGAAACTGCGGCCTCGGGGCGCGCAAGATACGCTCCCGGCGGGAGGCTGACGGGGCACGGCGGTCTGCGGGCCGCCGCACGGAATGGCGAAAGACTTGGCGTTCAGGCGATTTCCTCGATCCAGAGCGAGGCCGTGCGCGCAAGCACCTGCGACATGGCCGTGCGCGCGCCGTCGCCATCGGCGGTTTCGATTGCGCGCACGAGCCTGCTGTAATCACCGAGCTGGGAATCGGGCACGCGCGGCAGCGGATGCGGCTGCGCGCGCAACGCGGCCTTCAGGGTCCGGATGCCGACGCGCACCACGCTGCCCATCTGGCGCAGCACCTCGTCGCCGCTCGCATCGACGATAGCGGCCTGCAGCGCCTCTTCCGCGGCGGACTGCAAGGGTTCGGACGGGCTCGCATGCAAAAGCCGCTGATAGGCCGCGTTGATGGCGATGCGCTGATGCCGGTTCGCGCGCGTCGCGGCGAGCGCGGCAGCGGGCGGATCGACGAGCGAGCGGAACTCGATCAGCCTGCGTATGCAGTCCGGATCGTGCAGCGCGCGCATGCGCCACTCGGCGACCTCGGGATCCATGATGAGCCATTCCCGCGCGGGCTTGATCCGCGTGCCTGTCTTGGGTCGCACGTCGAGCATGCGGCGCGAGATGAGAATGCTCAGCGCCTCGCGCATGATGGTCCGGCTCACGCCGTGCTGCTTCGAGAGAATGACTTGCGGCGGCAGCACGTTGTCCTGGTATTCGCCGCTCACGATGCCCGCGACGAGTTGATTCACCACGCGTTTGACGAGCGATGCTTCGTAGCCATGATTCATGTTTTTGTTCTCGTGATAACGCCCACGCTTGTGGCTTCTCGCTACTCGTCGCCGAGCGGCAGAGCCAGCGCTTGTCTAAGTTCACGGCGCGTCGGTGCGCCACGCGGCGGAACGCTCGCGCACAACGCTTCCCCCCCGTCACGCCGTGTATTTGGTCCCCGGAATTCAGCTACCCGATGCGGCCTGCGCCGCATACCCCGCAGCGGTCGGCATTGTTTGGACAGCATCGTCGATCCGCTGAAAGAAGCGTATCTCTGCGCGGCCTGTTTTAACAATATGGTGCACCGCTAATTCGACTGACTATCGTGCGTCCGCCCACAAAATTTCGCGGGGGCGGAACGCGGCGTGCATTCCTGCGAAGCGCGCAAGCGTTTGCGCGTCTTCCGTTATGCGAAGCATCCGGGGCGCCGGTCGATGCGGCATCCGTGTGTTACCTTTGCGAGCCAGGCAACATAACGATGCAACGAGGAGAAGGGAAACATGAAAGTCGCCGTCATGGGTGCGGGCGCGGTCGGTTGTTACTACGGCGGCATGCTTGCGCGCGCAGGACACGAGGTCATGCTCATCGCGCGGCCGCAGCATGTCGAAGCAATCGAACGCGATGGCTTGCGGCTCGACACGCAGCATTTCGACGAGCACGTGCGCATGGCCGCGAGCACCGAAGCGAGCGCGGTGAAGGGCGCGCAACTCGTGCTCTTCTGCGTGAAATCGACGGACACCGACAGCGCGGCAAAGACGCTCGCGCCTCATCTCGAACACGATGCGCTGCTGCTCTCGCTGCAAAACGGCGTGGAGAATGCCGAGCGTCTGCGCGAGCTCTTGCCGCAGGAAGCGGCGGCAGCGGTCGTGTATGTCGCGGCCGGCATGGCGGGGCCGGGGCACGTGAAGCACAACGGGCGCGGCGAGCTCGTGATCGAGCCGTCGACGAAGAGCGAGGACGTCGCGCGTGCGTTCGCGGCGGCAGGCGTGCCGACCGAAATCTCCGACAACGTGCGCGGCGCGCTGTGGGCGAAGCTCGTACTCAATTGCGCCTACAACGCGCTCTCCGCGATCACGCAACTGCCGTACGGCAGGCTCGTGCAGGGCGAGGGCATCACGCGCGCGATGCGCGATGTTGTCGACGAGTGCCTCGCGGTCGCGAAAGCCGATCACGTGACGATTCCCGGTGACGTCGATGACGCCGTGCGCCGCATCGCCGAGACGATGCAGAACCAGTACTCCTCGACGGCGCAGGATCTGGCGCGCGGCAAGACGAGCGAGATCGATCATCTGAACGGACTGATCGTGCGGCGCGGCGAAGCGCTCGGCGTGCCGACGCCCGCGAACCGCCTGCTGCATGCGCTCGTCAAGGCGATCGAGAGCAAGGCTTCATAGCGCGCGATTCGACGGTGAACGAAGGAATGGCCGGGCACGGGCGATGCTGAGTTATGGAGCACGCACAGAAAACACCGTGCGTAGCCCAACACACCGGAGGTTCACCATGAAATCGTTCGTCAAGGCCGTGGCCGTCGCCGCTGTAGTGGTGGCGCCGGCGCTTTCTTTCGCGCAAACCGATTCGTCGCTCACGCGCGATCAGGTCAAACAGGATCTGCGGCAGGTCGAAGCCGCGGGCTACGATCCGGCGCGCTCCGATCAGACCTCGTATCCGGCGGACATTCAGGCAGCGGAAAGCCGGGCATCGCGGCAGAACGGTGCAATGCCCGCGCAGAACAATGGCTACGGTGGCGCGGCCGCCGGCACGTCCGCCTCGGGCATGCGCAACATGATGCCGCCGCTGGACAACGATGGCACGAAGCCCGTTTATTTCGGCCGTTGACGTGATGGGGGCCGGGCGAGTTCTGCACGTTTAAAGCAACGGCGCTACCATCGATCTTCCGCTTGCCTCATAGCGTTCATCGCAGGAAGACACTCATGAATAAAGCCGTCAGGATTCCCGGGCCCGATCATCCGATCACGATCGAACGCAGCCCATTGCGCGTTGTCGTGAAAGCGGGTGGGCGCGTAATCGTCGATACGACCGAGGCGCTCTCTCTGCGCGAAGCATCGTATCCCGAAGTGCTATATGTGCCGCGCAAGGACGTGGACATGTCGCAACTCGAACGCACGTCGCACTCGACCTATTGCCCTTACAAGGGCGACTGCAGCTATTACAGCATCCCGTCGGGTGGACAAAAAGCGGCCAACGCGGTGTGGTCTTATGAGGCGCCGTACGATGCGGTGGCATCGATCAAGGATCATCTCGCGTTTTATCGCGATCGCGTCGATTCGTTCGAAACCCGCGACGCGTAACACTCAGTCGAGAAAGGTTTTGGCGCGGTGCTTCAGCATCGCGCTGAAATCGTCGAGCCAGCCGAGCGAAAGACGCCAGCTCTGCCAGTAGAGATCCACGTCGAAACGCGAGCCGGGCGATACTTCCACGAGCGCGCCACTCTCCAGTTGCCGCGCGACGAGCCGTTGCGGACACATGCCCCACGCAAGTCCGGACGTGCACGCGCGCACGAAGCCCTCGCCGTGCGGCACGACGTGCGCGGGCGGTTCGATTTCCACGCGGCTCACGCGCTTGATGAAGCGCTTCTGCAGTTCATCCTTCTCGTTGAAATTCACGCAGGGCGCGCGACGCAACGAATCGCGTGTGAGGCCGTCGGCGAAATGACGCGCGAAATACGCGGGCGAGCACACCGCGCGATACCGCATGCGGCCGAGCTTCACTGAACGCCATCCGGGCACGGGCTCGGCCTGCGTGGTGATCGCGCCTTGCACGTCGCCTGCGCGAATGCGCTGCGCGGTGTGATCCTGATCGTCCACGACGAGGTCCAGCATCAGCTCACGCTCGATGCAGAAATCCGCTGCCACATCGATGAACCAGGTGCTCATGCTGTCGTCGTTCACCGCGATGCGCAGCTTCGCGCGCCGCTTGCTCGCCGCGCCCGGCAAGGTCGGCATGCGCCCGCCGAGTTCCGCTTCGAGCAACTGCACGCGTTCGGTATGGCGACACAGCAGCGCGCCCGATGCCGTCGCTTCGCACGGTTGACCGCGCTTGACGAGCAGGCTGCCCACACGCTCTTCCAGCAGCTTCACGCGCTGCGACACGGCCGATGGCGTGACATTGAGATCGCGCGCGGCGCGCTCGAAGGAACCCGTGCGCACGACGGCGAGCAGCGCATCGAGAAGAGCGTAGTCGAGCATTAGCGTTCCTTAATCGAAATTAGAAAGTTTAGCTGTTTGAATGCATGTTCACCATGCAGACTATGGCCTTCTTCGAACCCGATCAAGCGACGCCATGCAACCGAACCCCTTCAAACTCGAACGCTATTTCGCGCGACATGAATTCACCGCGCGCCATCTGTTGTGCAGTTCCGATCCCGAGTCGATGTCCATCGGAGATTTGCTTGCATACGAACCCGGTGCGATCGACAGATTGCGCGAGACCTGGCTCGGCTATACCGAGTATCCCGGCGCGCCCGCACTGCGCCGCGAACTCGCGACACGATACGAGCACATCAAGGAAGATGAAATCATCGTGCACACGGGCGCGCAGGAAGCGATCTATTCGTTCATGCACACGATGCTCGCGCCGGGCGATCACGTGATCGTGCATATGCCCGGCTATCAGTCGCATTATTCTGTGGCCGAGGCCATGGGCGTGCGCGTGTCGCCGTGGAAGGCGAACGAGGAGGCGGCCTGGGCGCTCGATCCGGATGAACTCGACACGCTCGTCACGCCCGCCACGCGTGCGCTCGTGATCTGCGCGCCGCACAATCCGACCGGCTATCTGCCGTCGCGCGGCGTGTTCGACGCGATCGTCGCGTTCGCGCGCAAGCACGGACTATGGCTCTTCAGCGACGAGGTGTATCGCGGGCTGGAGCACGATCCTGCCGATCGCCTGCCCGCGGCGTGCGACGTGTACGAGCGCGCGATCTCGCTCGGCGCGCTGTCGAAAACGCACGGACTCGCGGGCCTGCGTCTCGGATGGATCGCGACGAAAAGCGCGCAGGTGCTCGAACGCATGAGCACGTTCAAGGACTATCTCACCATCAGCAACAGCGCACCGAGCGAGTACCTTGCGTCAATCGCCGTGCGCCACAGCGATGCGCTGATCGAACGCAATGTGTCGATTGTGCGCGCCAATCTGCGCGTGCTCGATGCCTTCTTCGCGCGCCACGCGGATCGCTTCGAATGGCATCGTCCGCGCGCGGGCACGATCGGCTTCGTGCGCCTGAAGCGCGGGCACGCGCAGCAATTCTGCGCCGACCTGCTCGACACCACGGGCGTGCTGCTGCTGCCGTCCACGCTGCTCGATCACGGCGACGCTCATGTCCGGCTCGGTTTCGGCAGGCGCAACATGCCCGAGGTGCTCGCGCTTCTCGATGCCTACCTGGACGCCACCGCCACGAGCACCGCATCCTGACGATACGCATCCGGAAACATCTGCTTCAGATTGGCCACTTTCGGCAGATCGTTGATCGCGATATACGGGCTTTCCGGATGCTCCGTCAGATAGTTCTGGTGATAGCCTTCGGCCGGATAAAAGCCCTTGTAGTCTTCGACCTTCGTGACGATCTTGCCGCCATACACGTGCGCCTTGTCGAGTTGCGCGATATAGGCACCGGCGATATCGCGCTGCGCCGCATTCGTCGGAAATACCGCCGAGCGGTATTGCGTGCCGTGATCCGGGCCCTGATAGTTCAGCTCGGTCGGGTTGTGCGCGACAGAGAAGAAGATCTGCAACAGCTTGCCATAGGAGACCTGCGCCGGATCGTACGTGATGCGCACCGATTCCGCGTGTCCCGTGTCGCCTTCACTGACGCGCTCGTATTGCGCGGTAGTGGGCGCGCCGCCCGCATAGCCCGACATCACTTCCTTGACGCCGCGCACGTGCTGAAACACGCCCTGTACGCCCCAGAAACAACCGCCCGCGAACACGGCGGTCTCCGTGTGCACGGCGCCCGCGGTTTCGTCGTGCGCGGGCGGCGGGATTTTCACGGCTGGCTCGCTCGAATGCGCGGCGCGCTGCAATGCGAACGCGCCCGCGAACAGCACGGCCACGCTCGCGGCCTTGAATGTCTTGCTGGTGGTCTTGAACATCTCTGCTCCTCAGGAAAGTCTCGTTCAACCGAACGTGAAGGCGTACGCCTGAACGCCCGGGTCGAGAAACTCGATCGTGAACGTGCGATCCGCGACGGGGCCCGTTTGCCGCACGAGCTGATAGAGGCGCTGTTCGGTGACGGTACCACTTCCGTCCGCCAGCACGTCGCTGCCGTGCGAGGCGCCCGGCGCCGCGCCGTCGATGCTCACGCGAAAGCGCACGGGCTTGCCGTCCTTCGACGGCCCGAGCACGAGATGCAGATCGCGGGCGTGAAAGCGATACACGATGCGGCCCGTCGCGCCTTCGAGCGTCGCATGCTCCGCGCCGACCTTCCACGCGCCCGCGAGGCCCCAGTCGTTGACGTCGAGCGCTTTGGGTGCGGCATAGTCGTGAAGGCGATCCGCTGCTTCGCCGCCCGGCGACATGAACTGCTCCGCGCGCTCGTAACCGATATACGTTTCCGGCGAGCGCATGTCCGTGTTGTCGGCCTGCATCATCGCGCCTTCGCCGATGGCATCGTCACCGCTCTTCGACGTCATCGACATGGAAGGCGCGACGCCGTGTCCTGCTTCGGCGAGCAATTGCTGGATCACATGCTCGGAGTGCGCGTAATCGCCCTCGCCGAAGTGGTGATAGCGGATGTTGCCCTCGGCATCGACGAAATAATGCGCCGGCCAGTACTGATTGTTCAGCGCGCGCCAGATCGCAAAGTTGTTGTCGATCGCGACGGGATAGTCGATGCCGAGATCGTGAATCGCCTGCTTCACGTTGTCGACGTTGCGCTCGAACGCGAACTCCGGCGCATGCACGCCGATCACGACGAGGCCCTGATCGCGATACTTCTGCGCCCACGTTTTCACATACGGCAGCGTGCGCAGGCAGTTGATGCACGAGTACGTCCATACATCGACGAGCACGACCTTGCCGCGCAACGCTTCCTTCGTGAGCGGAGGGGAGTTCAGCCACTGCACCGCGCCGTCGAGCGACGGAAGCGTGCCTTCCACGGGCAGCGGCGCCGGGTTCGCGGATTTCGGCGGCTCGGTGCTCGTGCGCATCATCGCTCCGTTGTTGGCGGGCTTCGCGGACATCATCATCGCGCCATTGTTTTTGTTCGAGAGCTTGTCGACGAGTTGCTGTTCGATACCGGACGTCGCGACCGTCGACACGCGCGCGAGCACGCCGGTGTCGAGTCCGAGCGCGATCGCAACGACGCCGAGCAGCATCGCGGCGCCGATGCCGCGCCGCACCCATTCGCCCGCGCCGAGCGAGCGTTTCATCGCCGCGAACACGCGGCCGCCGATCAGCAACGCGACCGCAAGCGAACTCGCCGCGCCGGCCGCGTAGGCGAGCAGCAGCAGCGTGGTGCCGGCGCTCGCGCCGTTGAGCGCCGCGCCCGTCAGCACGAGGCCGAGGATCGGGCCCGCGCAGGGCGCCCACAAGAGACCCGTCGCAATGCCGAGCACGAACGATCCACCGAAAGTCGGCTTGCCGTCGCCGCGTTGCGCAAAGGCCGTGAGACGGTTGCCCGCGCTCACGAGCGGATGCATCACGCGCTCGGCGACGCTCGGCAAAAGCAGCGTGAGACCGAACACCGCGAGCAGCACGATCGCGGCCCAGCGGCCGTATTGATTGGCCTGCGTGACCCAGCCGCCGCCCACCGCCGCGAGCGTCGCGACCACGGCGAAAGTCAGGCCCATGCCCGCGAGCAGCGGCAGACCGCTCTTCACGAACGGCTGGTCCGCGCGCGAGAACACGAAGGGAAGCACCGGCAGGATGCACGGACTGAGAATCGTCAGGGCGCCGCCGAGATAGGCAAGGACGATGAGCAACATGATGGTGTCGGTTCGAGGTTGATCGTGGTGTGAACGCGGTTCAGGCCGCGCCCGGCGTGAAATTCATGGCGACGCCGTTCATGCAGTAGCGCAGCCCCGTGGGCTTCGGACCGTCGTCGAAGACGTGGCCCAGATGCCCGCCGCAGCGCCGGCAATGCACTTCCGTGCGCTCGATGCCGAACGAGCCGTCGATACGCGTCGCCACTGCATGATCGAGCGGCGCCCAGAAGCTCGGCCAGCCCGTGTGACTATCGAACTTGGTGCGCGACGAGAACACCGCCAGCTTGCAGCCCGCGCAACTGAAGGTGCCCGCGCGATGCTCGTCGTTCAGCGGGCTCGTATACGGGCGCTCGGTCCCTTCGCGGCGCAGCACCTCGAATTGCACGGGATTCAGCAGGCGGCGCCATTCGTCATCGGTATGCACGATTTCGAAGCGTTCCTGCGACGGCGCCTGCGGCTCGGAGCTGGCCGCGAGCGCGCGCAGGCGCCCGCCCAGGGCGAACGCGGCGGCTGCGGCCGCGGTGCCCGTGAGGAGAAAACGGCGGCGGGTTTGCATGATGCGTTCCTCGTTTTCGAGTGGGTTAGCCGCATCGTAGTCGCGCGCGCATCCCCGAGTCCTCACCGAAAGTTAAATTAAATGTGATACTTCGCCGCGCGCTTTTCTGCACAATGGCACTGACACTCGCCCATTTCTTCTGCGGATAGGGCGCGCATCATTCGACATTCGCTCATGGACCATCCGAAACGCATTCTGATCGTCGAAGACGACATGCATATCGCCGATGTGCTGAGTCTCAATCTGCGCGACGAGCGCTACGAGGTCGTGCATAGCGCCGATGGCACCGAAGGGCTGCGCCTCCTGGAGCAGGGCGGCTGGGACGCGCTGATTCTCGATCTGATGCTGCCCGGCGTCGATGGCCTCGAAATCTGCCGCCGCGCGCGCGCCATGACGCGCTATACGCCGATCATCATCACGAGCGCGCGTTCCAGCGAGGTGCATCGCATACTCGGTCTCGAACTCGGCGCGGACGACTATCTCGCGAAGCCGTTCTCGGTGCTCGAACTCGTCGCGCGCGTGAAGGCGTTGCTGCGCCGCGTCGATGCGGTTGCGAAGGACTCGCGGGTGGAGGCGGGGCGCATCGAGATCGCGGGCATCGCGATCGATCCGCTCGCACGTGAAGCGTGGGTCGATGGCGCGCGCATCGAGCTCACGCCACGCGAATTCGATCTGCTGTATCACTTCGCGCGTCATCCGGGCAAAGTGTTCTCGCGCATGGATCTGCTCAACGCCGTATGGGGTTATCGGCATGAAGGTTATGAGCACACCGTCAACACGCATATCAACCGGCTGCGCGCGAAAGTGGAGAAGGATGCCGCCGATCCCAGACGCATTCTCACGGTATGGGGCCACGGCTATAAGCTCGCGACGCAAGCACCCGAAGGCAAGGACGCCAAGCCGTGAAACTCACGCTGTCACAACGGCTCTTCGCGGTGTTTTGCGTGCTGCTGCTCGCGTGCTGCGGCGCGTCGGCGTGGCTGCAGATCCGCGCGAGCGATCTGCGCGAGAAGGAGGTCATTCAGAGCCTGTCGCGCGGGCTTGCGGCCCACATCGCACATGACGGCGCGCTCGCCTATGCGAACGATATCGACGCGCCGGCCGTGCGCCGGCTCTTCAGTCAGTTGATGGTGGTGAACCCGAGCGTCGAGGTCTATCTGCTCGATGACACGGGCCGCATCCGCGCCGACGACGCGCCGCCCGGACACCTGAAGCGCGATCGCGTCGATCTTGCGCCGGTGCGCGAGTTCCTCGACGGCGCGCCCTTGCCGATCCTCGGCGACGATCCGCGCAGCGACGACAAGCGCAAGGTGTTCAGCGCCGCGCCGCTCGCCGCGCCCGGCAAACCGCCGTTCGGCTATGTCTATGTGGTGCTGCTCGGCGAGGAGCACGACGCACTGGCCGCGAAGGCATCGGCGAGCGCGGTGTTGCGCACCACGCTTGCGTCGATGGGCCTCGTCACCTTGCTCGGCCTGGTCGCGGGCGTGGTCGCGTTCGGGCTCGTCACGCGGCCGCTGCGCCGCCTCACCGAAGCGATGCGCAAGTTCGACGCGCGCGGCGCGCCCGCGCAACCGCCTCTGCCTTCGATGTCGGCAACGCATACGGCCGACGCGCGGGAGAACGAGCGCGACGAGATCGTCGTGCTCGAAAGCGCGTTCGCGGAGATGGCCGAGCGCATCGGCGAGCAGTGGCGGGCGCTCGGCCAACAGGATCGCGAACGTCGCGAGATGGTCGCGAATATCTCGCACGATCTGCGCACGCCGCTGTCGTCGCTGCACGGTTATCTGGAGACGCTGTCGCTCAAGTCCGACACGCTGCCCGATACCGACCGGCGCCGCTATCTTTCGATCGCGCTCGCGCAAAGCGCGAAGGTGGGTCATCTCGCGCAGTCGTTGTTCGAGCTCGCGAAGCTCGAACATGGCATGGTCGCGCCGGAAGCCGAGCCGTTTTCGCTGACCGATCTCGTGCAGGATGTATTCGAGAAGTTCGAACTGTCCGCGCAGTCGAAAGGCGTGCGGCTGAATGCGCAGATCGCGCCGCGCCTGCCCAGCGTCATGGCGGATCTGGGCATGATCGAACGCGTGCTCACGAATCTGCTCGACAACGCGATCCGGCATACGCCCGCGCAAGGCACCGTGGACGTGACGCTCGCACACGGGCGCGATCATGCTGACAGAGTCGAGGTCACGGTCAGCGACACAGGCGCGGGGATTGCGCCGGCGCTGCGCGAGGCGCTCTTTCAGCGTCCGTTCGCGTCAGGCGGCGCGCATCGCGGAGGTCTCGGCTTGCTCATCGTGCAACGCATGCTGCAGCTGCACGGCAGCCAGATTCGCATGATCGATACACAGGCCATGGGTACGACGTTTCGCTTCGACTTGCCCGCCGCTGTCGCGCAGACCGGCGACGGCGCGCCGCACACGCGCGGATGGCGCGGATAAAAAAAAGCCCGGCATTCCTGCCGGGCTGAATGGGATGATCATCGCCTGCGCCTGATCGCGCCGTTGGAATGCGCGAGCGGCGTTGCCCGGTCTGACCATCCGCGTGGACGTTCGATGCTGCAGGGTGAACTGGCTTGGGCCATCTTCACGCCTGCTTCATTTGACACGTTTTAGTCTCTCAGGCTTAAACCAGTCTTAAGCGCCGCGCCGCGCGTGAAGCGGTGCGCCGGAGACCGAAGCCGGACAGGCCCGTTTTCGTGCATCCGGCTTTGCGCCTTGCTAAAGCGGGTTAATCGTTTTGTCGCCATTGCTTCTCACGGCAACGCGAATAAGCGTTGTTCATTAAGTGGAAAACTCGGTTGGGAAAAATATGCCGAATGACAGCCGCGTGAAAAACCGCGGCACTCTCGCACGCGGAAACTCTTCTTGGTTTCCCGCAATATGTTTGCTAGCATGTAATCGGATCGCAGCCGCTACGTGAATCGTCAGTCAGAAAGCGCGGCGCCGTGACGTGGGATTCACCAGGACTCATCGAAGCAGATCATAAGCGAAAGCGCGCAGCATTCGCGCTTTGCGTTGTATCGCCCGTATCAGACGTATTCAGAAGCTTGCCGCACTGCGCAGGCCCCGTACTCGGCGTCGCGCTCGTATCGCATCGTGCAAGACCTGACCAGCATGGCATTTAACGCATTTCGTATTCTTGGCTATTCGTGCTCTTTCTTTCGGCGCGAGAAATAGAAACAAACGAATTTATAAAACGTATTAGCCGGATTTCCGAAGACTGTGTGCTTCAGCATATCTGCTTTGCGCAGTCCGTATTTAACGATGCACACAAAGCGACGCGGCGCAATGACAAGCCTCGCGCATATCTCTTGGCGTTGCAGGTGATTTCCAGGCAACCAGTTGCCGTCATCGATGTTCGGATGATGGCGGAATGTCGCACGCATACGATCCGCACACCATGCGGGAGGAAACGTGGAAACGGAACTCAGTCAACGGCTTGCGAAGGCGTTATGGCGTTGTGCATCGCATGGGCAGGTGCTGACCTATCAGCGCTTTCATTCACTATGCGACAAGAGTGTGCCGCTACCTCAGCGCTATGCCGCGCTCGAATCCGCGATCAAGACGCTCGGCGACGTGTGCGACATCGACTACGGCGTGCTTATGGCGCTCGACAGCGGCTTGCCCGGCGCGGAGTTCTTCCAGCGTTATCTGCGTCACCGGCATGGTGACTACGTGATGCAGATGGGCGATCCGAAATATCATCGGCAGACGCTCGCGCGCAAGCGCACGCTCGTCGCGCGCGAACGCGACCGTGTGTATGCGCATGCACGCATGGTGGAAGAGGAAAGGGCCAGACAGGCGGCCTGACGCGGGCTCAGGCTTCGTCCACTTCTTCGAGGCCGGCTTTCGCCAGCAGCCAGTCGCAGAAACACTTCACTTTTTCGATATTGCGTTCATTGACGCGATAGGAAAGAAAGTGCGTCTCCCTGGCGAGCGGCGCGAACACGCCCGCGCCCAGCTCGATCAGATCGCCGCGCGCAAGCTCGCGCTCGGCGAGTCGCGTCGTTTCCAGCGCGACGCCCATGCCATCCACCGCCGCCGATATCGCGAGCGCCGCCCGGTCGAACGAGGGGCGCGGCCCACGCGGCATCTCGAGACCGTTGAGCGCGAACCAGCCCGGCCATGTCACGCGGCTCAATTGCGAGTCGATTAAAGTCATCGCCGTGATCTGCGCCGCGGCCGGCACGCCGTGCTTCAACAGGGAAGGCGAGCACATCGGGATGATGCGCTCCGTGCCCAGCGCGCGCGAGACGACGCCCGCCCGGTCATGCGCGAAGCCATACGAAATCGCGACATCGACTTCACGCGCGCGGACAAGATCGGCGGGCTCCGCGTCCGATGACAGACGGATCGTCACGTTCGGATGCGCCTGCATGAATTCAGGCAGGCGCGGCCCGAGCCATTTCACTGCGAAGCTCGGCGCGCAGTGAACGGCGAGCACTTGCGCGAGCGGATCCAGCGTCACTTCGGCGCATGCGGCTTCGATCACATCGAACACACGTCCAAGGCTCTCGTGCAGGCGCCGGCCTTCGGATGTCGTCTCCACACGCCGGTTGCGCCGATGAAAAAGCGGTCTGCCGAAATACTGCTCGAGTTCCTTGATCTGATGGCTGATCGCCGATTGGGTGAGATGAAGCTCGCTTGCGGCAAGCGTGAAGCTCTCAAGACGCGCGGCCGCTTCGAATGCGCGCAGGAGAACGAAGTTCGGGATGCGCCTCATGGAAATACCTTATGCATGAGCACCTGTCATGGTTCTATGAACAAGCATCGTTTGTCTTTCACGATGGAGGTGACGAACATGTGAGCGATCAAGACGCATCACATAACCAGGAGACAGAGCATGAGTTCCCACAGTCCGGTTGCGTATCTGGCGGGCGATGAAACATCCACCTATGCGAAGGTGACATGGCGTCTCTTGCCATTTCTCTTCGTGTGTTATCTCTGCGCGTATCTCGATCGCATCAACGTGAGCTTCGCGAAGCTGCAGATGCTCAACGACCTGCATTTCAGCGAAACCGTCTATGGTGCGGGCGCGGGTGTGTTCTTTATCGGTTATCTTCTGTTCGAAGTGCCGAGCAATCTCATCTTGCTGCGCGTGGGCGCGCGGCGCTGGATCGCGCGCATCATGGTGACGTGGGGCGTGATCTCCGCCGCGATGATGTTCGTCACCACGCCGACGAGTTTCTACATCATGCGCTTTCTTCTCGGCGTGGCGGAGGCGGGTTTCATTCCCGCAATCCTGCTCTATCTCACGTACTGGTTTCCCGCGTCGCGCAGAAGCAAGGTCACGGCGCTTTTCATGACGGGCATTCCCATGTCGGGCGTGGTCGGTGGCCCGCTGTCCGGCTGGATCATGACGCATGCGGGCGGCGCGCACGGCATCGCGGGATGGCAATGGCTCTTTCTGCTCGAAGGCATTCCAACGGCGATCCTGGGCGTGGTCGCATACTTCTATCTCGACGACAAGGTCGCCGATGCGAAGTGGCTCAGCGACTCGCAAAAGGCCATGCTCGAAGCCAATCTGCGCGACGAAAGGCCCGCGCATGCGCTGCACTCCGTAAAAGACGGCCTGCTTCATCCGAAGGTTCTGCTGCTCTCCGTGACCTATTTCTTCTTCACGATGGGCCTCTACGGCGTGAGCTTCTGGCTGCCGACGCTCGTGAAGGCGAGCGGCGTCACCGATCCGCTCAATATCGGCCTGCTTTCGGCGATTCCGTACGCAGCGGGCGCGATCGCGATGCTCGCGGTCGGTCATAGCTCCGATAAACACGGCGAGCGACGCTGGCATCTGGCGGGCGCGGGTCTCGTCGGCGCGATCGGCCTGTATCTGAGCGTGCTCTACGCTCACTCGACGCTCTTCGGCATGATCGGACTCACGCTCGCAACGATGGGCGTCGTCACGACCATTTCGCAGTTCTGGGTCCTGCCGCCCGCCATCCTCAGCGGCGGTGCTGCGGCCGCGGGCCTCGCGCTTGCGAACTCCGTCGGCAGCATCTCGGGCGTCGTGAGTCCGTGGATCATCGGCGTGATCCAGACACACTCGGGTTCGACCGGCAGCGGTGTGCTGGGCCTCGCGGTGAGCTGCGTGATAGGCAGCCTGCTCGTGTTTACCGTGCCCGCCGCGCTCGTGAACAGCCGCCGCCGCAACGATTGACGAACGCGCATCGAGAAGAACGGCCCCGCGAAATCGGGGCCGTTGATGTGCGCTCACGTCGCGCCCGCTTCCCGCTCGCGTTGCTCGCTCAGCACCAGGCCGAGCCGCTCGACGAGATTCTTGCGCGCGTTCGCGGTGTGCAGATCGGTGAGCTCGGCGGCGCGTTGCCCGTCGCCTTCGGAGATGGCCGCCGCGATTGCCGCATGTTCGTCCCAGATCGATTTGCGTTGTCCCGATGCCTGCAGCACGGCGCCCATCACGCGGCGCAAATGGACCCAGTGCATCTGCGCGGTCTCGGCGATCAGGGGATTGCCCGACGCCGTATAGATCGCGTTATGGAAGGCCATGTCAGCGTCGATCATCGCTTTCACGTCGTCGCTCTTCGAGGCGCGCCGTCCGTTGGCGATGATGGTCCTGTCGATCTTCGCGCCGCGCTCGGCGGCGAGGCGCGCGGCGAGCGAATCGAGCGCGCCGCGAATCTCATACAGATGGCTGATCCACGCGGGATCGAGCGGGGTGACGAGCAGGCCGCGTCCGGGCGCATCGACCACGAGGCCGTCCTTCTTCAGAAGACGCAGCGCCTGAAGAACGGGCGAGCGCGAAACCGCGAGCTGCTCGGCGATCTCTTCCTGCGTGATGCGCGTGCCGGGCGCGAGCGAACCGGAGCTGATGGCGTCGAGCAGCACCTTGTAGACCTCGTCCACATAGTCGGTGCGAGCCTGAAGCTTGAGAAGTCTGGCGGACATGATATCGACCGTAATGTCTGGATACAGAATACGGCAAGGTTACAGCGCGCTGGTGTGGCGCGTCAACGCGCGTCGGTGCCGTTCTGACGGGATTCGCGTTTACCCATAGAGACAAGGCTATTTCTCGTCGCTAACCTTTGTATACAGAGTTCGGAGTTCAGTAACCGGAATTCAGGTCTCAGGCGTCAAATCATTCAACCTCACTCGAAACAGGATCCCCCATGACCATCAAATCGGACAAGCTGGAAGGACAGAAGAGCAGCGGTGGCGCGGCCGCCACGGTCAAAAAGCTGGTGCCGTATGGCGGTTACTGCGTGAACAAGGTGCCGGGCCACGACCCGGAACTGACGGAAACCGGACCGGGCACGCCGATGGGCGAATACATGCGCGCTTTCTGGCATCCGGTCTGCATGTCGATCGAACTGACCGACACGCCGCGCTTTCTCAAGATCCTCAACGAAGAACTAGTGGCGTTCCGCGACGGCAGCGGGCGCGTCGGCTTGCTGCACGCGCATTGCGCGCATCGCGGCGCATCGCTCGAATACGGTTCGATTCAGGAGCGCGGCATCATGTGCTGTTATCACGGCATGGTGTTCGACGTAGACGGGGCGTGCCTGCATGTGCCTTTTCCAAAGGGTGAGGAGAAAGAGGCCGAGAAGTACGCGTGTTCCATTCGCCAGGGCGCGTATAAGGCGGTCGAGCGGCACGGCCTCGTGTTCGCATACATGGGGCCGCCCGAGAACGAGCCGCCGTTCCCCGAGTGGGAAGGCGACTATACCGTCATGCCTGGCGACGAACTCGTGCCCTACAGCAACTTCCAGCATTGCAACTGGCTGCAGGTGCAGGACAACGCCGCCGATAACTTTCATCCGACCGCATTGCACGCCGCGAAGAACGTGGTGCACGGACAATTCCAGGGCACGACGTTCGATGAAGTCGGCGCGGCGTCGATGGAAGTGGCGCCCGACATGCATTTCCAGCCGGTTCAGCAAGGCCGCAGCCTCGCGTGCGCGGGTGCGCGCCGCGTCAATAAGGACCGCCTGTTCGTTCGCGTTCAGCATCAGGTGCTGCCGAATCTGAGCCTGCACGCCTATACGTCGGAAGATGGCTCGAAGAAGAAGCTCTTCAGCCGCTTCCATATCATTCGCTGGACCGTTCCCGTCGACGATGAGAACAGCAAGATGATCGGCTGGCGCGTGATGGGCCCGGGCATCGACACGCGCGGCATCGGCAAGAAAGAACTGGTGGGTTACGAGTCGATCGACTTTCTCGACGGCCAAGTCGCAATGCGCCGGCCCGAGCGCTTCGGCGATTACACGATCGAGGACATCGTGCCGATTCCGCCGAATCATCGCGAGCGCGCGAACTACAAGCAGGCCCAGTACGCGCCCGGCGATTATGAAGCGATCATCAGCCAGCGCCCGATCGCGGTGCATTCGCTCGAGAATCCGACGAAGTTCGATGCCGGCCTGTTCCTGTTCCGCAAGATGCTGCGTGATGCCTTGCGCGGCTCGAACCCGGCTGCATCCGCGCAAAATTTCGCGGAATGGTTCCGCGAGAACGCGGGCGCGCCGAATAGCTTCTGCTCCGGCAACGTGTTCGAGATTCCGGAGAGCGAAACTGTCGAGGAAGAAGTGGTGCGCCGTCGCAAGGTGACCAAGCAGATCGTCGCGATTCTCGCGCAAAGCGAAGCATTCAAGGGCGAGGCACGCGCCGCGTTCGTGCGCGAACGCTTCGAGGAACTCGAGCTATCGATGAAGCGGTAAGGCAGGCAACGCGCGGGCGCATCGCGCGCTCGCGACGCCCGATCATCGATTCGAGGAAACACGATCATGTCGACACAACCCATCTCTACCGAGACGCAGGCGCAGACACTGAAACTGCTCGTGCGTCAGGTCCGGTTCGAAGGCCGGGGCATTAATTCATATGAACTCGTCGATCCCGAAGGCGCGCAATTGCCGCCTTTCACAGCGGGAGCGCATCTCGACATTCATCTCGCGGACGGCGTCGTGCGGCAGTATTCGATCAGCAATGCACCGCGCGAACGACATCGATATGTGATCGCGGTATTGCGCGATGAGCGCGGGCGCGGCGGGTCGAAAGCGCTGCACGAGCAATTGCGGGTGCAGGACATCGTGCGCGTGAGCCGGCCGCGCAACAACTTCCATCTCGTCGACGGCGCGCGCCGCGTGCTGCTGATTGCCGGCGGCATCGGCGTCACACCATTGAAGGCGATGGCGCACGAACTCGACGATGCGGGCATCGACTACGAAATGCACTACTGCGCGAGAGATGCGCGCAGCGCCGCATTCGCCGAGGAATTCGAGCCGATGCACGCAAGTGGACGCCTGCATTTTCATTTCGATGGTGGCGATCCTTCGGCGGGCCTCGATATCCGTGATCTGCTGAACACGCCGGGTGAAGGCGAGCACGTTTATTACTGCGGCCCGGGCGGCTTCATGAAAGCGTGCGCGGACGCGGCGCGGCACTGGCCATCCGGCACGGTGCACTGCGAGCATTTCAAGGCGCCCGAGCGCGATCCCGGCGAACAGGCCGCCAACGATGAAAGCGACAGCTTCATGGTGCGCATTGCGAGCACGGGACAGGAGATCGAAGTCACGAAGGAACAGAGCATCGCAGAAGCGCTGGCCGCAGCGGGCGTGCCGCTGGAGACCTCGTGTTGCGCGGGCCTGTGCGGAACATGCAAGGTGCGCTATCTGGAAGGCGAGGTCGAGCACAACGACTGCATCTTGAGCGACGAAGAAAAGACTGAATATCTGACGGCGTGCGTGTCGCGTGCCACAAGCAAGCGCCTTGTCCTGGATCTCTGAAAAGATGAGCGGGTGAACAGAGAAGCCAGTTGCCCGTTCTGACTTCATTCTTCGAATCAATCGACCTGACGGTCTGCTGACGAATCTTCCACAAAAAGCAATGAGCGGCAGCCAACACAAGCCATGCCTTATGCGCCAATAGATAGCTCGTTTGAACACATCCGCGCATGGAGGCCGCGTTACGAAGGGTCCGCTTAATATAATCGTCTCAATACCTCGGAACGAGGAAGAAATCGAATGAGACCGGTTGTATTCGGAAACCGTTTCGGATGGCTGCACCCGGGGAGCGGCACGCGCGGCGTGGTGCTCTGTAACACCTATGGCCATGAATACGTGTGGACATACAGCGGCATGCGTCATCTCGCTGATGCGCTATCCGCGCGCGGCATCTGGGTGCTTCGCTTCGACTATCGGGGCACGGGCGACTCGGCGGGCGCCGATCTCGCAGCCGATCAATTCGAATCTTCGGTCGACGACATCAACGCAGCCGTCGACTGGTTCAGGACATCCACTGGCATCGCGCACGTCACCTTATGCGGCTTTCGCGTGGGCGGCGCATTTGCGCTCGCGGCGGCGCTGCGCCAACCCGTCGACGAACTCGTGCTGCTCGCGCCCGTTACGAGCGGCCGCGTGTATATGCGGGAACTGAGCATCGTGCGCAAGACGTGGCTCGAACTGCTTGCTCCGCCTTTGCGGGAGATGCAGCAAGACGATGTCCGCCTCAACGTGCTGGGCCAGACTTATAGCGATGAGTTCAGTGCGTCACTGCAAGCGATCGATCTGGTTGCGAGCGTGAATGGCGCGGCGACGGCGCCAGCGCGCCGCGCGTTGATCATGAATGTAAAGACGGGTGGCACGGACCCCTTGCGCGACGCGCTCGCTGACAAGGGTGTCGAAGCTCAGGCGCGCCCGTTCGAAGACCTGATGGGCTTCATTCAGGAAACCGCCTTCAACGCGTTGCCGCGCGCCGCGTTCGCCGAGGTCGTCGCGTGGATCGCGGGCAGGGCTTCAATGGTCACGCAAACGGCGGCCACGGTCGATGCACATGACTGGTCCGCGCTGCAAATCGAAACGCCTGAAGCGATCGAGCGGCCGGTGCGCATTGGTGACGAAGGGCTTTTCGGCATCTTGTGCGAGCCGCGCACGGGCTCGACCCGCGGTCCGGTCTTCCTGATCGCGAATACGTCGGCGAGCGCGCGCGTGGGCGACAGCAGGCTATCGGTACGCATTGCGCGCGAGCTCGCGCGGCGCGGCGTGGCGTCGCTGCGTTTCGATGCGCGCGGTCGCGGCGACAGTCCGGCTGCGCCTGGCAAGGTGCAATCGGACACGGCTTTTGGCCGCATCTACAACCAGATCGCAACCGACGACACCGCAGCCGCGGCACGCTGGCTCGCGCGGCAAGGTTATAAATCGATCTTTTCGTTCGGCGTCTGCTCGGGCGCCTATCACGCGCTCAAGGCGGCGCTCGTCGAAGACGCGATCAACGGCGTCATCACGGTGAATCTGCCAACGTTCAAGCGGCCAGCGGATGTCGCGCCCGACGGCTTGCGCCAGTCGACGCGCAATTCCATGGCGGGTTATGCGTTCTCAGTGCTCGATCCGCAGAAATGGAAAGCTATCCTGCGCGGCGAAAAGCAGTTGACACGCGTATTGCGCTTCGTGCTCGGCTATATGATGACGCGCGTGCGTTCGCGGATTGTCGATATGCTGAGGCTCGACCGCCTGAGCCAGACGCCGCCCGAACTGGCGACAGAGCCGGGGCCGATCATTCGCGCGCTCGATGCAAAAGGCGTGAAGACGGTGCTCGTCTACGGCGCATACGACGCGGGCATGGATCTGATCGCCGCGCATTTCGGCAAGCACGGTGCGCGACTATCGCGCTTCCCCTCCGTGCGCATGGCGATCTTTCCGGATCTCGATCATTCGCTCTTCATGACGGCGGGTTCGGCGCATGTCGTCGCGCTGTGCGAGCGCATCGCCAAGGAGACACATTCGCCCGTGGCCGATCCCGCGTTTCCGGGCAGGGAACCCGTCGCATTGTGATTCGAAGCGCCTCGCGTCAGCGAGCGCGCCGCGTCTTGAGTATCCTTCGATATTGGAACGCGCCCCATGCGGGGCGGTGTCCCATCGGGAATCCATGTCAGCGGATGTCGAACGGCGCGTTCGCGCCACGAAGCCGCTCAACACAATGCACAGGAGTCTGACGATGTCGATTGAAAACGTTCTATACCGTGCGCATGCTCATGTCACCGGCGGGCGCGATGGCCGCGCAACCGTGCCCGAAAGCAGTCTGGATCTCAGGCTGACCACCCCGAAAGAACTCGGCGGCGGTGGCGGCGATGGCACGAATCCCGAGCAACTCTTCGCCGCGGGTTACAGCGCATGCTTCATTGGCGCGATCAAGTTCGTCGCCGCGCGCGACAAGATCACGCTGCCCAAAGATGTCGCGGTCGATGGCAGCGTGGGCATCGGCCAGATCCCGAACGGCTTCGGTATCGAGGTCGAACTGAAGATCTCGCTGCCGGGCATGGATCGCAGCGAGGCGCAAGCGCTCGTCGACAAGGCGCACATCGTGTGTCCGTATTCGAATGCGACGCGAAATAACATCGACGTCAAACTGACGCTGGCGTAAGGCTATCGAGCGTTCGAGCGCTGCCTTTGCAGGGCTTGAACGTCGGTCACCACGTTTCGCGCATCACCATCAGGCGTGCTTCGGTCATGTCCTCGATGGCATAGCGAATGCCTTCCCGGCCGAGTCCCGAATCCTTCACGCCGCCATAAGGCATGTTATCGACGCGGAAAGAAGGCACGTCGTTGATCACGACGCCGCCCACTTCGAGCGTGTCCCACGCCTCATGCGCGTGTGCGAGCGAATCCGTGAAGATGCCCGCCTGCAGGCCGAAATCGCTGTCGTTCACGGTAGCGAGAGCGTCTTTGAAATCGTCGAACTTTTTGAGTATCGCGACCGGCCCGAACGCTTCCTTGCGATAGAGATCCGCATCGCGCGCGACGTTTTCCAGAAGCGTCGCTTCGAACATCGCGCCATCCACCTTGCCGCCCGCGATGATCTTCGCGCCTGCCTTCACCGCGCTTTCCATCCAGCCGGCGAGGCGCTTCGATTCCGACTCGGAAATCATCGGTCCGACGAAGGTCTTCTCGTCCTTCGGATCGCCCATTCTGAGCGATTTCGTTTTCTCGATCAGCTTCTCACGCAAGGCAGCGTAGAGCGACGCGTGCACGAGAATCCGCTGCACGCCGATGCAACTTTGTCCCGACTGATAGAACGCGCCGAACGCGAGCCTGTCGACGACGTAGTCGAGCCTGGCGCCCTGATCCGCATCGACGACTGCGGCGGCATTGCCACCGAGTTCCAGGATAACTTTCTTCTTGCCTGCTTTCGCCTTCAGATCCCAGCCGACCGCAGGCGAACCGGTAAAGGACAGGAGTTTGAAGCGCTCGTCGGTCGTGAACAGATCGGCGCCGTCGCGATGGGCCGGCAGTATCGAGAACGCGCCTTTGGGCAAGTCCGTTTCCGCGAGCACCTCACCGATGATCAACGCGCCGATCGGCGTGCGGCTCGCGGGTTTCATGACGAACGGCACGCCGGCTGCGATCGCGGGCGCGACCTTGTGCGCGGCAAGATTCAAAGGGAAATTGAAAGGCGAAATGAAAGAACAAGGGCCAATCGGCACGCGCTTTACATAGCCGTGATAGCCCTTGGCGCGCGGCGAGATTTCCAGATTCAGTATTTCGCCGTCGATGCGAACCGATTCTTCGGCCGCGACCTTGAACGTATCGATGAGACGCGTGACTTCGCCGCGTGAATCGTTGATCGGCTTGCCGGCTTCGATGCATAAGGCCATCGCCATTTCATCAGCGCGTTCGCGAAAGCGCTTCACGCAATGCTCGAGTACCGCCTGACGTTTGAAGGGAGGAAAGGCGCGCATGGCGGGCATCGCGGCCAGCGCGAGGCCGATTGCCTTATCGATGGCTTGCGCATCGGCGAGTGCGACGCGTGTCGCGACATCGCCGCTGAACTTGTCGGTGACCGCCAGATCGGTATTGGCGGAAACGGGCTCGTTGGCGAGGTAATAGGGGTAAGTCGTCTTCAGCATGAACGCTCTCCTGTCGGGACGCGTTGTCGGTATCAGCCAGATTACCGCTTAAATGACGCACGTGCAGACGCGCGCGGATCGCGGAATGAGATAGCATGCGAACGGAATCGAACGAAGCGTGCGGGCACGCTTCACATAGCCGCCATGCGGAGGAAACGATGCTGACATCTGGAATCGATCACGTGGGCCTCACCGTGCGCAACCTCGACGCAACGCGTGAATTCTTCGTTCAATGTCTCGGCTGGCAGGTTGTCGGCGAGAAGCCCGACTATCCGGCCGCGTTCGTATCGGACGGAAAGCTGATGGTTACGCTATGGCAGGTAAAAGACGAATCGGCGCCAATAGCATTCGATCGGCGCAAGAATATCGGGCTTCACCATCTCGCGTTGCGCGCGACGGATGAAGCGGCGCTCGCGACGATTCTCGAGCGTGTGTCGGCATGGCCTGGCGTGACGGTTGAATTCCCTCCGGAACCGCTAGGCGCCGGGCCAAAACGTCATATGATGATTTATGAGCCGGGCGGCATTCGGCTCGAATTCGATTTCGATCCTCGCGTTTAGATTAAACGCGGCCGCGAAGAGAAACGGCGGAGTCGTGAACGAACTCCGCCGTCTGTGGATTCGCTGTCAGGCGATCAGAAATGGCGTGCGGTCTTCGACGGACGCGAGCCACGCGGGTGCGCGACCACGGCCGCTCCACGTTGCACCCGATTGCGGGTCGCGATAAAGGGCGGGCTGAGGGCCGCGCGGCTGTCCCTTTCCTTTACGCTTGACGGCGGCACGCGCCTTTCCTTTAGCCTTGGTTGCCTGCGTGCTCGCGCCAACCGCGAACTTGCTGCGGTCTTTGGCGTTGGCGATCCAGCCGGGCGCACGTCCGCGACCACTCCAGGTCGCACCGGTCTTCGGATCCTGATAAGCGGCCGTGCCTTGCTTTTTTGCCTGGCTCGGCCGGCCAGCTTTCTTGCGCGGACTCGAATATTGTTCGATGTCCGCGACGGTCAAGCCATGGCTCGACATCAAATCATGAATCTTTTGCAGTACGCTTTCAGATTTTTTGGCGATGAGCGCATCCGCTTTCGCTTGAAGTGCTTCGATACGTGCCTGAATACTTTCTAGCGTCGACATGACTTACCTCTAATAGATTGTCGGTTGCACTATGCCATGCGCATGCCCGATTTGCTAGAGGGAATTCGTGTCAATACGTGGCAAAGGAGATTCGAAAAAATCCTTTTAAGGCGATAAGTGGTGCGACGCACATTTCGTATTTCGATTGTTATCTCGTCGAGTATTCCAAAAGTTGCTTTCGATATCTTTCTTTAAATGTCAGCTTCGATTCCATGCCGAGGGGCAGTAAGAAGGTCGCAGTGGTCGACAGCGGACACTCTTTGTCGAGCTTTGGTCGAATGGGCCGACTTCATTGAGCAAGAAACGCGCATCCACTGCGTTCTGAAGACAGGAGACATTGCGATGACCTCGATGCGGGTGCTGTTCGTCGTCGCAATGCTCGTGATAACTTTCTGATTAGTGACAAAAGCCGTGTAAGGCAAACTCCGCGCGGGCGATTCAACTGCCGCGATAAGTCCCGAAACTCCAAGGCGAGCACAGCAGCGGCACGTGATAGTGCTGTGCCGCATCGGCAAGCGTGAAGCGCACCGGCACGACATCCGCGAATACATCGGGTGTCTTGAAGTAATCCGCCACCCAGAAACGCAGTTCGAAATCGCCTGCGCGCGCCTGCGCGGCCGGCAGAATCGGCGTATCGGTGCGCCCGTCGCGATTGGTGCGCGTGCGCGCAAGCAGCGTCGCGGGCTCGGTGCCGACATCGAACAAATCGATCTGCATCCCCGCGGCGGGCTTGCCGAGGGCGACGTCGAGTACATGCGTGGTGATGCCTGCGGCCATGATGTGTCTCCTGATCTCGCGTTTCGTCGGTGTCCCGCTCAACTGCCGCGGTAGTAGTTGTAGCTCCACGGTCCGAACAGGACCGGCAGGTGAATGCGCTGGCTGGCGTCGGTGATGCGAAAGCGCAGCGGGATCTTCGAGAGAAAGAGCGGCTGCGGCAGATTCGCCTTGCGCGCGGCGAAGTATTCGTCCGCATGCAGCAACAGCTCATAGGTGCCCACGCGATATGTATCGTCGATCAGCAGCGGCGGCTCGCTGCGGCCGCTCGCCGCCAGCGTGATCGTCCGCAGGAGCGTCGAGCGCCCGCCTTCGATCGCGAACAACTCCACACGCATGCCGGCCGCCGGTGTGCCGTGCCACGTGTCGAGGCCATGCATCGTGAGGCGCGGGCTCAGGCCGTCCTGTTGCACCGGACCCGTCGTCTGATTCGGCGCGGGTGACGCTGGCGCATCGGCGGCCAAAGCGGTCTTCGCCATCAACATGCTGCCGCCCAGCGCGACGGATTGCAGGGCAAAGCGGCGGCGGTTCACATCGAAAGCCGGGGAAGTGTCTTTGTCGCGCATGTCAGGCCTCTTGTTCATTGCCGAGCTTGCGGATGCCGATGATCACGAGCACCGCAGCCAGAATCTCGATCACAGCCACGAGATAGAGACCGGTCGTCACCTTGCCCGTGGCGTTCTTGATGAGCCCCATCGCATAGGGCGCGCCGAAGCCCGCGAGGTTGGAGACGGAGTTGATGAGCGCCACGCCGATTGCCGCCGCGCTGCCCGCGAGATAGCGGTTGGGCAATTGCCAGAACACGGGAATCGCGCTCATCGTGCCGACGAGCGACGCCGTCATGGCAAGCAGGGCGATCACCGGCGAGATCTTGTCGAAGCCCATCAGCACGGCGAGCACGGCCATCGAAATGCCACCCACGATCGCCGCGCCGCTGAAGTGCCAGCGCACTTCATTGCTGCGATCCGAGTGCGCGCCGTTGATGATCATGCCGGCCGCGCCGCACAGATAGGCGACCGCCGCAATCCAGCCGACGGCCATCGGCGTGCTCACGCCTACATCCTTGATGACGGTCGGAATCCAGAAGGTGAGCGTCGAGTTCGCGCACAGCAGGCAGAAGAAGATCGCGATCAGCAGCCACACCTTGCGATTCGCGAAGAGCGAGCGCCAGTCGTGGCCGCGTTCGCCCATCGCGGCGTTATCGCGTTGCAGGGCGTCGAGCACGACGCGCTTTTCATCGTCGTTGAGCCAGCGCGCCTGCTCGGGTCTGTCGGTCATGTAGAACCAGGCGAACACACCCGCGAGCACCGACGGGATGCCTTCAATGACGAAGAGCCATTGCCAGCCGTACATGCCGTGTACGCCGCTCATCGACGTCATGATCCAGCCGGCGAGCGGACCGCCGAGCACGCCCGCGATCGCTGATGCCGACATGAACGTGCCGAAGGCCCGCGCGCGCCGTTGCGACGGATACCAGTACGTGAGGTAGAGAATGACGCCTGGATAGAAGCCCGCTTCGAAAGCGCCGAGCAGAAACCGCAGGACGTAGAACTGCGTGGGCGTGGTGACATGCGTCTGCAGCATGCAGATGATGCCCCAGCAGATCGTGATGCGCATGATCGTCTTTTTCGCGCCGATCTTCTGCAACAGCATGTTCGACGGCACTTCGAACAGGAAGTAGCCGATAAAGAAGATGCCCGCGCCGAGCCCATATACCGCTTCGCTGAAATGCAGCGAGTCCAGCATCTGCAGCTTGGCGAAGCCGATGTTCACGCGATCCAGCCACGCGAGCACCCACAGTACACCGAGAAACGGCAGCAGGCGCCATGAAACCTTGCGGTAGACGCTCGCTTCGGCGCTCTCGGCCTCGCTCGCGAAGACCGGCATCTCCTGTTTGATGAGCGACATGGTTTCTCCTTTCCAGTCGGTTTGCGTCGCACGGACCCGGTCCGTGCGTTCGGTTGGAAGCAAGTATAGAAACGGCCAAAAAATCGGGAACGGGGGACGGGCCAATAGGCCCCATAGCAACGCATATATGGGTTGCAAAGCCTTATGCGGCGTGGCTTGCAGGATTTCCCCGCGCGCTTTTTCCGACCTATGGATTACCCTAGCGCCCCTTTCGTGAAGCGGTTCTGGCGATGCCGGCTGGCAAAATAGCGGCGCGCTCACGCGCACCATGGAGACACGGAACTCATCATGAATCGCACCGACGATCCATTCGATACCTATCTGCTGCGCGTGCTGTGCACGCTGATCGGCGAACGCAGCGTGTCGCGCACGGCCATTCGTATGAATCAGTCGCAGCCGGCTATCAGCTCTGCGCTCAAACGGCTGCGCGCCATCTTCAACGACCCGCTGCTCACGCGCGAAAAGAACGTGATGGTCCCCACCGAGCGCGCCATTCAACTGGCGCAGAGCGCGCAGGCCGCATTGAGCGCCCTCGATAACCTGCTCGTATCAGACGATCATTTCGATCCCGCGACCACCGAGCAAAGCTTCACCGTGGGGATGCCCGACTATCTGGCGCCGCCTTTTTTCGCCCATGTGGTGCGCGAATTCAGGCGCGCTGCACCGCATGCGCGCCTCGTCGCCGTGCCGCTCTCGGCTGCATTCAACTATGAACAGGGGCTCTCGGAAGGCTCGCCGGATATCGTCATCGGCAACTGGCCCAATCCTCCCGAGCATCTGCACCTGTCTGTGCTGCTGGAGGACGATGTGGTATGCGTCGTCGCCCGCGACAGCGTGCACGCACAATCAGGCAAGTTCGATGCCCAGGACTATCTGAGCGCGTCGCATATCGTGCCGACGCCGTATTCGCGCGATCAGCGCGGCGTCGTCGATACCGGGCTCAGCACCATGCGCGTGCATCGCGACAACCGCGTGAGTTGCCCGTACTTCAATCTCGCGCCCAGCCTGATTCCGGGCACGGATCTGATTCTCACCACAGGCCGGCATTTCGCCAACTATCACGCGCAGCATCTGCCGCTCGCCGTGCTCGAACCGCCGATCGAATTTCCCTTCATGCGCTTTTATCAACTGTGGCATCCGTCACGGCATCGTTCGGCGTCGCACATATGGTTGCGCGGCATGTTGACGGCGGCCGCGCAGGAGTTGCGGGCGCTGCGCGACATGAATCGGGCCTAACGCTATCGTGTTCTGTTATGTGGTCAATAGGATCGGGTGTCTCGCCGCCCGATCGCGCGCTTTCTATACTCGGCACGAATCGCCATCGAAGGCATATAGGAGCGCTATTCATGTCACAGTCGATCAATCTCGAACCAGTCAATGCGTTCGATCACACGGCCTTCGTCGGCACCTTCGCGAGTGTGTTCGAACATTTTCCGCAGGCAGCGGAGGGCGCGTGGAGCGCGCGACCCTTCGCCTCGGCCACGGCTTTGCATGACGCGATGATGAATGTCATCCGCGGTCTGGACGACAAGAGCCAGCGTGCATTTCTGAACCTGCACCCGCTGCTGTCGGGCGCGAACATTCGTGCGGGAACGATGACGGCGGATTCGGATGCCGAACAAAAAAGCGCCGGGCTCGATGCAATGTCGGTCGAGCAGGAAGCATCGCTCGATCGACTCAATGCCGCCTATCTCGAGCGGCACGGGTTTCCGTTCATCATCTGCGTGCGTCATTACACGCGCGAAGGCATCTTCAGCGCGCTGGAGCGGCGCATTGCGCGCAGCACGCAGCAGGAGCTGGACGAGGCGCTCGCGCAGATCGCGTCGATCACGCGCGCGCGTCTGAATGCGCGTCTCTCTTCGCTGAATTGATGCAAATGCAGCGGTTCATTGCGTGGCGCACACGCGTGGCACGCGATGAAAGTTGCGATCGAAATAAATCAGGCCATCGCCATCGTCGCGCACGCGGATCGCGGTCGTTTCGACGAACATCACCGAATGCGATCCCACTTCCTTCGCCTCGACGATGGTGCCCTGCAGGCTCGCCAGCGCATCGCGCAACACCGGCACGCCGTTTACGCCTTCGTCCCACACGGGCAACGAGAAACGTTCCTCCATCGAGAGTTGCGTGAGGCCGGCGAAGTGCCGCGCGATCTGTTCGAGGTGTCCCGGCAACACGTTCACGCATACATTGCGATTGTTCACGAACGCGGCATGCATGGCGCTCGACCGGTTGATGCAGACGAGCAGCGTCGGCGGGGAATCCGTGACCGAGCACACGGCGCTTGCGGTGATGCCGCAGCGTCCGTGGGTGCCCGTCGTGGTGATGACATTCACCGCGGCGCCGAGGTGGGCCATGGCCTGACGGAACAGCTTGCGCGTCTGATCGATATCGGCAAGGTCGGGACGGGGCAGCGCGGACATAGGAACGTCTCCAGTTCGTTTCATGTTCAATGTTGTGTATAGCAAACCGTGAATCAAGCGTACGCGTTCAACCGCACAAAACATATCGGCAGGATCCGCCCATATGCCCGGCGTGGTTACCGAACGCACTAAAGCTTTTACCTATCTCCCGCGATCGAGGTAAAGAAGGGACTTTCGCGGCGCATATCGGCTGGTTATGATTGACGCTTCAAACAACGAGACCCTGCGATGAGACAGCCGAATCCCGGGCGCGCACGGTCCCTGCTGCACGCATCGAAAGAGCCATCGCAATGAATTCTTCCGCCCCCGTGGTGTATATCGTCGACGACGACAACGGCATGCGCACCTCGCTCGCATGGCTGCTCGATTCGGTCGGCGTGAAGTCGGAAGGATTTGCGAATGCCGCCGAATTTCTGCGTGCATTCGACGTGAGCCGTCCCGCGTGCCTCGTGCTCGACGTGCGCATGCCCGAGACGAGCGGTTTCGACGTGCAGGCCGAGCTCAACCGCCGCGGCGCGACCTTGCCGATCATCTTCGTGAGCGGTCACGGCGATATCCCGATGTCCGTGCGTGCGCTGCAGCATGGCGCGATCGATTTCGTCGAGAAGCCCTATAACTCGCAGCAAATGCTCGATCGCGTGCAGCGCGCAATGAAGCTCGCGACGCAGCGCCACGCGAAAGGCGAGCGGCAGCGCGAACTGCGCGAGCGCGTCGAATCGCTGACCGCGCGCGAGAAGGAGGTCTTGCGTGGCGTGATCGAAGGCAAGGCGAGCAAGCGCATCGCCACCGATCTGTCGATCAGCGTCAAGACCGTCGATGTGCATCGCGCGAGCATCAAGGACAAGCTCGGCGCGGCTTCCATCGCCGCGCTCGTGCGCGACGTGCTCGAAGTTTGGAGTCCGCCCGACGACGAGCGCGCCTGATGCGTACGCTAGCGCATGTACAGGCCGCCGTTCACGTCCCAGCATGCTCCGTTGGCGAAATACGCGTCGGGTGATGCAAGCAGCACGGCAACATCGGCAATGTAATCGGCTGAGCCGAGACGCCCGACCGGAATGCCCGCGATAACCTTGTCGAGCTTGTCGGCGGGCACGCTCTCATGCACGATGGCCAGATCGAGCGGGCCGGGCGAAATCGCATTGACCGTCACGCCGTGCACGGCGAGGTCGCGTGCGAATACCTTGGTCAGCGTGATCGCGCCGCCTTTCGCGGCCGCATAGTGCGCGCCGGTCGCCGAACCGCCGTTCTGTCCCGCGAGCGATGCGATATTGACGATGCGCCCCGCGCCGCGATCCGCGAAATAGCGGCCCAATACCTGACAACCGAAGAGCACGCTGCGCAGATTGACGTCGATGACCTGATCGAACTGCTCGGCGGTGATCTCCATCACGGGCACGACCTTCGATGCGCCCGCGTTGTTGACGAGCACGTCGATCGCGCCCCAGCGTTCGTGCACGGCGTCGCGGGCGCGCTCGAAGTCCGCCTTCGATGTGACGTCGAGCCTGATTGCGAACGCGCTGTCCTGATCCTCGCTCAACGTTCGCGCTAGCGATTGCGTGGCTTCGATGGCGATATCGGCCAGTGCGACCTTGTAGCCCGCCGCATGAAAGCGGCGCGCGATCGCGGCGCCAAGGCCGCGCGCGGCGCCCGTGATGAGCGCGATTCTGTTCGACATGTTTGAGTTCCTGTTATTGAGCAAGCGCGGCTTCGAAATGCGCGGCGACCGCGCAGACCTTTTCGTCCGCGCCCTTGCGCCCGACGAGTTGCAAACCGGCCTTGAGCGATGAACCTTCCACGGCAAGCGGCAGGCTCAACGCGGGATGTCCGCTCAGATTGAACGGCCTGATCAACGACGACATCGCGATCACCGACGTTCCCGTGCGCGCGGCTTCGAGCGTGATCGGGAACGCGGGCAGCGTGGGAAGCACGAGCACGTCGACATCATCGAGTGCGCGATCCACGGCTGCCGTGAAGATGTGCCTCACGTTTTCCGCCGCTTCGAGATCGGCCGCCGTGGTGTGCGATGCATTCCTCAAACGGGCGTCGAGATCCGCGCCGATCCTGCCCGTCTCGACGAGATAACCGAACGCATGCCACGTCTCCGCGTTGATGATCGCGAGACCGGCGGAGAAGGCATCTGCCATCGAAGCCAGTTCAACCTCGCGTGATGCGAATCCTGCCCGGCGCACGGCGTTCCCGACCGCTTTGCGGATAGGCGCGTCTGCATCGACGGCGACGATGCCCACACGCGCGTTCGATGCATCCCGTCGCGCCATGCCTGCATCGAACGATGGATCGATCGCGGTCATGGCATCGATCAGCACGCGCATTTCCCGCGCGAACGGTCCTACGCAATCGAGTGTGGTTTCGACTGGCGCCACGCCGCGACGCGACACGCGACCGAAGGTCGGCTTCAATCCGATCACGCCGCAGCAGGCCGCGGGACCGCGCACCGAGCCGCCCGTGTCGGTGCCGAGCGCGGCATCGACGAGCCCGAGTCCCACCGCCGATGCCGAGCCGCTCGACGACCCGCCGGGAATCCGCGTCGCGTCCTGTGGGTTCACCGGCGTGCCGGTGAAAGCGTTGATACCGGTCATGCCGAACGCAAGCTCGTGCATGTTCGCCTTGCCTTTGATGCGCCAGCCTGCATCGAGCAGTCGCCGCACGACTTCGGCATGTTCGGCGGCGGCGGGCGCATCGGCGAGCGCGCGGCTTGCGGCCGTCGTCGGATAGCCCGCGATATCGATGCTGTCCTTGATCGCGATGGTCGGACCGTCGACATCATCGTGCGTGCAAAGATCGAACTCGCTGATGAATGCGCTCATGCGTGTGTCTCCTTGCGCGGGTTCACTTGCCAGGGCGCGTCGAAGAGACGCTCCGTGCGGAAATGGCGAATCAGCCACGCTTGGCTTTCCTCGCGTGCAGAGGGCGTGAAATCGATCTCCAGGCGCGCGGCGATGAGTTCGGCCTTTGCATCGACATAACCCGACGCTTGCAACATGATCCACCGGCCTTTGGCGCAATCGCCCTGAACCTCGATCTGCTCCGACGTCAGAAAGTGCACGTTGGTGGCGAAATGCGGCGAGGGCGGCAGATAACGTTGCAGCATCTCGACGATTGCGGCACGCCCTCGCAGACGGCCGAACTTCTGCGCGTATTGCGTGCCGATGCCTTCCCACACGGCGTCCTCGGTGAAAAGCGCGGCGAGGGATTCTCGTTCGAGTGGCGCGCAAGGCACGTCGCACAGCGCCATGTAACGCGCGATGGTCTTGCGCACTTCGTTCTGCGCTTCCAGCGCACACACGCGCTCGAGCAAGGCATCGATATTGGTTTGCGTCATGGCGTCACGCGTTATTCGCTGCGGCGGGCGGAACCGTCAGCGCACGTCCGACGCGCGCCTCGATCTTTCCATAACGCCACAGGTTATATTCGCCGACAGGCGTCGTCCGATAAAGATTGCACACGGCGACGGCCGTGTCGAAGTCGGCGACATCGGCCATGATGTAGAACGTCCACGGCGCGCCATCGGACTGTCCGACGACGAGGCGATCGTCATCCATCACGCCCAGCACGCGCACGTTCTCCATGGCTTCGATCGCGGCGAGCATCTTGCCGTAGGCTTGCCATACTTGGCCGATCTGCTCGCGCGGCAAGTCGAAGAAGTTCTGGGTTACGCCGCAGCAGAACAGTACGCGCAAGGGCAGGTTTTGGTTGTCGGTCATGAAGCGTTACTCCTCTTGTTATGCGATAAAAATGGATCAGAGATAGCCAGGAATCGGCGGCACGCCCACGAACACGGCGCCCGCGCCGTCGTAGTTGCCTTCGCCGAGGAATGCGTGTTGCGTGACGACCATCGCATCGCGCATCAGGCGTTGCAACGGATGCGTGCGATAAATCGCCATCGTGCCGCCCAGACGATACGCACGATTCACCACGTCCGCGCCTTCGCGCGCGATCTGTGTTGCGGCAAGACGCAACAGGCTGACTTGTTCCGGCGTGACTTCATTGCCCGCGAGAATCGACTGCCATACGCTGTCGGTCGATTCGTAAAAGAACGCGCGCGCGGAGCGCAATTGCGCTTCGGCTTTGGCGAGTTCGATGCGGTAATAGGCGCGATCGGCGAGTTGCGGCGCACCGGTCGTGGTCTTGCGGCCGCCGGCCATATGATTCGCGACATCGAGCGCGGCGCGTGCCAGGCCGAGGTTCACGACGGCGAGCACTTGCGCTGCATACGCGATGGTCGGATAACGATAGAGCGGTTCATCGACGGTCGATGCGCCGCCGCGCACGAAGGTCCATTCTTCGGCGACGAACTGATCCGTCACGCGCAAGTCGTGACTGCCCGTGCCCTGCATGCCGACGACATGCCAGTTTTCGACGATCTCCACCTGCGCGGGACGAAAGACCGCGGTGCGCGGCTTGCCCGGTGCCTCGCCGGGTTTGCCCGTGCCGATGCCGACACCGAGCCAGTCCGCGCCCTTGCAGCCGCTCGCGAACTTCCACGTGCCGTTCACGCGATAGCCGCCCGGCGCGGGTTGTGCGTTCTGCACCGGAAAGAGCCCGCCCGCGAAAACCTGATCGGGGCCATCCGCATAGATGGCCGCCTGGGTTGCGAGCGGCAGCGCGGCGAGATAGAGATTCGCGGAACCGAAGCTCGCGACCCACGCGGCCGAGCCGTCGGCGACGGCAATGCGCTCGATCATCGCGAGGAATTCGCCAGGCGCGCGCGCATCGCCACCGAAGCGCTTCGGTGTCGCGGCGCGATAAATGCCCACGCGCTTGAGCTTTTCGATGACATCGCGCGGTACGTGCGACAAGCGGTCGAATTCTTCGCGGCGCTGCGCGATTTCGGCGATGACATCGTCGAGCGTCATGGCATCGGTTTGACTGGACAGATCGTCGCGGATAGCGACGGCACTCGCGGAAGCTGACATGGGGACGTCTCCTTTTCATTCGTATGGCGTTGATGCCAGTCTAGAAACCCAAAAAGCCCGAAACAATTGGGAAGGCGAGCACGCGATTCAGTGAACCCGCCCGGTCCTCTAAAGAAATCTTTAGGGACACGCGGCGCGAGCCGATGCTATGGTTAGCCTCGCAATCATGTTTTCCTCGCACCTCGCCATGAACTTCCCCGCCGAAGACGACTTCCGCCGCCTGCTCGATGCATTGACGCAATGCGTGCTTCTGCACGATGCGAAGACGAAGGCGATCGTCTGGGCGAATCGCGCGGCTTGCGTCGCGCTCGGCTTTTCGGCGGAAGAGCTGCTGCCGCTCAAGGCGCACGACATGACGCGCGACGACGTCAGGTATCGCCGCGAAATCGCGGTGAATGCGATGGACCGCTCCGTCACCGAAGGCCCGCAAAGCTATGAGTGGTGTTATCGCTCGCGCGCGGGCGTCGACATGCTGTCCGAGGCGATCGCGACCTATGTGCCGCTCTCCGGGAGCGCGGTGGTGATGGTGCAGTTCCGCGATATCAGCGCGGAAGAAGCGATGCGCCAGAAGCTGCGTCGCTATGAAACCCGCCTGCGCGAGTACATGCAGGATCTGGGCGAGGGTGTGGCGGTGCTGACGCCGCGCGGCAAGGTGAGCTTCATCAGCGAATCGGGACGGCGCGTGCTGGGCTTGACGAGCGATGCGCCGCTCGGCGTCGCGCTCGACTATTGCACGAGAGAAGACCGCGACCGCCTGATTGCACAGTTGCGCAGCGCGACGCGGCAGCATTCGACGCCCGCGCAACGCTATGCGATCACGCGTCGCGACGGCGCGAAACGATGGCTGCGCATGACGTGCAGGCGCATCGATATCGAGGAGGGCACGCTGGTCCATTTCCGCGATATCAGCGATGAAGTGGCGATCGAGGAAGCGCGCCGCAACGAAGCGCGCATGCTCGAATACGCGGGACGGAATAACGCAATGGGCGAGATGGCGATGGCGATCGCGCACGAGTTGAGTCAGCCGCTCGCCGCCGTGCGCAATTTCATCGAAGGCGCGATTCAGCGGCTTGCTCGGCCGGAATCCGTGGATAGCGCGATCTGGGGTCTGCGTGCAGCGGACCGCCAGGCCGAGCACGCGGCGCATATCATCAAGAGCGTGCGCGAGTTCATTGTGAAGCGGGAGCCTGTCGAAGCCGAAGCGGATCTTCGCGACGTGCTCGCGGATGTCGCGTATTTCATCCAGTTGCGTGCGAGAGACGAGGGCGTTGCGCTCAGGATCGAGCAATGGGCCGAGCCGTTGCCGGTACGTTGCGAGCGCGTGCTCATCGGTCAGGTGATCCTCAATCTCGCGTTCAACGCCGTCGAAGCGTTGACCGGCGCGAACCCGTCGACGGCAATCGTCACGCTTGCCACGAAGCTGGATGGCGAGACCGCCGAAGTGCATGTGATCGACAACGGACCCGGCGTGCCCGACGATGCGCTCGAACGTCTGTTCGACGGTTTCTCCTCGTCGAAGGCGGGCGGCAATGGCATCGGCTTGTCCTTGTGCAAGAACATCGTGTCGCGGCACGCAGGGCGCATCTGGGCGCAACGCGCGGCAAGCGGCGGTCTTGAATGCTGCTTCGCTCTGCCTTTGTCTCATCACGCCTGATCGACTGGTGAGCACGCATCGGCGCGCATGCACCGATGCGTGCGCAAGACTCAAAGCAGGAAGCCGATTGCGCTCAGCGCTTCAGTCGAATCGATCAGGCGAATCACCTTTTCGACCAGCTTCGGTTCGCCGCTCGCCATGCTGATCTTGTGCGTGAGATCGGCGGCGAAGATCGTCGACACGCCGCGCTTGTACGCGACGATCACTTGCGACGACTTCACTTCCACGATATCGGCGCTATCGCTCGACAACGTGAAGCGCGAAACGGTGCGCACCGTGCGGGCCGCGTCGGATGCCGACGCCGAATAGCCCGACGTCATGCGCTGCACGCGCATGTCGCGCATGTGCTGATCGTCGTAGGCGTAGTTCAGCGTGGCGGCGAAGTCGGTCGCGTCCGGATCGATCGGGACCACATAGAAGCCTTTCGGGTCCCACAGTTCGAGCCATGCGCGATAGTCGCGCCGATCCAGCATTTCGGCTTCACGCCAGATGAACTCGATCGCGCGCGCGAAAGTCTGTTGAGAGAAGAGTGCGTTGCGATCGTCCATCATGCCTGCTCCATCATTGCGCGCCATTGCTTGTAGGCTTCGCGCATGCCGGTTTCGTCCGTGGCATGCGCGGTCTTTTCTCCGTTCGGTGCGGTCGTTTCGCGATTCAGGCCGCGATTGACGAGAATGGGCACGTCGGGGCCCGCATGCGAGCCGCGCTGCACGCGTTCCCATGCTTCGGCGTCGTCGGGGCTGCCGAAGCCGAACGGACCCTGGAAATGCTCGTGAATGCGCAGTCGCACGCGATTCGCTTCTTCCGGTCCGCCGTCCATCGCGAGCGCAACGTGGCGGATCTCCGTTTCCTCGGCGGAAATGGGGCGCAGCACGCGGAAGAACGCCATCGAGAGTGCGAGGTTCGGAAAGAGATTCAGATTGAAGCCGACGCCCATCAGCGAACGCACGATGCGGCGCACTTCCTCGGGCGCATGTTTCTCGGCGAGCTGCGCGGCGAGATCATTGAAACGTTCCGGCAACGGGGCGCCGTCATCCTTGTCGAGATCGACGATCTCGGGCACCAGCACCGCAAGGCTATGGCCGTTGCCGAGCGAGCGGCAGAATGCCTCGTCGCTCGTCATGAAGCTCGTGATGGCGGCGGCGGTTTCGTCGTCGATCGACTTCATCCACGATTTGTGCACGACAGGGAAGTGATAAAGATCAGTCGTGTTCTCGAGCTGGATTTTCCAGTTGCCCTTGAACTTGAACTTGTGCTCGCCGTTGGCCTTGATCGGATAGCCCGCGCCTTGCTTCATGAAAAGATCGATCCAGGGCTTCGCGCCGCCGAGAAAATCTTCGAGCGGTTCGATTGCTTCATTGAAGCTCGCGAAGATCAAACCCTGGTAAATCCCGACGCGCAGTTTCTTGAGCGGCAGATCGCCTTTTTCGCAGACACCTTCGTAACCGTCGCCATAAGGCAGGGCACGCAGCGTGCCGTCGAGCGCGTAAGACCAGCTGTGATACGGACACGTGAAGCCCTTCGCATTGCCCTTGTGCTCTTCGCAGACGGTTGCGCCGCGATGACGGCAGCGGTTTTGCAGCACGTTCACCGCGCCCGTCTTGTCGCGCACGACGATCACCGGCTGGCGGCCGATGGTCGTCGTGACGAAATCGCCGGGCTTCGGCAATTCGCTTTCATGCGCGACCCAGATCCACGTCTTATAGAAAATGCGTTCGAGCTCGGCTTCGAAGAGATCGGGATCGTAATAGAGCGACGGCGCGATGCGGTCCGCTTGTGCGCGGCGGCCGAGCGCGCTCGTGTCGATGATTTGGGTTGTCGGCGTACTCATCGGTTTGATGTGGGGTGAGGTTGATCGGCTAACACGAGGATGGCGAGGTTGATCGGCACATCCTCTCGTTGACATCAGTCTCGCTTTGCGAAGATCATGCGTCAAATCGATTAAAAAACGGGTGCTGGATAAATCCGGCCGATATCTCGAGAGTTCTCCAATGACTTCCATCGACCATGTCGATCTCAATCTGCTGCGTGTCTTTCAGGCGATCGTGGAGGAGCGCAGTCTGACCAGAGCCGGCGAGCGGCTCGCGTTGTCGCAACCCGCCGTGAGCTATTCGCTGGGCCGTCTACGCACGCTTTTCGATGACACGCTTTTTATCCGCACCCGTGCAGGCATGCAGCCGACGCCGGTTGCGCTGGAACTCGCCGAGATCGTCGGACGCGCGCTCGATACCGTGCGCGAAGCCTTGCGCTTCGCCGAGCGTTTCGATGCATCGACGAGTAATCGCACGTTTCGCCTTTCCCTCTCGGATGCGGGGGAAATGGCGTATTTACCCGCGATCTGCCAGGCGCTGCACGACGCTGCGCCGCGTGTGAAGCTGCTGGTCGAGCCTTTGCCTGTCGAGGACATCGAGGAAGCATTGCGTTCGAGCCGGCTCGACTTCGCGATCGGCAATCTGCCTTCGCTATTGCCGCGCACGCGGCACGCGCTGCTTTTCGAGGAAGCGTATGTGTGCATGACGAGGAAGCGCGAAGGCTTGCCCGCAGGGGAGACCTTGGATCTCGATCCGTTTCTTTCCGCGTCGCACGTGCAGGTGCGTTCGCTGGAACATAGTCACCACGCGCTCGACGATGCGTTGCGCGCACAAGGTGTCGGGCGCAATATCGCGCTCGCGTTGCCGCATTTCGTGGCCGTGCCCGGCGTGCTCGCGGTCACCGATCTGTTCGCGACACTACCCGAGCGGCTCGCGCATATCCTCAATCGCAACGACGCATTCAGGATCTATGCGTTGCCCGTTCAACTGCCGAAGGCGGCGGTCACGATGCACTGGCACGCGCACTTTCACGAGGACGAAGGCATCGCGTGGATGCGCGGCCTGATGACCGACATCCTCGCGGGCTTCGACAAGCTATGAGTTCAGAGGTCGAGCACGAGCACCGGTGAGCGCGAACGGGACACGCAGCAGCAGATTACGCTGTTGCTCGCGCGTTCCGCCTTGCTCAGGCAATGATCCCGATGCTCGGGCTCGCCGCTCACGACATCGACCATGCAGGTGCCGCAGACGCCTTCGCCGCATGACGTATCGACTTCGATGCCGATCGAAGCAAGCGCATCGACGATGGATGTGGAGGCATCCACGCGCACGGTTTGCCCGGTGCTCGCGAGCTGGACATCGAAGGTGTCGAGCGAGGTATCCGTCGGGGCTTGCGGCTCGGCCTTGAAGCGTTCGAGATGAATAGCGCCGGCGGGCAGGCGCTTTTGCGCCGTATCGACCACGGCATCCATGAACGGAGCGGGGCCGCACGTGTAGACGTGCGCGTTCCCGTCCGCGTCGCAAAGACAGGCATCGAGTGCATCGGTCAGGACGTCGCGCTCGACACCGAAATGCAGCTTGACGTGCTGCGCGAACGGCGCACGCGCAAGAAGCGGCAAAAACGCCGCATGTGCTTCGCTGCGCGCGAAATAATGCAGCGTGAAGGGCGCATCGATCGCGACGAGTCGATACGCCATCGAAAGCAAAGGCGTAATGCCGATGCCCGCGCCGATCAAGATATGCTCGCTCGCGCCTTCTTCTAGCCGGAAAAGATTGCGCGGCGCGCCAATCGATAGTTCGCTACCGATGCCGACTTCGTCGTGCAACGAACGCGAGCCGCCGCGCGATTGTTCTTCTTTCTTCACCGCGAAGACATGCGAGTCGCGGCAAGCCGGATCGCCGCAAAGCGAGTACTGACGCGTGATGCCCGAAGGACCGGTCACGTCGATATGCGCGCCGGGCTCATAGGCGTCGAAGGGCAGACCGTCGAGACGCGAGATGCTGAACGAGCGCACGCCGCGGGCTTCTTCGCGCAACGCGTCGACACGAACTTTGAAGGTTTGAGCTTGCATGATGCTGCCTTTCCAATGTGTTCAAGGGGACGATGTGCCGAGCGTAGCGCCCCTCACCGGATAAACAAAATAGATTAAAAAGAGCACGTCACATCAATTCGGCGGATATCTTCATGCCGTCGTGGCGGCGCCGGCGGGCACGTTTGCGCGCGTCGGTGCAGCGTCGAGCGCGATGCGGGCTTCACGTGCTTCACTCGCGAGACTCGATCGATACTGCCGGCATCCGGCGAAAAGCAGCGCGGTGGCCAGCACGATGGCCACGGCGTTGATGATGGCCATCGAACTGCCCACGGCCAGCGGCGAGCCGAACACCTTGTCGGTGATGAGCGCGACGAGCGTGGTCCCGAGACCCAGACCGATCAGGTTCGACACGAGCAGGAACATTGCTGAGATCTGCGCGCGCATCTGATTGGGCGCGAGTGCCTGCATGGCGGCGGCGGAGGTCGGCAGCGGGAACGACGCGAAGAACATCGCCGCGACGAGCCATGCGAGCGATGCGTTCAGGCTCGACGTCTGTGTGAACGCGATAGCAGGAACCAGCATGCATGCCGCGCCGATCCATGCCGCGCGCATGGGCGCATCGGTGCGACCGCGGCGCAGCAGCCAGTCGTTGAGCCAGCCGCCGCAGAACACGCCGCTCGTGTTCGCGACGAGCATCACGACGCCGAGCATATAACCCGTGTCGACAGGCGTGAGGCCGAAGCGGCGCATATAAAAGGCGGGCGTCCAGCTCATCAGGCAATAAAGCCCCATCGCATAGAACGAGAAACCGATGTAATGGTAGAAGAACGTCTTGCGATGCCTCGCGATGAAACGCAGCGCACCACCCATCGCAACGCGTTTGACCTGGCCCGCGCCGTCTTGCGCGAGTCCTTTGCGCGCGGGGTCACGCACCGTCATCATGAAAACGAACGCGACGAAAAGACCCGGCAATCCGACTATAAAGAATGCGAGTTGCCACGCCCGCAATTCACCAACGAGGGGCAACGTGAACACGCTCGCGTGCTTGAGCAGCGCAATCACATAGCCGCCGACGAGAAACGCAATGCCCCCGCCAATGAAAGAACCGAGCGAATAGATGCCGATCGCGCGGCCCATCTTTTCTTTGGGAAAGTAATCCGCGAGCATCGAATACGTTCCGGGCGAGAGCGCGGCTTCGCCCACGCCCACGCTCATGCGCGAAGCGAACATATGCACGAAGCTCTGACTGAGGCCGCACGCGGCCGTCGCGACGCTCCATAAGGCGATGCCCGTCGCGATGATGCGCGGCCGCGCGAAACGATCGGCAAGATACGCGATCGGCATTCCCATTACCGCGTAGAAGAGCGAGAAGGCGAAGCCATGCAGGAGGCTGAATTGCGTGTCGGTGAGATGCAGGTCGCGCTTGATCGGCTCGATCATGAGCGCGAGCACCTGCCGGTCGATGAACGAGAAAACATACGCCAGCATGCAGATCACGACGACATACCACTCGTACGTATAGCGTTTGTTTTCCGGTTTGATGGTGCTTGGGGAATGCATCGTGTGTCTCCGATGGATGCTGGTCTCTCGACGTGCGCAGGCGTTCGCGCGGGCCAGCGCCGCGCGAACGGGAGTCGAATCAGGGAGGGGAAAAGCGTGTGTTACTTCGCGCGCGTCTCGCGCGTGTACTTCAACGTGACGATCGTGACGAGGGCGAGCGCGATCAGGTAGAGGGAAACCGGCCAGTACGCGCGATAGTGCGCGAGCAGTGCTATGGCGATGAGCGGAGAGAGACCGCCCGCGAAGATCGACGCGACTTCATGGCCGAGCGCGACACCCGAGTAGCGCACTTCGGTACTGAAGAGCTCGCCGACGAGCGAGGGCAGCGTGCCGATCATCGCGCCATGACATACCGCCGTGCCGAGTACGAGCGCGAGCCAGATGAGCGGTGTGGAATGCGTGTTGAGTAGCCAGAAGAACGGGAACGCCATGAATGCGAGCGACACCGCGCCGATCATGTACACCGGTTTGCGCCCGATGCGATCGGAGAGCTTGCCCCACAGAGGCATCGCCGCCATTTCGACGACCATCGCGAGCATGACGCCGGTGAGCATCGTCGAATTGGCGATGCCCGCGAACTTGCCGTAGACGAGCGAGAAGGCGAGAAAGATATACGCGCCGCCGTTTTCGGCGACACGCAATCCCATCGCCATCAGAATTTCCTTCGGATGGCGTTTGATAACTTCGATAACCGGCATATGAGACGTCTTGCCCGCGCGATCCGCATGTTCAAAGTCCCGGCTCTCGGGCAGGTTATGGCGGATATAGACACCGAGCGCGAAGATCAGAATGCTCGCGAGAAACGGCAAACGCCAGCCCCACGAGATGAACTGATCGTGTGGCAACGTCTGCACGGCGAGAAATGCGCCCGACGAAAGCACGAAGCCCCCGCCCACGCCGAGCTGGCTCCATGCCGCATAGTAGCCGCGCTTTTCGGGCGGTGCGCTCTCGCTGATCATCAATACGCCGCCGCCCCATTCACCGCCAGAGGCGACGCCTTGAAGCAGCCGAAGCCCGACGAGCGCGGCAGGCGCCCATGCTCCCACATGATCATAAGTCGGCAACAAGCCGATGCCGAAGGTCGCGAAGCCCATGATGAGCAGCGTCCAGACGAGCGACGCGCGCCGTCCATATCGATCGCCGATATGCCCGAACACGATGCCGCCGAGCGGCCGTGCGACGAAGCCCATCGCGAACGCGGCGAATGCGCCGAGCGTGCCGACGAGCGGGTCCGCATTCGCGGGAAAGAACAACTGGCCGAATACGAGCGCGGCCGCCGTGCCATAAACAAAGAAGTCATACCACTCCATCGCATTGCCCGCGACGGAAGCGACGACGATCCGGCTAAGCGCACGGTCCTGCGTAACGGCCGCGCGGTCCCCAGACGTCGAGGAGTGAACAGAAGACATGTGGGCTCGCTTGGGTGATGAATAAGGCGTCGATGCTTTCGAAAGGCTTCGCTTGGCAGGCAGTGTCGATGCGACGTATATCCGCGTCAAATTCGCCGAAAAGACATGCGGTTATCAGTGCGGCAAATATGAAAGCGCATCAACGCGCTTTATCGGTGAACGCACTTTTGATTGATTTACCGCGAAAGGATTATCAGGGCTCGATCCATGCCGACAATTTCCTTTCGAAGAGAACAAACGTTCATTCGTTAGAGCAATCGTCAGAGCACCGTACGCATTGGCATCCCGGACAGTTTCTAAAGTAATCTATGAAGTATTTGCGAGCGCGCGTTCGCCTACGCATGCGCGCGCTCGTTTTTCAATCGTGCATTCCTAGCATTGCGCAACAACCGATAGGCGAGAACAATTAGAAAGCTTGACGCCAAAAAATCGAAATCCTATAGGCAGTCGCATCGATGCGGACGCAAGTAGCAGGAGCAGGGCATGTACGCCAATTTTGAAACCTTCGAGGACGCCGACCATCACGCGCATGCGCTGACGGGTTGGGATCAGCGCTACGACCAGGTCGGAGAAGGCGCTTTTCGCAGCACGGTCAAGCAGGTTGCTGTGGCGGGCGTGCAGGTCTTCCAGGAATCCGCGAATGTTCGTATCGTTCAGCGCGGGCAATTACCATCAGGTTTCGTCACCTTCGGACTCGTGCTCGGCGGCGGCGCACCGTTTTCATTTCAGGGCGTGCGGGTCGACGAAAACGCGCTCGTCGTCGCACGTGGCGACAAGGAATTTCTGCTGCATTCGCCACCTGACATGTCGATGCTCGGCGTGGCCGTCGATACGAATCTGCTCGCGGCGGCAGCCGATGCAGCGGGCGTCGATATCCAGGACGAGATTCTCAATCGGCACGTGCTGAGCATTCCCAGCGCGGCCGGCGCGCGTGCGGGAAAGCGCATCATCGCGGCGGTCGAGTCGGTGCTCGCAGCCCCCGATCCGTTTTCTTCCGAAGATGGCGCGCATCGTTTCGCGCACACGGTGACGGAAAGCATTCTGGATCTGCTGACGTTTCACGTGCCCACGCGCGAGGACCGGCTCACCTACGCGTGCCGGGCAGACGTCGTGCGTCGCGCCCATGATCTGGTGCTGGCGCGCCCCGAGCAGCCGATTTCAGTGCTGGATCTATGCGAGAAACTGCGCGTGAGCCGGCGCACGATTCAAAACAGCTTTCAATCGGTCACGCAGATGAATCCGGTGAGTTATCTGCGTGCCGTGCGTCTCGCGCAAGTGCGGCGACTGCTGACGACGACATCGCCAGGCGAAGTTCCGGTGCGCGAAGCCGCGATGCGTTGGGGATTTTCCAATCTCGGTCATTTCGCGAGCGATTACAAAATCCTGTTCGGCGAACTTCCTTCCCAGACGCTGCGCACTCGATAAGTCGGGCGAAGCACAACGCTTCCATGCCGGTTGCAAGCCGCACTGCCGCGGTTTGCAACCGGCATTTCCTTTTCCGGCGCCGAAACTGAAAGCGGCCTGAACACGCTTGTCACGCGCGTCTCTGTCGGCTCCCTTTCGAATGCTCCATTTCGGCACGCACGCGCTGCCGGTTACGAAGTGCTCTTTTTTATTGTCGTCTTTAGAGTCATTTCGACGATAACTAAGGAGGAGCACAGATGAAGCTGAGACGGCTGGCCACCGCCATGGGGGCCGTATTTTATGGACTGCTTGCGTGTCAGATTCACGCAGGCGCGGCCGAAAAGCCGGAAGAACTGACGGTGGCGAAGGTGCCGCCGTACAGCCCGCACCGCATCTTCGTAACGGATGTTGCGTTCTCGAGCATGACCGATGCGCGGGTTCATGTGTTCGACGGCGACACGAAGCGGTTCATCGGCCAGATCGACGCCGGTTTCGCACCGGGCTTTACGATCTCGCCGGATCACAAGACGAGCTATGTCGCGACGACCTACTTCGCGCGCGGCAGTCATGGCACGCGCACGGATGTGGTCGAGATCATCGATAACTCGACGCTCCAGGTGACCGGTGAAATCGTGATCCCGGCCAAGCACGGTCAGACCGTGCCGACGCCTTATCTCACGATTCTTTCGGAAGACGGCAGCCGCCTGTATGTGTCGAACATCACGCCGTCGACTTCCGTCACCGTCATCGATACGGCTGCGAAGAAGGTGCTCGGCGAAGTCGATACCGACGGCTGCGTGCTCGCGTATCCGAGCGGCAACGACCGTTTCTCGGCGCTGTGCGAAAGCGGCAAGGCGCTCACCGTCAAGCTCGATGCCACGGGCAAGGAAGCGAGCCGCAAGCTCTCCGATGCATTCATCGACGTCGATCACGATCCCGCGTTCATCAACGCCGTGCGCGACGGCAACAAGTATGTGTTCACGACCTTCCACGGCAACGTGCGCACGGCCGACTTCTCCGGTGATGCGCCGGTGTTCGGCACGTCATGGTCCTTGCTGAGCGATCAGGAGCGCAAGGCAGGCTGGCGTCCGGGCGGCCTGCAGCAGACCGCGCTCAGTACCGCTGCTCACCGTTTTTACGTCGCCATGCACAAGGGCGCGGACGGATCGCACAAGGATCCGGGCACGGAGATCTGGGTCTACGACACCGAAAGCAAAAAGCGTGTGGCGCGCTGGGATCTCGCGAAGCAGAAGATCGACCCGCTGCTCTCCATCCAGGTCAGCACCGACGACAAGCCGCTCTTCTACGGCCTCACGCCGACCTCCGATCTCGTCGTGATGGATGCGACGACCGGCAAGCGTCAGCACGTCGAAAAGCAACTCGGCAGTACGTCGACGCTGCTGGTCAATCCGTGAGGTGACGCGATGATCGATCCTGTCATTCTCATGGTGTGCATCGCGTCCGCGACGATCATCGCGCTCGCGAGCGCGGCGCCGAAGTGGCGCGAGCCGTCGCGCTTTCGCGCGTCGCTCGAGGCGTTCGCGCTGCTGCCTTCGTTCGCTGTGACGCCTTTGTCGTTCGCGTTTCCCGCGCTGGAGGCCGCGGGCGCAATCGGCCTGTTGTTCGCCGATACGCGCATGGTCAGCGCCATCGTACTGATCGCCTTGTTCACGCTCTTCGGCGCGGCGCTCGCGATCAACGTGTTGCGCGGTCATACCGATATCGATTGCGGCTGCTCAGGCTTCATCGCCGCACGCGCATCGGCGCGCACGCCGAAGTCGATCGGCTGGTGGCACGTCGCACGCGCGTTGATGCTGGCCGCGCTCGCCGCCGCCGCGCTCGTTCCCGCAACCGGCCGCGCGCTCATGGCATTCGACTATCTGAGCGCAGGCGCCTGCACGCTTTTCGCCGTCGCCGCGTGGTTCACGCTCGACGTGCTGCTGATCAATCTTCCCAAGCTCGATTCTCTGAGGAATTCATGATGCAAACCGCCCTGATGATTTCGGCCGCACTGTCGTGGGCCGCTTTGCTCGCGCTCGGCGCGATCTGTCTCGCACTCGTTCGCCAAGTCGGCATTCTCTATGAACGCATGATGCCCGCCGGCGCACTCATGATCGACAAGGGCCCGGCAGTCGGCGCCATTGCACCGGTCTTCGAGCTCGGCGATATCGCGGGCCGCGCGGTGAAGGTCGGCGGCCTGTCGAACTCGAAGCGCAACACGCTGGTCTTCTTCCTTTCGCCGACGTGCCCCGTGTGCAAGAAGCTGCTGCCCCTGCTGCCGTCGATCCAGGCACGCGAAGGCGCAACCGACATCGTGCTCGCAAGCGATGGCGAGTTCGACGAGCACTCCGCCTTCTATCGCAAGACCGGCCTTTCGCAATACCCGTATGTGCTGTCGCAGGAACTCGGCCTTTCTTATCAGATCGGCAAGCTGCCCTATGCCGTGTTGCTCGACGCAGAAGGCAAGGTCCGCGCGAAGGGTCTCGTGAATACGCGTGAGCATCTGGAAAGCCTGTTCGAAGCGAAAGAACGCGGTGTCGCTTCGCTGCAGGAGTTCGTGCACGGCAAGCACGACGATCACGCGCATCACGATCACGACCATGAAGGGCACGTCGGGCAGCACGCCTGAAGACGCCAATAAATCATTCATTCCTACAGGTGAGCGTCCATGAAATGGCTGGATTCATTCTTCGAACATAAGGCGCGCGGCGTCGCGCAGCGCAGCTCGCGGCGCAGTGCGATGGCGAAGCTCGGAAAGGTGCTGGTCGGATCGGCGATGGTGCCGCTGTTGCCGGTGGATCGCACCGCGTATGCGACGGAGCCGAAGAAGCCCGGCGCAGCGACAAGCGACGATCCGACGAGCTGCGACTACTGGAAGTATTGCGCGATCGACGGCTGGCTTTGCAGCTGCTGCGGCGGCACGTCGAGCAGTTGCCCGCCGGGCACGACGCCATCGCCGATCACGTGGATCGGCACATGCCGCAACCCGCATGATGGCTCGGACTACATCGTGTCGTACAACGACTGCTGCGGCAAGACGACTTGCGGACGTTGCTTCTGCAATCGCAATGAACGCGAGAAACCGCTCTACAAGCTGTCGCTCAATAACGACATCAACTGGTGCATGGCGAACAGCGAATCGAATTATCACTGCTCGGTATCGGTACTGTTGGGAGCGGCAACGCAATGAAGACGGCAAGTGTTTTGATGGCGGCGCTCGCCGCCGGCGCGATGAGTCTCGGGACTCAGGCGTTCGCGCAAACGGTGCATTACCCCGGCGGCAAATCGACGTTCGACGGAAAGTGCGCCGTCTGCCATCAGGCGGGCGGCAAGGGCATGGATGGACTGGCGCCGCCGCTCGTCGAGTATCCGGGCAAATACGCGGACTCGCCCGATGGCCGTTCGCAATTGGGTCACACCGTGCTTTACGGCATGTTCGGTCCGATCAAGGTCAAGGAGAAGAGCTACAACTTCAAGATGCCGAGCTTCGCATCGCTTTCCGATGAAGAGATCGCGGACGTGCTGAACTATGTCGTGTTCGATCTGAACGCGCAGCACGGTTCGGCCAAGCCCTTCGACGTCGCCGAGGTCAAGGCATGGCGCGCAGGGCCGCTCGACCAGACCGCCGTGCATCAGCATCGTGAAGCGGTCGTGAAGGGCCTCGGGCTATGAAGCCGCGCGCGATGCTCGCCGCCGCGACGCTTGCCGCGCTATTCACGGCGGGGGCATCGCAGGCGCAGACATACGACGCGGCACGCGCGCGTCAGGACTGGGTGCTCAATTGCATGGGATGCCACACCGCCAATGGTTCCGGCATTCCCGGCAAGGTGCCCGCCTTGCGCAACTCGCTCGGCCATTTCGTCTCGCTGCCCGAAGGGCGTCAGTTCGTGATGCGCGTGCCCGGCGCGGCCAATTCCGCGTTGAACGACGCCGAACTCGCGAACGTCCTGAACTGGCTGCTCGCGACGATGAACGAGCAATCGCGGCCCGCATCGTTCAAGCCTTATACGGCTGAAGAAATCGCGGCGCACCGCCGTCCCGCGCTGACCGATGTCGCGCGCACCCGCATGAAGCTCGTGAAGCAATTGCAGGAGAACGGCGTCAACGCCGTCCCGGAACACTACTAGGAGACACCCTCATGAATAACAACCAGCATCTCGCGATGCTCGATTCGACGCGCGCGTTTCTCGCGTCGGCCAAGAAAATGTTGATCGACGGCGCGTGGGTCGAAAGCGCAAGCGGCGCAACCCTCGACGTGATCAATCCCGCCGACGGCGAATTGCTGGCACGCGTGCCGAGCGCCGACGAAGCCGATGTGGATCGTGCCGTGCTCGCGGCACGCCGCGCATTCGACGACTCCGCGTGGTCGCGCATGAAGCCGACCGATCGCGAACGCCTCCTGCTGCGCGTCGCCGATCTGATCGAAGCGAATGCGCGCGAGCTCGCGGAAATCGAATCGCTCGACAACGGCAAGCCGGTGACGGTGGCGCAGGGCCTCGATGTGTCGATGGCCGCGCAATGCTTCCGCTACATGGCCGGCTGGGCGACGAAGATCGAAGGCAGCACGATCGAAGCAGCGATTCCGTATAGCCCGTCGAATGATTTCTTTGGCTACACGCGCAAGGAAGCGGTGGGTGTCGTCGGCGCGATCATTCCGTGGAATTTCCCGTTGCTGATGGCTTCGTGGAAGCTGGCGCCCGCGCTCGCGACGGGTTGCACGGTCGTGCTGAAGCCCGCGGAAGACACGCCGCTCTCCGCACTGCGCCTCGCGATGCTGATCGAAGAGGCGGGCATCGAGAAGGGCGTCGTGAATGTCGTCACGGGCCTGGGCCGCACGGCGGGCGCGGCGCTCGCGCGTCATCCGGGCATCGACAAGATCGCGTTCACAGGCTCGACGCCGACCGGCAAGGCGATCGGCCACGCGGCGCTCGACAACATGACGCGCATGTCGCTCGAACTCGGCGGCAAGTCGCCGGTGATCGTGCTGCCCGACGTCGATATCGACAAGGCGGCGGAAGGCGTCGCCAATGCGATCTTCTTCAACTCGGGACAAGTGTGCACCGCCGGTTCGCGGGTTTATGTGCACGACAAGGTATTCGATCGCGTGATGGAGCGCGTCGCGGCCATCGCTCAATCCCTGCCGATGGGACCGGGCCTCGATGCAGCGACGCAGATCGGTCCGCTCGTGTCGGCGCGGCAGATGGATCGCGTGCTTGGCTATATCGAAGCGGGACGCGACGAAGGCGCGCGTGCGATCGCGGGCGGTGCGCGCAAGGAAGGCGCGGGCTTCTTCGTGAAACCGACCGTGCTCGTCGACACGGATCATTCGATGAAAGTGGTGCGCGAGGAAATCTTCGGGCCGGTGCTCGTCGCAATGCCGTTCAACGATATCGACAGCGTGGTCGCGAAAGCGAACGACACACCGTATGGCCTCGGCGCGAGTATCTGGTCGAACAACCTCTCGGCGATTCACAAGCTCGTGCCGCGCATCAAGGCGGGCACGGTGTGGGTCAATTGCCATTCGCTGCTCGACAACGCGATGCCCTTCGGCGGCTTCAAGCAATCGGGTTTCGGGCGTGAGCTCGGACGCGCGGTGATCGACATGTACACCGAAACCAAGTCGGTGCTGATCAACTACGCGTGAGGACGCTCGCATGACAACTAAAACGATCGCGCGGCAGCTCATGTCGACGGCGGCGCTCGCGGTGTGCGCGAGCGCATCGGCGCAAAGCAACGTCACGCTGTACGGAACCGTCGATGCCGGGCTGACCTACACGACGAATCAGCAAGTCACCAACGCCGACGGCAGCGTCAGCTCGGGGCATAACTTCGCGCTCACCGGCGGCAATCTCGTGCCTTCGCGCTTCGGCTTGCTCGGCGTGGAAGATCTGGGCGGCGGCCTGCAGGCGAAGTTCAACGTGGAGAACAGCTTCTATACGGGAACGGGAAGCCTGGTTCAGGGCGGGTCGCTGTTCAATCGTCAGGCCTGGGTGGGTCTCGCGCACGAGCAGTTCGGCACGGTGTCGTTCGGCCGTCAGTACGACTCGTATTCGGATTTCCTCGGGCCTTACGTGTCGAGCAATTCATGGGCGACGCTCTATGGATCGCACTTCGGCGACGTCGACAACCTGAACGAAGCATTCAACTTCAACAATTCGATCAAGTACACGAGCCCGGACTGGAGTGGCTTCTCCTTGGGCGGCACGTATAGTCTTGGCGGCGTCGCGGGCGACTTCGCGCAACGACGCGGCTATTCGATCGCGGCAGCCTATACGCGTCTGCCGGTCTCCATCAGCGCGGGCTATCTGAACCTGCGCAATCCGCTCGACGCGGCTTTGGGCGGCGCAAACGGCTATATCGGCGATTTCGCCTGCTCGAATCCGTCGGCGCTCTATTGCCAGTTGCAGAATGCGGAAGCGCTGAAGGCCTATGGCGCGGGCGCATCGTATGCAATCGGGCCGGCGACCATCGCGCTGACTTATACGCATACGCGTCTGGAGCATAGCCAGTATTTCGCCGATGCCGCCAATCCGCAGGGCCGCAACATCGCGTTTGATATCGGCGAAGTGAATCTGACTTACGCGGCCACGCCGTTCCTGCAACTGGGTCTCGCCTACATCTATAACAATGCGAAACCGGACGGCAGTTCATCGACGCGTTTTCATCAGGTGAACCTCGGCGCGAATTACGCGCTTTCGAAGCGCACCGCGCTGTATGGTGTCGCGATCATGCAGAAAGCGGTCGGAGCGGGACTCGGCATCGATCCCGCGACGGGCGGACCGGCGAATTACGCGCAGATTCCCAATCTGCCTAACTCGAACAGCGATCGACAACTTTCAGTGACGCTCGGCATAAGGCACAACTTCTAAATAAATATTTCCGAGGGCGTGACTTGACCCGGCCGGGATGATTCCCCGCCGGGTTTTTTTGCTGGGATCATTGATAAGATCGCAGCATGAACAACGGGATCGATAACCAAGCCGATCTGTTCGGCATCGATGGCTGCAAGGCGGGCTGGTTCGTCGTCAAGCAATGCGGGCGCAGCGGAAAGATCACGACGGGCGTCGTCGGTCATTTCGAGGACGTGCTCGAGTGGGAGCGCATGCATGCCGTCGTGGGTGTCGATATGCCAATCGGGCTGGCCGCGAATGGCACGCGCACGTGCGACACGTTGGCCCGCAAGCTGCTCGGCCGTCCTCGCGGAAGCTCTGTTTTTTCGCCGCCGACACGCGCGGCACTGACCGCGTCGAACTACGCCGAAGCGTGCGACATCAACCAGGCCGCTTCGGGCAAGCGAATCTCCATTCAGGCATTCCATATTCGCAACAAGATCGCGGAAGTCGATGACGTGCTGCGCACAAGCGCGGGCGCGATCACGAACGTGTTCGAGGTGCATCCCGAGTTGAGTTTCATGCATCTGCGCATGGAGCAGGGCGGACCGGCGCACGGCCTGCGCGAAAGCAAGGCGCATGCGCCGGGAATCGCCGTGCGTCACGCGTTGCTCGTGCAGTGCTTCGGCAGCGCAATCGACACGGCGCTGGCCGGGCGCAAGCCGGCGCAAGCCGGCGCAAGCTTCGCGAGACGATGTGCTCGATGCCTTCGCGGTGCTATGGACCGCACGGCGCATCGCGTCGGGAAATGCGTTTCGTCTGCCCGACGCGATCGCAACCGATGCGGCGGGCATTCCCATGACGATCTACTGCTGAGCGCTGTCCTTCAGATAGTGCGCCACATGCAGCGCCTTGATGCGTTCCGCGAAATCATCCACGGGACCATCGACGATCGTATCTTCGATAACTTCCTGTATCGCCAACGGACGCACACGCCCCGGCTTCGCGCCGAGTTCGGCACGCCATTGCGTGAACTGCTCCGCCGACGCCGCATAGACAATGCGCCCCAGCCCGACCCACGCATGCGCCGCCGAGCACATCGGGCAATGCTCGCCGGATGTGTACACCACCGCATCATTGCGCTCGGCTTCCGGCACATGCTCCGCCGCCCATTTCGCAATCGCGAATTCCGGGTGCCGCGTTTGATCGCCGTTGCTCACGCGATTGCGATCTTCGAACAGCACGCGGCCGTCCTTTGCGACGAGCATCGAGCCGAAGGGCTCGTCTCCATCGTCGAGGGCTTCCTGCGCCAGTTCTATGCAGCGCAGCAGGTGTTTCCTGTCGGAATCGTCGATCATGCCGTGTTCTCCTTTTGACTGCCGGACCACGATGCTAACGGACTAGCGAAACGCGCGCATCTGCGCCGTCATGAACTGCAGCATCTTGTTCGATGCCACCGACAGCCTACGTCCCGCGCGCGTGACGAGATGCGCCTCGGCATCGGCGAGAATCGGATGAATGATGTCGATAGCGAAAAGATCGCCGGCCTCCATCTCGCTCGTCACGGCGAAGGCGGGCAGCACCGTGACGCCGAGCCCCGACTTCACGAACTGCTTGAGAATGGCGATGGAGTTCGTCGTCACGACCGGATCGAGCCTCAGCTTCTCCGCGTACTCGACAGCCTGCAGCATTTGCCGCGTGCCGTATGACGCGTGCGTCACCGCGAGCGGAAACTGCGCGAGTTCCTGCACGCTCATCGACTTGCGTTCCTTGCGCGGAAAGTTCGCGCCGACGATCGCCATCATCGGCTGACGCTTGATCGCGCGCGAGACGAGCTTCGGTTCCTGCGGCGGGTTATAAACGAGGCCGATCTCACCTTCGTCTTCGGAGATCTTGCGGATCACATCGTTGGTGCCGCCGAGGTCGAGATTCACCTTGATGCCGGGGTATAGCTTGCAGAACTGCTGCATCGGCCCCGACAGAAGATCGGAAACGAAGCCTTCGCCGAGGACGATATTCACCTGGCCCGTGCGCAATCCGCGCAATTCCTGAAGCCGCGAGAGCAGATCGTCGCGATGCGCGAGCTGCTCGCGAAAGTATTCGATCACGCATTGCCCGGCCTCGGTTGGCTTGACGCCGCGCGCGTGCCGCTCGACGAGCGCCGCGTCCAGCTCCTTTTCCAGCAAGCCGATTTGCCGGCTCACCGCCGACGGCGCGACGTTGAGATAGTCGGCCGCCGCGCGGATGGTCCCGCAGCGCACAGCCTCGAAGAAATAGACGATGCGGCTGTCGGTGAGCTTATCGGTCATCGGGATCGAGTGTTCTGAAAATTAGAACACTTCCAATATTGGCTTTGATTGATTGTACGGCTTCAGCGGCCGAAGATGACAGGCATGCAAAAACGCGCATCGCGCACGAGACGGAGAGTCAACTGATGAAAACGGTGGGTGTGATCGGTCTGGGAAACATGGGGCGCGGCATGGCGCGATCGGCCAGGCGCGGCGGATTTCGCGTGCTCGGTTTCGATGCCGCGCCGGGCGTCGCGCATGGGCTGGAGCCGGACGGCATCGAGGCGCGCGCGTCGATTGCGGCGATCGCGGGCGAGGTCGACGTGCTGATCCTGTCCCTGCCGACGTCGGCGGTGGTCGAAGAAGTCGTGCTGGGAAACGGGGGTGTCGCATCGAGCGGCAAGCCCGGGCTGATCGTGGTCGACACCACGACCGCCGATCCCGACAGCACGAAGAAGGTGGCCGCCGCGCTCGCTGAGTGCGGAATCGGTTTCGTCGATGGCCCCGTGAGCGGCGGCCCGAAGGGCGCGGCGACCGCCACGATGACGATGGTCCTCGGCGGCTCGGAAGCGGACGTCGCCGCGGTCGAACCGGTCCTCGCTGTGATCAGCGCGAAGCGCGTGCATGTCGGCCCGGTCGGCGCGGGGCATGTGACCAAGATCATCAACAACATGCTGACGGGCGTGCATCTGCTCGCGGCGAGCGAGGCGGTGCGCGCGGCTCAAGCGTCGGGCGTGGATCCGGAAAAGCTCGTCGAGGCGCTCAACGGCGGCTCGGGCCGCAACAGCGCGACGCTCATTAACTATCCGACGTGGATCTTCAACGGCAAGTTCGACTCCGGCTTCACGATGAAACTCATGCGCAAGGACGTGCGCCTCGCGATGGCGTTGCTCGACAACGTGCACGAGAACGCGCCCATCGCGAAGGAAGCGGGGCGCCTGTGGGCGGCGAGCGAGGCGAGCATCGGCGACGCGGAGGATTTCAATCGCATCGTGCAGTTCATCGAATCGAAGTAAGAGGACACTCCGGACATGGAATACAACGCAGCGGAACAGCTTCTCGGGGCATTCGCCCATTTCTTTCCCAACGCGAAGACGATCGGCTCGTATGTCGGCGGCGAGTTGATCGAAGGCGCGGGCGACACCATCCAGCTTCACGACGCCGCCACGGGCAAGCCCAGTCTCGCGTACAAGGACAGCGGCGCGGCCGTCGTCGAGCAGGCGGCGGCAGCGGCCACGCGTGCGCAAAAGCAGTGGTGGGCGCTCACGCATGCGGCGCGCGGGCGCGTGATGTTCGAGATCGCGCGCGAGATCCGCAAGGAAGCGGAACCGATCGCACGGCTGGAGTCGCTCGGCTCGGGCAAGCCAATTCGCGATTGCCGCGGTGAAGTCGCGAAGGTCGCCGAGATGTTCGAGTATTACGGCGGCTGGGCCGACAAGTTCTATGGCGACGTCATCCCCGTGCCGAGCTCGCATCTGAATTACACGCGCCGCGAACCGGCGGGCACCGTGCTGCAGATCACGCCATGGAATGCGCCCGTTTTCACGTGCGGCTGGCAGGTCGCGCCCGCCATTTCGATGGGCAATGCGGTGCTGCTCAAGCCGTCGGAACTGACGCCGTTCACGTCGCTCGTCATCGGCCTGCTGGCCGAGCGCGGCGGCGCGCCGAAGGGGCTCATCAACGTGCTCGCGGGGCTGGGACACACCGTCGCGCAGTCGGCCATTGCGCACAAGGCGGTGAAAAAAGTCGTGTTCGTCGGCTCGCCGGGAACGGGCGCGCGCATTGCCGAGAGCGCGGCCAAACGCGTGCTGCCGTGCGTGCTGGAACTGGGCGGCAAGTCAGCCAACATCATCTTCGCCGATGCGGATCTCAAGCGCGCCGCACTGACCGCGCAAGCGGCGATTTTTGCGGGCGCGGGGCAAAGCTGCGTCGCGGGCTCGCGTCTGCTCGTGCAGCGTTCGGTCTATGACGAATTCGTCGCGATGGTCGCCGCGGGCGCGAAAAAGATCAAGGTCGGTGCACCGCTCGACGACACCACCGAAGTCGGCCCGATCAATAATCGCAAGCAGTACGATCACGTGATGTCGATGATCGGCAAGGGCATCGCCGCTGGCGCGACGCTCGCGGCAGGCTCGGCCGAACGCTCGGACGCGGGCTACTTCGTCGCGCCCACCGTGCTCGCCGGCGTGACCAATGACATGGACGTGGCGCGCACGGAAATCTTCGGGCCCGTGGTCGCGGCGATTCCGTTCGACACGGAAGAGGAGGCCGTCGCGATCGCCAACGACACCGACTTCGGTCTCGCGGGCGCAGTATGGACCGGCGACGTCGCGCGTTCGCATCGCGTCGCGAGCCAGGTCGATGCGGGTACGTTCTGGATCAACGGCTACAAGACGATCAACGTCGCGTCGCCGTTCGGCGGTTATGGTTTGAGCGGCTACGGCCGGTCCAGCGGCGTCGAAGCGCTTTACGAATACACGCAGACCAAGAGCGTGTGGGTCGAAACGGCGAAGGATCCGGCAACCACGTTCGGCTATCTGTGAGCCACGCGCCCGCGCGTCACCACGAAGGCAGCGCGGGCAATCAAGGGGAGAAGAGAATGCAAAGCACGTTGAGCGCGGATCGCGCGCAAGGAAGCGGCCTGAGAACCGCGAAGCTCTTTTTCTATGCGGCGGTCATTCTGTTGATCGCGGAGTTCATCGGGTCGTTCACGTTCAGGATCGGCCCGGGCAAGGTCGTTCTGCTCCCGATGATCTGGGCGCTCCTGCTCGGAGCCGCGCTCGGGCTCGTTTCCGAGCGCTGGAAAAGCCCGGCGCGGCTCGACGTGCGCAGTCAGTTCCAGGCGGCCGCGATTCTCCAACCCGCGCTCCTGCTGTTCGTCGCGAAGCTCGGGCTGATGGTCGGCAGCGCATTGCCGAAGCTCGCCGCGGCGGGCTGGGCGCTCGCGTTTCAGGAACTCGGCCACTTCGTCGGCACGATCCTGCTCGGCTTGCCGCTCGCGCTCCTGCTCGGCATCAAGCGCGAGGCGATCGGCGCGACGTTTTCTGTCGGCCGCGAACCGAGCCTGGCGATCATCGGCGAGAAGTACGGCATGGATTCGGCAGAAGGACGCGGCGTGCTCGCCGAATATCTGACGGGGACGGTGTTCGGGGCGGTGTTCATCGCGATCTTCGCGGGCTTCGTCGCGAGTCTGCATGTCTTTCATCCGCTCGCGCTCGCAATGGGCTCGGGCGTCGGCTCCGGCAGCATGATGGCGGCGGCGTCGGGGGCGATCGCCGCGCAACAGGACCCGGAGACGGCGAAATCCGTGCTGACGTTCGCGGCGGCGAGCAATCTCATCACGACGACCATCGGCACGTACTTCACGCTCTTCATCTCGCTGCCGATGGCCGTCTGGGGCTATCGGCTGCTGGAGCCGCTCATCGGCCGCACGACGAAGGCGTCGAGCACGCATGAGACGGCTGCATCGGCGCCGAAACTGGGCGATGTGCAAACCGAGGCGCCGCATCTCGGCTACGGCGGCAAGATGCTTGCATGGGGCGTGACCGCGGTGATGGCGCTCGTCGCCGACTGGATCACGCACGGCACGACGCCGCTGCAAGGCCTGCCCGGCATGGCGGTGATGGTGCTCGCGACGATCGTCGGCGACGCGATCGCGCAGGCGACCGGCCGCAAGATTCCGGCGGTGTGCTGGGTGTCGATCGTGGCGATGTTCCTGACCTCGCCGTGGTGCCCGTGGGGCGCGCAGATCGCAGCCGCGAGCGCGCAAAACGACTTCCTCGGCGTGACGACGCCGATGCTGACCTTCGCGGGCCTTTCGATCGCGAAGGACATTCCGGCGTTCAGAAGGCTCGGCTGGCGCATCGTGCTCGTGTCGTTCGTCGCGAACGCGGGGACGTTCCTGGGCGCGGCGCTCGTGGCGCAACTGTTTCACGTCTGAAGCCGGCTCGAAGGCTCCGAAACGAACTGGCGCGGCGGGCAGGGCGGTATAAAATCGAGAGGTACCTGTCTCGCGCTCGAATGCGCCCGCCGCCATGGAAACTCCTTCGGGCAATGAAACCTCCCGCAAGCAGATGTCGCCTCGCACGCTCAACGTGCTGACGGCGCTCATCGGCATCGCCACGCTCGCGCTGGGCGTGGCCTGGCTGATCTATACGTGGATCGTCCATCTGGAAATCCCGTATTTCGCCATTCCGCTCGTGCTCACCGTGCCGGTGATCGTTGCGGTGGCGTTCCGCAATTGCTGGGATTGACGCGCCGCTGAAAACCGCGCGCAAATGAAAAACGCACCACGGCGATACGGATCGCCGTGATGCGTTTGAATGTCGCTGGTAGGCTCGATTGGACTCGAACCAACGACCCCCACCATGTCAAGGTGGTGCTCTAACCAGCTGAGCTACGAGCCTACGGAAGCCGCGCATTATAGGGGAAACTTTCGCATTGTGCGAGTTTTCAGGCGAAATTTTTTGATGGGGGGTTTCGGAGCGGCGGTTTGACGCGGGCTTCGGCAGCGGTCTCTCGCTCTCTATCAGGGCATGGGGGCCAAGCGGACATCTGTCCACCGATATGGGTATCCCATGGAAATTATGGATGACTGATCAGTGTGTCCGTTATTTGACATAACATAAATTAGCAAATTTTTTGTTTGTAGCGGCTATGTCCTAATCTCGTGTTCGCCAGACAGAACCTCACATCCCCCAACGCAATCCCGCCGTATGCACCGGACTATCCCAGTGCCTCATCAACTCCTCATCGAGCGTACAGAGCGTGATCGACGCGCCCGCCATTTCAAGCGATGTCGTCAGCGCGCCCACCTGAGAACGCGCAACGCTCAACCCGCGCCCGTCGAGCCATCTGCGCGCCGAATCGTAGAGCAGATAGAGCTCCGACAATGCCGTGCCGCCCAGCCCATTGACGAGCAAGAGCAACGGCGCATCCGCCGCCGGTTTCAGGTCCTCGACGATCGCCGCAAGCAATTCATCCGCGATTGCGTTCGCCGTCTCGAACTTCGCCCGTCTGCGTCCCGGCTCACCGTGAATGCCCACGCCGATCTCGATTTCATCGTCGCCGAGCGTGAAGGTCGGTTTGCCCGCGGCCGGCACCGTGCAGCTCGAAAAGGCCACGCCCATCGACGCGATCCGCGCCACCACGCGCTCACCGAACGCCCGGCACGCCTGCAGATCGGCGCCGGTTTCCGCAAAACTGCCGACGAGCTTCTCGACGATCACCGTGCCCGCGACACCGCGCCGTCCCGTCGTGAAACTGGAGTTTTCGACGGCGACATCATCGTTGACGAGCACCGACGCGTTCGACATCTCGCATAGCTCGGACGCCATCTCGAAGTTCATCAGGTCGCCTGAATAATTCTTCACGATGAACAGCACGCCCGCGCCCGTATCCGCTGCCTGTGCCGCGGCCATCATCTGATCGGGCGTCGGCGATGTGAAGACCTGACCGGGGCACGCGGCATCGAGCATGCCGTGTCCGACGAAGCCGCCGTGCAACGGCTCGTGCCCCGAGCCGCCGCCCGAGATGATCGCAACCTTGCCCGGCTTCAGCGTCTTGCGCACGATATAGAGCGGATCGACGTTGACGGTCACGAGATCCGCATGCGCCGCGGCGAAGCCCGCGAGACTCTCGCTCAGGTAATCATCGACGCGATTGATGAACTTCTTCATGTCCCCTGCTCCTTTTTTGTGTTCAGGCATCGCCTTGCGCGAGTCGCGCGCAGACGGCTTCGATCATGAGCTGGCTCGATCGCGCGCCCGGATCGATATGGCCGCGCGAGCGTTCGCCGAGAAACGATGCGCGTCCCTTCGTGGCGAGCATGTCGCGCGTCGCGAGCATGTTTTGTTCTGCGATGCGCGGCAATTCCTCCAGCACATCCTGCTTCGAAGCGCCCGCATCGGCCATTGCGGTGAAACGTTCGGCGACGGGAATGAGCACATCCATCATCGTCTTGCTGCCGGTGCCCGTCTTGCCGCGCTGGCCGACGGCCTCGACGCCCGCCGCGAACGCGCGCGCGAAACCGGCGACGCCGTCAGCGTCGGTCGATGTCTTCGCCATGCCCGTCAGCATCGAAAAGAACAGTGGCCCGGACGAGCCGCCGACCGTCGACAGCACCTTCGCCGCCGCGAGCTTGAGCGCGGGCGCGAAGGCGTCTGCTTCGATCTGCGCACGCATGGCGGAGAGCGCATCCATGCCGCGCAGCAGGTTGATGATGTGATCGCCGTCGCCGATCGCCTGATCGAGTGAGGCGAGTTCGTCGGCATGTTCCTTGAGCGACGCATGCGCCGCGTCGATGCACGTCATGACCGTCTTGCCGTTCATCCGCCTGTCCTCCGTTCGCGCTCAGCGTGAACTGAAAGGATACACGCAGATCGATCAGGTCCAGGGCACGTGCACGCGGTCGAGGTTCCGGTCGAGTTGATACGCCGCGCTGATGAGCGCGAGATGCGTCAGCGCCTGCGGAAAATTGCCGAGCGCCTCGCCGTTCGTCGCCACTTCCTCCGAGAAAAGCCCGACATGGTTCGCGTAGGCCAGCATCTTCTCGAAGACGAGCCGCCCCTCGTCCACCCGTCCCGCGCGCGCGAGCGCCTCCGCATACCAGAAAGAGCAGGCGGAGAAACCACCTTCCGTGCCGGGCAGACCGTCGAGCGTCGAGCCGCGCGTATAGCGGAAGATCAGCGGATCGACGCGCAACTCGCGGCCGATCGCATCGAGCGTGCCGATCCAGCGCGGATCTTTCGGGCCGATGAAGCGCACGAGCGGCATCATCAGCGCAGAGGCGTCGAGCGTGGCCGAGCCCGGTGTCTGTACAAAGCTCCGAATGTCATCGTTCCAGAACTGTTCGTGGATGTCGCGATGAATCTCGTCGCGCGTCCTGAACCAGTTCGCGAGCGGCGCGGGCAGCGAGCGCTTTTCGGCCAGCCGCAGCGCGCGGTCCACCGTCACCCAGCACATCAGGCGCGAATGCAGGAGCGCGCGCGTGCCGTTGCGGAACTCCCAGATGCCGCTGTCGGCCTCGCGCCAATGTTCGACGACGTAATCGACCGTGCGCGTGACGTGCCGCCAGCCTTCGTAGGAAATGGCCGCGCCGTACTTGTTGTAGAGGTAGACCGAATCGAGCAGCGCGCCGTAGACATCGAGCTGGGTCTGGTCGCGCGCCTCGTTGCCGACGACCACGTGTCCCGGCACGTCGCCCACGAGGCTCGTCAATGCGCTCTCCGCGAGCGCGTCGGTGCCGTCGACCGAGTACATCACGCGCAACTGGCCGTGCTTGCTGCAATCGCGGCTGCGCTCGGCGATCCATTTCATGAAGCGTTCCGCCTCGCCGGTGTAGCCGAGGCGCAGCAGCGCGTACACGGAGAACGCGGCGTCGCGTATCCAGGTGAAGCGATAGTCCCAGCGGCGCGAGCCGTCCTGCGCCTCGGGCAGGCCGAAAGTCGGCGCGGCGACGATCGCGCCGAATTCCTCCGAACTCAGAAGCTTGAGGGTCAGCGCCGAGCGCAACACGACTTCGCGATAGCGCCCGCGATACGTCGAACGCGACGACCACGCCTTCCAGTAGTCGATGGTGTCGGTGAGGATCGCATCGTGGTTCGCTTCGATGTCGGCGAGCCCGTTCGCCTCGCCGAGCGTGAAGCATGCGCAATCGCCCTCCTCGAATTCCAGCGTGGCGCATGCGCCCTGCGCTTCGATGGCGAGCGGCACGTTCGCGAGAAGGCGCAAGGGCGGCGAGCCATCGGCGGCGATGAATTCGACGCCCTGCTCCACCGCCTGCGCCGTGTGCTTCGCGCGCGCATAGTCGAAACGGGGATCGCAGCGCACGTCGAGCGTCATGTGTCCGTACACAAGCCGCACGATGCGCAGCACGCAGTTCGGCACAGGATCGGCGCGGGATGCATTCGATGCGATAGGCATCAGATCGAGCAGTTCGCACACGCCGTCGTCGGTCATGAAACGCGTGAGCAGCACATTCGTTTCGGGCAGATACATCTGCTTGACATTGACACGATGGTCGGCATGACGCGCGCGCGGCGTGATCGAGAAAGCGCCGCCGTGTTCGTGGTCGAGCAGCGCGGCGAAGAGCGTGGGCGAGTCGATGCGCGGAAAGCACATGAAATCGATCGCGCCGGACAGCGACACGAGCGCCGCCGTCTTCATGTTGCCGATCATGCCGCGCCCGTCGACGGGCAGTGCGGCGGGTGGAACCTGCTGGGGATGGTGTCCCATCGCGATGTGCTCCCGGCGAGCCTGCATTGGCATCGTCAGGCGGGCAGCAAGTCATATTCCTGTCGAGCGTGCCATGTTTGACACCCGCGACAAAGACTGGACGCCGCGTCAGCGCGCAGCGGTCTGGTCGCCCTGCGCGGATTCGGGGCGCATCGGCGTGTTGCCGAAAGCCGCCGCGCTCGCGACGCCGTCCTGCGCGGCCAACGCGGAAGGCGCCGGCACGGGCGCATCCGCATGACGAGATCTGCCGAAACTCGCGATATACAACACGGCCGCCACGGCGACGCCCACCAGCACCGCCGCCACCGCCACGCCCGACGACTTTCGTCTCATTTTCCTTTCCTTTCAGATACGATGACCCCGGCTCGCGGCCCGGCCCGCATCGATGCTAGCAGCGCGACGCGGGGCGCCTGCGTGGGCCGCCGCGCATTGCAGCACAAGAATTCACCGTAACCCGAGGACAATTCATGCACGCCGCTACGGCATTCAATCTGGTGCTCGTCTCGCTGATCGCGATCATCGCGCTCGAAGTGCTTGCCAAGCGCTTGCGGCTGCCGCCCGCGGCCGCGCTGCTCGTCGGCGGTGTCGCGATGGCGTTCGTGCCGGGATTGCCGCATCTCGAACTCGACCCGGAGCTCGTGCTCGTCGTGTTCCTGCCGCCGCTCCTGATGTACGGTGCGTACTTTTTTGTTTGGGACGACTTCAAGCGCAATCTGAGCGGCATCCTGCTGCTCGCGATCGGCGCGGTCGCGTTCACGACGCTCGTCGTCGGCATTGCGGTGCATCTCGTCGTGCCCGGGCTGCCGTGGGCCGCGTGTTTCGCGCTCGGCGCCGTCGTCTCGCCGCCCGACGCCGTCGCCGCCAAGGCCGTGCTCGAGCGCGTCGCGCTGCCGCGCCGTCTGATGGTGCTGCTCGAAGGCGAAAGCCTGCTCAACGATGCGGCGGGTCTCGTGCTCTTTCGCTTCGCGCTCGTCGCCGCGATGAGCGGCGTCTTCAGCGCACCGCGCGCCGTCGCGACCTTCGCGGGACTGGCGCTCGGCGGCATCGCGGTCGGGATCGTCGCGGGCTTCATCGCCGTCAGGATCTTGCGCGCGCTCGAAGACGATTACCTCGTCATCACCACGTCGATGCTCACGTCGTGGGTCAGCTATATCGCGGGCGAAGAGCTCGGCGTGTCGAGCGTCATCGCGACGGTCACGTGCGGCATGGTCGTCGGCTGGCATCAGCACGAAGTGTTCACGGCGGCGCAGCGCATGCGCGGCACGGCGTTCTGGCAGGTCGTCGTGTTCGTTCTGGAGGCGCTCGTGTTCGTGCTGATCGGCTTGTCGCTGCGCGGCATCGCGGTGCGGCTCGGCGGCGTCGGCGATGCATTCTCGCTGCTCGGGCCCGCGACGGCCGCGGTGATCGCCGTCGTGATCCTGTCGCGCTTCGTGTGGGTATTCGGCACCGAAGCGGTGAAATGGATGGCGTGGATCGTCACCGGCCGCAAGCGCGCTGACGGCGACGAAGCCCGCACCGCCGTTCCCGACTGGCGGGCAGCCACCGTCGTGAGCTGGGCGGGAATGCGCGGCGTGGTGACGCTCGCAGTCGCCCTCTCCTTGCCCGAAACGATGCCGGGCCGCGATCTCATCCTGTTCGCCGGCTTCGCGGTGATTCTGGTGACGGTGCTGCTGCAGGGCGCGACGATCGGCCCGCTCATCGCGTTGCTGTCGCTCGCGCGCGGCCATGAGCGCTCATCGCGGCATCTCACCGAACCGCAGGCATGGGCGCGCATGGAGTCCGCGCAACTGGCCGCGATCCAGCCGCTCGTGCGCGACGCGGCGGGCAATGTGATCCATCCGCGCCTGCTCGAGCAATACACATATCGCACGGGACTCTCCCAGCGCTTTCAGGACATGGAGGAATTTCCGACGGAGGCTCGCCATGCGCATTACGACGTCGTGCTCGCCGCGATCGCGGCCGGGCGCGTGGAGTTGCTGCGCATGCATCGTGCAGGGGAAATTCACGATGAGATCCTGCATTCGCTGGAGCACGACCTCGATCTTCAGGAGATCATCGCGCTGCATTCACGCGGTTGAGCGCTTACTTGCCGCCATCGCGCGAATGCGACGGGACGACGAGCGGCGTCTCGTCGGATGATTCGTCGCACTGCATCCACGCATAGGCGGTGAGCTTCGCGCGCGCGTTGTTCCTCAGGCGAATGAGCCACTCGCCCGCCGCCGCACGGCGCATGCCGCTGCGCGCGGCGGTCGGCGCGAGCGCGACGAGAATCATGTGCCCCGCCCCGCGTGCGCCTCGGCCGAGATGCACGACGGTGCAGATCGCATCGCCGCCGCGCGTATAAGTGCCGATGTCGCCGAGCGTGAGCCACGCGCTCGCGATCCCGTCGGGCGGCACGATCTGCACGTCCACATCGGGTGCGTCGGCATCGCTCGCGCACCAGATCTCCGCGAGACTCGGTGATGCGAAATGCGCGCGCACGGGCCAGTGCAATTCGGCCTCCGCGTGCTCCGCGATCGTCAGCGCCCCACGGCAGTGCGAGAGATCCAGGTTGCCGGACGGCAGCACGACGGAACAGGCGCCGGTGTCCATCAACTCGTCGAGCGCGCTTTCGATGAGCGAACTGCCATCCTGCTGCCAGGCGACATGACCGGCATTCAGGCTGACGAGCGCATGACACGCCGCGCCGCCGATGTCCTGCGCGCGCTGCACGACATAGCGGACGGCGTCGAGCACTTCGGCGTCGGGACAGGGGCCGAACGCGTGGCGCATCGTGCGGCAGCGCCGTTTGAGCTGCACGCCGATCATCGGCAACGGCGTTTCCTGATCCGCGTCGTTATTCGCGGGACCGGCACGCCGCAACGCGCGCGAAGGATAGCGCCCCGCCAGTTCGGCGACGGCCGGGCCATCATGCGCGAATCCATAGATGCGTGCACCGCCCGCCGGATGCGGCGTTTCGGCATGAAGGCGCGCATCGTTCAGCAACGCGTCCATCTGATGTTTGAGCAACTCGCTTCCATAGCCGAGACCCGCTGCCGGTTCGACCGCATCGTTCTGATTCCAGAAGCACTGAAAGCGTGTGCGCGTGCCGGCTGCATCCTCCGAGAAACGCGCATGCGTGAACGCGATATCTTCGTCGCATACGCCGACGATCGCGCTACCCAGGCCTTCGCGCATGGGTGCATGCCCGGCCGGCACGCGATCCGCGCGCGCATCGACGTGTGAGGTGATCACGAGCGCTTCGGTGAAGCGCTCGAACCTGCCCGCGAGATCGGTGTTCAGATGCGCGTAGAACTCGCGCGTCACGTGGGCCGTGCAGAAGCGCGTCGCCTCCAGCGCGGCGGGCGGATCGCGATAGAGCGCCGACATCCAGATCCAGTCCTGCCAGCCGTTACGCTCGATCGTCCGCGCGAATTGTTGCGCGGTATCGCCGCCCTGCTTCATCTCGATGGCGATCGGAATACGTCCGCGCGGCGTGCCACCCAGGTCGCGATAGTGCGTCGCGTTGGCCCACACGCTATAAGGATCGATCCGCGCGACGGACGCGAGCGCTTGCGGCGCGATGGGCTCGAAGCCAACGCTTGCCGTGCCGATCTCCCAATGCGGACTCATTCTTCCCTCCTGTCGCCTGCGTTCCGAAGAAGCGAGGCCACGGGTATACGACTGACCAATCGCTCGCCGGCTGTTCTTTTCTTTTCTGTCGACGATTGATCGTGATGGACGCGACGCGCGATTCATCGGTGGATATTTCGGGAACCGAAAGGAATCGGGCGTTCGCTATCGCATAACGTAGTCACTTGCCGCATGAGAAGCAAGCCGAATTCCCGCCGGGCGCGCGGGAACTGCGGGTCGGCGCACAGTGACGGGAGAGGTGCGCGAATGTTCGTCTTTTATTGGGGCGCGGCGGAATTCCTCAGTTGATCGAGATGTGCACGGTTCTGGGTCTGTAGGTGCGCCTCCCGCTTGCCCTTCATGCGCCTTGCAAGCAGATTCAACCCTTCGACGAATCCGGCAAAGCCCATCGCCGCGTAGATATATCCCTTCGGTACGTGCGTCCCGAAGCCTTCCGCGATCAGCGTCATTGCGATCACGAGCAGGAACGAGAGCGCGAGCGTCACGACCGTCGGATTGCGCTCGATGAAGCGCGAGAGCGGTTGCGCGGCGAACAGCATCGTCGCGACGGCGAAAATGACGGCGATATACATGATCGGCAGATGTTCGGTCATGCCGACCGCCGTGATGATGCTGTCGACGGAAAAGACGAGGTCGAGCAGCAGGATCTGACCGATTGCCGCCCACGCCGTCATGTTGACGACATTCGACACAACGCCGGGCGCCTCGTCGTGATCTTTCCCGACGTGATGGTGCATCTCCTTGGTCGCTTTCCAGACGAGAAACAGGCCGCCCGCGAGCAGGATGAGATCGCGCCACGAGAACGCGTGATCGAACAGGGAGAAGACCGGCGCGGTCAGCTTCGCGATCCACGCGACCGTGCCGAGCAGCGCGAGGCGCATCACGAGCGCGAGCATGATGCCGATGCGCTGCGTGCGCGCCCGTTGCGCGACGGGCAGCTTGTTGCTGAGAATCGAAATGAAGACGAGATTGTCGATGCCGAGGACGACTTCCATCACGATCAGCGTGACGAGTGCGGCCCACACGGCGGGATCGGCGGCGAGCGAAAGAAGATATTCCATGAGCAGGGAAAGGTTCGATTGACTGGATGTATCGCGCCATGATCGTCTTATTACTCGCTCGAAAAAATCAGCGATAATCGAAGCCATACTTCGGTTTTTTCGAAGCATTGGAGAATCACGAAAACCGCGAGGACACGCGACGCATGCTCAACTATCGACATTTGCATTATTTCTGGGTCGTCGTGAAGGAAGGCGGCTTCGCGCGCGCGGCGGAGCGGCTCGACATGGCGGTGCAGACCATCAGCGCGCAAGTGCGTGATCTGGAAAAGTCGCTCGGGCATCAACTGCTCAAGCCGGCGGGACGCGGCGTCACCATGACCGAAGCGGGACAGGCGGCATTCGCACGCGCCGAGGAAATCTTTCAGATCGGTCAGTCGATCCAGGACGAAGTGCGGGAAGCGGCGAGCGGTACCCTCGCGCGTCTCGCAGTGGGGCTGTCGGACGGAATCTCGAAGCTCGCCGCGCACGCGCTGCTCGCGCCGGTGCTCGGCAATCCTTCGCTGCGCCTGCTTTGTCACGAAGGCGAAACCGACGAGCTGCTCGGCGAACTCGCGCTGCACCGGCTCGATCTCGTGCTTTCGAGCCACCCCGCGCCGCACAATCAGAATCTGCGCCTCACGAGCGAGCGGCTGATCGCCTCGCCGGTCGACTGGTACGGGCCGTCGTCCATCGTGCGCAAGAGCGCGATCGATCACTTTCCGGAGAGTCTCGCCGCGCTGCCCATCCTTCTGCCGACCGGCCATTCGTCGCTGCGCGCGCGGCTCGATCGCTGGCTGGAGACGCAGGGCATCGCGCCGCGCATCGTCGGCGAGTTCGAGGACAGCGCGCTGATGGCCGTGTTCGGCGCGCGCGGACTGGGCGTGTTTCCGCTCGCGGAATTCGGCGCGGGCGATGCGCCGCTGTTGCGCGGCCTGCGCTGGCTCGGCCGCTCGCCGGACGTGAAGGAGGAAGTGCACGCGATCGTCTCGCGGCGCGGGCGGCATCATCCGTTGACGCAGCAGGTTCTCGCGCGGGCCGCGGACTAACTTCGGTTTTTTCGAAGTTTATCTTCCGTTGGTTCTGCTTTTACGTACTGCACGGACGCCTTACGCTGATCCCATGTCCAACAAGGAGGCGTCCATGAAAGTCCTGTTCAAGTCCCGCGACCCCGAAGCCATTGCGATGCACGAGCTCGCGAAGGCGCGCAGCGAATTCGTCTTTCGCCGCCTCGCGTGGCTGATCTCGAAGGCGACGGTCAGCCTGTCCGACATCAACGGTCCGCGCGGCGGCGTCGACAAGCGCTGTCAGGTGGAGGTGCAGTTGAATCGCGAAAACAAGGTCGTCGCGACGTCGATTGCGCGGGACTGGCGTGGCGCAATCGATCTCGCGCTCGCTCGCGCGGTGCGCACACTGGTGCGCCGTCGTCAGAACATCAAGCCGACGCGCCGGGTCCGTGCGCGCGGGCTTGCGTGGAATCTCGCGGAGGAGCTGGTACTGGAGCCGCGCGGGTACTCGATGATCACCACGACGGGCGTTGCTGGAACATGAGTCTCGCAGTCAGCTGCGCGTCCTGAAGCGTTCGAAGATTTTGAATCCGAGTTCGTACTGGACGGACCGCGGCGGCATCGAAGCGAACGGTTCCAGTCCAGCGAACTCTTCTCGGGAACTGTCGGCGAACAGCACGCGCCGAAAGACGGCTCCCCAATGCATGTCGTCGAGATCCACCACTTCAGATGCATCGTGCTCGATGGTCGAGCCGGCGGCGAGACGCGGTGTCACGAGAAAGGGAACGAATATCCTGGCCTTCAGTTCGCCTCTATGAATCCAGTAGTTATAGAGCGTATCGATAGGCGTACCCGGTTGCGTGCGGGCCCAGTCGAACAGGCGCGCGAGGGTTCGCTTGCCCGCCGGCGTCACGATGTAAGCCGCCGATGCGTAGGAGTAGCAATCCTGAGCCTCGGCCATGTACACCGTCGATAACTGATTCCGAATGAGCCCGGTCTCAGTGTGACCCATCACCCGCTCCATCGCGTCCAGCAACAACGGCGCCTTGTCCCAATAGGTTGCGCAATCGAGCCATACCATGTCGACGGTCGGGTCCGTCTCGACGAGCCATCGCATCGTGTCGTCCGTAAGAAGACGGGGAAAATGCGAGCTGAGCTCGACGTCGTCTTCCAGCACGATGGTTGCTGTATCTTCATCGGCTTGCGCGATCAAGGTTTCGTGCGACTGGCGACACGCCCAGACGCCATTTTGTCGCGGCGTGTCGAACGGGCCCGTGGCTCCATTCACCGCGGCGAAACGTTGTATTCGCGATTGCAGGCCGAGTGCGTGAAGCTGATCATTCAGGAAATCGCGCCGCTCGACGGATCTGTCGAGATTGATATAAAAGCCGTTCAGAAACACATACCCTCCATAACTTCGACCACCGGTCATGACGACGACAACCTGGCTCGCCAAAAGGCACTACCGCACCTGACAATCGTGTCCGCGCCATGCGTGAACACAAGAACGGGCGGCGTAGCGTATCTGACGTGATGAGCGAATCTGTAAATTATTGAGTCAAACGCGGCGATCGGCGTTAGGAATCGGCCGATTCTCCGATATTTCGAGAAAGAATCGCCTCGAGCGCTTTATCGCGTGCGCACCACCCGCACCACGCCGACGATCACGCCAAGCCCCGCCGACGCAGCCGCGCCCGCGAGCGCGACCTGTGCGCCGCGTTGCCCGTAGAGACCGAACGCCACCGCCGCGAGCGCCGCGCCGAGCGAAAGGCCGATCATGCGCGCCATCGTCATCAGGCCGCCCGCCGCGCCGCTGCGTTCGTGCGGGGCGGAGGTCAGCATGATGCGGTTGTTGGGCGTCTGGAAGAAGCCGAAGCCGATGCCGCAAATCGCGACGCGCCACGCGATATCGACATTCGATGGCTCGGCCGGCAAGCCGATCAGCAGGCACAGACCCGTCGCCATGATCGCAAGCCCGATGCCGCCGACGAGTCCCGGCGCGTGACGATCGGAGAGACGTCCGGCAAATGGCGCGACGAACACGATCACGAGCGGCCAGGGCGTGACGAGCAGGCCCGTCGTGGTCGCGGTGCGCGCGAGCTGATGCTGGAGCATGAACGGCAGGGCGAGATACGCGAGCGTCTGCGCGACGTATGAGCAAATCGACGTCAGCCCGGACAACGCGAGGATCGGAATGCGCAGCAGATCGAGTGGCACGAGCGGCGCGGTCCGTCCGCGCTGATGGCGCATGAGTGCGAAGCCCGCGATGCATGCGAGCGCGATCTCGATCAAAGGCAGCGCGTGAAAGCGCATGCCTTCGCTCGCCGCGTGCGCCGATGCCGTCTGCCCCTCGCCCGCACCCAAACCGCCGACGCCGAGAATGAAGAGCGCGATCGCGCCGGCGCTCAGCAGCGCGCCGGTGTAATCGAAGCGGCGTTCCGGCGCGACGGACGGCGCGTTGCGCGGAAGCGTCGCGCTCGCGAGACACAGTCCGAATACGCCGAGCGGCACGTTGACTGCGAAGAGCCAGCGCCAGCTGGCGACGGAGAGAATGCCCGCCGCGACGGTCGGACCGAGCGCGGCCGATAGCGCCACGGCAAGACCGAGCAGCGCGATGCCGCGCCCTACGAGCCTGGGCGGATAGACCTGTCGCAGCAGCGCGGGCACGATCGTCGACATGCATGCGCCGCCGACGCCCTGCAACGCGCGCGCCGCGATGAGCAGCGGCAGATCCGGCGCCGCCGCGCACGCGAGCGATGCCGCCGTGAAAATCACGACGCCGCCGAGAAACACGCGCCTGAAGCCGGTCATCTCGCCGAGCGCCGCGAGCGGCAGCACCGACACCGCGACCGCGAGCTGATATGCCGTCACGACCCACACCGTTTCCGCGGCCGGGCGCGACAGGTCATGCGCGATCGTCGGCAGCGCGACATTGGCGATCGACGAATCCAGATTGCCCAGAAACGAGCCGAGCAGAACGGAGATCACCGCCCAGTAATTGACGCGTTCTGGTTCGTGCGCATGATTCGTCATCGAGCGTTGTGTTTTCAGGATGAGTGGCGCGCCGTATGGTAACGGACAGGCGCATCGACAAGTTCCTAAAAGGACGCGCACGCCGTATGGCGCACGCGCAGCGTCGATTCCTGTTCGAAGCGCACGCGATAGTGCTCGCGAATTTCGCCGATGGCCTTGTCGCTCGCTTCGTCGTCGAGATGGGCGAGGCTCAGCACCCAGGTCGGTTCGTGCACGATCGAGCCGTTCGCGGCGCGCCATTGCCCGCTCGCGCCCCATGTCGTGAAGCCCTGCGGGAAACGCGGCGTGACTTCGGCGCGCAGGAAGTCGTCGAATTCCTCGGGCGTGACGAAATCCGAGGGTTTTGCCGTGCCGAAATAGATGAGGTCGTTCACGACGCGCATCTCGCCCGTCGCGCACGTTTCCCTGGCTGGCGTCGCGCAGGCCGAAAGGATCGTCGCAAGTGCAAGCAGCGAAATCGTTCGATATGCGAACATAACCGGCGCTTAATGAACGGAGTACGCCATGTTATAGCGCCGGGCCGGATGGCGCTTTTTGTTTGCGCGCTCGCCGCGCATGACGTGCGACATCCGCCGCGGGATGCGATCTCAGGCAGGTCTAATACCCGACGGCGATTTCAACCCGATACCGCGACGCGCGGAGAGCGCGCGGCCAGCCGGCCGTCGAGCTCCGCCTTGCCGCATTCGATCGCGTAGTTCGCCGCGGCTTGCGCCGTCGGGAATGCGCGAAGCGGTCCGATCGCGCGCCGCACGCCGCCGGGCCGCTCGATCAGGAGCGTCGCCACGAATTCTCCGGACACGTGCCGGACGATGACCGAAAGCTCACAGCCTAAATATTCGATTGGAGTGGAGTCCACTGCTGACCTCGTTTGCTTGAATGTGCTGACATGAGATCAATCTACGCAAGGTCCGCAAAACGCGTAACCCCGCGTGTGAGTGGCTGCGAACGCAGGCAGATCAATTGTCTGTCCATGCGGTTGCAACGGCGGCGCGCAAACGTTTCACCGCCTGTTCTTGCGATGCGCAAATGAGAACTATTGCGCCAAAAATCATCGAGGCGGGTTTCGGCGTGCGCTTCTGATTTAGAACAACTCTTTCTGGCCGGACATCAGCGCGTTGAAGTCGTCGCGCAGGAACGGCAGGATGCCGTCCGCGACCGGCTGAAGCTGCTTGCTCACATAGTGCTCGTAATCGATCGGCGTGTTTCGCGCTTCCACTGGCTCGGGACCGGCCGCGGTCATCACGTAGCTGATCCAGCCGCCGTTCTGATATTGCAGCGGACGACCGGCGCGCGCGTTGTATTCATCGGCGATGCGCGCGGCGCGAACGTGCGGCGGCACGTTGCGCTGATAGTCGCCGAGCGTGCGGCGTAGGCGCTTGCGATACACCAGCAGTTCGTCCATCTCGCCGCGCCGCGTGCGCCCGACGTATTCGCGTACGTAGTCCTCGTACGCCTCGCCCTTGAAGACACGCATATAGAGCTCCTGCTGGAAGCGTTGCGCGAGCGGCGTCCAGTCGGTGCGCACCGTTTCGAGGCCCTTGTAGATGATTTCCTCGCTGCCGTCCGCGCGCGTCGTCAGGCCTGCGTAGCGCTTCTTGCTGCCCTCTTCCGTGCCGCGGATCGTCGGCATCAGAAAGCGTCTGAAATGCGTTTCGAATTGCAGTTCGAGCGCGCTTTCGAGTCCGAATGTTTCGCTCAGATGCTCGCGCCAGTATTCGTTCACATGCGCGACGAGCGCGCGGCCGATTCGCGCGGCGTCGTCTTCATCGCGCGCGCGTCGCAGCCACACGAAGGTCGAGTCCGTGTCGCCGTAGATCACGCTGTAACCGCGCGCCTCGATGAGCTCGCGCGTGCGATGCATGATTTCGTGACCGCGCATCGTGATCGACGACGCGAGACGCGGATCGAAGAAGCGGCAGCCGCTCGATCCCAGCACGCCGTAGAACGAGTTCATGATGATCTTGAGCGCCTGCGACAGCGGCTTGTTGCGCTGGCGTTTCGCCGCCTCGCGCCCTTCCCACACCTGCGCGACGATCGCGGGCAGGCAATGCGTGTCGCGCGAAAAACGCGCGCCGCGAAAGCCCGGCACGGTATCGGCGTCGTCCGGCGCGGCGATGCCCTGCGCGAGCCCGGCCGGATCGATCAGAAACGTGCGGATGATCGACGGATACAGACTCTTGTAGTCCAGCACCAGCACGGAATCATAGAGACCGGGGCGCGAGTCCATCACGAAGCCGCCGGGGCTCGCCTCCTCCGGCACATCGCCTAGATTCGGCGCGACATAGCCGAGCCGATGCATCCGCGGCATATAAAGATGCGTGAACGCCGCGACGGAGCCGCCGCTGCGATCGGCCTGCAGTCCGGTGACGGTCGCGCGTTCGAGCAAAAACGACAGCAGCTCCGTCTTGCCGAAAACCTTCGTGACCAGTTCGCAGTCGCTCAGGTTGTAGCGCGCGAGCGCGGGCTTGTCCTCCTGAAAGCGCCGCTCGATTTCGTCCATGCGCGCGTACGGACTGTCGATCGCCTTGCCTTCGCCCAGTAGCGACTGCGCGACGTATTCCAGACTGAACGACGGAAAATTCCACGTCGCCGAGCGCAACGCCTCGATGCCGTCGATCACGAGCCTTCCCGCAATCGAGACAAAGAAGTGGTTGCGCTTCATGCCGTGCTCGCGCCATTCGACCGTGCTGCCGTCGCGCCCGAGCGTGAGGGGCACGCCGTGATCGTCGGCGTGTCGCTGGAGGATGCGCAGGTCGAATTGCACGACATTCCAGCCGATGATCGCGTCCGGATCGTAGCGCTCGATCCACGCGTTGAAACGACGCAGCATGTCGGCGCGGCTTTCGCAATAATCGAGCGCAAAATCGGTTGGTCCGGCGTCCCCGTTCGGCGGACCGAGCATATAAACCTGACGCGCGCCGCAGCCTTCGAGCGCGATCGAATAGAGGTCACCTTTCACGCTCGTTTCGATATCGAGCGAAACGACTTTCAGCGACGGCCGGTAATCCGGCGCGGGCTTCAGTTCGCTGGCAACGTAACCGTCGCCCTCGCCGCCTTCGAACCACGCCGGGGCCGTGATGAAGCGCTCCATCAGATAGCGCTCGTGCGGACGGATATCGGCTTCGAAGACGTTGACGCCCGCACTTCTCAGATTCTTTTCGAGCGCGAGCAGTTGACGATACTGCGGGCAATAGAGGCCGAGCACCGGCTTCTGGCGAAAATCCCTGAGCGGCAGTTCGCGCAAATACGCATCCCGCACGCCGGCGACGATCGGCTCGGCCTTCGCGCGATCCTCCACGCGGATGAACGCGACGCTCGTCTGCAACGCAATACGGATTTTTCTCGGGCCGTCGTCGGTGGCGAGCCAGAAATCGACTTCCGTCCCGGCCGCGGTGTCGCGCCAGTGACGAGTCAGTAGAAAACCCTGTTGTGCCAAAGCCAAGCCGATACCTTCGGGAGCGCGTGCCATCGAAGCATTTTACTTGGGCGCAAAACAAAAGAGCCCGGCGCATCGAGGTGCGCCGGGCTCGGAAATTCGGGAAAAAAAGTAAAACGCGGTAGCGGCAAGCCGGTCATCCACCATCCTCGCGGACAGTCCCCGGAGAATGGCCGGCGGCCGCTACCGCCTAAGCAGCCTGTGCGACCAGGCTCGCCCGTTGCGGCTGTAACGCCGCTACGTTACCGAGTGCCGTGTGCTCCGCATGCTCCGGCACTTCCTTCTTCGACATCACTACCTCCAGAGCGGCTTCTTGACTGGCCTGTCGGGCGGCCGCCGCTTTCTTGGTCTTCCCCGCGCGTGACGGCGGCTGGCAGGCCCCGCACACCACGTTGTTCTGCAAATCATGTTTGTGTGCGACGAACTTCCCGGTGCAGCGGCAGCAGGGTGTCATCTGCAGCATGCCCGCGTCGAAGAAGCGCACAAGAGTCCAGGCCCGCGTAAGGTCGAGTACCGCCTCGGCACCGCTATGGTTACAGTGCTCGAGATACAGCCGATACCCTTTGGTCAACGCATCGAGATGCGAACAGCCGGCTTCGTTCTTCAGGAACGTATAGGTGTTATAGAAAAGCGATGCGTGGATATTGGCGAGCCACGTCATGTACCAGTCGGCCGAGAACGGCAGCATGCCCTTCGGCGGCGATACGCCCTTCACTTCGCGATAGAGGCGGATCATGCGATCGCGCGAGAGCGTGAGTTCGCTCTCCAGCACTTGCATGCGCGCGCCGAGCTCGATCAGCGCGATGGCGCGGAACACTTCCTGGGCGTCTTCGGTGAGGCTCTTCTTCAGCATGGCTCGCTCCGTCATCACTTAAGCGAACTGTTCGGCCGGCTGGCCAGCCAGCAGGATTGCCGCGTGCGTCGGCGCGATGTCCGCATTCTTCGCGGGTTGCGTCAAGGCCGACAGCATCGTGTGATCGTTGAAGCGGAATGCGCAAAGCAGGTTATCCGACGACGCGAGCTTGACGACCTGTGCGAGCGTGAGGCCCGACAGCAGATCGGCGAGCTCCGCCGACAGACCGAGCCGGAACATGCCGATGGCGCGGTCCTCGCGCAACAGACGCTGCGCGAGCATGATGTACGACAAGTTGATTTCCCGGATCGATTCCAGCGTTTCGCGACCGTTCATGGTTGCAACTTCCAGTAAATCCCCGAATTTCCCGCCGGCTTTTTGCCGATATCTTTTTTGTGCCTCACCGAGCTAGTTCCGCCCGGCTACGTACTGCGTAATCTTTGTTTCAGTGCGTTACATCTTGTAACAACCACTGTGAGACGGATTCTAAGTACGGTCTGAATCTAAAGCAAGGGTGTCTCAATAATATTTTGTTGCAAACAACACTTTCGATCGGTAATTTTTTCGGTCTGGCAATTTCAGCCGAATTTACCGCGCACGCTCTATTTGTCTAACGTTTGCGAGCTTTATTCGGGGCGGCTTCGTTTTGATCGGAATAATCGCCTGCCGCCAGCAATAACGGGGGATTGCGGGGTTCGGTTGACACCCCGCCCCGCTATTTTCAGGACTATTCATCGGAGGATATACCCGGAAAATCGCCGTGAAAACGGTCTTTACCGACGCTCGGCTAATCGAGTAATAATTACCTTTAGCTTGTTACGTCGATGTTACGGCCTTTGTTACGCGGGTTTGTAACGCGGCTTGTTACCTCTGAGGGACGTCTTTACTCCACACGTCCCAATGTGTAACAACCTCCTGCACCAGCGGATTACCGGCCCGGTACAGGTTTTCGAGCGCGGGCGCAAAACCGCCCTGCGCCGCGTAATTGAGCAGATTGTCGACGGCGGACTGTCCCTTGTAAGGGCGATCAAAATCGGAACCGGCGCGCAGCACGGCCACGCGCGACAAATCCACCCGCTGCACGCTCGCCGCGCGCTTGAGCGCCTCGTAGGTCGCGTTGTCCTCCTGTTGCGTCGTGCAGTACACGCCGCGACCGTCCGTCATGAGCCGCGTCCACGCGCGCGCCCGCTCGCCGATGTATTTGCCCGACCACCACGTATCGCCCGCGAGCGTGTCGCACTGGATCACGCGCGGCGGCCGGTTCGCCGGCGCGTAGTTGAATTTCGCGCGCGCGGCTTTGGCCTGGTCGCTGTCGGCGAGCGCGACATTGCGCGAGATCGCGTAGGCCGTGTCGGCGAGCTTCGCGTTGAGCGCGAATACTTCCGTGCGATAGTCGGGCGCCGGTTTCTCGTTCGGCCCCTTCGTGTTGATGCCGATGAATCCGCTCGGCCAGCGGGCGGGCTTCTCGCGCGCGTCGAGCTCCCATTGCGGGCCGAAATCGACGAGATACTTCGCCCAGGCCGCCGAGCCGACCGTGCCCTGCGCCGGATCGATGCCCGCGATGCCCGCGACCAGAAAGTACGCATGGCGCAAGTCGAAGCGGTCGGAGAACGCGAGCGCCATCATCGACGCGGCCGCGTTGGTGTGGCCCATGCCTGTCGTGACGACGCACACGTCGTCGCGATTGCAGTGCACTTGCGGATAATCCGGCGACAGTCCCGGCACCGCGATCGCGTCCCAAGGGCCGAGCTTGTCGAGCCACACTTTGCCTTCGGGCGCGAACATCGTGACGATCATGACCTTGACCGCGCGTGGGCCGCCCGCGCTGTCGGATGAACGCGGCGCGGATGCGCATCCCGCGAGGCCCGCCGCGACCATCACGGCTACGACCGCCCTCCCAAGTGTGCTCGATGTCTTTTTCGATTCCGATGCGGCGACTCTCATGGCAGGCGTGATCCTCGTAAAAGTTCGACCTTCAAAAAAAAATCGCGCCCGACAGAGGGCGCGATCAGGGCCGAACGATTATAGGATCAGGTGCCGCTTTGCGAGGTCCGCGGCGGCGGCGCATTCGACGCGACGTTCGGCGAGCCGGCCGCTTCGCCTGTCGGATGCTGCGCCGCCTTCGACGGTTCGCCGCGCTGATCCGCGCCCGCTTCCTCCGCATCCTGAACGCCTTCCGGATTGCCGCCGTTCACGATCACAAAGTTGCGCTGCGGATTCGCGATCTCGATGCCGCGCGCCGTGAACTCGTTGAGAATGCGCCGGTTGAACTCGCGCTGCACCGGCCAGCGCGAACTGTCGCGGCACTGGATCTGACCGGCGAGCGTGACGGTCGAGCCATCGACGGCATCGACGCCCCAGAAGCTGAAGTCGGAGAGAATGCCGTCGCGGAAGGCGTCGTCCTCGCGCAGCGCCGCGCCGATTGCCTTCAGCGTGGAGATCGCGAGATCGACATCCTGACCGAGCGCGATCGACACGCGCACGGCCGCATTGCCGATGCCGCGGTTCGTGTTGTTCACCGTCGATACCGAGCTGAACGGCACCGTGTAGAGCGAGCCGTCGCCGCCGCGCAGACGCACCGTGCGGATCGACAGATACTCGACCGTGCCCGACACGCCCGCGAGCGTCACCCAGTCGCCGACCTGCATCGCGTTTTCCATCAGCAGGAAGATGCCGGTGATGAGATCCTGCACGAGCTTTTGCGAGCCGAAGCCGAGCGCCACGCCGAAGATACTCGCGCTCGCGAGCAAGGGCGCCGTGTTCACGCCGATCTCCGAAAGGCCCGTCAATACGACGACCATCGCGATCACGATGAAGAGGCCGGTGCGCATCATCGGCAGCAGCGTGCGCAGGCGCGCGGCGCGCACACGCTCGCCGCTCGCGGTCCATTGTTCGAGCCGCCGCTCGACGACGATGTTCGCCGCTTCCCACACCAGCACGGCGAACACTGCCGCGATCACGATCGTGACGAGCGCCGACGCGAGCCGGTTGCCGACGCCGCCCGAGGTGAAGAAATGCAGGATGTTGACGTGCCACACTTCCAGGAGCGCGACCACCGTGACGACCGAAATGAGCGCCTGCACGATGCGCCGCAACGCCGGGTAATAGCGATAAGCGCGGCGGCGCGCGATCGATTCGCTCGTGGCGTCATCCTCGTCACCCTGATGAAACACACGGCCGAGCGCGCCGAACGCGACGATCGCCAGCACGCGCGCGCCCACCAGCACGAGCAAGGACACGCCGCCCAGATGGAAGAGCGTCCGATAGCCGTTCTGTACATCGAGCGCCCATACGAACCACAGCGCGATCACGAAGAAGATCGCGACGCCCGCCCAGATATCGGCGACCCAGTTGCCGAAGAGCTTCACCGAGCGATTCGTACGCGCACGTTCCCGGATGCGCTCGGCCACTGACGTGCGGCTCTCGAAGATCACGTACGCGATCATCAGATGCACGATCAGCAGAACGCATTTCAGGATCGCGATACGCGCGTCGGCGGACAGACCGAGCGGCTCGGCGGCGTTCGCCAGCGCGATGCCGGCGCCCGCGACACACACGATGCGCTGCACCCAGCGATGCGTATACGCCGCATAGAAATCGCGCATCTGAATGAGGCGCAGACCGGCCGCACGCGGCGCGACGAAAAAGCCGCTCACGATCACGATCGCGCGGCAGACGAGATAGACGTCGATGAGCGAGCCCGCGACGCGCGCTTCGGGCGTGTTGTCGTCGATGAAGATCGACATCAGCACCGTCACGACAGCGATGAACACGACGAGCGGAACCAGCGAGAGAAAGCCGTACAAAAGCGCGCTCGGCAGCCGCTGCAACAACGTCCAGTGATGCGCGGCGTGACGCTGGCCGCGCGCGGTGTCGGCCTTGCGCTCGGCGAGATGCATGGCGGTCTCGTCGCCGCGCTGCGCCGCGACGTCCTCGGCGCGCTCGGCCGCGTGTTGCTCGCGTGCGAGATCGGGATCCTGCTCCTCGGCGACGCCGCGCGCCGCGATCCGCGCACGCGGCCGTTTCAGCAGGCGCAGACACAGGAATTCGAGCAGCAACGCGGGCACGAGCGACGCCAGCACGGTCCACGCGACATGGCCGATGAGCGCGCGGCCTTGCTCGCTCGACGTCCGGTCGCGCCACCACGAAATCACGGAGCCGAAATCGAGCAGCGCCACGGTCGAGTGCCGCAGGCCCGCGCCGATCTGCACGAGCCAGTGCCCCGCCTGCCGCGACAATTGCGATGCGAGACCGTTCGCGGTCAACGAATGGGCGAGCACGCTGGACGCGCCCGTTGCGCTCGCCGCAGTGGCCGCCGATGCGGTCGGCGGCGCGCTCGCGGGCGCGGCCAGCGCGCCTGCCGCCGCGATGGCGCGCAACGTATCCGCGACCTGCGAACGGCGCGCGGGATCGTTGAGCACCGAGAGCGCATCGCGCGCCTGCTGCGGCGTCAGCGCGACGCCCGGCTGCGACGCGTGCTGCGCGGGATCGGCTGCGGCGAAGGAAGATTGGGAAAAGATCGGAACTACGCTCGACATGACGACGAGCAGCACTGCAAGGAGCAATTTGCGCATGGGTCGGATGAAGATCACGAAATGTCAGGGACTCGATGCGGACGACGCGCACCACGTATGTTAACGCGATGCGGTCGATACGGCAGAAGCGGTCCTGAACGACCCAGTTTTCGGTAGCACGCGGCGCGCCCGCTCCCTTTTACCTTTCGGAACTTACAAAACCGCCGGCTCGCCGCGATCACGCGCGATATCGGGCTCGAAGAACACCCAGCGCACCTGCGGAAAGGCACGCTGCAGATCGTCCTCGATGAAGTTGATCGCATCGATCATCGCGCGGCCGCTCCCGTAGTCGATCATCTCGGCCTGCACCGCGACGACGACATGCTTGCCCCATTGCAGCGTGATGAGGCTGATGATGCGCGTGATCTCGGGACGCGCGCGCAAATGCGCGTCGATCGCCTTGCGCACTTCCGGGCTCGCGGATTCGCCGACGATCATCGACTTCACTTCGCGCGCGACGAGAAACGCGATGATCATGAGCAGCACGCCGACGCCGATCGAGCCGGCGGCGTCATAAGCCGGATTGCCGGTGAGCATGGTCATGAGCACGGCCGCGAACGCGATGGCGAGACCGAGCAGCGCCGCGACATCCTCGCCCGCGACCACGAGCAGTTCCGATTCGCGCGTCTCGCGAAACCATCGCCATAAGGATTTGTTGGGCGCGCCCTTGCGGATCTCGCGTATCGCGCCCGCGAGCGAGAATGCTTCGAGCACGACCGAGACGCCGAGAATCACGAGCGCGACGATCGGATTCGACAAGGGCTCATGATGCATCAGCCGATGCGCGCCCTCGTACACCGAAAACGCGCCGCCGACGAAAAACAGCAGAAGCGCGACGATCAGCGCGTAGAAATAGATCTCGCGCCCCGAGCCCAGCGGATGCAGCGCGTTCGCGGGCGCCTGCGCGCGCTTCAGGCCGAAGAGCAATAGCAGTTGATTGCCGCAATCGGCGGTGGAATGGATGGCTTCGGCGAACATCGCGCCCGAGCCCGTGAACGCCGCCGCCCCGAACTTGCAGACGGCAATGCCGAAGTTCGCGGCGAGCGCGTAGAAAATGGCTTTCGGGGATTCTTCCTTCATGCGTTTTTCTTGTTCGATCAGATCACGTCGACGCGGCCTGCGCCGTCCACCATTTCGCCGATGACCGCCGCATCGTCGAAACCGTCCGCGCGGAAGATCGCGAGCACGTCGCTCACCGCTTCCGGCGCGCACGACACGAGCAAGCCGCCCGAGGTTTGCGGATCGGTCAGCAAGGCGCGGGCCTCATCGCCTTCGACGTTCAACGTGATGTCATTGCCGTAGGCGCTCCAGTTGCGTCCCGACGCGCCCGTATAGATGCCCCCGCGCACGAACTCGCGCACCTGCGGCAGCCACGGCAAGTCGGCGTAGCGAATCCGCGCCGTGAGCTTCGCACCGCGTGCGATTTCGAGCGCGTGGCCGAGCAGACCGAAGCCGGTCACGTCGGTGAGCGCGTGGACGCCGTCGAGCTGCGCGAGATCCGCGCCGGGGCGGTTGAGTTTGGTGGTTGCATCGATCATCGCCTTGTAGCCGGCCGCATCGAGCTTGTCCTTCTTCAGCGCGGCCGATAGCACGCCGACGCCGAGCGGCTTGCCGAGCACGAGCACGTCGCCAGCGCGCGCGTCCGCGTTGCGCTTCACGCGCGAGGGATGCACGATGCCGAGCGCGGCGAGCCCGTAGATCGGCTCGACGGAATCGATCGAATGACCGCCCGCGACCGGAATGCCCGCTTGCGCGCACACCGCTTCGCCGCCCTTCAGCACCTGCGCGATGACCTCGTGGGGCAATACGTTGATCGGCATGCCGACGAGCGCCAGCGCGAGTATCGGCTTGCCGCCCATCGCGTAGACGTCCGAGAGCGCGTTAGTCGCCGCAATGCGCCCGAAGTCGAAGGGATCGTCGACGATCGGCATGAAGAAGTCCGTGGTCGCGACGATCGCCTGCTCGTCGTTGAGCTTGTAGACGGCGGCGTCGTCGGCGGTATCGTTGCCGACGAGAAGGTTCGGGAAGGCCGGCAGCGGCGTGGCGCGCTTCAGCAGGTCGGCGAGCACGCCGGGCGCGATCTTGCAGCCGCAGCCGCCGCCGTGGGAAAGGCTCGTGAGACGGGGTGACGTCATATCGTTCATCGTTCGGATCTCGGATCAAGGCAGGCAATGAACCGCATTATCACGCGACGCGCCTGTAGAGTCCCGGATAGTCGAGCACGAGGCCGCTCTCGTCGACGGTGATGTCCGCCGTGAAGCCCGTGTCGAGCCCTTCATAACGATAGCGATGATTCGGCTCGAGGCACGTGTACGCCTGCTCCACCGCGCTCACGCTCAACTCCGGCACGCGCACGTAGACGACGCGAATCACGCGCCGCTCGCCGCGCTCCAGTTGCAGGCGGCGGATCGGCAGTGTGTTGGTGAATGGTGTCGCGGTGATGTCCACGTCGATGCAGCCGCGAAGCGGCTCCTGCGGCGCGCCGTTCGCGTCGCTCCAGGCATGCGCGTCGCCGTTGTTGCCGTCCTTGCGATGCAGATCGAGCGATGCGCCGCCCGCGAGCTTCAGCGCGAGACGCGTGACCTGCCAGCGCGCATCGCATTCGATGCGATAGACGAGGCCGAAGGCATGCGCCTCATCCTCGCCCACGACCGTGCTCTCGATCACGATGCCATCGTGCGCCTCGTTCAGAACGAGATGTTCGAGCCCCGTGCCGTCCTGTTGCGACCATCGCATCGCTTTCATCGCGCACCTCTTTTCGTGTGTGGGTCCCCGGCAAAGGATACAACGTGCGGCGCGATGCTTTCGATCCGCATTCGAGATACGCGATGCTCGACGTCACAAAACTTCACACGGTATACTTCGCGGCATTCCTGCGCAGGCGCGCGCATCGCAGTCACAGCGCCCTTCACGCGATCCGCGCTCTGCCCGAACGTCCCGAACGCCCTTTGTCATCGCCCATCGCATGAAGACCCTACTTGCTCCCGCCTTGCTCGCGCTCGCGCTGTCCGCGTCGATGTTTCAACTCGCAGTGGCGCAGGACACACCCGACCTGCCCGAGGATTATTCGTATCTCACGAAGCTCCACGTGCCCGACGCGGTCGCGCAATGCGTCGCTGCCTTCGACCGCTGGGTGGAGAACGCGCCGAAGTACGACACGCTCATCGTGCCCGACCGGCGCGTGCTCTCCGCGAAGATCGACGACGATACTGCGATCTTCAGTGTCGGCAACCCGATCCCGGTCGATCAGGTCATCGTGATGCGCGCCTTTGCGAAGGCACGCGGCAAGGCGCAATGGACGCGCGTGGACAGCCGCTGCGGCGTGCGCGATGGCCACGTGGTCGGCGTCTCTTTCACGCCGAACATGAAGCCGAAGATCGTTCGCTGAGTTCGTTCAGCTCTTCGCCGCGCGCCGCTGGCTGGTGCGCTCGTCGAGCCACTTGACGACCTGCGGCCCGAACGTGCGCGGCGCTTTGGCATGCACGCGGCCCGCGAGATCCGACAAGCGATCCGCCGCGAGCGCCTCGCGCATGCGCTTCTCGGCGTTCTTCATGACCGCATGAACGGCGCATACGCCGCTCGTCGCCCAAGGCGGCGCGTCGTCTCCGAACACCGCGCAGCGCGCCCGAATCTCCCTGCAATCGAAAAGCGGCTTGTCGCCGTCGATCGCGTCGACGACATCGAGCACGCTGATCTCGTTCGACGGACGCGCGAGCGCAAAGCCTCCGCGCGCCCCTTCCGTTGCGACGACGAGCCCCGCCTTGTGCAGCTTCGTGAAGAGCTTCGCGACGTACTCCGCGGGCACGCCCTGCAAGTCCGCGAGATCCCGCACGCTCGCCTCGCGCATGCCATGCGGCGGCTCGGCGAGATACAGCATGCAGTGCAGCGCGTACTCGACGCCCGTGCTGATGTGAGACATGTTCACTCCGACATTCCGAATCGGAGTTCAGGATAACGCGTCATGCCTTCGCGTGCAACAGGTAGACGCGCGTCGCAGCGCCTTTACGGACACCCATCGTAAATATTTCACGTTACACGTTTGCTTACAATCGAACACGGCTTGTCATTTTGCGAACCGCTACATTGGTTTCCATGGATTCACAGGGAGAAACCCATGAAGAAACTAGCGATCCTTGCAGCGCTGGGCGTGTTGCTGAGTAGCGCGCTCTCGGGCTGCATCGTCGTGCCGGACGGTGGCGGGTATCACCATCACCACGATTACTACCGCGACTGAACGCTCGCCGCACCCGCACTGAATCACACCGAAACTGCACCCTCATGACTCGCGGTTTCGACTGCAAGCAAACGACCAAGGAGCAAATATCATGATGAACAAGACGAAGAAGAGCCTGCTGATCGCTTCCCTTGCCGCCGCGCTGGGCATGGGTCTCGCAAACGTCGCCTCCGCTGAGGTGTATCACAATGCGCCGCATCACGTGACGGTGGGCTGGCATGGCGACCGCTACTACGACGGTCATCGCTATTGGCAGCGTCAGGAATGGGAGCGCCATCATCATGTCGCGCCGCCCCCGCATCGTTACTACTAAACCGTTTCGGGCATGAAAAAGGCCGCAGCGAAATCAATCGCTGCGGCCTTTCGCATTGATCGGCAATTCACCAGTTCTTCGGATCCCCGCCCAGTTCCTTGCAGGTATCGTAGGCGATCGCCTGCAGTTTCTCCTCGCCGATCTGACCCGAGAGCGCATAGCCCACGCGATCCCACGCCCAGTAGAACGTCGTGCGCTGTCCGTCCTTGAGCGTTCTGATCTTGCTGTCGTTGCGCCTGATCGTCGCCGTCGTCATGTAGAGCGTGAGCCGCTCGCCGGCCGCGTTCTGATACATGAACTGCGCGGCCGGGCCTTCCTCGTCGGGCAACAGGCGACCGCCGACGAGTTGAAAGCCGTACTCGGCCAGCGACGGAATCGTCACCGCGCGATTCAGGCGCTTCGACAGCCACGTGACGAGATGATCCTGCTGCGACGCCGCCACTTCCACCGCATGCCGCTGCTCGGGCGCGTACACGGCGTAGGCGATATCCGCGCGCTCCGCGAAGCGCGGACGCTCGCCGAGCGTGGGCAGAAGCATGTGCATCAGGAATCCGCACGCGACACCGACGACCAGAAAGCACGCCGCGATCAGATAACGCTCGCGAGCGGGCGGCCTCAGGCGCACGACCTGCGGCTCGCCATGATCGGCGAAGAGCGCGCGCAGCGCGTTGTCCTGCGCGCGATACGCGGCGGCGGTCGCCTCGCTCGCGGGATCCTGCGCGATGCGCTCCGCCACGGCGTCGCGTTCGTCGCCGTGCAGTTCGTCGTCGATGAAGGCGGACAGCGCCTGCAGATCGCGATCGGGCTTCGGCGGACCCATACGGTCGCCGCCTTCGGATGGACGGTCCTGGCTTGTCATGAGCGGCTCACCACTTTCAGCGACGACGGTGACGTCTTGCGGCCCGGTTCCTCGCCGAGCAGAACACGCATGTGCTCCCGCGCTCTCGACAAGCGCGACATCACGGTTCCGGTCGGCACGTTCAACACCACGGATGCCTCCTGATAACTCATTTCCTCGACACACACGAGCAGCATCACTTCACGCTGCTCGACCGGCAGACAATAGAGCGCGCGCTGGACGTCGCGCAGCACGAGCCCGTCGACTTCGCCGCGCGGCGCGGCCATCTGCCGCCAGGGCGCGGTTTCATCGTCGACGGCGATATCGCGCCGCCCGCGCAACTGATCGATATACAGATTGCGCATGATGGTGAACAGCCACGCGCGCAGATTCGTGCCGGTCTGGAACGATTTCACGCGGTTGAGCGCGCGCTCGGTCGCGTCCTGCACGAGATCGTCCGCCCACGCGCGATCGCCCGTCAGCGCGCGCGCATAGCGGCGCAACTGCGGCAGATGCGCGAGAAGATCGCTCTCGAAGCTCAAGGTGCGACCGCTTGCATGACAAAAGCGCGAGAGGCGTTCGACATCAGTAGCTGCCTCCACCGGCCGGCCCGCTCGGCGCGCCCGATGAATTCGGCGCACTTTGCGTGCCGCTCGCGCAACCCGCCGCGCCGAGTGCGAGACTGAGCGCGATCAGGAGCGCCGTCACTCCGATCGATCGTTTCATGATCGTTCCCGTTGATTCATAGACCGGCAGGCTCGCCGATTTATTCCGCGAACCTGCCGCGCGAAGCGACGTTAGGGCTTCACGACGTGCCAGACGTCGCGGAAGTTGTCCCCGTTCTTGTCGCCGGGCTTCGTGTCCTTCGAAAAACGATAGACGCGCTTGCCGTCGTAGGCCCACTGTTTGCCGCCGTCGGCGGCTTCCGTGGTCCATTTGCCGCTCGGCTTGTCGGAGTCGGTCGCCATCGCGGCGGGCCACGCCTGCGCGCAACCGCCGGTGCAGGCGCTCGCGCCGCCTTTCGTGTCCTTGTCGAAGGTATAGAGCGTCATGCCGTTTTCATCGACGAACATGCCGTTCGCTTCTTTCGGCGCCGCAGCATAGGCGGACGAAGCCAGCGAGGCAAAAGCGGTGGCGACTGTTGCGGCAGCGGCGAACATCTGGATGCGCTTCTTCATTTCATCTTTCCCTTTTTGTAGAAGTATCCGTAGAACGTTGGGAAGCGCTGCACTATTCCGCGGACGATGAAATAAATCGATGCGGCAGCGCTGTCGCATCGCCAGTCGGCAATCCATTCAAGACCATTCGCGCGTGCCTTTCCAGAGGTTCATCGAAATTTCGCCGCCACGGGCCGTGAAACCGCCGCTCAGGCGCCGGCCGCGGCGGCGGTCGCGTCGCGCCAGCGCCGGGTGTCGCGCAACGGCGGCGCGCCGAAGAGGCGGCTGTACTCGCGGCTGAACTGGGAGGCGCTCTCATAGCCCACGCGATGCGCGGCCGTGGCGGCATCGACGATATCGAGCATCATCAGGCGGCGCGCCTCCTGGAGGCGCAATTGTTTCTGATACTGCAGCGGGCTCATCGCCGTCACGCTCTTGAAATGATGATGCAGCGACGACACGCTCATGTGCACGTCCCGCGCGATATCCTCGACGCGCAGCGGCTGATCGAAGTGCTGACGCAGCAACTGGATGGCCTTCGCGATGCGCTGCGTCTGGCTGTCCTGCAAGGCGATCTGCCGCAGTCGCGCGCCCGAACCGTTCATCAGCAGGCGATAGAGAATTTCGCGCTTCACGAGCGGCGCGAGGATCGGCACGTCGTCGGGCGTGTCGACGAGGCGCAACAGCCGCAGCACGGCGTCGAGCATCGAATTGCCGAGGCGGTTCACGTAGAGGCCGCGCGAGGCGTCGGCCTGCGTCGCCGGCGGGAGGTTCTCGTCCTGAATCAGCGATGTGATTTCCTCGACGTCGAGTTCGAGCCGCATGCCGAGATACGGCTCCGACTCGCTCGCCACCGACACCTGTCCGCACACCGGCAGATCCACTGACGACACCAGATAGTGCATCGGATCGTAGATATAGACTTCGTCGCCGACCATGAGACGCTTGCTGCCCTGCGCAATCAGCGCGAGCGCCGGCGTCTGGATGCCGTGCTTCGGCCCGCCCGGATTCATGATGCGATGCAGGGCCAGTCCCGGCACCGGCGTTTCGACCGAGCCCTCGCAGCCGGCGGTGAAACGGTCGAGCAGCGCGACGAGATCCAGCCGCGCCTGATCCAGCGCGGGATCGGGCGCGCCGTCGTGATGCATCTCCTTTGGCTGGTCGTGACCATCTTTTCCACCGAGGCCGGGCGTGTCGTTCAGAGCCATGATTAAAGGACGATTTTCGATGTGGAAGGGAGTTCGTTCAGCTTACTCGCGCGGGCGCGGGATTGCTCGTGACGAGCCCCAGCGTTTGCAGAAACAGGCAAGGATTGAACAGGATCAGGCTATGAACCGGCCGCGCGGCGGGACGATACTGCATTGCCGGCGCGGATCGCGTGCATGGGTCGAGCGATGCCGCGCCTTTCCAGTCAATCGGGAGCAATCATGCGTTACAGGAAATTCGGCAATACCGGTCTTTTCGTCTCCGAACTGTGCCTGGGCACAATGACCTTCGGCGGCGGAACGGGCGGAATCTGGGACAACATCGGCCAGTTGCAGCAGACGGACGCGGACAAGTTGATCGGCCGCTCACTCGATGCGGGCATCAATTTCATCGACACCGCCGACGTCTATGCCGACGGCCAGTCGGAAATCATCACCGGTCAGGCGCTGAAAAACCTGAAGGTGCCGCGCGAAAACGTGGTCGTCGCGACGAAGATCCTTGGCGAGACGGGCACCAAAGGCGCGAATTCGCGCGGCGCATCGCGCTATCACATCATCGATGGCGTGAAGGCCAGCCTGAAGCGCCTGCAACTGGATCACGTCGATCTGTACCAGATTCACGGCTTCGACCCGGCGACGCCGATCGAGGAAACGCTGCGCGCGTTCGACAACCTCGTGCAGCACGGCCATGTGCGCTATATCGGCGTATCGAACTGGGCCGCGTGGCAAATCATGAAGGCGCTCGGCATTTCCGAGCGGCTGGGACTCGCGCGCTTCGAGTCGCTGCAAGCGTATTACACGATCGCGGGGCGCGATCTCGAACGCGAGATCGTGCCGCTCCTGCAAAGCGAAAGTGTCGGGCTGATGGTCTGGAGTCCGCTCGCGGGTGGCTTGCTGTCGGGCAAGTTCACGCGTGAAGGCGCGAAGGAAGAAGGGAGCCGGCGCACCAAGTTCGATTTCCCGCCGGTCAATGTCGAGCGCGCGTATGACTGCGTTGACGTGATGCGGCGCATGGCCGAGACCAAGGGCGTGTCGGTCGCGCAGATCGCGCTCGCCTGGCTGCTGCATCAGAAGGTGGTTTCGAGCGTGATCATCGGCGCGAAACGCATCGAGCAGCTCGACGACAACATCGCAGCCACGAAAGTCCGGCTCAACGAGGACGAACTGGCCGCACTCGACGAAGTCAGCCAGTTGCCCTCGGAATATCCGGGCTGGATGCTCACGCGACAAGGCGAATACCGCCGCAATCAGTTGAAGGAAGAGTCGGCCGAATAAGGCCTCCCGACGCGCGGACGGCCTGAGGGCCGCCCGCGCGTCGTAGGTACTTACCCGTAAATCCCACGTTTTCAGCCCATTTTCGACCCTTTATCTCGAAATTAGATAGACCTTATCCTCCGTATCGCGTTGCGGCATAAGGCCGCTCTGCCGACACTGTACGCACAACATCACCACTGCCTCACGGAGACAATCATGCGTACACAGGTCGGCATCATCGGCGCGGGCCCCGCCGGGCTTCTTCTCTCTCATCTGCTGCATCTGCGCGGCATCGAATCCGTCGTGCTCGAAGCGCGCAGCCAGAACGATATCGAATCGACGATTCGCGCCGGCGTGCTCGAACAAGGCACGATGGACACGCTCAATCAGGCCGGTCTCGGCGCGCGCATGCAGGCCGAAGGCGCGCTGCACCACGGGTTCGAGCTCGCGTTCGAAGGCCAGCGCCGCCGCATCGCGCTGACGGAGCTGACCGGGCATTCGATCACGGTCTATGCGCAACACGAGGTCATCAAGGATCTGGTCGCGGCACGGCTGGCGGCGAACGGCGCGTTGAAATTCAACGTATCGAACGTGTCGCTGCACGACTTTCAGGACGGCAGCGATCGCAAGCCGCGCATCAAGTATCAGCACGAAGGCCGCGACGAAGAACTGGAATGCGACTTCATCATCGGCTGCGACGGCTCGCAGGGCGTCGCGCGCCAGTCGATTCCCGAAGCGGTGCGGCAGGACTATCAGCGCATCTATCCGTTCGGCTGGTTCGGTATTCTGGTCGAAGCGCCGCCCTCTTCCGACGAACTCATCTACGCGCGTCACGACCGCGGCTTCGCGCTCATCAGCACGCGCTCGCCGGGCGTGCAGCGCATGTACTTCCAGTGCGATCCGAAGGACACGGTCGATGCCTGGTCCGACGACCGCATCTGGGCCGAACTGCACGCCCGCGTCGATAGCGCCGACGGCTGGCAGATCACCGAAGGCAAGATCTTCCAGAAGAACATCGTCGGGATGCGGAGCTTCGTGTCCACGCCGATGCAGTCGGGCAAGCTGTTCCTCGCGGGCGACGCCGCGCACATCGTGCCGCCGACCGGCGCAAAGGGCCTGAACCTCGCCGTCTCGGACGTGCGCGTGCTGAACGCCGCGCTCGACGACTTCTACAAGGAAGGCGGCACCGAGAAGCTCACGCGCTACACGGAGACGGCGCTCAAGCGCGTCTGGCGCGCCGAGCACTTCTCGTGGTGGATGACGCGCATGCTGCACAAGCTCGACGACACGTCGCCCTTCGAGCAGCGTCTCCAGGTGGCGGAACTGGAACACGTGACGACGTCGCGCGCGGCCGCGACCGCGCTCGCCGAAAACTACGTCGGCAGCGTCGCGGTTTAAGCGCGCATCACCCGCACAGCGCCACCACGGCGCTGTGCGCTTCACGCATCAAAGCACTGCCACGACCCGCACATCCCCTTCCACCGACGGAATCACCTGCCCGCCGACGCGCCGGAAGGTGATTGTCGCCGTCTTGTCGCCGAGGCGCAGATCGCCGATTTCCAGCCAGTCGATGCCCTCGGGCAACGCCGGCCGGTCGATGCGTACTTCATTGTTGACGGCATCGACGGTCACGCCCAGACACGCTTCCAGAACCATGAACGGCGCGCCCGCCGCCCACGCCTGAGGCAGACACGCGACCGGATAAGCGATCGGCCGCTCGCCGCGCTGACGCGTGAAGCCGCAGAACAGCTCCGGCAGACGCATGTCGAAGGTTACAGCGGCTTCGAATAACGACTGCAGCAGGCCCACGGCCGCGCCGCGATCGCCGTAACGCGCGAGACCGCGCGCACACAATGCGGTGTCGTGCGGCCATACCGAGCCGTTGTGATACGACATCGGATTGAAGCGCGGCTGCCCGGCCGCCAGCGTGCGCACGCCCCAGCCGGTGTGAAAGAGCGTGGATTCGAGCTGACGCGCGACGGCCTCGCCGCGACTGCGTTCGACGAGATCGAACGCGAGCAGATGCCCCGCATTCGACGACAGCACGCGGCACAGTTCGCCCTTGCCGTCCAGCGCGATGCCGTAGAAGTCCATCTCCGGCATCCAGTACATCTCCTCGACACGCTCGCGAATGTGACGCGCACGGCGCTCGTATTCGGGCGCACTTTCCTCTTCGCCGCGCTCGCGGGCAAGGCGTGCCATCGTGGAGAATGCCGTCGACGCGTAGCCCTGCACTTCGACGAGCGAGATGGGTCCGACCGGAAATTTCCCGTCCGCGTGAAACACGGAATCCTGGCTGTCCTTCCAGCCCTGATTCGCGAGACCGTGCTCCGATGCGCGCTGATAGTCGAGCAGCCCGTGCGGATTCTTGTCGCAATGGCGCGCGACCCATTGCGCCGCGAGTTGCAGCGCCGGCCAGATCTCGTCGATCAGCGCGCTGTCGCCGGTGCGCTCGGCATAGGCGCCCGCCAGCACGATGAAGAGCGGCGTGCTGTCCACGCCGCCGTAATACAGCGCGAACGGCACCTCGCCCGTGGCGGCCATCTCGCTCTTGCGCGTCTCGTGCATGATCTTGCCGATTTCGGCATCACGGAACGCCGAGTCCTCGCGCGCCTGATGAGCGGCGAGAAAGCGCAGCACACCGCGCGCGAGCGTCGGATGCAGCCAGAGCATTTGCAGCGAGGTAATGATCGCGTCGCGGCCGAATGCCGTCGAGAACCACGGAATGCCCGCGTAGGGATACGGGCCGGTTTCGAGATCGGTGGTGAGCAGGCCGAGATCGGCGAGCGAACGGTCGATCCATTCGCTGAAAAGCGGATTGCTCGAACGCACGCGCGCGCTCGCCCGCCGTCTGTCGCGCATGCGGCGATGCGCCTCGACGAGCGCCTCGCGGATTGCCGGACGCCCCGATTCGGGCGCGCATTCGGCCGCTTCGGCGGCGTTGCGCTTGCTTTCCTCACTGGCGTCGGAAAGCGCGTGCGTGACCGCCGTCACCGACAGATACACGGAGATCGCCGTTTCCGACTGGATATGCAACGCGTAGTCGGCGCGCGTAGGCGACAGCACGTCGGGCGCGGGCGTGAACTGGATGCGCGCCGTACGCTCCACTTCGTCCAGACCGACATAACGCAACACGACTTCTCCATTCTCGACCACCGGCGGCCGCAAGGCGCCGCGTTTGCCGCGTTTCGCGCCGCGCACCTCGAACATGTCGAGAAAATCCGCCTTGAAGGAGATCGAAAGCGGTACGGTGGACGGCTCCGTGCCGTAGTTCGTCAGGACAATGCTCTCGTGCAGCACGTGCCCCGACAGCACGCGCTTTCGTTCGACGTGGATCACGCCTTCGGGCGTACGGGCCCCGCCGATCGGCGGCAGGGGGCGGTTGGTCAGATGCGCCGTGAAGACGGCGTTGTCGCTCGATACGCTGCCAGAGAGCAACGACGGCGCGCGCCCGCCGAAGGTCAGCACGAGTTCCGAGAGCACCCGCGTGTCGTTGACGAAGAGGCCGTCGTCGCCACCACGAATGTCGCCGTTCGCGTCGTAGACGGCGAAAGTGTTGCCGGACTTCAGGACGAACTGACGTTCGCTCGGCATATTGGCATGTTCGGTCGGGATGAATGCTTCATCCGCGAGTCTCGGTTGCGAGTCCTGCGCTTGTTGTTGCTGTTGTTGCGACTGTTCCTGTGTATTCATTGCACCTTCCTGAAAGTAATCTGAAGGGATTTCGTGAGCCGCTCTGGAACGCGCTCGAACCTCCCGGCATGCCGGAAGCGCCCGGTCGGGCATGACTTCCGTGCAGCAAGTGAGGCGCTTACCCGCTATCATCGACGGTTTTTCGACCCAACCAAGCCTGACGGGTTCTCCGCGCGCAATGTCATTTCCGCATATCGACTTACTTTATTCTGCCTCAGGGCTCGCGGTGGGCTTTCTGGTCGGCCTGACAGGCGTGGGCGGCGGCTCCCTGATGACGCCGCTGCTCGTCCTGCTGTTCGGCATACACCCGGCGACCGCCGTCGGCACGGACCTGCTCTATGCCGCCGCGACCAAGACCGCCGGCACGCTCGTGCACGGCATCAAGGGTTCGGTCGACTGGCGCATCACCGGCCGTCTCGCGGCGGGCAGCGTGCCGGCGGCGGCCGTCACACTGTATTTCCTGCATTCGCACGGCATCGCATCGCCTGGCACCGCGCGGCTCATCCAGCTGATACTCGGCACGGCGCTCCTCATCACCGCCATTTCGCTGATCTTCCGGCCGCAACTCGCGCGCCTCGCGTACAAGAAGGGACATGGCCGACCCGAACACCCCGTTCGCACCGCGGCCTGGACGGTGCTCACCGGTGCGATTCTCGGCGTGCTGGTTTCGATCACGTCCGTGGGCGCGGGCGCAATCGGCGTGACGGTGCTGCTCCTGCTGTATCCGCGCCTCGCGACGGTGCGCATCGTGGGCTCCGACGTGGCCCATGCGGTGCCGCTCACGCTGATTGCCGGCGCCGGCCACTGGATGCTCGGCTCGGTCGACTGGGCCCTGCTCGCTTCGCTCCTCGTGGGCTCGATTCCGGGCATTGCCATCGGCAGCATGCTGTCCTCCAGGGCACCGGAGGCGCTGCTGCGCCACGTGCTCGCCGCGACGCTCGTTCTCGTCGGCGCAAGGCTCGTGTTCAGTTGATGTTAGTCACGCTCGTTCGCGCTTTCCAGTCGGCCAAAAGATATAGGCCAATTCGCACGACCTTCCTGTTTTTGTCCTATGCCGTTCGGCCGGGTTTCGCACTGCGAGGCGATACGGCATCATCCCCACTCAGTTGAGCCGCGAGCAGCGAGGCGGCCAAGTCGGGGCGCCGGGTAATGGGCGCGTCATCTTTCGGTGTCGATAATGCAGGCGCGCGTCATCGGGCGTGTGCCGCATGTTCACGAGGAGTCAGGCGATGAATGAGAACGATCATCCGCAGCACGAGCTTCCCTCCAGCAACGACACGCCAGCCGGCGACGCGCCGGCGGACCCCGCGCGGCGCCGGCTGCTTGCGGCTGGAGTGGGTCTCGCAGGGCTGTCGCTCGGCGGGTGCAATCTGTTCGAAAACAAGCCCTCCACCCCGAAAACCGCGGCAGACGTCGCGCTCGACCGCGCGCTCGCGGCAAAAGTGCAGCACATCGTCGTGATTTACGCGGAGAACCGCAGCTTCACCAACCTCTACGGCAACTATCCGGGCGTGCAATATCCGCTCTCGGCCGTGCCCGCGTCGCATTACACGCAACTCGACCGCGATGGCGTCACGCCCATGCCCACGCTGCCGAAAATCTGGGGCGGCCTCGTGCCGCAGGCGCAGGAGGTCGGCGGCAAGCGCTATGCGATTACCGAGCAGCAGATTGCCGATCTGCGCAACGCGCCTTTTCAGATCATGGACGCGCACGGCGCGCCGCTCCCCAATTCCGTCATCACGCGGGATCTCGTGCACCGGTTCTATCAAAACCAGATGCAGATCAACGCCGGCCGCAACAACCAGTTCGCTGCGTGGGGCGATTCGGGCGGCCTCGTGATGGGTCATTACCAGAACTCGCCGGACACCCTGAAGCTATGGGGACTCGCGCAGCAATACACGCTCTGTGACAACTTCTTCATGTCGGCGTTCGGCGGATCGTGGCTGAACCACATCTTCCTGATCTCCGCGCAGGCGCCGTTCTATCCGGACGTGAAGGGCAGCCCGATGGAGAAATTGCTCGCGATCGTCGAAGGCGACGATCCCAAGGGCCCGCGCCTCAAACTCTCGCCCGATTCACCACAATCCGCGCTCGAAGGCCCGCCGAAGTTCGTGCGCGACGGCGCCCTCACCGCCGACGGCTACGCGGTCAACACCATGTTCCCGCCTTACCAGCCGAGCAACGTGCCGCCTCCGCAAGGCGGCGATCCACGTTACGCGGACCGGTCGAACATGCTCGTGCTGCCGCCCCAGACTTACGCGACCATCGGCGACCGGTTGTCCGACAAGAACATCGACTGGGCGTGGTACAGCGGCGCGTGGCAGTACGCGCTGGATCATCGCGACACCGGTGTAGTGCCGGATTTCCAGTATCACCATCAACCGTTCAATTACTTCGCGAATTTCGCACCGGGCACCACGGCGCGCGTCCAGCATCTGCGCGATGCGGGTCTGGGCGACGATCCATCGTCGAACAGGCTGCTCGCCGACATCGACGCGGGACGCCTGCCGCCCGTCACGTTTTACAAACCGCAGGGCAATCTCAACATGCACGCGGGCTATGCGGACGTCGCTTCGGGTGACCGGCATATCTCGAACGTGATCGAGCACATTCAGCGCGGGCCGCAATGGGAAAACACGGTGGTGATCGTCACGGTCGACGAGAACGGCGGCTGGTGGGATCACGTCTCGCCGCCGAAGGGCGATCGCTGGGGTCCGGGCTCGCGCATTCCGGCGCTCGTGATCTCGCCGCTCGCGAAGAAGGGCTACGTCGATCACACCGTGTACGACACGAACTCGATCCTGCGCTTCATCTCGCGCGTGCACGATCTGGCGCCGCTCGACGGCGTGGCCAGGCGGGATCGGGCATTCGCCGATAACGGCCTGGCGCCGCTCGGCGATCTGACGAAGCCGCTCGACCTCGCGTAACGGCTAGCCGCGCTCGATCCAGGCGCGCGCCGAGATCTCCAGCAAATAGCCGTAGTGCAGCGCGCCGACCGGCACGACGGCGCGCGCCGGTTTCCACTGGCCGAAGTGGCGCGCGTAAATCTCGTTGAACGCCTTCCAATGTTCGACGCCGACGAGATACACGGTCACTTCGATGCAGTCCGTCAGCGTTGCGCCCGCCGCTTCGAGCACGGCGCGCAGGTTGGAAAGCGTCTGTTCGGCCTGCTCTTCGAACGGCAGGTCACCTGTATGCGTGCCGTCCGGGCGGATCGGCAACTGGCCGGACACGCAGACGAGATTGCCGGCGCGTGTCGCGTGGCTGTAGTGTCCTGCGGGAATCGGCAGGCCGGGAGCGTTGATGGTTTCGATCGGTGGCATCGTCGGTTCGGGTTGGTGAGCGTAGGATTATTGACTCTGAGTCAAGGTTCATTTGAGACTATCACCGTTTTTGCGAAAGTCGAAGCGCCTCATACTGTGCTCATCGCAGCTTGAACACTCAACGGAGCACGAACATGAACATCTTTATCACTGGCGCGGGCGGCTTTATCGGCGGTTCGATCGCGGCGGGACTCGCGCAGGACGGTCATCGCGTGCGCGGACTCATCCGGCGTGCGGAACAGGCCGATGACCTGAAGCGCCTGAACATCGAACCGGTGATCGGCAGTCTGGATGATACCGACCTGCTGGCCGCTGAAGCGCGCGCCGCGGATGCAGTCATCAACGCGGCGAGCAGCGATCATCGCGGCGCGGTCGAGGCCCTGATCGGCGCGCTCGAAGGCACGAACAAGCCGTTCCTGCATACGAGCGGGTCGAGCATCGTCGGCGATGCATCGGGCGGCGAGGCCTCGGACAACATCTACACCGAAGACGACCTGCCCGAGCCGACGCCCGACAAGGCGCCGCGCGTGGCGATCGACACGCTCGTGCTCGACGCAGCCAGACGCGGCGTGCGTTCGGCGGTCCTCTGCAACACACTGATCTACGGCCACGGTGCGGTGCCGAATGCAACGAGCGTGCAGTTGCCCCGGCTGGAGCGGCAGGCGAGAAAGAGCGGCATCGTGCGCCACGTGGGACGCGGTTTGAACATCTGGTCGAACGTGCATATCGACGATGTCGTCGCTATCTACCGCCTCGCGCTCGAAAAATCGCCGGCGGGCACGTTCTACTTCGTCGAGAGCGGCGAGGCGCAGTTTCGCGACATGACCACGGCGATGGCGCGGGCGCTCGAACTGCGTGGTCCGGAAGACTGGCCGCTCGACGAAGCGATCAAGGAATGGGGCTATGAAATGGCTTCGTACGGTCTCGGCTCGAACAGCCGCGTGCGCAGCATGCGTACGCGCGAGATTCTCGGCTGGCAGCCGAAGCGCACGTCCGTGATCGAATGGATCGAAAAGGATATGGTCGTCTGATCGCGCATGGCGCGGCAAACTGGTTTGACCAATTTGCCGCGCGCACGCGACTTCAGGGATCACCTCAACGCATTCGCAAACTTCTCGATTTGCGCTTCGGGCATGCCCGATTTCGTCGCCGAATCTCGAATCTGCTTCCATGTCGTCGGATCGATCGCGATGCCGTTGGCCTTACGGTCCGCGCGACGCGCCTCTTCCGGCTCACCCGGCGCATAAATCGCGTCGATGCCCTCGGCGCGCGGCGAAGCCTTCATCCATTCGAGGAACGCCTCGGCTTCGGCCTGTGCGGCGGGCGCATCGAAGGCGTTCGGATCGACGATCACCGAGGTCATGCAATTGATGATCGCGCTCGACTTCTCCAGCGTGTCCTCATGCGTGGTGTAGCCGCCCGAGAGCGCCCCGCCGAAAATCTCGCACAGCGCGGCAAGGCCCGAACCCTTGTGCAGACCGAACGCCGTGAGCGAGCCGAACGGCTCTTCGTGCATCACCTTCGGCTCGATGGTCGGCTTGCCTTCGTGATCGAGCAGCATGCCTGGCGCGACCTTCACGCCCTTGTTGTACGCGACCCGCGTCTTGCCGTACGCGATGCCCGCCGTCGCGAAGTCGAGCACGAGCGGGCTCTTGCCGTCACGCGGATAGGCAGCGCAAAACGGATTCGTGCCGAAGCGCCGGTCGATGCCGCCGAAAGGCGCGACGAGCGGATCGCCTGCGACATTGACGAAATGGAACGACACGAGACCCGCCTTCGCGCACTGCTCCGCCCAATGGCCGATGCGCCCGATGTGATGCGCATTGCGCAAGCCCACCGCGCACACGCCGAGCTTCTTCGCGCGCTCGATGCCATGCTCCATCGCTTCGTAAGCGACCACCTGCCCGAAGCCCTTGCGGCCGTCGATGGTGAGAACCGCGCCCGCGTCGCGCACGATGTCGGCGTGCGTGTTGAGTTTCAACTGGCCCTCGCCGAGCGACGCGACGTAACGCGGGATCATCCCGACGCCGTGCGAATCGTGACCCGACAAATTCGACATCACGAGATGATCCGCAACCAGTTCCGCTTCGCGCGGCGCGCTGCCGGCGGATTCCCAGATCGCGCGGACGTAGGCGTGCAGCGTGTCGGCGGCGATGCGCTGTTCAGTGGCGGAAGGGCTGGACGTGGGGGATGCATTCATTGCGGCACTCGTCTCCGTAGTTGATGATCGCGCGCCCGATTTTTGAGGCGCGCGCGGGCCTATCACTTTACAGACGATCAACTGGCCTTACCAGTTTGTTTTTACGAAATCGCTGAAAACGGGCGAAAAAAAGCCCGGACGCGCCGGGCTTTCCAGACCATCGAACCGATCCGACCGACACTTACGGCGCTGCCGCGATCACCTCCGCGACCGACGCCGTCAGCTTCTTCGCATACGGAACGTGCAGGAATTCGTTCGGGCCGTGCGCGTTCGATTTCGGGCCGAGCACGCCGCACACCATGAATTGCGAACGGGGAAACCCTTCCTTGAGCGTGTTCATGAGCGGAATCGTGCCGCCCTGCCCGATATACGCGACATCCGCACCAAAGTGACGTTTCGAAGCCTCGTTCAGCGACGAACGCAGCCACGGCGCGAGGTCGGGCGCATTCCAGCCCGTCGCGGCACCCTCTTCCGGCTTGAACGTGACTTTTGCGTTATAGGGCGGATCCCTTTCGAGCAGCCGCTGGAGCTGCACGACCGCCTTGGCCGCGTCGACGAGCGGCGGCAAACGCAGCGACAGCTTGAACGCCGTGCGCGGCGCGAGCACATTGCCCGCATCCGCGAGCGGCGGCAGGCCCGACGCGCCCGTTACCGTAAGCGACGGACGCCAGGTGGAATTGAGCAGCGCTTCGCGCGGATCGGTGGTCGTCGGCAGGACGCTGCCGCCATCCGCGCCGCAGCTCCAAGGCAGCTTCTTCCACACATCGTCACCGAGAATGCGCGCGGTCATTTCGGCTTCGCGCCGGCGCAGCATCGGGATCGGGCAGTGAAAGTTCTCCGGCAGCAGATTGCCGGTGCCCGCGTCTTCGAGGCGCTCGAACAGTTGCCGCATGATGCGGAACGTCGACGGCGCGATGCCGCCATAGCCGCCCGAGTGGATGCCCTCTTCCAGCACCTGCACTTCGAGATCGCCCGCGACGAGACCGCGCAGCGAGGTCGTGAGCCAGAGCTGATCGTAGTTGCCCGCGCCGGAGTCGAGACAGATCACGAGGCCGACGTCGCCGAGCCGGTCGCGCAACGCGTCGACGTAAGGCAGAAGATCGTAGCTGCCCGATTCCTCGCACGTCTCGATGATGCCCACGCAGCGCGGCCGCTCGACGCCCTGCGCATCGAGCGCCGCGAGCGCGGTGATGCTGGCGTAGGTGGCGTAGCCGTCGTCGGCGCCGCCGCGGCCGTAGAGCTTGTCGTCTTCGAGCTTCGGCGTCCATGGGCCGAGGTCGCTGCGCCAGCCTTCGAACTCCGGTTGCTTGTCCAGATGGCCGTAAAGCACGACCGTCTCGCTGCTGCCGCTGCGCGTGGCCGGTGCTTCGAAGAAAATCACCGGCGTGCGTTCGGGCAGGCGCACGATTTCGACCTTGAGACCTTTCACCGGCTGCGTCTTGATCCAGTCGACGGCATCCGTGACCACGCGCTCGATGAAGCCGTGGCGCGCCCAGTCGCGGTCGAACATCGGGCTCTTAGCGGGCACGGCGATGTAGTCGGTCAGCGCGGGCACGATCTCGTCGTTCCATTTGCGATCCACGAAATCCCGCAACGCGACCGAATCGAGCCGTACTGCTTCGTCGTGTTGCGTGCTGTCGCCGATAGTCATGACCGTGTTTCCATTCGAGGCAAACTTCAATCATAGACGGGATTTGCCCTCGGCTGGAGCGGTAGCGCGTCGTGCATGCACCTTTTGCGTGATTTTTTTATCGCCCCGGCGAGCTGGCTCCGCCCTCGCGCGTGCCCGAGACGACGACGCGCGTCACGGCCGGGTCGGAATCGATCGCCTGCTCGGTAAACGGGAAGCGCGACCAGCGTTTCGCCGCGAACGCGCGCGTCGCGTCGCCGGAGTGCGGCGAGGCCGGATCGTCGGATTCGGCATGCGAGAGCATCGTGTCCGCTTCCACGCCGTTCTCGCCGAAAGTGACGACCTGCACGTAGCTGTCGCCCTGGCCGCTGACATCCATCGGATAGCCCTTCGCGTCGAGCGGACGCCGCGCGCAGACGATCGTGAAATAGCCCTGCTCGTCGCAGCCGCCGTAGAGCGGCACGCGCGCGCCGTTGCGCGTCGTGTAGAGAATGTCGCCGCGCCGTGAATCGAGCGCGAAGCCGTTCAGCTTGAGCGCGAGCGCCGCGCCGCCGAGCGCCTGGCGCAGGTCCTGAAGCACCGCGGGATTGTCGACGTTGAAGCCACCGGGCGTCGCAAGCGGCTTGTTCGGATCGAAGCCCGATTCGTACAGTCGCTCCGGCGCGATGCGCGTCGCGCGGAGCCAGAACTCGTCCCACAGATTCGCGCCGCGCGCATCGATATCCGCCGTGCCGTTCCAGTTGCGCAAGACCTCGCAGGCCTCGTGCAGCGGGCCGACCGCGTCGTTGACCGTGCAGACCGCATCGAGCAGCGGCTTGCGGAACAGGCGCTCGGACATCGAGTTCGTCTCCAGCACGGCCGATTCGAGCGCCTCGCGCGTCACCCCGCCGCGCTCGCGCTGCAGGCGCGCGGCGAGCAGATGACCGTAACGCGTGCGCAACGACTGCTCGACGCCCGTCGCGCCCGCGATGCGCGGATAGCCGGCCATCGGCGCGTTCGCATTGGTGAGCCAGTAGCTGTCGTTGAAGTTGCCGACGTAGTCGCCGCGCACGGTGTTCGGCAGTTGTCCGACGGGCAGCGCACCCGGTTGCGCGCTCGTCGAATCGGCCTGCCACGCGCACGCGCTCTTCGAACCGTCGAGGAACGGCACGCCCGGCACGCGGCCGTCGAACGCGCGGCCGGCCGGCGTCGTGCACGACTCCGCGAGCGCGTCCGGCACATTCGGGATCGGGCCGATGTCGGCGAACCACACGCGCTCGTCGCCGCGCCCGATCGCGAAAGTGTTCGCCCACGGCATCGCGGCGTAGCGCTTCTGGATCGCCATGAAGTCGACGAGCGAGCGCGCCTGATTCCACGCAAAGAAGTTCTGGAACGCGCGCGTGTTGTCGATGTTCACGTCGGCGAGCGCATACGCGCGTTGCGCGCTCCAGCCGAGCCCCTGCGCCATCGGGGACAGATCGACGACCGGCCCGAAGCGCGTCCTGTACAGCGTGCGCGACACGGATTCGTAGGCGCCGTCGGCGCGGCGCGAGCGGACGGTGAGCGGCACGGGCGTCATCGCTTCGCTCTGGCCATCGACGAGATAGCGCGTCGGATCGGCGGGATCGAGCGTCAACTGGAAGATGCCGAAGCGCCGCGCGCTCGATACCGTGTGCGTCCACGCAATGTTTTCGTTGAAGCCGAGCACGATCAGCGGCACGCCGAGAAACGACACGCCCGCGACGTTCACCTGGCCGGGAATCGTCAGTTGCGCCTGATAGAAGCGGTCCGGGCCGCGCCAGAACCAGTGGGGATTGCCGAACAGGATGCTGCGTTTGTCGCGCGTGATCGGCGCGCCGAACGCGAGCGCATTGCTGCCGATGCCAGCATTACCGCCGATCGGAAAGCGCAATGATTCAAGCGCGGTTCGCGACGCGTCCGACGCCTCGGGCGACGCGCCCTCGCTGCGCGGCGCCGTGGCGGCGGGCCTGGGCGGATGCGCGATGGCGATCGGCGTCGCGAAGCGTGCCGAGCCGCCCGCGAGATTGGCCGCGATCAGGCGCAGGTAGACGTCGTCGGCGCTGATTTTGTCGACCCACGGCTTGCCCCGGCATGCCGCATGCGCGTTCGGGAAATTGCCTGCGTTCAGATCGGCGAGATAGCGGTTGTAGCCGTTCGCGAAGCCGTCGATCAGATTGCGCAGTTCGGCGGGCTGCGCCGCGCGATAACGCTCGACGCTCGCCTGATCGCCGACCAGACGAATAAAGAAATCGGCGTCGATGTTGCGCGGCTGGCCGAAGGTCGCGGCGGACGGCGGACGCGCATCCGGGCCGAAAAAGGCCGAGCGCTCGCCGCGATAGGTGATGAAGCCGTCGGCGAGCGTACACAGGTTGTCCTGCGCCTGCGCATAGCCGAAACCGAAGCCGAGGCTGCCCCAATCGGCTGCGCGAATATGAGGAATGCCGTCCTGCGTGCGGCGGATTTCGGCGCTCCAGGCCGTTTGCGCGCCCGGATTCGTCGAGCCGGGCCCGCCCGACGTTTCCGGCGGCACGACGCAGCCGGCCAGCAACGCGCTCGCAAGCGCGCCGGAGATCGCAAGGCTGACGATCTGATTCATCGCGTGAGTTCCTCGGTCCGATCGACGTGATGCCGGGCGCAGTATCGCATTGCGCGCGGCGCGCTACGCCGCCAAATTCTAGCCTCTCGCGTCCGTCAGGCGTCGCCGATGCACAATAACGCGATGAATGATCCGCGCAGCCACCCCGACGATCCGCGCCCGACGCCGCCCGAGCGTCCCGTGCCGGAAGACTGCTGCCAGAGCGGCTGCAACCCGTGCGTCTTCGATTTGTATCAGCTGGAACTGGAGCGTTATGAGGCGGAACTGCGCGCGTGGGAAGCGCGGCATGGAGCGCCGTGAATCGTTCCAGTCGATTCGAGCAGGCAAATGTGCGGGGCGCTATGCTTGTGTCCCCTGTTACTGTCGAAACTACAACTCAAGGAGCGCAAACTCATGTCTCTCACGATGTATCGCGCATCGATTCCCGTTTTTATTCGCGGACTCGAAGTGTGCGCGGATCTGCTGAAGAAAGGCGCCGCCTTCGCCGATGAAAAAGGACTCGCCCACGCCGACGTGCTCAACGCGCGGCTCGCGCCCGACATGCTGCCGCTTGCCGCGCAGATTCAGCGCGCGAGCGACACGGCGAAGCTCTCGGCGGCGCGTCTCGGCGGCGTCGAAGCACCGCGCTTCGAGGACAACGAAGACAGTTTCGAGACGCTGCAGGCGCGCATCGAGAAGACGATCGCGTTCCTGAGGAGCATCGACAAGGCGTCGTTTGCAGGCTGCGAAACGCGCACCATCACGCTGAAGTTTCCGGACTTCTCACCATCGTTCTCGGGCGACGACTATCTGTTCGGCTTCGGGCTGCCGAACTTCTATTTCCACGTCGCCACGACGCACGACATTCTGCGCCATCTCGGCGCGCCGATCGGCAAGCGGGATTATCTCGGGCCGCTCAAGTGAGTCTGAGGATGTAATCCCGCGCGAGCCGCTCGATCACACGATCGAACGGCTCGCCGCCAGACTAGCCCTGCCGCGCGGCGATCTGCTTGCGCCAGCCCGCGAGAATGCGCCGCGCGAGCGCATCGTAGTCACCGCCGAAGTGATGATCGCCCGGCAGTTTCACGACTTCGATACCCGTTTTCGTCAACTGCGGACACAGCGTGTCCTCTTCTTTCTCGCCGTAGATGCATTGCACCATCGACGGCGGCAGCTTGTCGAATTCCGGCCGCACCTTCAGCGCCTTCTCGCTCGCGCGCATGCCGAGCCAGCCGGTGACGCGGATCTGAAAATCCGCGTCGGGCGAAAATCCCATCAGCGAGATGTACGACACCTGCGCGCGCACCGCGTCCGGCAGACGGTTGTACGCGAACGGCATCACGTCCGCGCCGAACGAATAGCCCACGAGCGCCACATGGCTCGTATGCCAGCGCGCGTTGTAGGCGCGGATCACGCGGGCGATGTCGTCGGCCGTCTGCTGCGGGGTCTTCTCGCTCCAGAAGTAGCGCAGCGAGTCGATGCCGATCACCGACACGCCATCGCGCTGCAGCGCGAGCGCCATCGTCTTGTCGAGATCGCGCCAGCCGCCGTCGCCGGAAATGACGATCGCGAGCAGATCGGTCGGTTGCGCGGCGCGCAGTTCGATCAGCGGGAGATCGGAGACGTCGCTGTCGGTCACGGGGCCGGCCTTCTTCAGATGCGGCGCCGTCATCGCGACGAGCGCGTCGGCTTTCGTGCGGCCCGCTTCGAGCACGGCCGTGTATTCGAAGAAGCCCGGCAAGCCGTTCGCGTGAATGATGGTCGCATCCGGCGCGCACGGATTGAAACGCGCGTCGAGCATCGGGTCAGCCGCGAGCGACACCGCGCCCTTTACGGTGTTGTCGGGCGCCTGCTTCAAGGCGCTTTCCGCGATCGTCGCGCCCTGCCCGGTGCCGACGAGAATCGGCGAGAAATAGTGGTTCGACTGCGCGGTGCGTTCGAGCTGATGGCTCATGTTCTCCGCATCGCCGACGAGGTTATGACAGGACTTCTCGGTCTTGTCGGCCGCGAGTCGCGCGGCATAGCGGGGCGTGTCGACGCCGACGACCATCGCGCCCCTGGCGGCGAGCGCATCGGCGGCTTGCTGATCGGCCGGCGCCCATCCGCTTTTCTCGGAGAACAGCACGACGAAGCCGGTCATCTCGCCCGCGGGCTTCGTGAGCGTCACCTGGCCGTAACGTCCGCCGGAAATCGATTCGGCGGCATGCGCCATACCGAGCACGGACACACCATAGACAGCGGCCGCTACGAGCGCCGCCGCTTTCTTGCAAAGGAATTTCATGAACGCCAGCCGCCCGCGAGGAGCGAAAGATCCGCCAGGGTGAAAAATACGCCGACCGAACCGGACGCCGCCAGATAACGCGGCTCCCAGCGCGGCTGGAACTTGCTTTTGAATCCGCGCAGTCCGCGGAAGTTGTAGAAACGGCCGCCGAAACGCCACACGAGCCCCGCGAGCCGATGCCAGTGCGATGCCAGCGGCGTCGGCTCCATGCCCGACAGCGGCGCAATGCCCAGCGACAGCGACTTGAACCCGGCTTCTTTCAGATGCAGCGCGAGCTTGGTGAAGAGGTATTCCATTGCGTAAGGCGACGCGGCAGAAACATGGCGCATCACGCCGACGGTCGCTTCGGTGTTCATGTCGGTCGTCATGAAGGTGACGAACGCGACCGGCTCGCCCTGCTGGCGCACGAGCAGCACCGATTGCGCCGCGAGGTATTCCTCGTTGAACGCCGCGACCGAAAAGCTCTTCTCGCGCGCGGAGCGGCTTTCGAGCCAGTCGTCGGAGATCGCGCGCAGCATCGGCATGCTTTTCTCGATATGCTCCGGCCCGATGACTTCCGTATCGAAGCCGTCGCGTTCGCCGCGCTTCAACGCATAACGCAGATGCGACCGGTGCGAGCCCTTCAGATCGAACTCGGAGAGCGCGACGTGCGCTTCCTCGCCGAGCTTCATCAGCGTGAGGCCGGCGTCAAGATAGAGCGGCAGCGCGTCGGCGCGCACCTGATAAAACGCCGCGCGGCCGTTGTGCGCGTGCGCGAGCTCGACGAACTTGCGGATCAGCTCCGCCCACTCGCGGCGCGGGCCGACCGGATCGTGCAACGCGGCCCAGGTGCGGCCGTGCTTCGCGTACATCAGGAAAGCTTCGCGCGACTCGGAAAAGAGAAAGCTCTTGTCGCCCATCATCGCGAGGCCGGCGTCGCTGCGCTCCTGCGCGCGGAAAATGCGCGCCGCATCGGCGAGATCCTGCGGCGCGGGTTTCACGAAGCGGCCCGCCGCCGGGCGCAGCAGCTGCCACACCGCGAAAGCCGCCGCGAACACCGCCGCCGCGAGCGTCGCGCGCAGGGCACGCGGGGCGCGCTCGTCGAAAGCGAACTGCCACCAGAGATCGCGGCTGTAAGGCACGTCGCGGAACGCGAAGAACATGATCCACACGGCGAGCGCCATCACGACGCCGATCGAAATCAGCCAGGTCGCGGTGAAGCGCTCGGCAAAGAGCGACGAACGGCGGTTGAAGCGCTCGCGCGTCAGAATGAGCAGCACGACGAGGAACGCCAGCACGCCCGCTTCAACGAACGCGAGGCCCTTGGCGAACGACAGCGCGAGGTTCGTCACGACGAGGATGAGCGCGAGCCACCAGGCGGCATCGAGCCGGCGCATCAGGCCACGCGCGACGAAGAGCAGCAGCACGCCGAACACGGAGCCGAGCAGTTGCGAGCTTTCCAGCACCCACAGCGGGACGATCGTTTGCAACAGCGCGATGCGCATCTTGAACGCGGGCGTCGCACCCGAGATGACGAGCATCGAGCCCGCCGCGAACGTGACGATCGACAGGAACACCGGCGCGAGCTGCGACACGTGACGCGGGCTCAGCAGACCGAAGCGGCCCTTGAGCGCGCGGCCTTCGAACGCCGCCATCACGCCGGCGGAAAGGATCAGCGGCAGGCCGAAGTAGATCGCGCGATACGCGAGCAGCGCGGCGAGCACGTCCGGCGTCTGGGCGCTGTTGCCGAGCGCGAACACCATCGCGGCCTCGAACACGCCGACGCCGCCCGGCGTATGGCCGATCATGCCGAGCAGCATTGCCGCCGAGAAAACCGTCATGAATTCGCCAAATCCGACTTGCGGGTTAGGCAGGAGCGCCCAGAGCGCGAGTCCGGCGCCGAGCACGTCGACGGCCGCGAGCGCGGCCTGCGCGACGAAGTCGCGGCGCGCCGGCACGGTGAACGAGAGCCACTTCCAGCGCGAACGCAGCGTGCGCGGCGCGCGGCCGCAGACGATGACCATCGCCGCGAAAATGGCGAGCAGCGCCGCGCCGGTCACACGCAATACGGCCGGCGAGACGTGCATCATGCCCGAGAGCGTGCGTGCGCCGAACAGCATGCCGGCGGCGGCCATGAACGCGAGGGACAGCGCGAGCGTGACGCTCGTGAAGATCGTCAGACGGCCGACCTGCGCCGGCGTGACTTCGGCCGCGCCGTACACGCGGCAGCGCACGGCCCCGCCCGTGAGCGCGCCGAAGCCGGTCACGTTGCCGAGCGCCGAGCCGACCGTCGCGCCGACCCACAGCAAGGAACGCGGCATCGCGACGCCGATGTGACGCAACCCGACCGCATCGCGCCCCACGAGCGCGGCGAAGCTGAGCGCGGTCGCGAACAGCGCGGCGATCCAGGCTTGCGGCGTCATCATGCGCAGCGAATGGATGACGGATTTGTAATCGACCGCGCGCGAAAGATGCTGGAAGACCACCAGCAGCAGCACGCAGATCACGACCGTCAGCACAGGCGCGGCGAGCCGCTGTACATCAATGCCGCCGGACGGACGTCCGATCGGGGAAATGGCGCGAAGCCGGGCGAGCAACTTTGTGCGAGACATGCGTTCTATCAAACTGGCTCCCGCTGCCAATCGGCCGCAAGCGATCGATGGCGACGGTACATCACGGTTATCGGGGACCCGCGCACCACACGCGGTCGGAGAGCGCCACTTCGGCTCCCGCCGCCCGCGCTCGCGCCATACAAAAGGCTTCTAAGCATGAAACGCCTATATAACGGCGGCGGTTGACCCGACTTGACCAATATTGGGAAAACTACGGATCGAAAGCTTGTTTTCAGATCTGGCGCGGATTTCCGGACAGCGCGATCGGCACGAACGACCGATCGTCAGCGCTTTACGGTTTGTCAGGAGAGCGGTTAGGATCGACAGCCGGTAGGCTTTCTGGCGTCGAATGAACACCGGGACAATATCTTAAGCGGATACTACAGAAAAAGGCATCGGAATCATGAGAAAAACTATCGTTTTGTTGCTTACCGCAATCGGCGCGTCCGCGCTGAGCGCCTGCGTCGCGACCGATGACGCCCTGCTCCGGACCGTGCCCGTCGGGTCCGGTACATCGCAGTACAAGCCCTACGATTTCATCCGGTGCGTTAAGGAAAAATGGACGCCGATCGCGCCGCGCGTGCGCGAATATTCGCCGAGCAGCGATACACTCGCCGTTTCCGTGCCGAGCGGCGGCCTGACGAGCCAGTCCGTGGCGCTGGTGATCGCGCAGGCATCCGCCAACGGCACGGGCTACACGATCTACGGCGATGTCGCAGCCGTGAGCCGCTACGCCGCCGCGACGCACACGTGCGATTGAGTCCCGTTTTTCGGGATCAGGAGGGCTTGCCGTTGCGCATGTCGATGCCGGCCAGATGCGTCCCCACGACGCGTCCGATCAGGTAGCCGTCCGATGCGCACGCGTTGACGCGCTCCTTGCCATCCCACTGGATCTTGTACTGATCGTCCTGGGAATGCACCGTCGATGCGTCGAACTTGCGCTTCGCCTTGCCGCCGTTGCGCACGTCCTCGCTGACGAGGCGATTCCAGGTCAGCGCATAGCCGTAACGCACGCCATCCGCGAATGCGGTGTCGTCGCAAACTTGCGACGGCGGCGTCGTCTTGAGCATCAGATGGTAGCCGTTCGCGGTGCCCACCATGATGCGCTGTTCACCCGGCGGCGCCGGTGGAGCGGGCGGTTTGGCGAGGGCCTGAGCCGCTTGCGCGGCCGATGCCGCCGACGCCGCCGCGGCTGCGTCGATGTCGTTCTGCTGCGGAAGCGGCGCGCACGCGCCGAGAAGCAGCGCCGCTGTCACCGTGATTGCCGTGCCGGCGCCTTGCGTTTTTATGAACGTCATCCTGCGAATCACCTGCGACCTTATCTCAATTTTGTCCGGGCTATACCTTACCATCCCCGGGCGTATTCCTCGGACCGATAAGAAAAAGTCAGCGCGGATGAAACAACGCGGGCGCCGTTTCCGGGCCGCCCGCGTGGAAAAAGAATGTGAATCGAGCGCTCAGGATGCCGACGACGTATTGCTCATCGGCATTTCGATCCCGCGCCGCGCCATCTCCACGATCAGGAACGTTCGCCGCGTGACGTGAAAACGCGCGAGCAGATCGCTCGAATATTCCTTGGCTGTGTTCTCGCTGATGTTCATCTTGCGCGCGATCGCCTTGTTCGACAGTCCTTGCAACAGATAGCGCAGCGTCTCGGTCAGGCGGGGCGGCAGATCGAGCGATTCGACGGTCACGCCCGCGTGCGGCGAAACCGGCCTCGGGCTGTGGCCGCCCTTGCCGAGCACCGTGTTCGGCAGATAGACGCGCCCGTTGAGAATCGTTTTCAGCGCCTCGCGAAACACGCCCGCGCCCTGCTCGCTGCCTTTCGAAATGAACCCGCACGCGCCGTTCTTGATGCATTCGAGCACCGTGTCGCGGTCGTCCTGTGCGGAGAGCATGATCGTCTGGATCTCGCGCTCTTCCTCGCGGATCCAGTTGAGCAGGTCCATGCCCGTGGCGTGGCCGCGCAAGTGGTAGTCGAGAAACATCAGGTCGTAGGTATTGGCGGAAAGCTTGGCTTTCGCCTGCTCGAATCCGTCGGCTTCGTCGATTTCGAGCAAAGGCTCGTTGGCCAGGATGAGGCTTTTCATGGCGCTCCTGGTGAGCCCTTCGTCCTCTACTAGCAACACTGTTTTGAAATAGCCATTTTCCATTGCGACGCTCCGAGAACGGTTCCGATATTACGCGCGCCCTGTGCGACTTCCACCCCCCTTTCGCAGGGATACATTCGGCAGTCCCCCAAAATCCTCCGCATCCCCCTCCCGTGCCGGGTTCAGCGATCAGTAAGTTCAGTCGAAACTGATCGCAGTCGAATCAACCACGTAACGCAATACGAGAATGGAGGATGAGATGTCAAGCCGTCTAGCCGACAACGAAAGCGAATTCGCGTTGTGGCGTATCAAGCGGGCCCGCACCGCGGACACATCGCGCCGTGTGCTGATCGCCCACCAGGACAAGTCGATCGGCGATTCCCTCGCCGTGCAACTTCGGCTCAAAGGCTTGCAGGTCATCCATTCGCAGGATCTGAAATCCGTGCGCGCGTTGGTGCATAGCTGGCAGCCGCAGGCGCTGCTTCTCGATACGCGCCTCGACAACGAATCCGGCTACGTCTTTCTGCGCACGCTGCGCATGGACGCCGACGTCACCGGACGCCTCCTCGTCGCGATGAGCAACGTGTGGCCGGCCGATCCGGTTCAGACGCTCAAGGAAGCCGGTTTCGACGCCCACTGCCGCCGGCCTTGCGCGACCTGGCGCATCGTCGATCTCGTGGAGTCGTTCTTTTCCATGCCGCTCACGCGCTGATACACGAATCTGGAGGTGCCGCCATGAACAGGGATGCTTGTCTCGTCGTCGGAGGTCGGTTGCCGGCGAATGCGTCGCGCTGTGCCGCGATTCGCGAGCGCGCCTGTGTGGAGGCGCGCGTCAGACGTCGCCGCCGTCGCACCGGTCCGGGGTCGCGCCGGCTGCCATCACGAGCGACGCCTGTATTTCACTACCTGGCTCGATAACGGCGACGCCGGTTCCGGTCAGGCCTCGCGCGGCGAGGTTGAAGCCGTCGCTCACGTGCGAAACCGGCTCGACGCACAGATAGCCCGCTTGGGCCGGACAATGCACGACGACGTGGCTCAGGGCGTCGTCGGCTTGCAGTTCGAGCGTGCGGCCGTCCGCGTAACGCAGCGTGGCGCGGCCGTCCCAGCCGCTCAGATACCGCGTGTAACCTTCCGCTTCCCGCACATGCTGATGCACGGGCGGCTCGACCGTGGGCTCGATCGCAATCTCCGCTTCGTGACGCCAGTGCGTCGTCGTATGAAGTTCGGCTTCCTGCGCGCCGAAGTAGGGATGAAAGCCGAGGCCGACGGGCATCGGACTGCCCGAGCGGTTCGCGACGCGCATCGACAGGCGCGCGCCCTGCGCATTCGCCTCGATCAGTTGCACGGCCTCGAATGCCCAGGGCCAGCCATGCTCGCCTTCGCCGTGCACGTAGCGCAGCACGATGCAATCCGCCTCGTGAAGCTCGACGTTCCAGGCGGCGAACTGGCCGAAGCCATGCAGCGCGTGCGCCATGCCGGGAAACGTCGCGAGTTCCACCTCGGCCCCGTCCGGCGCCGGAAACCGCGCATCGCGCACGCGATTGGAAAACGGCACGAGCGGATAGCTGCCGCCCTTGGGCCACGCGTCGCACGGCCAGATCTCGGCCGTCACCGGCACGAGCCAGTCCTGCAAACCGCGCGAGCCTTGCGTGGCGAAGCGCGTGATGCGCCCGCCCGCCGCCGGCGCGATCTCGATGAGATGCGGCCCGCTCGAAATGGTCAGGCGCGCCTCGGCGCTCAACGATACGACTTCACGAAATTTGGTCACGGCACGACTTCGATATGAAAAGTACCCGCGCGCGGGCAAACGTCACTGCTTCTGTTCCTTCACGCGCGACACGAGCTGAGTCGGGCTCACGAACTGCAGCGCGATCAGCACCCAGATCATCGTAATGGCCATGTAGATCATCGCCATTGCGTCGATGGATTGCGGCGCGCGCACGCCCGTGGAGAACACCGCGTAGTACAGCGCGACGACGAGCGTCTGGGTCGTCGGCCCGGCGGTGAAGAACGTCAGCTCGAACATGCCGATGGTGCGCACCAGCACGAGCAAGCCGGCGGCCAGCATGCCCGGTACGAGCAGCGGCAGCAGCACGTAGCGAAAATATCGGAACGTGTTCGCGCCGAAGATGCGCGCGGCCGATTCGAGATTCGGATCGATCTGCTCGATGAAGGGCGTCATCACGAGAATGACGAACGGCAGCGCAGGCACCAGATTCGCGAGAATCACGCCGGTGAGCGTGCCCGCGAGATGGAACTTGTACATGACCGTCGCCATCGGGATGCCGTAGGTCACGGGCGGCACCATCAGCGGCAGCAGGAACACGAGCATCGCGAAACGCTTGCCGGGAAACTGCACGCGGGCAAGCGCATACGCTGCGGGCACGCCGAGCACGATGGACAGCAGCACCACCGCGCCCACCACTTCGAGCGTCACGAGCAGCACACTCGAGAGTTGGAAATCGCTCCACGCCTGCGCGTACCAGTGCAGCGTGAAGCCCTGCGGCAGGAGCGTGCCGAACCAGCGCGTCGCCACCGAGTTCACGGCGACGGTCGCGATCAGCAGCAGCACGTTGACGAGGAAGAAGCCCATCGTCGTCCAGACGAAGAACTTCCATAGCCTGTCGCGCAGGCTCACTTGCTGTTTCATCTGTTTGCCGGTGCCGTTCGTGGATTCGGTCAGCGTGCCGGCCTGCCAGCCGGACGCCGCGCGGTTATCGGTCGTCATTATCCCTTGCCTCCCGTCACCGGACCCGTATAGAAGAAACGGCGCGCGCCGAGCATGCCGCCCACGACGAGCAACTGCACGAAGCCCATCACGATCGCGATGGTCGATGCGAGCGCGTAATCGTAGCTTTCGAACGCGGCTTCCGATGCGGCGATCGAGATCACGCGCGTCGGGCCGGCCGGCGCACCGAGCAGCACCGCCGACGGAAACACCGAGAACGCCTGCACGAACGAGAGGCACGCGGTCATCGTGAGGCCGGGCAACAGGAGCGGCAGATAGATCTGTCGGAACTGTTGCCAGGGGCTCGCGCCGAGCGTCGCGGCGGCGCGAGCGAGCGTCGGGTCGATGCCGGTCACGTACGACAGCGTCAGCAGAAACGCGAACGGAAAGCCCGACACGATCAGCGAAATCAGCACGCCCCAGTAGTTGTGCGTGAGGCGCACTTCATCGCCATAGAGATGCAGCGCCTGCAACGCCTGCGGAAACCAGCCGTTCGGGCTGAAGTACGTCAGCATGCCATCGGCGATCAGCACCGTGCCGAGCGTCACCGGCACGACGAGCAGCGTCGTGACGAACTTCTGCCACGGCGACGTGCGACGCAGCGCGAACGCAACCGGCACTGACACGCCGACGTTGATGAGCGTCGCGGGTACGGCGAGCTTCAGCGTGACGATGATCGTCGGCCACATCGACGAGTCGGTGAAGAACGTGACGTAGTTCGCCCAGACGCCGCCGCCGTTCATCGGATTGAAGGACAGCATCAGCCCGTAGGCGAACGGATAGATGAACAGCGCAAGGATGAAGATGAGCGCGGGCGCTACGAGCCAGCCCTTCGGATCACGCTGCGCGGGAAGCGCGATCATTTTTCTTCTCCGTAGATGAGCGTCTTCGAAGGCGCGACGCGCAGCGTGATGCGCTCGCCTTCGCTGCATTCGCCCGCGATGCGCGCCCACAGCTTGCCGAACGCGGTATTGACGATGATGAGCGAATCGCGGCCGCCGTACTCGACGACTTCGACGTGCGCGTCGAACGCGTTCTCGGCACCGGGCGTCGAGCGTTCCATGTCTTCGGGGCGCAAGGCGACTGCGACGCGCTTGCTGTCGAAGCCTTCCATCGGCGTGCCGATGAGCCGCACGCCGCCCGCGTTCACCGCGACGGCTTCGCCCTGCGTGCCTTCCAGAGTCGCCTGCACGACGTTGCGGAAACCCATGAAGCGCGCGACGTGCAGATTCTTCGGCCGCGAATAGACTTCCTTGGGCGACGCCACCTGCTGCACGACGCCCTCCTTCATCACGACGATGCGATCGGCCATCGACAGTGCTTCGTCCTGATCGTGCGTCACGTAGATGGTCGCGCGCTCCAGCTTGCCGTGGATGCGGCGGATTTCAGCGCGCATCTCGATGCGCAGCTTGGTGTCGAGGTTCGAGAGCGGCTCATCCATCAGGACGAGCGGCGGCTCGATGACGATCGCGCGCGCGATCGCCACACGCTGCTGCTGGCCGCCCGAAAGCTGGCCGGGAAGCTTGGCGTCGTGGCCGATCAACTGGACGAGTTGCAGGGCGGCCTTCGCGCGCTTGATCGCTTCCGACTTCTGCATGCCGCGCATCTTCAGACCGAAGCCGACGTTGTCCAGCACCGACATGTGCGGAAAGAGCGCGTAATTCTGAAAAACCATGCCGAAGCCGCGCTTTTCGGGCGGCAACACGTCGATACGCTTCTCGTCGAGCCAGATGCCGCCGCCGGTCAGCGGCTGCAATCCGGCGATGCAGTTCAGCGCGGTCGACTTGCCGCAGCCCGACGGCCCGAGCAGCGCAATGAACTCGCCGCGCTGAATGTTCAGATCGAGGCCCTTCAACGCCGCGAGCTGTTGCCCTTCCGCGTTGGTGAAGCTGCGCGACACGGAGTCGAGGCGCAACTGCTCAAAAGTGTGCTTCATGACGATTTCGTGCCCTTGGGTGTACAAGCGGCGACGCTCCTTGCCAGGAACGTCGCCGTCTCATCACTGTGTTACGCCGACTTACTTGGTCTTGGCCGCGCCGATTTCGCGGTCCCACTTCTGGAATGCCGCGACCATTGCCTGCGCATTGAGCGGCAGGACGTGCGGACGATCAGCGAGCAGTTTCGCGTACTCGGGCCGGCCGAACTTCTGGATGACTTCCTGGCTCTTCGCGGGCGCCATCGAGAGCGGCACGTCCTTCACCGCCGGGCCCGGGTAGAAGTAACCATCGTCATAGGTCAGCGCCTGCTGCGCCGGCTCGAGCATGAAGTTCATCAGCTTGTAGAGCACGTCGAGCTTTTCCTTCGGCACGCCCTTCGGGATCACCATGTAGTGGGCGTCGTTCACCCAGGTCATGTTGTCGAATGCGGCCACCTTGAACTCCGCCGGCACGATGCCGAGCGCGCGCGGGTTGATGTCCCAGCCGGTCACCGTGACGGTCATGTCGCGCGTGCCTTCACCCAGTTCCTTCATGACGGCCGACGTGCCGCCCGGGTAGTACGGAATGCAGTCATTCAGTTGCTTGAGGAACGCCCAGGTCTTGTCCCAGCCGTTGACCGGGTCCATCGGGTCCTTGTCGCCGAGCACGTACGGCAGGCCCATCAGGAAAGTGCGGCCCGGGCCCGAGTTCGCGGGGCGCGCGTAGATCAGCTTGTTCGGATGCGCCTTGCACCACGCAAGCAGTTGATCCGGCGTCTTCGGAACGTCGGTGACCTTGGCCGGGTTGTATTCGAGCAGCGGACCCGCGGGCATGTAAGTCACTTCGAGACCGTAGCCCTGCGCGATGTCCTGCATCTTGCGCGGACCGGGCGCGTACTTGTCGAGCACACCGGGGAACGCCTTCGCGTTATCGGGAAGCAGTTTTTCCCACAGGCCTTGCTGGATGCCGGCCGCGAGCGCGTCGGTGCCGGTCACGACGAGGTCGATGTCCGAGCGGCCCGCCGCCTGCATCGCCTTGATCTTGCCCGGCAGTTGCGGTGCGGGCGCGTTCGTGAAGGTGATGCTGGAAACGAGATCAGGGTATTTCGCCTTGAACGCCTCGAAGCCCTTTTGCGTCAGTTGCAGATTACCCGCGACGTCGACGATATTGATCGATACCGGATCGGCCGCATGTGCCGCAGCCATGCCGAAGGCCGCGCCGACCGCGACGCAAACCGCCGCCAGTTTCACTGACAGTCCCGCTTTGAAAGCCATTTTGTCTCCTCACTTCTCTCACAACCAGTGGTCGGGAAAAGGTCCGGTCGAATCGTCGATGTTGTCGATTGTGTCGATCGCCGGCCTGTTTGTGCTTCGTTCTGATCCGTCTGCGCGCCGCTTGCGGGCGCCTTGAATGGTGCGTGTCTCGTTGCGCGTGCGTCCTCGTGGCGACCGGATGCTGAAAAATAGCTAACAGAGTCATAGGATGTCAAGCAAATCGGAACCTTCGAGGCTGTTACCGAAACAGCGCAAGCACCCTTTTTCCTCTGCCGATAGCGCTTTGCAAGCTGTCTCGGGAGATACCCCGAGCGGTTGTTACCTAACTTGTTACCTCGCATTTAACTGGCGTTTACCTCGGGTTTCGTCGGCAAGTTTGAATGGCGTTGGTTATGTGCGGAGCGATTTGCGCGGCGCGAGCCGAGGCTTCCAGCGTTAGTGACGCCGCGCGTCCGCCCGTGCTCAAAACGAAGCAGCGGCCACATAGCTCAAAGTTGTAAGGCAACTTTGCAACTGATGAAGACTTTTAGCGCGCTGACGTCAATGTTGTGTGACAACCGCCAGACGCGGGGCTAGTTGCCGAACATGCGGTCGACCGCGTTTTCCAGATGCGCCTTCATCGCTTTCCCGGCACCTTCGGGGTCGCGCGCGCGGATCGCTTCGAGTACGTCGAGATGTTCGCGCTGAACGATACGCTGGCGTTCGAGCGTCTTCACGATCGACAGATTGCGCGACAGATTCATGCTGAATGCCACCTGTCCCTCGATGGACGACAGCATGGTGATGAAGAAGTGATTCTTCGACGCGCGCGCCACCGCGAGATGAAAGGCGAAATCGTCTTCCGCGCCGATGCCCTGCTGCGATGCGACGACGCGTTCGAGTTGATCCCACGCGTCCTGAATAGCGCGGATATCGTCTTCCTCGGCCTTGACGGCGGCGAATTCAGCCGCGCCGGACTCCATCACGATGCGAAATTCATAACAGCGGCGGATGTCCGACAGCGTTTCCAGCGGCGCGAAACGGCGTACATCCGGATCGGGGCGGCGTCCGACGATCGTCCCAGAGCCGCGTCGCGTCACGATGATGCCGTCCGCGCGCAACCGCGCGAGCGCTTCGCGCACGGTCGGGCGCGAGGTCGCGAACCGTTCGGCCAGTGCATGTTCGGTGAGGAGCCGGTCGCCCTCCTTGAACTCGCCTTCCATGATGCTGTTGAGGATATCGCTGTAGATCCGGTCGGCGAGGCCGGATGTCTTCCGCTCGTTCATGTTCGGACGTGACGTACTTGTCAGGGTGGAGACCGATTGTAAGGCAGATTTTTCGGCCAGGGATACGCGGGGGGCGAAGCGCGCGCATGAAAAAAATCGGCCGACGCAGTCACTGCGACGACCGATCTCAGCGACCCGGATGCCAGGTCAGGCGCTTACCACTGGTGACCCGCGCCGATGGTAAACCCGACGTTGCCGGAACTGCTGGTGTTGCCCGATGCCTTCACGACCCATCGATCGTCCCGCGTCACGTACGAGATACCGATCGCCGCACCGGACGCGCTCGCATAGCGCGCGCCGGCGACCGACACCATCGTCCTGCCCGGAGCGGTAGGCTGCGGCAATCCCGCTGCGGCCATCGCCGCGGCGATCCCGCCGTAAGCCGTGCTGGCGACGTTGTTGATCTGGCTCTGCACGCCGGCGATACGCGAATCCGTATAGCTTTGCGCCTGCGCGGATGCCAGATTCAATTGCCGGACGTTGGCGGCGTCGGTGTCCAGCTTGCCGTCGGCGACGTTCGTGATCTGACGTTCGTTGCCCGCCGATCCGACCGACACCGTATTGGCCCGATCAGCCACCGAGTTTGCACCGAGGGCGACGGAATTGTCCGCGCTCGCAACCGCGTTCGCACCCATTGCGGTGGCGTGCGTGCCGGTGGCGCTGGCGACCTCCGTGGTGCGATCACCGTCGGCCGCGAACAACGGATTGCCCCCGCTCTCCGCGATATTCGTCACGCGGTCCAACGCGGCGTTCATCTGATTCACGTTCACGGCATCCGAGCCCGCGACGCCGTCCGCGACATTGTGAATGACCGTAGTGTTGGTGCCGTCGCCGAGCGTGATGCTCGAATAATCGGGCTTGCCATCCGCTCCGTTGTCATAGGTCACGGCGGTTTTTGACGAGCCGTCGCCATTGATGAGTCCCGCCTGCTTCAACTGGAACACGTTGACGGCGTCGGTATCCTCGATGCCGGCAGCAACGTTCGTGATCTGACGCTCCGCGCCCTTCGCGCCCACCGACACCGTGTTGTCCCGATTCGCCACCGAGCCCGAGCCGAGTGCGATCGAGTTCTGCGCGGTGGCCTGGGCGTTGCTGCCGATCGCGATCGCATTGTTCGCGCTCGCCTGCGCGTTGCCGCCGATCGCGACGGATTCCGCGCCGGCCGTGGACGAATCGTCCAGCGTCGAATTTGCGTGGAAGTACTTGATCCCGCCGCCGGTGTTGATGTCGTTCAGCGTGTTGTTGATCGTGGTGATGTCGGACGTGTTCTGCGTGACGCGGCCGTCGAGGTTTTCGAGCGCGTCGCCGACATTGTTGAACGCCGAATTGTCGGTGAACGTGTAGGTCGGCTTCGTGATCTTGCCGTCGGCGTCCACGGTTGATCCGCCACCCAGTGCGTCGGCAGCGCTTTGCGCGGTCGCGAAGAGTTGCGAGCCGTTGATCGCTTCGTGGCTTGTTTTGTCGACCTTGCCCTTGGCCACGTTGTCGATCGTGACCTGCGCTTGCGGATCTGCGGCATGCAACGTGATTCGGCTGCGCGTCGAATCGTCGTAGGTCACTACGCCTGCCAGGCTCGACGAGATCGTCGAAGTCAGTTGCGAGACGTTGACGGCATCGGTCGGATCGTTGCCCTGCGCGACGTTCGTGATCCGACGCTCCGAGCCCTCCGCGCCTACCGATACCGTGTTCGCCCGATCCGCCACCGAGTTGGAGCCGAGCGCGACGGCGTTATCCGCAGTCGCGCTCGCGTTGCCACCGATAGCCACCGCATCGACGCCGAGCGCGGACGAATCCGGCAGGGTCGAGTTGGTGTGGAAGTACTTGATTCCGCCGCCGTTGTTGATCGTGCTCAGCGTCGTGTCGATGATGCTGATGTCCGATGTGTTCTGCGTGACGCGGCCGTCGAGGTTGTCGAGCGCGTCGCCGACGGTGTAGGACGTCGAACCGTCGGTGAACTTGTAGGTCGGTTTCGTGATCTTGCCGTCGGCGTCCACGGTCGAACCGCCGCCCAGTGCGTCGGCGGCGCTTTGCGCGGTCGCGAAGAGTTGTGAGCCGTTGATCGCTTCGAGGCTGTTGGCATCTATCGTGCCGGGCGCAACGTTCTTGAGCGTAACGGGCGTGCCGGGCGTGCCGAAGGTCACGCTCTCGCGACCCGGGTCGTACTGGACGGTGTTGTCCAACGCGACCGACAGCGAATTGACACCCGTCGACAGCGAACCCACTGCGCTCGAAGTCGAGGTCGAAAGCGTATCGATGCCCGTCGACAGCGACGCGATGCCGGAGGTCGCCGTGCTGAGGCCGGTGGACAGTGAGCTCACGTTGGACGTGACCGTGCTCATGCCTGTCGAGAGCGAGCTCACGTTGGACGT
>LRBF01000267.1 GCA_001580565.1 Caballeronia megalochromosomata | reverse complement strand
GTCAGACCGTTGCGCGATCCAAGCCCGGTGAGTTTTGTGTGGGCACTCGCTACTGCCGGTCCATTCAGCCAATCGCCTGTGCCGCGGCCGGCATGAAGCACTTTGGATGGGAAAGCTGCTTTCTTTGCCTACTTTCTTTGCAGCAGCAAAGAAAGTAGGTGCCGCCCCGCACAGGGGCAGTGCTAATAGACCGACGCGAATACGGGATCCGGCGAAACAGTGAACCACCATCGGCGAAACATCACAAGGTCAAAACCTCACCCGAGCGCAACGCACGTAGCGCAACCCCCGGCAACGCAGCCCGCAGTTCCTCCAGAATCTGCCCCCCATACGGCGGTTTCAGATGCGAAATCAGCAACTCAGCCTTCATTTCGACGCCGCGCAAGTCATCCGCGATAAGCCTAGGGCAATAGTGATGCGCCGCATGCGCCAACTTGATCTGCGCATCGGGAAACGCCGTCTCGACGATCACATGACGCAACCCTGGCAGCCCGCAAACCGTCGCCCAGAACTCGGGATTGGTCGTCGTATCGCCGCTGAACGCGAGGCACGCATTCCCGCTCGACACCGCGAACCCCATCGCCGGCACCGTATGCCGCGCAGGCAAAGCCGTCACCGTGCGCCCATTCAGCGTAAAGCGCTCGCCGGTTTCCAGCGCTTCGAACCTGACACCCGGCGCGTCCGGCGAAGGAATGCGCGTGAAGTCCGGCCAGATCAGATTATTGAAGATATGCGCCTGCAGAATGTCGAGCGTCGCGCGGCTCGCGTGGACGGTCAGCGGCGCGTCGCGTGCTTCGCCCACTGCATCGATCATGAGCGGCAGATACGCGATGTGGTCCAGATGCGAGTGCGTGAGAAACACATGATCGATGCGGGCGAGTTCGTCGTCGCTCAGCACGGCGACGCCCGTGCCCGCGTCGATCATGATGTCGTCGTCGACGAGCAGCGCCGTCGTGCCGCCGGGATCGTCCGCCGCGTCCGAGCCGCCACTGATCGCGCCGCTACAGCCGAGTACCCGAACGTTCATGATGCGCCCCGCCTGATGGTCTATTTCGTATCGAATGCGCTTACGCAATCCCAGTCCTCGGGCAATGCGAGATCACGCAGCGCATCGATACGCCTGCGATAGATCGCATACACCTGCCGCTCAGGATACTGCGCCGCGAGCGTCGCGAGTAGCGTTTCCGCCTCATCCCACTCGCGCGCGCGATAGTGCGCGAGCGCCGCGTGCCAGCGCGCGAGCGCATCGGCATGTTCGTGCGGCGGCTGCGGCTCGAATACCGCGATCGGCGCGACGCGTCCCTTCACGCGCACGCGGTCGATCTCGCGGAACACGACATCCGGCACCCGCTCGCGCGTCGCCTCGCCAACGATGATGTCGATATCGAAACGCCGCGTGAGTCCTTCGAGCCGCGCCGCGACATTCACCGCATCGCCCATCACGGTGTACGCCTTGCGCACGGACGAGCCCATGTCGCCGACCGTCATCGGCCCCGTATTGATGCCGATGCCGATCCACAAAGTCGGCCAGCCGCGCGACGTCAGCGTGCGGTTCAGCTCGATCAACGCCGCGCGCATGCCGAGCGCCGCAGCGAGCGCATGGCGCGCGTGATCCGGATCGTCGATGGGCGCGCCCCAGAAGCCCATGATCGCATCGCCGATGTACTTGTCGAGCGTGCCGCGATGCGCGCGGATCACTTCGGTCATCGTGCCGAGATACTCGTTCATCAGTTGCGCGAGTGCTTCGGGCTCCAGCGTTTCGGCGATCGCGGTGAAGCCGAGCACATCGCAGAAAAGCACGGTCAGTTCCGCGCGACGGCCCGCCATGCTGTAATCCTCGGGGTGGCGGCTCATTTCCTCGACGAGTTCCGGCGGCACGTATTGCCCGAAAAGCATGGCGAAACGGCGTTTCGCGCGCGCCTCGACAAAATAGCCCCAGGACATGTTGAGCACGTAGAGCGCAAGCACGGCCAAGAGCAGCGACGCCACGGGAATCGACCAGCCGAGCCGCGCGAACGCGAAAAGGTCCGCCGCGATGATCGCCACGAACAGCATCGCGCTGAAGAGCGTCGCGCGCGCGGGAATGCGCCACGGCCACAGAAAGATCATCGCGAGACCGGCGAGCACGAGCATCGACGTCTGTAACGCGGCCGCGAAGGGCGGCTCGAAGCGGATCGTGCCATCGAGCATGCCGCCGATCAGGTTCGCGTTCACCTCCACACCCGGATACACCTCGCCGACGGGCGTCGTGCGCTGATCCATGAGGCCCGGCGCCGTGGTGCCGATGAGCGCGATCTTGCCCGCGAGCGCGCCCGCCGGAATGCGCTCTCCAAGCACATCCGCGATGGAGTAATACGGGAAGCTGCCCGTCGCGCCGCGATAGGGCACGAGCGCCGCGCCGTTCTCATCGACGGGAATGACGCGTGTGCCGCGCGGCGTCGTGAGCGCGAGTCCCGCGAGCGGCGCGGCGGGATCGGCCGGATCGTCGAAAACCGGTGTGACCGAGGCATCGCCGAAAAGCGCGCGGATCACTTCGAGCGAGAGCGCGCCGTATACGCCGTCGCGAAACGCGGTGATGAGCGGCACGCGACGCACGGAGCCGTCGAAGTCGATCACCGGATTGAAGTAACCCGCGCGCCGCGCAGCGTTTTGCAGCGCGGGCAGGTTGCCGCCATAGCTCGTCCAGTCGAAGAGCGTGAGCGGATGCGTGCCGAACGCGCGCTCGCTCATCAGCGGCGCGGGAATGGCGCCGCTCGATGCGTCCTGATTCGAGAAGTAAAAACCGAGCACGACGGGATGGCCCGCGAGGGCATCGGCGAAACGCTGGTCGTAGTCGAGGTGCGGCGCGAGCTGTTCGAGCGCCTGCCGGTAACCGGCGTCGTTCGCGAGCGCGCCGTGCGCGAGTCCGTCGAGCACGGCGAGGCCCGAGCTCGCGTCGGGCTCCGCGAATACCATGTCGAAGCCGAGCACCGCGATACGCTCGCGCGAAAACAGCGTATCGACGAGCGTCGCCATGCGCGCGCGATCCCACGGCCAGCGGCCGAGTTCCGCGAGGCTTTTCTCGTCGATGTCGAGAATCGCGATGCGCGGGTCCGTCGTGCGCGGCATGAAGAGGCGCACTTTCGCGTCGTAGATCATCGCGGCCAGCGAATCGATGAAGCGGATGTCGTAGCGCGAAAGCGCGTGTCCCGCGAGCGCGACGACGATCGCGAGGCCCAGCACCCAGCGCACGCCCGAGCGTTTGAGCACGGACGCGAAGGGTTCGCGCTGGCTCATTGCGCGGCCCGGATCTGCTCGTTCGCGGCGACGAGCCGCGCCGCCAGCACGCGCGCGACGAACTTGTGCATGCGCGCGGCGAGCGCGGGATCGTCGCTTTCCAGGCGCCTGAGCGTCGACAGCGCGAGGCGCAGCACGATGGTCGGCTCGTCGGCGACGACGTCCGCACTGCGCCGCGCCCCGGTGTACACGGCCATCTCGCCGACGATCGTGCCCGCGCCGAAGCTGCGCAGCCGCAAGGTGCGTCCTTCGCCGACCGCGAGCGCCACCGTCACGCGTCCGGCCTCGACGAAGTAGATCGAATCGCCCGGATCGGCCTGCCGGAACACGTACTCGCCGGGCGCGAGCGCGAGCGTGTCGAGATGCGGGCGCAATGCATCGAGCGTGCCCGGCAAGGTGGCTGCGAACCCGCCCGCGCCCGCCGCGCGCGAGGGATTCGCCGCGCGCAGCATCTGCGTTTCGATCCATTCGAGACCGCCGTCGAGATCGGCGAATTCGTGCGGGCCGCACGCGCCTTTCGTATCGGTGATGCCCTTGGCGAACCATGCCTTCAACGCCGGCGACAGGCCTGTCAGCACGAGCTGCGCGTTCGCGCGCGCGCACGCCTGGCGCAGCCGCACGAAGCTCGCGGTGCTCGACGCATCGACGCCATGCACGCGCGCGAAATCGACGAGCACGTAGCGCACGCCCGGCCGGGCATCGGGCGCATCGGCGCTCGCTTCGATGCGCGCGCGGATATGCGTGAGGATCGAATACGCGGTGCCGAAGAACAGAAATCCCTGCAACGCGACGCCGTAAAGCGCGCGCGCCTCGCCATCGAGCGCGCGGCTTTCGTCGACGGTGCGCTCGACGTTCGAACGCCGCCCGCGTCCGTCGAATTCGAGGCGAAAACAGCTCACGCGACCGTAGCGCACCACGAACAGCAGACACGCGGCGACCACGCCGAGCAGCACGCCCGAGACGATCCCGTACGCCGCGATGATCACCATGATCGCGGGAATCAGCAGATAGTCGTGCCAGGGCAGACGCCGCAACGAGTTGATGAGCCATTCGTTGAGCATCGCCGCGCCGATGAAAATCTGCAGCCCGACAAGCACGGGCTTCGGCAACAGCGCCATCAGACTCGGAAAGCGCGCGACCACAACGAGGCAGAAGAACGCCGCGAGCACGCCCGCGCGCCGGCCTCTGACGCCCAGACGCCAGTTGGTGATCGTGCGGGTCATCGACTGCGCGCCGACGAGTCCGCCCGCAAGCCCGGTCAGCACGTTGGCGATGCCGGCCGCGCGCATCTCGCGATTGAAGTCGACATCGCGCGAGGCCGTCACGCCGATGCTCGTCGCGTTGAGCAGCACGGTCATCGACGACACCGCGGCGACGGCGAGAATCTCGGGCGCGCGCGAGACGAGCGTCGGCAGCCAGGCTTCGTGCAGCAGCGCGAACGGCAGGCGCATGCCGGTGATCGGCTCGTAGTGAAAGAGCAGGCCCATGCGGCGGGCGTCTTCCAGAGTCTTGCCCATACCGTGCAGCCCGCCGTAGAAGATCGCGATGCCGAGCGCGATCATCGACGGCAACACGATCACGTAGCGCGACAGCGGCGTGATGCGCGTCAGCACGAAGAGGCCGATGCCCACGACGAGCGCGGGCACGCTCGCGAGCCACGGCAGTTCCATGAAGATGCGCGGCGTCGCGGCGCCGACGGGCGCGTCGGTGAGCACGCGCAGCGCGCCTTCGAGCAGCAGCAGGCCGGTGCCCGCGAGAAAACCGCCGATCACCGGAAACGGGATGTACTGGATCGCGTTGCCGCGCTTCCAGTGCGCGAGCGCGAAGAGCAGCGCGCCCGTCGTCACCGACGACACCGCGATCAGCATGAGCACGGTGGCGAGCACGGCGTCGTCGTCGCCGCCCGCGGCATGCACCGACAGCGCGATGGACGAGGCCAGTCCCGCGAGCAGCGCGGTCGCGTTCGAATCGGGGCCTGCGATCATGAAGGGCACCGAGCTCGTCAGCGCGACCACGAGCGAGACGATCACGCAACTCAAAAGCGCGGTCGGCATGCCGGCGGAGATCCAAGGCGTGAGGCCGGCTGAGAAGATCATCGCGCCGTAGCCGGCAGCGTAGGCGAGCGCGAGCAGCGCGGTCAGCACGCCCGCGAGGGCGTCGACGCCGAAGGCCGCGATGGCCGCGTGAACGTTCGACGCGGACGCATCGGGCGATGCGCGCACGAGTTTCGCGTCGCGGCTCGTGTTCCCGCTCATCGCGGCGTCCGCTAGCGGCACGCCGCCGACGGCACCACCGGCGTGACCCGCGACGCCGGCAGCACGCCGAACGGCGAGCGCGCATTGATGACGATCGTGCCTTCGCCCGCGCGCACGATCTGCCTGTCGACCTGATTGATCACGACGATCTGCCCGTCGTAGACGACGATCTGATCGCCCTTGCAATCCGCGTTGCCGCCCGGCTCGAGGTTCGCGCAATCGGTCACGGAATATTCGGTGCCGCGTATGCCGATGGTCGAAGTCGGCGTCTTCACGCGATAGTTCTCCGGCTTGCCTTCCTTCGCGACGAGTCCATCGACGGCGCGCAATCCACCTCTTACGAGCGACAGGAAACTGCGGTCTTCCTGCGGCGCGCTCGCCGCGTAGTGAAAGTCGTCGACGCGAAACACCGAGCCCGGCTTCAGATACACGCGCTGCTTGTCCGTGAAGATCATCACGATCTCGGACCCGACGGCGGTCTGCACGGTATCGCCGTTTTCGATGTTGCCGCCGACGGCCGCCACGCGCTGCGCGCCGCTCGCCGACTGAATCGCGACATTGCCGACGAGCGCGGTGATCGTCGCGACCGGCTCGGCCGACGCCGTGCGCGCATTCATTGCGAGGAGCAGAAACAGAAGCAGGAGAAGGTGTCGGGCGCGCATCGTGATCGGTCTCAGAAGGACTTCGTGAGCGCGACCCAGAAGCGGTTCGCGTGGCCGGTGCCGAGCGTCGGCGGGACGTAGCCGAGGGTGTGCGCGTAGGACATCGAAAGCAGAAAATCATGCGGCGCGGCAAAGGTCGCGCCGACGCCCAGCCCCGACAGCCGCACATGATCGCTGCCGGGCACGACCGGATGCGCGACGACCTTGCCATCGGCGGTATCGACGAAAGCCGCCAGTGTGACGAGCACCGGCACGAGCGACTGCTTCACCGTCTGACGCACTTCGAAGGTCGCGATATACGCTTCGTCGACGGGCGCGTCGCCGGTCGCATAGGCGCGCACCGCGTAGGGACCGCCGAGCGAAATCTGCTCCGACGAATCGAGATTGCGCGAGCTCGTCTGGCCGTTGAGCGAGAAGTAGAGCTGCGTGCCGTTGGCCTGATCGCCGATCACTTGCGTGTGCGTCACGGCGAAGACAAACTTCGTGAACGAGCCCGCAATCTGCGACGCGACCTGTTCCGGCTGCGGCGACTTGAAGCGCAGATTGCCTTGCTGGATGCCGGTGTCGAAGGTCGTGATGCTCTTTTCGAGCGTGAGATTGCCCGACAGTCCGAGGCGGGCGACATCGCTCGTCTTGTCGCTGACGGAATCGAACGCGCCCAGGTGATCGGACAGCAGCTTGTGGTCGTAGCCGAGCGTCGTGTACACGTTCGCCGCGGGCGAGCGCAGCAGCGGATAGCTGAAGAAGGTCGAGAAGACGTTCGCGCTGCCGTAGGCATCGAGATCGTCGAACTGGCCGCCGACCGAATACGTCGAGCGCGTGTAGCCGACGCCCCACGCGAGGCCGCTCCCGCCGAGCGGCACCGTGTAGCCGATGTTGCCGTAGAACTGCCCGGTGATCGACCCGAGCAGCCGCGCGCCCAGCTGATCGCCGATGCCGAGCGGATTGTTCCATTGCAGCGCGCCGATCAGACGCGCGGCGCCGGTCGTCGTCTGGCCGTAGTTGTCGGCCTGCACGCTGCCCGAGAAGGGGCGCGCCTTCGGCACCTGCAGCGTCATGTCCGACGTTCCGGGAAAGATCCCCGGTGAGATCGTCGCGTTCGCGCCCGTCGTGCCGGCCGCGTCCTGCGCGAGCAGCGTGGCGCGGGTGAGCGCGTGCTCGTCGATCACGTCGCCCGGTTTGAGCGCGCCGAAAAAACGCGCGATGACCGCATCGCGCGTGCGCGACTGATTGTCGATGTTTATGCTCCCGTAACGCCCCTCGCTCACCGCGATGCGCACGATGCCGTTGTCGATCTGCTGCGGCGGCACGTACGCGCGCGCCACCAGATAGCCGTGCCGGCGGTAAAACGCGCTCACGCGATCCGCCGCGCTTTCGAGATCGTCAAGCGAACGCGCCGGACCGATGAGCGGGCGCACGACCTCTAGCAGCGCGGCGGCGGGGAACAGCGTGTTGCCGCTGAACTCGAAGCCCTTCACCTCGAAGCGGATGCCGCCCGGCGCGCCCGAAACCGGTGGCGGCTCGGGCGCGGGCGTCACGTTCAGGCGCAGATCGGAGGGCGGCAGGGGCGCGGGCGCTTGCTGCTGCTGTTCACGCAGGATGCTGCCCGCGTTCGGCAGCGCCTGCGCGTGGGCATCGCGCATGTCGCGCGCGCTCGCCGCGACGAGCGTCGCGAACAGCACGGCGAGCCGGCGTCCGGCGCCGCTGCGGCGCCGTTCGCGGGGTCCGAAGCGTTGCACGCGCCCGGGCCTCACATGTGGCATACGTGACCGGGCCATGCGTCGTCCGGCAGATGGCTGCCGTCGCTCGACGAATCGGTGCGCTGCTGCACGAGCGGCGCCGACTCCGGCTGAAGCCCCGGCGTCGCGTCGGAGAGCGGCGCGGGATTGGCGGCATCGGTGCGCACCGAATCGAGGATGCCGGGCAGCGTCGCCACCGTCGTCACGACCGTTTGCGGCGTTTCCGGCGGCGTCACCGGCGGGGGTGGCACGACGGGCTGCGTGGGCGCGCCGGCGATGCGCAGCGTGCCGCCTTGTGTCGTGATCTTGTAGCCCGTGGGGCCGCCCGTCGCCGTGATCGTGATCGCGTAGGTGCCGATCGCCGCGCCCGGCGCCGCGCCCGTGCTCGTCACCGTGAAGACGAAAGGCTCGTGGATCGCGGGGCTGTCGGCGAAGGCGTTGCCGTAGTTCGCGCCGTTGTAGCGCAGCGCGATCGTGACGTCGTTCGGCCCGAGGATGCGGGGCGTCTCGAAGGGCACGTCGATGTTGATCGCCGTCAATGTGACTTGCTGAAGCGCGTTGAACGCGAAACGGCTGCCGGGGGACGTTGCGGCGCGCGCATCCGCGCCGCCCGTGTATGCGTCGCCCCAGAGCGCGAGGTTGCCGCTTTGCAGGCCGCCGAACGCGTCCGTGTCGGGCGCGTCGGAGTAGACGAGCCAGCGTCCGTTGGGCGTCAAGAGCGCCTGCGCGCCCGCGCGGTTGATGAAGGTCGCGGCGGCGAGCGTGATGGCCGTGCCGCCCGCGCGGCTCGCGACGGGCGCGGCGAGCGTGAGCGACGGCGCCGTGAGCGTCACCGCGCCGCTCGCCGATACACCCGTCAGGCCCGCGACGCTGCCGATGGTGAGCGGCGCGCTATCCACGACGGAGATCGTGCCGGCGCTGGCCGCGAGCGTGCCGATGCGATTGCCCGCGTTCGTCAGCTGATAGACGCCGGCGCCGCCTTGCAGCGCGACATTGGCCACCTCGATGGGCGCGCGCTGCGTGGCCGTGCCGGCCGTCGTCATCGAGAGCGTGCCGCGCGGCGCGCTGATGGGCGCGTCGAGCCGGATGGCGCTTTGCGCCGCGAGCGAGAGCGTATTCGCGCTGCGCCACGCGACCGGGCCGTCGATCAGCACGAAGCCGAACGGCTCGAAGCCCGATGGCGATGCGGCGCTGATCGACACATTGGTCGATTCGAGCACGCGCGAGAGCGTGGCGCTCTGAATCGTGCCGAAGCGCTGGCCGAAGGCATCGTCCGCGCCGACGAGCGCCGCGAAGTCGCTCGCGATGCGCCACGTCCCGGTCTGACCCGAGGCCGCCGCCGTGGTGACCTGCGCATCGGGCGCGACGCGTACCTGCGTGCCCGAGGTCTCGATGACGCCGCCCTTGCCGCCATTGGGCGCCGATGCGTCGAGCGTGCCGCCGACCTGCACGACGCCCGTGTCCGCGACGAGCCGGATCACGCCGTTCTGGTTCACGGCGCTGCGCGCGCGGATGATGCCCGTGTTGTTCACGACGTTGGCGAAGAGCGCGTCCTCGGCGCTCGCGGCGAGCCACGCCTGACCGCCATCGGCCTGAATCAGTCCGTGATTGGCGGCGAGCGCATTGAGCGCGCCGCGCTCCACCGACAAGCCGATCATGCTGTGATCGCCGAGCGTGACGGCGACACGCTCGCCCGCCGCGAGCGCCGCGAAGCCGCCGGGCGAGTCGATCGTGCCGGTGTTGATCGCGCGCGCGCCGATCAGGGCGACATAGCCGCCCGGCGCACTCGTGATCGTGCCGAGATTGACGACCGGCGCGCCGTCGTCGTGGTCATGGTGACGCGAGCGCCAGTCGCTGCGCCGCCCGCCCGCGAAGGTGTAGTGGCCGCTCATGAAGTCGTTCGCCGACAGATCGAGCGTCGACGCGAGCAATCCGCCGACGTTCACCTGCGCCCCCGGCCCAAAAATCACGCCATTCGGGTTGACGATGAAAACCTGTCCGTTCGCGTCGAGCTTGCCGAAGAGCGCGGAGGGACGCGGCCCGACGACGCGGTTGAGCGCGATCGCGTTCGCGCCCGGCTGATTGAACGTCACCGATTCGCCGGGACGCGTGCTGAACGAATTCCAGTCGATCGCGAGGCGGCCGCTATTCTGCTGAATGGTCGTGTTCGCGCCCGCGCTCGTGACCGAGCCGGAACCCGCGACGACGCGCGCGCCCGTCGGCTCGGCGTGCGCATGGGCGCAGGCCAGGACGAGGAGCGTGGCGGATGAAAGCCGCAGCGCGGGGGACGCGGTGCTTGCGCGCAGAGTCTTGAACATGTCGGGCGACTCCTTTCTGTTGCGGTGCATCGTCGTGACGAGATGCAGGCGCACCATCAAGCAGTTTAGTGTTCCGAATCATGCTTGCAACTACGCGTTTAGAGAATGTACGCGGGCGTTGGCTGTGTGCGTTCGCCCACGCACCTAACTACTTCATTTGTCTTAGGATTGCGATGTTTTATATGACGAACGAACCGCCTCGCTCGCAAGCGTTTCTTCGACGAATTCGCGCAGAAACGTGACCCACGTGCGGATCTTCGCATCCAGATACTGACGGGACGCATACATCGCGTAAATCGTCATGGTCTGCAGTTTCCACTCGGGCAACACGCGCACGAGCGCGCCGCTTTGCAGCCACGGGAGCGCCGCGAGCATCGGCAAGGGCGCGATGCCGAGTCCGTTCGACAAGGCGACGGCGAGCGCATCGGCGGAATTGACCCGCAGCCGGCCGGGCTCTAACTCCACTTCGACCTGTCCGCCCGGGCCTTCGAAGACCCATCGGTCGACGGGGAAGAATGTCGTCACGAGCTGCAGGCACGCGTGATTCGTCAGATCCTCGATGCGCTGCGGCGCACCCGCGCGTTTCAGATACTCGGGCGACGCGCACAGCACGCTCGGCATCGAGCAGATTTTCGTGGAGACGAGCGCGGAGTCGGGCAGGGTGGAAGTGGTCACCTGCAGGAATACGTCGAAGCCTTCGTCGAGCATGTCGGGCACATGTTGCGAAAGCGTCAGCTCGACGCGCACCTGCGGATAGGCCTCCAGATAACGCGTGAGCGCGGGCACGACATAGTGCTGGCCGAAGGTGATCGGCGCGTGCATGCGCAGCACGCCGCCCGGCGAGACTTGCGCGTTGCTCGCTTCGGCCTCGGAGAGATCGACGAGTTCCAGCACGTCCTTGCAGCGCGTGAGATAACGGTTGCCGGCGTCGGTGAGCGCGACGCGGCGCGTCGTGCGATTCAGAAGTCGTGTGCGCAGATGCGTTTCGAGTTCGGTGACGGCGCGCGATGCCTGCGCCGTCGTAATGTCCATGTGCTGCGCCGCGACAGTGAAGCTCGCTGCTTCCGCCACGCGCGCAAAGATCCTCATGCTCCGCAGTAAGTCCATCGTCCCGCCATTCGTTCGAGGAAGCCAGAACTATCCCACGGCGGCGCAAGGGCGCGCAACCGGCGCGGCCCGGCACGCCGTATCCGCACATCCGTTTCAGTATTCACATCTGTTACAGGGCTTGTAACTCAGCGAGCAACCCGCGCGGCTACGATGGATTCATGGCTGCATGTGAATTCAGGATCGCATCGCGGTCGTCATGACTGACTTCTCGATAGAGGACGAAATGAACATCAAAGGCTGGGTCGGGATCGGAATCGCGCTGTCGGCGGGCCTCGCTTGCGAAGCCGTGATGGCGGGCGTGAGCGTCGGCGTCAATCTCGGGGTGCCCGTTGCGCCGGTGTATGCGGCGCCGCCGGTGTACGTCGCACCTGCGCCCGTCTATGAAGCGCCGCCGCCTCCGCCGCCTCCGCCCGTGGTCTATCAGCCGGCACCGGTTGTCGTCGCGCCCGCGCCCGCCATCGTCGTCGGCTGGCATGGCGACCGTTACTGGGATGGCTATCGGTATTGGGGACGCCGCGACTGGTATGCGCATCACGGCGGCTACTACGGCTATCGCCGCTATTAAGCAGGGAGCAACAGGGAGCGGGGCGACATCATGAAAAATTCAGCTCGAACTCGAACCAGAGCGCGCCTCGCGCGCTCGCTGATCGTGCCCGTCGCGCTGGTGCTGGCGGCGGGCCTCGGCGGCTGTATCTATGCGCCGCCGTATGGCTATGCGCCCGCGCCGGCTTATGGCTACGCGCCTGCCTATGGATACGCGTATGGGCCGGGGTATTACGCGGCGCCGTCGGTGTCGCTGGGCGTCGGCTTTTCCAGCGGCGGAGGACACTGGCACGGACATTGAGGCGCGGATCGACCACGCTGGAACATCCGTTGCTGCGCTTTCTCTGACTCTTTTGGAGAAAGCGCAACATGGCTGAGCAAACCGTGAATTTGCTGGCGCAAGGCGCCCGCTCCGAGCACTTCATGCTGCCGCAAAATGCCTGGGTGCCGAACAATACGCGCCTGCCGGTGCTGGTCTGGCGCGGCGCGATCGATCCCAAGGCTGCCGACTGCGCTGCCCGCTTCGAAGCCCTGTTTGCGCAGAACGGCTGGCCGCCGCAATGGCGCGACGGCGTCTTCGACTATCACCACTTCCATTCGACCGCGCATGAGGCGCTCGGCATCGCTTCAGGCGACGCGGAGCTGATTCTCGGCGGGCCGCACGGCCGCGTGATCGCGGTCAGCGCCGGCGACGCGCTCATCCTGCCCGCCGGCACCGGTCATTGCCTGCTGACGGCGGGTCGTCGCTTTCAGGTGGTCGGCGCGTATCCGCCCGGCCAGCAGTGGGATATCCGCCGTGAAGCGATCAGCGAGGCTGAACGCATCGCGATGGAAGCGCTGCCGTTCCCGAGAAGCGATCCCGTCGCCGGAGAGGATGGGCCGCTCGCGCGTCACTGGCACTGACCGGCTCAGGCCTTACTTCCCTTCGCGCATTGCGTGCGACGCGCGCCGATCAACGGCACGCGCTTGACGACACCCGTCGCGAGCGCGGTGCCGATGAGCACGATCGCGCACGCCGCCGCCATGCCTGCCGACACACGCTCGGCAAGAAACAGCGCGCCCCACAGAATCCCGAAAATCGGAATCAGAAAAGTGACGGTGATGGCGCGCGCCGGCCCGGCCACCGCGATGAGATGGAAGAACATCATGTAAGCGACGCCGGTGCACGCGATGCCCAGCCCGAGCACCGCGCCCCATGCATGCAGCGACACCGCGCCCGTGGGCCAGAAGACGAGCGCGAACGGCAGGAGCACGAGCGTCGCTGCGCTCATCGTGCCGGCGGCGACCGTCAGCGAATCGACGCCCATCAGATGCTTCTTCGTGTAGCTCGCAGCGACGCCGTAACTCGCCGACGCGGCCAGCGCGGCGAGCGCCGCGAGAGCGGTGGTCATCGGTGCGATGGGAGCGGCGCTCGCATCGTGCGCGAACATCTGGTTCCAGACGAGCGCGAGCACGCCCGCGAAACCGATCGCCAGTCCGGCGACGCGCATGCCCGTCAGCCGGTCGCTGAGCCACAGATACGCGACGAGCGCGCCCCAGAGCGGCGTCGTCGCGTTGATAACGGAGGTGACGCCCGCCGACAACGTGAGCTCCGCGTACGCGAAAAGGCAGAACGGCGCGGCGGAGTTGAGCACGCCGACGACGACGAGTGGCCAGGCGCGCTCGCGCATCGTCGAGAACGCCTGTCGCGCCTTGCCGCGCAACGCGAGCATCAGAAGCAGGAACATTGCGCCGATGCCGACGCGCAACGCCATCAGCGGCGCGACGCCGAGATCGCTCACGCCGACGCGGATGAACAGGAACGAGCCGCCCCAGAGCGCGGCGAGAATGAACAGTTGAACAAGATTGACGGGATTCATGGCGGGCTTCGCAAAAGGAGTCGGAGGGCGAAGCCATCGTATCGGCGTACGGCAGGCCGACGTTTCGGCCCGGCATGAAACGAAAGATGCGGCATTTTCGGCGCGGCTTGTGCTGCGCCGCTTCTTTCGGACGCTCCGCCCGGCTTCGCTCTACGCCACGATCGTAAGCGCGCGCACACACGCGGACAAACGAGCAATTCTCACCGTTATGTGAGAAAAATTGCCATGCGCGGCGCGGCTTGCACGGCCGCGAGCCCGCTGGTTGCCGGCGCGCGCATTCGGTGCGACTCTTGCATCATCGAAAGATGGATGATGGTTTTTGCAGTGCGATGGACGCAGTCAACCGGAGAACAGCCATGGACAATGCAAACGGCAGCGCATCCACGATCCAGACGATGTCGGCGAACGATCCGCCGCTCACGCGCCGCACAGTGACGAGCGCGATGGAATCCGCGCTCGCGCCCGGCATGGCGCAGCAGGGGCAAGGTGCGAACGTGACGCCGCTCGCGCCGGGCGCGGCGCATAAGCCGGCCATGTACGCGCCGTATCACGTGCACGGCAGCGTGCTCGAAGGCGGCGACAGTCCGAGCGTGCTCGCGCAGCCGGCCGCCACGACGGCCGCGGGGCAGGGAAGCCAGTATCATCCGTCGCGGCCGGCGCCACGACGCGTGCGCGTCGTGCTGGCGGGGGCGCAGGATGTCGTCGCGGCGCGGTATCGGCAGGCGCGGGAAGGCACCGACGATTTCGTGCACGACAATCCGTGGAAATCGATCGCGCTGGCGGCAGTCGGGGGCCTGATCGTGGGTCTGCTGGCTGCACGCTAAATGGCGGGTGGCTGACAGCGGGCCTCAACCTTGCTGTATCAAAGGTACCGGCACGCGCTTATCGCCTTGCCGGGCCGACATGGAAGAACGGTCGTACGACCTCCGCAACGAGCGGTGCGAAATATTCAATCCGCTGACCATGGCGCTCACTGGTCCACGGCGTGTGCTGATCGTGCATTCGGAAACGAACGTCGGCGATTCCTTTGCGCTGCTGCTCGCGATGCGCGGCTTTGAGGCCATCCAAATCGGCGATGCGCTCGGCGTCCTGCAGTTCCTGCGCAGGTGGCGGCCACAGGTGCTGTTCGTCGATACGCTCATCGGCGAACCGCACGATCACGCACTGGCGCACGCGCTGCGCGATGTATTGACGGTGGATCGCATGGAAGGCGAAGTGGAGTTGCTGATCGCGCTGGCCGCCGACGCCGGGCGCGACCCGCGCGATGCACTCCACGCAGCCGGCTACGACGGCTTTTGCAGAACGCCGTGTCCGGTCTGGTGGATGTTCGACGTATTGAAGTGCTTCTATGCACAGTGATGCAGGCGGTCAGCCGATGCGCCGCCGCCCGCCGCATGTCTCACACCGCCCGTGAAGCCTTGAAATCGCTGGTTTCCAGCTCGACCGACTGGCCGTGGTTGCGCTCCAGCGTGCGCCGGGCCACGTCTTCTATTTGCATGCGTCCTCCCTCGAACGCGGAGAGGAGATCGTGCGACGACGTCCCGCTATTGCCGAAGTGATCGTTGAGCGCATCGAGGGAGACGCTGCACCATACTTCGCGGCCGTCCACCCTGGCCTCGAAAGCAACACGCGCTGCCGCCACGACATGACGTCGCCCGCTGAACTCTATCGTCATCCTTATCACCTCCTGTTATTCGACCGGAACACGTTAAGCGCGATCATCGCAAGAACCGTAACAGCCCTCGGCCCGCGATGGCGATGCCCTCGACTGCGCGCGGTCCTGCGCGCCGCGCACCGTCGTCTTGCATCATACGCCCGCGATTCGCGGGACGCGCATACGGTGACTTTGCAATGGCCGTGCCCGGGCGCGCGGCGCGAAGCGCGCTAGCGGCAGCAGAGGCAGCCGCCGCGATGAGACATGCCATAGCTGCCGGAGTCATCCGCGCCGTCGCCGGATGACTTCGCGCCGCCCACGCTCGGTGCGCCGATCGTCACGCGCGCGGCCGTCGTGCCGCAGTGCGGACACGCCGCGGGATCGTCGCGCTCGGCGATGCGGCGGACGGCTTCGAATGCGCCGCAATTCGCGCAATCGTAATCGTAGACGGGCATGTCGTTTCCATTCGAAGAGAGAAGGCCTTGCGATAGCGCGCGGTACACGCGCAGCGGCGCGGAATCAGGACGCGCCCTTGCGCAGCATGCGCAGGCGCGCTTCTTCGAGCGATTCGAACTTACTGTCGGCTTCGTCGTAGACCGAGACTTTGCCGCGTCCGATGTCGTACACCCAGCCTTGAACCTGCAGTTTGCCGAGCGCGAGCCGTCCCGCGACCGCCGGATGCGTGCGCAGATGCGTCAACTGCAGCCGGATGTTCTCTTCGACCATCGCGGCGACGATGCGCTCCTCCTCCAGCTTTCGCGCCATGACGACGCTGCGCGCGGCTTCGGCATTGCGCAGCCACGCATGAACGGTCGGCATTTCATCGGCGATGGTCGCACCCGATGCGAGGCCTTTCATCGCGCCGCAGTCCGAATGCCCGCAAATCACAATCTGCCGCACGTTGAGCGCGAGCACGGCGTATTCGACGACCGCTGACACGCCGCCGAGCATCTCGCCATAAGCCGGCACGATATTGCCGATGTTGCGGCACACGAAGAGCTCGCCCGGACGCGTCTGCGTGATCATTTCCGGCGACACGCGCGAATCCGCGCAGGTGATGAAAAGGGTGTGCGGCGCCTGCTGGCGCGCAAGGCTCTTGAAGAGCGCTTCGCTGTCGGGGAAGACGAAGCGGCTGAAGTCGTCGGCGCCTTGCAGCAGATAGAGGAGGTCGGGCGTCTTGGCGCCGTCGCGTTCTTCGCTCATCGATTTGTCGGGCATGGTGTCGCCTTTTGGGGTGCGGTTTCGACGCGCCTCTGCGCGTCGCGTCAAACCGAAAGCTTGCGGAATTTTGAGATGGTTCGCAAGTCGGTCATGGTGATCTTCGCACCATTGCGGTGCATTCTTGGCGGATGGTTCGGTTTTCTCGAAGTAACGCACTCAAAATCTCGCATTTTTCGATTCCGCGCCTTCCGTTAGATTGCTTCTCATTGAAAGCAATCAGAAAGGAATCGACATGAAATGCCCGGTATGTCCCGACACCGAACTGCTGATGACCGTGCGCGAGGGCATCGAGATCGACTATTGCCCGCAATGCCGTGGCGTGTGGCTCGACCGCGGCGAACTCGATCAGATCATCCGGCGCGCGGCGCAGACGTCGCTCGCCGAGGCGCAGGAGACCCATCGCGACGAGCGGCACGAGCGCGAGCACCGCACGCATCGCCACGACGGCTATTACGGCGATCAGCGCGGCAGGCGTGACCACGCGCGTCGCAAGAAATCGTTTCTCGGCGACCTCTTCGATTTCGATTGAACGCGCAGTCGTGAGGCGCATCGGCAGGCTTTCGAGACGTTACACACCGCACGCGCAATCGCGCACGGAAACCAGCAACGGAGAAGGGCACATGACTACGGTGAAGCAAGTCCTGAAGGCGAAAAGCGACATGACCGTTCACACGATCGATGCGGAAGCGAGCGTGTACGAAGCGGTCGCGCTGATGTCGAGGGCGGAAGTGGGCGCGCTCGTCGTCGTGGTGGCGGACGCGGTGTGCGGCATCGTCACCGAGCGCGACTATGCGCGCAAGGTGATCCTGCGGGACAAGATTTCGCGCATGACCACGGTATGCGAAATCATGACCGCGCCCGTGATGGCCGTGAGCCCCGGCACGAGCGCCGAGGAGTGCATGACGCTGATGACGCAGCAGCGCATTCGTCATCTGCCGGTGATCGAGGGCGGCAGGCTCGTCGGCATGATTTCGATCGGCGACATGGTGCGGCATCTGATCGAGGAGCAGCAGTTCGCCATCGACCAGCTGGAAAGTTATGTGCGCGGCCCGCGCCACGACATGCCGACGTGCGCGCTCACGCGGCGTAGCGCGATTCCGCAGACGCTCGCGGCGCGCTTCGCGTAGCTCGTCGCGCTGTAAGGGCGCGGTTTCGTCAGAGCGTGTCGGCGGCGATAAGCTGCTGGAGATTGCGCACGACATCATCCCAATCGCCGAGGCTGCGGGCGCGCACGAGTCGCATGGCCGGATACCACGGCGTGCGCTGCGGATCGCGCTCGTAGCGCCAGTCGGCCACTTGGTTCAGGAACATGTAGCTGCGCTTGCCGAGCGCGCCGGCGATGTGAGACAGGCCGCCATCGTTGCCGACGAACGCATCGAGCCCGTCGATGATGCTCAGGCTCTGCGCGAGCGTGGTGTCGGGCAGGGTGGTGAAACGTTCGGGATCGGCTGAACGCGGGTCGAGCAGCCAGCGCTTGCGCTCGAAGCCGCGCTGCATGACGACCCAGTGAACATCGTCCGTACTGTTGAAGAGCGGGTCGAGATCGGGAAGGCGGAGGCTGCGATTGGCGAAATTGTTCGCCGATTCGCACGACGACCAGAAAATCCCGATGCAGCGCCGTCCGCCTGCGCGCCTGCGGATGTCGTCGAGGATGGCATCGGCGCCGTTTGACTCGACAGGCTCGATGTAGCGCGCGAGGGGCGCATGGCCGAGCACGGGAAAGAGCGACGTGAAAAGCGCGAAGGGCTCGGTCCACAGCGAACCGCCATGGGCAACGCTGAATCCTGCGGCGCGCAAGGCGTCGGCGTAGCGAACCCGTTCGGCATCCGGCACCGCGAGGCGAAAGCGCTCGTTCGAACCGTCGACGAAGTCCACTTGCACGCCCATCGCCTCCAGCGCGGCGACGTAGCGTACCCAGTTGACACCATCGCCATAGCCCGACGCGATCGAGGTGATCGACATGCGCGCCGGCAGGCGCCGTTCTCCGCACCACAGATGCTGGACGTCCACATGCGGGAACAGAATGCGCCGTGCTTCATGCGAGGACCAGAAGCGGTGCATCGATTCGACGCCCTGAGCGATGCCGTGCAACCGCATCGCGCTGCGTGCCTGGTGATGGCCGAGCACACAGGTCGAATGTTGGTCGATGCCGTCCGCGTTCAACTGGAGGACGCGCTCGTCTTCGCCCATGTAGTGCCAGCCGTAGACGCGCCACAGGAAGGCGCCGATCGGAATTGTCGAAGGCTTGTGCGCATAGTATTCGATCATGCTGAGCGCGACTTGCTTGAGGCCGAGATGGGCGCACACGTCGCCCAGGCAATGGAGCTGATATCCGAACGTGTCCGATTCGCGCGTGAGCAGGCAGCAGATCTCCAGCGCCTCTTTGAAGTTCCCGCCGCGCAGATGCGTAACCGCGCGCCAATGCCAGTATTCCGGGCGGTTTCCATCCTCCGCGGCATGCTCGTCGAGAAAGCCCAGGCATTCGTCGATGTCGCCGGCGTAGAGTCTGGGGGAAAGCTGCGCGTCGTATTGTTCGATCATGGGAGAGGCGTCGATTCGTTCAGCGCTGGATTATTGCTCGCATGCGCGGGTGCGCGTGCCGAAGTCGTAGCGTTCTTACCAAAATTTCGGATTGTTGAGCAATGTTTTGAAAAATCGACACTTTTTGAAGTGCGTGCGCGGTGTCTGGTTGGATTATAGGCGGCGGTTGGAAACCGGTTCGCGATGGCTAGAACATGGCAATAGGATACAGCCGCTACACATACAAAACATCGATAATTTATCTTATGTAAAATCACCACGGCGCTCCTCATATTAGGGGCTGTCACCAAGTACACCGCGCCTTTCAAGCAATTTAGAGATGCTGATGCGTGATGATTGGTGTTTGATGCGCTCCGCGTATAATTGCGGAATCGCTGCGCGACCCAAGGAGAACCCCATGCGCACTACCCTCGATATCGACGACGACGTGATGGCAGTCGTGCGCGCCCGCGCCGAGCGCGAGCACGTCTCGATCGGTCGCATGCTGTCGACGCTGGCTCGTGCTGCGCTGCAGCCGGCAGCCGCTTCACCAACGATGCGCAACGGACTGCCGGTCCTGCCAAATACACGCTCGGCGCGCCCGGTGACGCTCGATGTCGTCAATCAATTGCGTGACGAAACGCCCTGATGGCCTATCTGCTCGACGTCAACGTACTGATCGCATTGCTCGACGCCTCCCACGTGCAGCATGAGGCGGCGCACGCATGGTTCTCCCAGGTTGGGCACGCAGCTTGGGCAACCTGTCCACTGACCGAAAACGGCGTGCTGCGCATCATCGGCAATCCGCGTTACCCGAACACGCTCGAGACGCCGGCGGCTGTCGCGCCACTTGTGGCGCAGTTGCGGGCACACCCCGGCCACGAATTCTGGACAGACGACGTGAGCCTGCTCGATGCACAACACGTCGATGCCGGTCGAATCCTCGCGACAGATCAGGTAACCGATACCTATTTGCTAGCGCTTGCGCGCGCGCATCGCGGCACGCTGGCAACGTTTGATCGCCGGCTTGTCGTCGATGCGGTGCCGGACGGCGCGCGACACCTCGAATTGATCACATAACGGGAGTCCACGGCGGAATGCAGCGCCGTTCCTGCAAGTCGTTTGTGCATGCAATTGGCGCGAACAAACCAACTCGTCTCCCCCTCAACCCATCGCCCGAGCCCGCTCCACCAAAAACGCCCGCTCCCGCGCATTCCTCGCCAGCGAAGCCGCGCGCTCGAACTCCGCGCGCGCCTCATCCTTGCGCCCGAGCCTCGCCAACAGATCAGCGCGCACACTCGGCAGCCAGTGATAGTTCCTGAGCGCGGGCGTTCCGGAAAGCGCATCGACGATCGGCAGCGCTGCTTCCGGCCCATACGCCATGCTCACCGCGACCGCGCGATTCAACTCCACGACCGGCGTCGGCGCGGTCTGCATCAGCGCATCGTAGAGAGCGACGATCATCGGCCAGTCGGTGTCGGCGGCGCTCGCTGCGCGCGCATGGCACGCCGCGAGCGCCGCCTGCAGCGCGTACACGCCGCGCGCACCGCCCAGCGCTTCGGACCGTTTCAGCGCCGAAAGCCCGCGACGGATCAAAAGCGGATCCCAGCGGCTGCGATCCTGGTCCGGCAGCAGCACCGGCCGGCCTTCGCGGTCGATGCGCGCCTTCGTTCTCGACGCCTGAATCTCCATCAACGCGACGAGCCCGTGAACCTCGCTCTCATCCGGCGTCAGTTCGGCGAGGATACGCCCGAGCCTGAGCGCGTCTTCGCACAAGCCCGGACGCATCCAGTCATCGCCGGCGGTCGCCGAATAGCCTTCGTTGAAGATCAGATAGATGACTTCGAGCACCGAGCCGAGCCGCGCCGCGCGCGCGTCGGCCTTGGGCACCTCGAACGGCACGCGGGCCGCCGATAACGTGCGCTTCGCCCGCACGATGCGCTGCGCGATCGTCGGCTCCGGGACGAGAAACGCGCGCGCGATCTCGTCGGTCGTGAGGCCGCCGATCACGCGCAGCGTCAGTGCGGCGCGCGCATCCACTGACAGCACCGGATGGCATGCCGTGAAAATGAGCCGCAGCAGGTCATCGCCGATGTCGTCTTCGCGCGCGGCATCGAGCGCATCGACGAAATCGGGCGTGATGTGCGCTTCCTGCGCGTCGAGATCGCGGCCGTACTCCTCGTGCTTGCGCGCGTGCAGCGCATGCTGCCGCAGCCGGTCGAGCGCCTTGTTCTTCGCTGTCGTCATGAGCCACGCTCCCGGCTTTTCGGGCACGCCCACGCCCGGTTGACTCCAGTGTTCCAGCGCGGCGACGAACGCGTCCTGCGCGAGTTCCTCCGCAAGCGCGACATCGCGTACGACGCGCGCCACGCTCGCAATCACCTTCGCGGACTCGATGCGCCACACCGCGTCGATGGCGCGCCGGGCGGCGTCGTCCGCGGCGCGTCGTTCGTTCTCGCCTGCGCTCACGCCGCTTCCGGATTCATGTGCACGAGTTCCCAGATATGGCCATCGAGATCCTCGAAGCCGTGGCCGTACATGAAGCCGTGATCCTGGGGCTCACGCGGCGCGCGCCCACCCGCGGCGACGGCCTTCGCGACGAGCTCGTCCACTTCCGCCCTGCTCTCGCACGACAGACACACGAGTGTCTCGGTGCTTGCGTGCGCGTCGACGATCGGCTTTGCCGTGAAGGTCTGGAAGAACGTTTCGACGAGCAGCATCGCGTAAATGTTTTCACCGATGACGAGGCACGCGGCGTCGTCGTTCGTGAAGGCCGGGTCGAAGCTCAAACCCAGTTCCTTGAAGAAGGTCATCGAACGCTTGAGATCGCGAACCGGCAGGTTCACGAAGATTTGTTTATGCATGACTGAGGTCTCCGGATGGGATCGTTAAGCGGCATCGCAGCCGTTACATGCACGACGATCCGCGCGCACGAAAATCGACACGAACTTCACGAATAACACGGCCCGACCTTGCGGACTTCGATGGTGCACCACTTCGCCGCCGGGCATTCGGCCGCAATCGCGAGCGCTTGCGCGTGCGTTTCGCAATCGATCAGGAAAAAGCCGCCGATCATTTCCTTGGCCTCGGCGAACGGTCCGTCGACGACGCGCGTATCGCCATCGGCGAGCGTGACTCGCGACGCATCCTTCAGCGATGTCAGCGATTCGACCGCGCGCAGCACGCCGCGCGCCTTGAGTCCCTCGGCGAACTCCCCCATCTGGCGATACGCCTCGCGCCCCTCCTCCTGCGTGCGCCCTTCGCGCTGTTCGACCGGTTCCATGATGAGTAGCAGATATGCCACGACGAGCCTCCGAAAGGTGTTTGATAGCGTTCAAGTTAAACCGTCGCGCGCGCGTCGGCAAGGCCCGCCTCGCTTGGCGTTTGCATCGCGCATCTATCTCGATATTGACAAGCGCCCTTGCGCCACACGATACTGCAACACATGCACGCAGCCCTCATTCTCTCCATCGCCGCGATTAAAAACCGTATGAACGCCATCCGTGGCGGGTCATCGGGACAGCGTGTGCGCTAGCGAGACAGGCAAGCAAACAGATTCCGAAGGCCCCGCCGCAAGACGGGGCCTTCTTGTTTTTGCGTGCAAGGTTCCGTCTTCGGCTCACATCATGGAGAGCAGAGATGGAAGAACTATCGCAAGGATTTGCGCGGCATGAAGTCGGCCACGGCGTGGCGTCGGGGCGCCTGAGCGCATCGGGCGCATCGGGCGCGCGCGTCGTGGTCTATATCGAAGTGCATCCGCATCAGATGGTGTCGTGGCGGCTCACGCGCGATGCCGAGTTGCGCATCGGCGATGCGTCCGCGTGTGCCCTTTGGGTCACGCGTCATCGCGATCCGTACGACTACTGGATGAAGCCCGGCGATGTCGTGCGCCTGTCGCGCGGCGAGCGCGTATGGCTCACGTCAGAAGGCGATCAGCCGATCGAGGTGTCGCTCACGTCTTATCGTGACGCACGGCGCGGGCTCGTGTCGCGCTGGCTTGCGAAGCACTGGCCGCGCATCGCGGGCGGCCATGCGAACGCGCTCGGATGATGCAGCGGCTCAAGGCTCCACGCAGCGGAAATTCGCCGCGACATTGATGCTGCCGCGGCCGAGATAACGCGGATAGTTCGGATAACGACAGATCGGCCGTGTGCGTCCGTTGGTCGCCGGCGCGATGTCGCTGCCGACGAGCGTTTCCGGCGCGACGCCGTTGCTCACCCATTCGTCGAGCGCGCCGAGTTCGTCCCACGCGGGAATGAACACGCCGTTGCCGTGCTGAAAACCCGGCACCATGTAGAGCCGCATGAACGCGTCGACGGTGTCCTTTCCGTAGCGGTCGATGAGTCCGTGATAGAACGCGATCGTCTGGTTCGGGCTGATGACTTCGTCGGCGAGGCCGTGCATCGCGATGAGCTTGCCGCCGTGCGCGATGAACGCGGAGAAGTCCGGGTTCATCGCGCCGACGGTGTACGCGAGCGTCAAGAGGCGCTGCTTGAAGCCGCCGGGATTGTCGAGGTCGAAGGTCAGCGCGCTGAAGCCGAGATCGCGCGTGACGAAGTGACGGATGTACGCGTCGCCTTGTGCGAAGAGATAGCCGTTCGCGGCGAACGTCGGCGGATTCAGGAGCGTCGGCGAGTCGCCGAGACCGAGCGTGCCGGAGAAATCCACGCCCTGAAACACGTTGTAGCCCGGATAAGTATCGACGCCATACGCGAGCGGATACGGCAACGTGACGCCGTCGCGCAGCGTTTCCAGCGTGTCGATCTGCGCGTCCGAGAGACAACTATCGCGCAAGGACGGGCGCTGCCCGTTCGCGCAGCGCAGCGACGCGATGATCTGCGGCTCCAGCTTCCTGCACGCCTCCACATTGCCGACGATGCCGTCCGCCGCGCCGTCGAGCCGGTCGCAATCGTGCACGACGGTCTCGAACACGCGCCGCTGCTGCGCGAGCCCGACGAAGCCGCCCGGCTTCGCGTACGACGCCTGCCCGACCTTCACGCCCATCAGCCGCACGCCGGTGAAGTTGATCGCGGGCGCGTTGGCAATCACGCCGTCGTAGTCGTTCGGAAAGCGCTCGATCACGGTGAAACCCTCGCGCCCGCCGGTCGAGCCGCCCGCGAAGTAGGTTTTCTCGGGCGTGCGCCCGTAGCCCATCTGGATCAGCGCGAGCGCGACGTCGCGCGTTTTCTTGAGATGCCCGAAGCCGAAATTGACGATGGCCTCGTCGTTGCCCGCGAAATCCGCGCGGCCCGCGTTGCCGACGTGCCCCGAATCCGAGCCGAAGGTCGCGTAGCCGCGCGCGAGCGGCGTCGAGTCGGGCGCGAACGGCATCGGTTCGGTGCCGGAGACGATCGTGCCGTTGTAGCCGCCGCCGCCCATCTGCAGCGCGCGACCGTTCCACCGGCTCGGCAGATTGACTTCGAAGCGGATGTCGGGCGTCGAATCCTGCAGCGCCTTGATGAAGCCCGTGATACGGCAATACTCGCCGTTGCGGTTGCCGGGCGCGGCTGCCTTCACGACCCACGCGGAGACGATCGTCGCGCCGCGCGTCGGCAGGCCGATGATCGACGCCGGCACGATCTTGCCTTCGAGGTCGTCGCAGTGCTTCGCCACGTACGCTGCAGCATGGGCGTGCGAAAACCCCGCGAGCGCGATCACCGCAAGCAGCGCACGGAGGAGAAATACATCGGAGGAAAGTAGGCGGAAGAAGCGGAACACGTCTTGGAAGTGGCTACTTCAAACGCCGCACAATATATAAGAACCGATTGCCGATAGCCATTCGGGTCTGCCGGCCGTTGCTGCGGCACAACCCGCGTCCCTGCCCTCCCGCGTTAGCTTTCGATTTCATTCGCCGTCCCATTCGCCGCGCAGGTCGCTGTTCTCGAGAAGCTGTAGCAAGGTTTCGGCCGGACGGCTCAGATGTTTCGCGCCGAACGCGATGAATTCCACTTCGGGCAATTCCGGCAGCTCCGCGCGATTCACGGGCGGCGCCAGTCCCCGCGCCGCCAGAAAATGCGAACGCACGGTCAGACCGAGCCCGCCACGCGCCGCGGCGATGCAACCCGCGTGGCTGCTGCTCGTGCAGACCATCTGCCAGCTCGCGCCGGTCATCGCGAGCGAATCGAGCACGACGCCGCGCGTGACGCTCGGTTCCGAGACGAGGATAAGCGGCAACGGCTCGCTCGTATCGACGACGGTGCCGGGTTTCGCGAGCCATTCGAGGCGCCCGGAAAAAAGCCGCGTGCCGCGCGCATCGCCCATACGTCGCTTGCCGACCGCGAGATCGAGCTCGCCCGCATCGACCATCTGGTAGAGACGCCCCGTCATGCCGATCGTGATTTCCAGCTCGACGTCCGGATGCGTGTCGCGAAACGCCGCCAGCACGCTCGGCAGCGGCCCGAGCGCGATGTCGTCCGATGAGCCGAGCCGCACGCGTCCGCGCAGGCGCGGCGAGCTGAATTGCGACTGCGCGTGCGCCATGGCTTCGAGGATCACGCGAGCGTGGACCAGCATCGCTTCGCCGTCGGCGGTGAGCGCGAGCGAATGCGTGTCGCGCACGAACAGGCGTCGGCCGACGCTTTCCTCCAGACGCCGGATATGCTCGGAGACGCTGGATTGTCGAAGGCCCAGTTGCCGTCCCGCATCGGTAAAACTGTGCGACGCGGCCACGGTCGCGAACGTGTTCAGCCAGACTGGATTGAGCATGCGTCATTGTGATCGGGTTTGACGATGACAGTCAATGCGGTTAGCGGTCTTCCCGATAACGCCCTAAGTCATTAACATTTCACATATCGCGATGTGTCTGTTTTAAAACGGCTTTCTTCGTCGCGCGCCGACCGCAACCCCGCTTCCCACATGACCAAAAGTTCTTCGCACACGGCACTGCTCTGGATCGTCGCCGTGGGCTTTTTCATGCAGGCGCTCGACACGACCATCGTGAACACGGCGCTGCCCTCCATCGCGCGCAGCCTCGGCGCCGCGCCGCTCGCGATGCAGTCGATCGTCGTCGCCTACACGCTCACGATGGCGCTCTTCACGCCCGCCTCCGGCTGGCTCGCCGACCGCTTCGGCACGCGCCGCGTCTATCTCGTTTCGATCTCGCTGTTTGTCATCGGCTCGCTCGCCTGCGCGGGCGCGCATTCGCTGAATCAACTCGTGCTCGCGCGCGTGCTGCAGGGCATCGGCGGCTCGATGCTGCTGCCGATCGGGCGTCTCGCCGTGTTGCGCGCTGTCTCGGGCGAAGCCTACGTCTCCGCGCTCGCGATGATTTCCGTCGCCGGCCAGGTCGGTCCGATTCTCGGCCCGACGCTCGGCGGCTGGTTCGTCGAATCGTTTTCGTGGCACTGGATCTTCCTGATCAACGTGCCGATCGGCGCGGTCGGTCTCTACGCGGTACAGCGCTTCCTGCCGAACGACACGCTTCACGATGCCCCGCCCTTCGACTTCGTCGGCTGCGGATTGCTGTCGATGTGCATGGTGTCGTTCTCGCTCGCGCTCGATTCGCCCGTCGAGACCCATCGCGGCGCGGTGTCCGCCGCGCTCTTCGCGCTCGCGGCGGTGTCGGCGTTCGCGTATGTGCCGTACGCGCGGCGCAAGCGCAATCCGATCTTTCATCTCGCGCTCTTTCAAGAGCCGAACTTCAGCGTCGGGCTGGTCGGCAATCTGCTGTGCCGCATCGGTTCGAGCGCGGTGCCTTTCCTGTTGCCGCTCCTGATGCAGCTCGAACTCGGCTACAGTCCGCTGCATTCGGGCCTGATGATGTTGCCGATCGCCATCGCCGGCACGCTCAGCAAGCGCTGGATCGCGCAGCTCGTGAAGCGCCATGGCTACGACATGTTCCTGCTCGTGAACACGGCGCTCGTGGGCGCGTCGATCGTCGCGTTCGCGCTGTTCTCGCCGACGTTGCCGCTCGTCGTCGAAATCGCGATCCTCGTCGTGTTCGGCGCGTGCAACTCGATGCAGTTCGCCGCCATGAACAGCGTCACGCTGAAAGGCCTCTCGAGCAAGGACGCGGGCAGCGGCAACAGCCTGTTCTCGATGGTCCAGATGCTCGCGATCGGCCTGGGCGTATCGATCGGCGGCTCGCTCGTGCAGTTGTTCCAGGGACCGTTCTCCACCGCGACCGGCTTCAGGCTGAGCTTCGTGTGCATGGGCGTGGTGACGCTGCTCTCGGGCGTGGTGTTCCGCTATCTCGATTCCGCGCCGCAAGCCGCCGCGCCCGCCCGCGCCGGCACGTCCTGACGGTTGCGGCTATTCTGTCGGTCCCGGCGAATCGTTTTCTTCTGGAGCGCAACCGTGCAATACCGCAAATTCGGCAATACCGGTCTCACCGTTTCGCGTCTCACGCTCGGCACGATGACCTTCGGCCTGCAGACCGAGGAAGACGTCTCGCGCAGCATCATGGATCGCGCGGCCGACGCGGGCGTCAATTTCATCGACACGGCGAACGTCTATCCGCTCGGCAGCGGGCATGATCTCGCGGGCCGCACGGAGGAAATCGTCGGCCGCTGGCTCAAGGGTCGTCGCGACAATTACATCCTCGCGACCAAGGCCGTGCACGAAATGGGGCCGCTCGCGTGGCACAAGGGTGCATCGAGGAAACATCTGCTCGATGCGATCGACGCGTCGCTCAAGCGGCTCGACACGGATTACGTCGACCTGTACCAGCTCCACAACGACGATCACGACACGCCGCTCGACGAGACCCTCGAAGCGCTCGACATCATCGTGCGGCAGGGCAAGGCGCGGTATATCGGCGTATCGAATTTTCTGGCGTACCGGCTCGCGCGCGCGCTCGGGCGCTCGGACGTGTTGCGCGCCGCGCGTTTCGTTTCCGTGCAGCCGCGCTACAACCTGCTATTCCGGCAGATCGAGCGCGAACTGCTGCCGCTCGCGACCGAGGAAGGTCTCGCCGTGATTCCGTACAACCCGCTCGCGGGCGGCTTGCTCACCGGCAAGCACCGCTTCGACGCCGGCCCGAGCGAAGGCCGCTTCACCGGCGCGGTCGGCAAGGCGGGCGCGATGTACACGCAGCGTTACTGGCACGAACGCGAGTTTCACACCATCGAGCAGATCAACAAGATCGTCGCGCCGACCGGACGCTCGCTCGCGAGCACCGCGCTCGCGTGGGTCCTGGCGAATCCGGCGGTGAGCTCGGCGATCATCGGCGCGAGCCGGCCCGATCAACTGAACGAGACGCTCGCGGCCGTCGATCAGCCGATCGACCCGGAAATCAAGGCGAAGCTCGACGAGGCGACGGTCGAATATCGCTTCGGCGACGCGTTGCGCTGAGCCTCGTTTCAGACGCGGGCCGCGCGCGCGCGATAGACGCCTTCGAGCGAGTAAATCGCGAGCGCGGCCCAGATCGCGCCATAGCCGATCAACTGATCGTGCCCGAAGAATTCCTGATAGATCACGACGCCGATCAGCAATTGCAGCGACGGCGTGATGTACTGGATGAGCCCGAGCATCGATAGCGGGATGCGCCGCGCGCCCGCCGCGAAAAGCAGAAGCGGCACGGCGGTCACGGGACCGGCCGCGGCGAGCAGCAGCTTGACGCCCGGCGACGCATGCGCGAAGCCGCTGCCGCCGTGCGAACTGAGGAAGAAGAGATACAGCAGCGCGACGGGGCACAGCAGCATCGTTTCGAGCGTGAGCCCTTCGAGCGCGCCGAGCGACGCGGTCTTGCGCAGCAGCCCGTAGCCGCCGAACGTCAGCGCGAGCGCCAGGCTGATCCACGGCGGCGCGCCGTTCACCCACGTCAGCCACAGCACGCCGAGCGCGGCGATCGTCACCGCGATCCATTGCACCGGCCGTAGCCGCTCGTGCAGGAACGCCATCCCGAACAACACATTGACTAGCGGATTGATGAAGTAGCCGAGACTCGCCTCGACGATGCGCCCGGCGTTCACCGCCCAGATATAGATGCCCCAGTTCGCCGACAGCAGGACCGCGCTCGCAGCGAAACGCGCGAGCAGCCGCTTGTCGCGCAAAACGGGGCCGAGCCACGTCCACTGACGGCGCACGGTCATGACGATCAACAGGAAGGCCATCGACCACGCCATGCGATGCGCGAGCATCTCGAGCGCGCCGATCGAATGCAAGGCCTTGAAATAAATCGGGAAAAGGCCCCAGATGGCAAAGGCCGCGAACGCGTAGATGACGCCTGGATTCATTATTCGATGCGTAGGGCGGACATGGCCGCGCACGAACGATCGGCTCGTTCGCCCGCGCTCGCTCGCCGTTGGACGGGAAAGCGTTCCGCAAGGATTGGAAGCCGGATTTTAGTCGACGCGCGGGGTTTGGCTCCAGCGGCGATCGCACGATCGGCACGATTGGCTGACTCCCGGCGAACCCTGGGACGAATTCTTGCTCGAACCCTGAGCGCGAAAGCCGTCCGATGGGCCGTGCTAGCATGGCCGGCCTCGCGATCGCCGTTCGCCCTTTCGCCTGCCCTACTGGTCGCTAATGAATAACCACACCGTTCATCAGAACTTTTTCCATATCCTGCTGTGCGCCGTGACGCTCGCGCTCGCGTGGGTGTTGCTGCCGTTTTTCGGCGCGATCTTCTGGGGCGCGATTCTCGCGATCCTGTTTCAGCCGATGCAACGCTATCTCGCCGCGCGCTTCGGCAAGCGCCGCAATCTCGCCGCGCTGACGACGCTGGCCGCCGCGATCCTCATCGTCATCATTCCGCTGGCGATCGTCGCGGTGACGCTCGTTCAGGAAGTCGCCCTCGTCTATGCGCGCATCAAGAGCGGTGACCTGAATTTCGGACTGTATTTCCAGCACGTGCTGCATGCGCTGCCGGTTTCGGCGCAGCAGCTGCTCGGGCGTTTCGGGCTGGACGACATCCCCGGTGTGCAGCGCAAGCTGATGGAAGGCGCGTCGCAGATCAGCCAGTTCGCCGCGACGCAGGCGCTCTCGATCGGGCAGAACACGTTCCAGTTCGTCGTGAGCTTCGGCGTGATGCTCTATCTGGTGTTCTTTCTGCTGCGCGATGGCGGCGAGATCGGCCGGCGCATCCGGCGTGCGATTCCGCTCGATCCCGAACCGAAGCAGCATCTGATCGCGAAGTTTACGACGGTCGTGCGCGCGACGGTCAAGGGCAATATCGCGGTCGCGGCCGTGCAGGGATTGCTCGGCGGCCTGATTTTCTGGATTCTGGGGATCAGCGGCTCGCTGTTGTGGGGCGTGCTGATGGGGTTCCTTTCGCTGTTGCCCGCGGTCGGGGCGGCGATCATCTGGGTGCCCGCGGCGATCTACTTTTTCATGACGGGGCAGATCATCAAGGGCCTGATTCTCGTCGGGTTCTGCGTCGTGGTGATCGGGCTCGTGGATAACGTGCTGCGCCCGATTCTCGTCGGCAAGGATACGAAGATGCCGGACTGGGTCGTGCTCATCTCGACGCTCGGCGGGATGGCGCTCTTCGGCATCAACGGGTTCGTGATCGGGCCGCTGGTGGCGGCGCTGTTCATGGCGAGCTGGGATCTGTTTTCGCAGGACGAGGCGAGCAAGCAGTAGCCCCAACGAAAAACCGGCGCTCTCGGGCGCCGGTTTTGCGAAGTTCAGCGCGTATTCGACGGCACATACCGGCACTCGAACCGCTTCCTCACCGTCCCGTTCTCATCGACGCTTTCCAGATAAACATCGAACTGCCACAAGCGCGCCATGTGCTTGAGCACTTCGTCGCTGTCGTTGGAGAGATGGCGGTTGTCGGTCATGAAGTGACGCAGCGTCAGACTGCGATCGCCACGCGTATTCACCGAATACACCTGGATGTTCGGCTCACGATGATGAATGTCGTACTGCCGCGACAACGCCTGACGCACATAGCGATACCCGCTGCCGTCGTGAATTGCCGACACTTCCAGCGCGTCGCGCATGTCGTCGTCGAGAATCGAGAACAGACGCATCTCGCGAATCAGATGCGGCGACAGATACTGCGCGATAAAACTTTCGTCCTTGAAGTTGCGCATCGCGTAGTGCAGGGACTCCAGCCAGTCGCTGCCCGCGAGCTCCGGGAACCACTCGCGATCTTCGTCCGTCGGGTTTTCGCAGATGCGGCGGATGTCGCTCATCATCGAGAAGCCGAGCGCGTACGGATTGATGCCGCTGTAATACGGCTTCGTCACCGGCGGCTGATACACGACGTTCGAATGCGAATGCAGAAACTCCATCATGAAGCTGTCTTCGAGACGGCCTTCGTTGTAGAGCGTGTTGAGCAGCGTGTAGTGCCAGAAGGTTGCCCAGCCTTCGTTCATGACCTGCGTCTGCCGCTGCGGATAAAAATACTGGCCGATCTTGCGCACGATGCGGATGACTTCGCGCTCCCAGGGCTCCAGCAAGGGCGCGTTCTTCTCCGCGAAGTACAAGAGATTCTCCTGCGGCTCGGGCGGATAGCGGCTCTCGATTTCCTCCGGCGACGGTTCCTTGCCCTTCGGCAGCGTGCGCCACAGTTCGTTGACCTGCGATTGCAGATACGCTTCACGCTCGCGCCGCATCGCCGCTTCCTTCGCCAGCGACAGCTTCTGCGGCCGCTTGTAGCGGTCGACGCCGTAATTCATGAGCGCGTGGCACGAGTCGAGCAGTTCCTCGACGCGATCGAGGCCGTAGCGCTCCTCGCACTCCGCGATGTAATTCTTCGCGTACACGAGGTAATCGATGATCGCGTGCGCATCCGTCCAGAGACGGAAGAGATAGTTACCCTTGAAAAACGAGTTGTGCCCGTAGGCCGCGTGCGCGATCACGAGGGCCTGCATCGTCATGGTGTTCTCTTCCATGAGATACGCGATGCAGGGATTCGAATTGATCACGATTTCGTACGCGAGGCCCATCTGCCCGCGCCGATAGCCTTTCTCCGTCGCGAGAAAATGCTTGCCGAACGACCAGTGCCGGTAGTTCACCGGCATGCCGACGGACGCATACGCATCCATCATCTGCTCGGAGCTGATGATTTCCAGCTGAATGGGATAGGTGTCGAGACCGTAACCGTTCGCGACGCGCGAAATCTCGGCGTCGTACTCCTCGATCAGTTCGACTGTCCAGTCAGATGGGCACGGCAGCGGTCGCCGCTTCTCCGATACATTCATTCTGCCTTCCTCGTGCGCCTCGTCTGTCTCTGCGGACGCCTTGCGTTGCCCTGCCTCAGGTCCCAGCTTCGACGCTGCACGATCGTCCGTGCTTTCAAGCTGATACCCACGCGTCTCGTTGTGCAAATGCCGCGTCGTCATGCGGCCGCCTGCTGCTTTTCGAACAGTTCACGGAACACCGGATAAATGTCCGCGGCCGAATCGACTTTCTTCATAGCCAGTTCAGGCGCGCCCATCGCAAGCTGAGCATACTCCAACCAGAGATTCTGCTCCTCCGGCGCAACTTGAATATAGGCAAAATAACGGACCTTAGGCAGGATGTCGTCCGACAGCAGCTTGCGGCACTTCGGGGAATCGTCCGTCCAGTTGTCGCCGTCCGATGCCTGCGCGCCGTAAATGTTCCATTCAGTCGGCGAGTAACGCTCGTCCATGATCTTCTTCATGAGTTCGAGCGCGCTCGACACTACCGTGCCGCCGCTTTCAGTCGAGTGGAAGAACGTGTCTTCGTCCACTTCCTCGGCGCGCGTATGGTGCCGGATGAATACCACTTCGATCTTCTCGTAGTTCCGTTGCAGGAACAGATACAGGAGGATGAAGAAGCGCTTGGACAAGTCCTTGCGTTGCTCGTCCATCGAACCGGAGACGTCCATCAGGCAGAACATGACCGCCTTGCTCGATGGCGTGGGCTGCTTCACGCGGTTGATGTAGCGCAGATCGAACGGATCGATGAACGGAATGCGCGTGATACGGCCCTGCATGACGACGATATCCGCTTCGAGCCGCGCAATCTCTTCCTGATCGGCGTTATCTTCCTTCAGCTGCTCGAGCTGCCGCTCCATTTCGCGCAGTTGCGACGCGAGCGGCCAGCCGAGCGCGATGCGTCGTCCGAGCGCGCTGCGCAGCGATCTGACCACGTCGATGTTATTCGGGGTGCCTTCCGCCGCCCAGCCTGCGCGCACGTTTTTCCAGGTCGGCACGGCAAGTAGCTGAGTCTTGACGAGGCGCGGCAGTTCGAGGTCGTCGAAGAAGTACTGCATGAACTCTTCGCGAGACAGTTCGAAGACGAAATCGTCCTGCCCTTCGCCCTCGTTGCTGGCGCTCTTGCCGCCGCCGCCCGCGCCGCCCGGCGGACGCGGAATCTTGTCACCGCGAATGTAATCCGCGTTGCCCGGATGGACATACTCGCGCTTGCCGCCCGGTCCGTGACGGAACGAGGGCTCCGAGATGTCCTTCTTCGGAATGGTGATGCTCTGGGTGCTTTGAATGTCCTTGATACTGCGATCGCGCACCGCGTCGGACACCGCGCGGCGAATGTAACTCTTGACGCGTCGCAGGAAGCGCTCGCGGTTGGCGATGCTCTTGTTCTTGCCGGCTAACCTGCGGTCGATGATTTGGTGCAGCACATCCAGTCTCCCGCGTTATTGGCGAGCTCTCGAGGCGCTGCGTGAAACTTCGACTGATCGCAGCGTCCTTCGTCTCGCAAACTGTCCACTGTGCGGTCCGGACGCAATCCATGCGCCCGGGCCGCCGGGGACTTCCTGACTATCGCTTTGCGCGGGACCGGAGTACGGCGCGTGAGCGCCCACTCCTGTCAGTTCCCCCATCCACTCTACATCACGACGACTTGCGCACGCGCAGATACCAGTCGCACAGGAGCCGGACCTGCTTCGGCGTGTAACCCTTCGCGACCATGCGATTGACGAAGTCCTCGTGCTTGCGTTGCTCTTCGGCCGATCCTTTCGCGTTGAACGAAATCACCGGCAGAAGTTCTTCCGTGTTGGAGAACATCTTCTTCTCGATCACCACGCGCAGCTTCTCATAGCTGATCCACGCGGGATTCTTGCCGCCGTTCGCCGCACGCGCGCGCAACACGAAGTTCACGATCTCGTTGCGGAAGTCCTTCGGGTTGCTGATGCCCGCGGGCTTCTCGATCTTCTCCAGCTCGGCATTCAGCGCCGCGCGGTCGAAGCTCTCGCCGGTGTCGTGATCGCGGAACTCCTGATCCTGAATCCAGAAGTCAGCGTACGTCACATAGCGGTCGAAGATGTTTTGTCCATACTCCGAATACGACTCCAGATAAGCGGTCTGAATCTCCTTGCCGATGAACTCGGCGTAGCGCGAAGCCAGCACGTCCTTGATGAACGACAGGTACTTCTGCTCCGTCTCCGGCGGGAACTGCTCACGCTCGATCTGCTGTTCGAGCACGTACATCAGATGCACCGGGTTCGCGGCGACTTCGCTCGAATCGAAGTTGAAGACACGCGACAGGATCTTGAACGCGAAGCGTGTGGACACGCCGGTCATGCCTTCGTCGACACCCGCGTAATCGCGATACTCCTGGTACGACTTCGCCTTCGGGTCCGTGTCTTTCAGGTTTTCACCGTCGTAGACCTGCATCTTCGAGAACAGGCTCGAATTCTCCGGTTCGTGCAGACGCGTGAGCACGGCCATCTGCGCCATCATCTTGAGCGTGCCCGGTGCGCAGACCGCCTCGGCGAGGGACGAATTGCGCAGCAGCTTCTCGTAGATCTTGATCTCTTCACCGTAGCGCAGGCAGTACGGCACCTTCACGACGAAGATACGATCGAGCAGTGCTTCATTGTTCTTGTTGTTGCGGAATGCCTTCCACTCCGACTCGTTCGAGTGCGCGAGGATGACGCCGTCGAAAGGAATCGCACCGAAGCCTTCCGTGCCCTTGAAGTTGCCTTCCTGGGTCGCGGTGAGCAGCGGGTGCAGCACCTTGATCGGCGCCTTGAACATTTCGACGAATTCCAGCAGGCCCTGATTGGCGAGGCACAGGCCACCTGAATAGCTGTACGCGTCCGCGTCGTCCTGCGAATAGGTTTCGAGCTTGCGAATATCCACCTTGCCGACGAGCGACGAGATGTCCTGATTGTTCTCGTCACCCGGCTCGGTCTTGGCGATGCCGATCTGGCGCAGGATGGACGGATAGCGGCGCACCACACGGAACTTGCGGATGTCGCCGTTGTACTCGTGCAGGCGCTTCACGGCCCACGGCGAGAGGATGTTCTTGATATAGCGGCGCGGAATGCCGTATTGCTCTTCGAGCACCGGACCGTCTTCGTCGTAATCGAAGAGGCCGAGCGGCGATTCGTTGACGGGCGAGCCCTTCAGCGAATAGAACGGCACGCGCTCCATGAGCTGCTTCAGTCGTTCGGCGATCGACGACTTGCCGCCGCCCACCGGACCCAGCAGATACAGGATCTGCTTCTTTTCTTCGAGACCCTGCGCCGCGTGCCGGAAGTACGACACGACGTTCTCGATCACGTCCTCCATGCCGTAGAACTCGCGGAACGCCGGGTACACCTTGATGTTCTTGTTTGCAAACACACGCGATAAACGCGGGTCGAGGCGAGTGTCGACCATCTCCGGTTCCCCGATGGCCGTCAACATGCGTTCGCCCGCTGTTGCGTATGTGGCCGGATCTTCTTTGCAGAGCGCGAGATACTCTTCGAGCGAGAATTCCTCCTCGCGGGTTTTTTCGAAGCGGGTCGCGAAACTGCTGTAGATATCCATGCTACCTCCTCGCCGAAGTCAGAAAGCTATGTCGTGCGCAACGCGCGTAATCGAAACGACATCGCTTGAAATCATCCTAAACCCTTTCGAATTTTTTTTCACGCACTTGCGTTGTTCATTTGCTTCGAAGAATTCCTAGCTTGGTGAGTTATTTTCGTTCACCTACAATCCTCATCCCAATGTCGCTATCCTCTTGCCCGGCATCGTCCCTGCCTGTTCGCTTCCCCGCGCTCTTTGTTACTTATTCGCTGCTTCTGTCCGCCAATGCGACGTGCGCCTCACACGCGCGCATGCATGCGTCGCTTCATGCATGGATACGTGCGCTTGCGCTCATGAGATGCAATGGTTCGATGACATCGATACGCGTGCGGCATCATCAATAACCGTTCCCGATGCAGGGTATTGCGGCGTCATGCGAGCACCAGTTCCAGTTCGCCGATGCGATCGATCGCGCCATGCAGCATCCCCGGTCCGTCGACGCGATACGCGCCCGTATAGGAGCCCGTGGTGATGGTCCAGAACGGTTCGACGGTCAAACCCATGCGGCAACAATGGTTGACGAGCCACGGCAGCAATTCGCGCGGGTCGCCCGCCGGATTGCCGAGCGCGGCCGGCGCGATCGGGACGCCGTCCAGCGTGAATTCCAGGCGCGGCGTGAGAAAGTCGAAGCCCGGCGCCACGACGTCGTAAGGTTCCATGCCGCAGACCACGAGCGCGCCGTTGTTCTGCGAATCGGCGAGCTGGGCGAGCGGGTCGAGATTGGGCCATTGCGCGAAACGGCTGTCGACCACTTCGAGCGCGACGGCGATACCGCCGATCGCATCGAATACTTCCTCGCGTGTGTAAGGGTCATGTCGCGCGGGCAGCGCATAGGCGAAGCGGAACGCGATCTCGAGTTCCACCAGCACCCGGAAAAACGATTGAAACGGCACGCGCGCCGGCGAGACGTGCACGAGCGTGGCATCGATGGGCGCGCCCGTGGCGAGCGCATCGGGTGCGCGCGCGCCGATCTTCCAGGCGCCGATGCGCGCATCCGACTCCCTCAGCATCTCGTGCTGGATCGCGTAGGCGGTGGGCGCGTCGGCCGGAATGTCGGCGCTCTCCAGCGTTTCGATGAGCTGATGCCGGCGGCGGGCGTCCGCGAGCTTCGCGGCGAGTGTCGATCCGGTCATGTCGGTATCCTCGTGTGAGCGATGACGCACACCCATCAGTGTACGGGTTACCGGATCGGCGTTGGTCGCGCGCGTGTGCATTCGCGCGCATTCATGGCCCGCGCGCGCTCATGCGCCGCATGTCACGCTCAGAATGTCTCCCAGTCGCCGCCTGCGTCCGCGGCCGCAGGCGCCTTGGGCGCAGGCGCTGCGGCGACGCGTTTTGCAGGCGCCGTCACGAGCGGCTTCGGCGCGGGTGCGCGTGTGCGCGCCGTCACCGTTGCACGCGATGCAACTTTCACCGCCGGCGCGACTGCGAGCGGCGCGCCGTCCGCCACCTGGAACACCGCGACCGCCTGCCGCAGGCGCGCAGCCTGATCTTCGAGCGATTGCGCCGCCGCCGCTGCTTCCTCGACGAGCGCCGCGTTCTGCTGCGTCACCTCGTCCATCTGCGTGACGGCGCGCGCCACCTGCTCGATGCCGCTCGACTGCTCTTCCGACGCCGCCGCGATCTCGCCCATGATGTCGGTCACGCGCTGCACCGCGCCGATGATCTCGTTCATCGTTCGGCCGGCTTCGTCGACGAGGGTCGTACCGTTGCGCACGCGCGCCACCGACGTGTCGATCAGTTCCTTGATTTCCTTCGCCGCCGCCGACGAGCGCTGCGCCAGGCTGCGCACCTCGCCCGCGACCACCGCGAAGCCGCGCCCTTCCTCGCCCGCGCGCGCCGCCTCGACGGCCGCGTTGAGCGCGAGGATGTTGGTCTGGAACGCAATGCCCTCGATGATCGTGATGATGTCCGCGATCTTCGACGAGCTGCCGTCGATCTCGCGCATCGTGTCCACGACCTGCGTCACGACCGCGCTGCCCTTGCCCGCGATGTCCGACGCATTCGCCGCGAGCGCGCTCGCCTGCCGCGCGTTATCGGCGTTCTGGCGCACGGTGCCGGTCAGCTCTTCCATGCTCGACGCGGTTTCCTGCAGCGCGGACGCCTGCTCCTCGGTGCGCGAGGACAGATCCGTATTGCCGGCGGCGATCTGCTGCGTGGCGGACGCGATCGATTCGCTGCCCGAGCGCACGGTGCGCACGGTCGTGAGCAGGCTCGTGCGCATTCTGGCGAGACCTTCGAGCAACTGCCCCATTTCGTCGCGCGACGTGACGGTGACCTCACGGCGCAGATCGCCCGCGGCGATCGCCTCGAAATGGCCGAGCGCGTCTTCGAGCGGCCGTGCGATCGCGCGTCGCAGCGAGACCCACGCGAACGCGGCCGCCGCGATACCGAGCGCGATTGCGCCGAGACTCAGCGCGCGGAACCACAGGAAGCGGCTCTGCGTCTCCTCGTAACTCTGCTTCGCTGCTTCGGACAGGTATTTGCGCAGCGCGTCGTTCGCGTTGGCGAGCTCGTTGTAGGTGACCTGCATCGCCTTGGCGTTCGCGATGATGCCGTCGTGATCGTTCGCCATGACCGCGGCGACGCCCTTGTCGACGATACCTTGCAGCGCGAGGCGCCGGTCCTGCGCGGCGTCGGCGAGACGCTTTTCGGCCGCTGATTGCGGCAGCGATGTGTATTGCTTCCAGTAGCCGTCCGCCCGTTCGCGCATGGAGCGCGCGCGCTCGACGGTGGACGCCACTTCCGGCGTGCCGGCGAGGAGCGCCGCGCGATCGAACACGAGCCGCTCGCGCGCGGCGTACATTTCCGCATTGCCGACGGCGATCGCCGCGGGCATTTGCACCGCGTAGGTTTCCTGAAACGCGCCGTTCGAGTGGCTCATGCCGCTCTGCCCCAGCGCCCCGATCCCGATGAGCAGCGCACCCAGAAACGCCATCGTGATGCCGAGGCGCGCCTTGATCGTCAAAGCCTTCTTCATTGAGTTTTCCCTGATGCCGCTTGCGAGCGGGGTCGTCGTTTCGTGACTGCGTGCGCGCGAGACATCGCGCGGCCGCTATCGATGTAAACGGCGCGAAAGCGACGACACTTGAGGAAATTGTTTCGTATGAAGTGAAAACGGCGCGTCAGGCGCGCCGTTTTTCAATAAACATTGAAAAGTTATGCGGAAATTTCGCTGCGGTGCGGAATCGACGGCTGCGCGCCTTCGCGCGTCACGGCCACGGCCGCCGCACGCTGGCCGAAAGCGATCGCGTCCATTGCGGCGGCGCCCCGCGCGAGTTCCGCCGCGAAGCCACCGATGAACGTGTCGCCGGCGGCGGTCGTATCGACCGCCTCGACTATCGGCGAGGGCAGATGAACGCCGTCGTCATGGGCGCCCGCGAGGAGCGCGAGCACGCCTTGCGCGCCGAGCGTCACGATGACGTTGCGCGCGCCCTTCGCCTTGAGGGCCTGCGCGGCGCGGCGTGCGTCGTCGGGCGTGTCGATGGCGACGCCCGAGAGTGTCGCGGCTTCCAGTTCGTTCGGAATCAGATAGTCGACGAGCGGAAACCAGTCCGGCGGCAACTTGCGCGCGGCGGGCGCGGGATTGAGGATCGTGGTGCGCCCGAGGAGTCGGCCGGCGGCGAGCGCGGCGCGCACCGTTTCCGGCGGCGTTTCGAGCTGGCACACGATGACGTCGGCCTGCGCGATCAGCGCTTCCTGCGCCTCGATGCGCGCGGGCGTCACTTCGGCATTGCTGCCCGCGACGATGACGATGGCGTTCTGGCTCGCGTCATCGACGACGATGAGCGCGACGCCCGTCGGCGCGTCCGCGCTCGTCGCGAGCGCCGTGCAGTCGATGCCTTCCGCTTCCAGGCTGCCCTTGAGCGTCGCACCGTGCGAATCGTCACCGACGCAGCCGATCATCGCGACCTGCGCGCCCAGACGTGCCGCGGCCACCGCCTGATTGCCGCCCTTGCCGCCCGGCACCTGCGCGAACGCATGGCCGGCGAGCGTTTCGCCCGGCCTCGGCAGACGCGGCGCGCGCGCGACGAGATCCATGTTGAGGCTGCCGACCACGGTCACGCGGCCGGTCTTGCCTGCGTCGCCTGAATTGGCGCTGTCGCCCATCTCGTATCCTTTTTGAACAGCCTTCGCTACGCCCGCGCGCGGTGCGACTCGGGCACCACGGCGGTCGATTCGCGGCGGACGAGGCGCGGGGGCACCACGCGCCGGCGCGTCGTGCCGGTCAGCTTGCCGGTGATGCGGTCGATCAGCGTCTGCGCGGCCATTTCGCCGAGCGCGCGCACCGATTGTCCCACCGTCGAGAGGGCCGGATAGGTATAGCGCGACAGCTCGACATCATCGAAACCGATGATCGAGCAATCCGTCGGCACGTTGATGTGGCGCTCGGCCGCCGCACGCAGCGCGCCGATGCCCATCATGTCGTTGCACGCGAAGATCGCGGTCGGCTTCATGTTGTCGAGCAATTGCGAGGCCGCGGCGTAACCGCCCGTCGCGGAGAAGTCGCTCTGCTGGATCGCGTTCGGTTCGATCTCCATGCCGCGTTCGGCCATCGCGCGGATGAAGCCGTGCAGGCGCATCGCGGAAACGGCCGTCGCGACCGGCCCCGTGATACAGCCGATTCTGGAGTGCCCGAGCTGCAGCAGATGCCGCGTCGCGAGATACGCGCCTTTCTCGTGGTCGATCTGCACGAGGTCCGATTGCAGCCCTTCGATGTTGCGGTCGAGGATCACGAGCGGCTCACGCGCGCCCGCGAGGCATTGCGCGAGCACCGCGTCCTCACCCGCCGACGCGATCACCAGCCCGTCGATGCGCTTTTCCTGCAGCACGCGCAGATAGCTGCGCTGCTTCGCGGGATCGTCGTCCGAGTTGCAGAAGAACACGCAATAGCCGTTCTTCGCGCAGCCGTCCTCGACGCCGCGCGCGAGCTCGGCGAAATACGGATTCGTCGCGTTCGGCACGAGCAGGCCGATGGTCGCCGTCGAGCGCGCCTTCAGCGAGCGCGCGACCGCCGACGGCACGTAGTCGAGCTCGCGGATCGCCCGCTCGACTTTCGCCCGCACGTCGGCCGACACCGGCCGCGAATTGTTCACTACGTGGGATACCGTCGTAAACGACACCCCGGCAATGGCTGCCACGTCTTTGATCGTCGCCATACATCGTCCTTCGCTTTTCTTAGGTCCTGCTGCTCTTATTGGTCGTAAGGCGTCCGGCGCGCCGACTGTCGTGCGCCGCTTTGCTTTCCCCGCGCCCTGCTTGCTTCCTTGTCGCCGCATCGGCCGATCTCGTGCGCCGATGCCGCGTTTCCCGCTTCGCTCGTCCTTCCTCGATCGGACAAGCGATTACACACGCTTCCTTCTGCTGCGGTATGTATCCAGCACCACTGCCACTACGATCACCGCGCCCGTAATGATGCGCTTGGTCGGCTCGTTCGCGCCAATCTGCGCGAGTCCCGCCGCCAGCACGGAGATGATCAACACCCCGAAAAACGTGCTGATGACCGAGCCGCGCCCGCCCATCAGGCTCGTCCCGCCGATCACCACGGCCGCGATCACCTGCAGCTCCAGCCCCGCGCCCGCGTTCGGATCGGCGGCCTCAAGGCGCGAGATCTGAAACAGCGCCGCGAGCCCCGACAGCGCGCCCATCAACGCGAACACGATCACCTTGTACGGCCGCGGATTGACGCCGGCGAGCCGCACCGCTTCCTCGTTCGTGCCGATCCCTACGAGATATCGGCCAAAAACCGTCCGGGTCAAGACCAGATGCGCAACTATCATCACCGCGACCGCGATCACGAACGCGGGCGAGATGCCGAACGCGATCGGATTCGAGAGAAAATCGAACGCATCGCCAATGTACGCCGTGCGCGAGTTCGTCATCTGATACGCGAGTCCGCGCGCGCCTTCAAGCACGCCGAGCGACACGATGAACGACGGAATCCGCCACGCCACCGTCACGAGGCCGGTCACCGTGCCGGTCAGCGCGGCGGCCGCGAGCCCGATCAGCGCGGCGGGAAACGCCGGCCAGTGCCATTTGAGCGCGGCCACGCTCACGACCGACGCGCCCAGCGCCAGCACCGAGCCGACGGACAGATCGATGCTCGCGATGATCAGCACGAAGGTCATGCCGACCGACATCACGACGAGATCCGGAATCTGGTTCGCGATCGTGCTGAACGTGTCGTACGTCAGGAAGTGCGTGCTCAGCACCGAAAACAGCGCGATCATCGCGGCGAGCGCGCCCGCGAGACCCAGGTAATTCGAAATGCCGAGACGCGTGCCGACGCCTTTGGTGCTCTTCGGCGCATCGGCGGGCAGGTTCGCTTCGCTCATTCAGTGCTCCAGCTTGTCTTCGGGCGCTTTGGCGTCGGGCACGATCGGCTCGTGCAGGATCGCCTCGCGCTTCGCGTAACCCGAGAACGCCGCGGCGAGCAGCGCGTCCTGTGTCCAGTTCGCGCGCTCGAACACGCCCGTCATGCGTCCCGCCGACATCACGCCGATCCGGTCGCAGATCAGCATCAGCTCGCGCAGGTCGCTCGACACGACGACGAGCGCGCGCCCTTCGCGGGCGAGCGCGCCCATCAGCCCATAGATGTCGAACTTGGCGCCGACGTCGATGCCGCGCGTCGGCTCGTCGAACAGCAGCACCGAGCAGTCGCGCGCCAGCCAGCGGCCGATCACGACCTTCTGCTGATTGCCGCCCGACAGCTCCGACACGGCCTGCGCCGGGCCTGACGTGCGAATGCGCATCGCGTCGATCTGGCGCTGCGCGAGCGCGGCTTCCCGGCGCGTGTCGACGACGCCATGCCGCGCCACCGCGCCCAGATTGCCCAGTGAAACGTTCGCGGCGATGGGCAGGCTCAACAGCAGGCCCTCGCCCTTGCGGTCCTCCGTGATCAGCGCGATGCCTTCATCGACCGCGTCCGACGGCGATTGCACCGCGACGCGCCGCAGCGCCGCGCCATTGCGCGCGACCGACACCGTGCCCGCGTCCGCGCGATCCGCGCCGTAAATCAGACGCATGAGCTCGGTACGGCCCGCGCCGATCAGCCCGCTCACGCCGAAAATCTCGCCCGCGCGCACCTCGAACGATACGTCCCGGACCACAGGCGCGCGCGTCATGCCTTCCACCTTCAGCGCGACGCCGCCGATCCGGCGCTCGCCCAGATCGATGCGCTCGCCGATCTCGCGCCCGACCATCAGCGTGACGAGGCGCTCGCTCGTGAGTTCATCCATCGGGCCGAGGTGCACGAGGCGTCCGTCGCGCAGCACGGCCGCGCGCTCGGCGATGCGCCGCAATTCCTCCAGCCGGTGCGAGATATACACGAGCGCGACGCCGCGCCCCTTCAGCCGCTCGACCTGCTCGAACAGCAGGTCGACTTCGCGGGCGGTGAGCATCGCGGTCGGCTCGTCGGGTATCAGCACGCGGCAATCGCCGATCAGATTGCGCGCGATTTCCACCATCTGCTGATGCCCGATGCCGAGACTGCCGACGAGCGTGTCCGGATCGATCGCGTCGAGCCCGACCTGCGCCATCGCGTGGCGCGCATCCTCGGCGAGCCGCTTGCGGTCGATCCAGCCCAGTTGCCCCAGCGCGCCCTTTCGCGGCAAGCGATTCAGAAACAGATTCTCCGCCACCGACAAGGTGGACAGCAGGTTCAGCTCCTGCATCACCATGCGCACGCCGAGCGCTTCGGCGTCCGAGCGGCTCTTCGGCGCATAGGGCTGACCCGCGAGCGTCATCGTGCCCGTGGTCGGGTCCGTGAGTCCGCCGATGATCTTCGACAGCGTGCTCTTGCCCGCGCCGTTCTCGCCCGTCAGCGCGAGCACTTCGCCGGGAACGAGTTCGAGCGACACGTCCGCCAGCACCGGCTCGACGTAGGTCTTGCCGATGCCCGTCACCGTCAGCACGTTCGCGTCGTTCGATCCGGTCATGGGGCGCTTCAAGGCTTCGCTGTGCATCCTCGTGGTGATCCCGCGTGGCTTCGGAAATGCCTGTGCGCAAAGCGTACGAGTGGCCGCGGACCGTGCCCGCGCCGTCTGCCTTGCGCGCTCGTCAGTGTGTTATCGGCACGCTGGCCGCGAACTTGAGGCTTTCGCGCCCAGCGACGCCGCCCAGCCCCCGCGCTTATTTCGTCACGAGATCGACAGGCGTTTCCACGACCTGCGAAAGCTCGGACTGTTTCTTGTGGCCGGCAATCGCCTTCAGCGCCACGTCGATGCCGAATACCGCCTGCTTCGCCGCGTACTGGTCGGCGGTCGCGAGCACGCGTCCGTCTTTCAGCATCGGCTTGATCGCGCCGATGTTGTCGAAGCCGACGACCTGCACCTTGCCCGCCTTGCCCGCCGCGCGAATCGCCGACACGGCGCCGATCGCCATGTTGTCGTTATCGCACAGGAGCGCCTTCACGTTCGGATTCGCGTTCAGGATCTGCGAGGCGACCGCGTTGCCCTTGTCGATTTCCCATTCGCCCGACTGGAGCGCGACGACCTTCATGCCGGCCGCGTCCATCGCCTCCTTGAAGCCCGCGCTGCGCGCCTGCGAGTTCGTGGTGGTCGTGACGCCCTCGATGATCGCGACTTCATCGCCCTTCTTGAGCTTGGGCGCGAGATAGTCGCCGACCTTTCGCGCGCCCTTCTTGTTGTCCGGTCCGACGAACGGCACGTTCAGATCCTTGGACTTGAGCACGTCCGGATCGAGCCGGTTGTCGATATTCACGACGATGATGCCCGCGTCCGCCGCCTTCTTGATCACCGGCACGAGCGCCTTCGAATCGGCCGGCGCGATGACGAGCGCGTCGACCTTCGAGACGATCATCTGCTCGACGATGCGAATCTGCGCAGCGGTATCGGTCTCGTCCTTGATGCCGTTGGTGATCAGGTCGAACTGGCTGGGGTTGTGCGCCTGATAGTCCTTCGCGCCGTTTTCCATCGTCAGGAAGAACTCGTTGGCGAGCGACTTCATGACGAGCGCGACCTTCGGCTTGGCCGGCGTCTGCGCGAATGCGGACGACGAGGCGAACGGCAATGCGGTGCAGGCGGCGAGCGCGACGGCAGCCGACAGAACGCGTCGGCGGATGGTTCGGTTCATGCGAATCTCCAGTGCTTTGTTCTGGTTTGTCTGGTTTTGCGAGATGCAGCGAACGCGAGCAAAGCGCGTGCGGTTCCAACGTTTGCTCGCCGTCGATTCTCGTAGCAGAGACGCGGGAGGTCAATCGGGCTAACGTGTAGTGTTGCGCACACGCGAGAACGCCGTCGATTAAGGGATCGGCGGCGTTCTCAATTGTCTGCCGACAACGGATTGCTGTTCGAGTCAGAGATCTTCGACCGATTGCCCATCCACCTTGTTGTCGATGATGTCGCGCGCGTAATCGATGCCCGCGCGGGTCGCATCGATCGGGCTTTCGAAAGGCTCCTGTTCGGGCACGCCGAACATCACCGAGCGGCCGCTGTCGCCGTGCGCGCTCCTCGCGATCGTCACGACGATGTCGAAGTGGCGCGGACCGTCGTCGGGCTCGTCGCGTTCTTTCGCGCGCCGCAATGCCTGCACCTTGATTTCGAAGCCTTTGTAATGGTCGGACAGCGGCGTGGACATGAACCGTCTCCCTTGTGTTGACGTGAATCGCACGATCATACGTCGGCTGTCTTCTTCGTGCGGATCGCCGGTTCAAACGACAGCCCGGCGATGAAAGGTGGCTGCAAGCATCGTTCCCGCGCCGCGCCTCCCGATTTCACCCTATCCCACACACCGTTCATATTGGGTTTGCCATAATGCGCGGGCGGATTGCCGCTATAGACGGGCGCCGTCGAAGAAAAACCGTCACTCAAATCAGGGAGCGTCACATGACTATTCGAGCCACCGCCCTCATCGCCGTGCTGAGCCTGACGCTCGGCGCGAACGTCGCCTTCGCTGCCAACAGCCAGCAAAGCAAGATGACCGACTGCAACAAGCAGGCGGGCGACAAGAAAGGCGATGACCGCAAGGCCTTCATGAAGAGCTGCCTGTCCGCCGCGCCCGCCGCCGCCTCCACGCCGATGACGCAGCAGCAGAAGATGACCGCATGCAATCAGCAGGCGGCCGACAAGAAAGGCGACGACCGCAAGACGTTCATGAAGAGTTGCCTCAGCAACAAGGGCTGATCCCTCTGACAGACGCATTCACGCCGCGCCGTTCGCGCGCGGCGACCCTTTCGTATTTACGCTGCCTACCGGCCGATATTGCACTGCACCCAAGCTAGTGATTCGCACCTTCGTCTTTTTCTCATAAGATGGCGCGAAGGCGGCCCCTCACGAATACAAGAAACACGCCATCGGCCGCCGCCGTTTCGAGCGAGGCGAAAAGCCGCGCATGGAGGCATCTGGATGGCATGGAGACATAAAAACCGCTGGTTCAGGCGGTGGCTCGTGACGATCACGTTCTGGTTCGTGCCGGTGCTGATCGTCGCGGTGAATGAGGTGCGCGAGGAGATGGCGTACAACACCGTCGATCTCCAGAAGGCGCTCTCCACGTGGGAGCTCACCGACGCACAACGCGCGGCCGGCGTCGCCGCACGTTGCCACGGCGCGCCCGAGGAGGCCCGCGCCGCCGGCTGCCCCGCCGATGTCCTCGCGGCCAACGCGGCGAAACATCAGGAAGCACTCGACGAATATGCGCATCGCAAGTCGACGCTCGCCGATTATCTGTGGCACGCGTTCGTCGGCTACTGGATCGTTCCCGCGGCCTTCCTGCTCGTGCTCGGCATGTTGATCGGCGGCATCAGGCGCGCGCTGCGCCGCCCGCCCCGCGCGCCGTCGACGCCGTCCACCGAGGTAAAAACGACGACCCACCCGTGAGTGGATTCCGGGTACGGTCGTTGCTACTCCTCTTTGCGGTTTTCTCGTACGACCTTAAGGCAGCGCCGTGAAAATTATGCTTGCCTCAGGGACGCGCTTCGGGCGAAAACGCCGGTTCCATTTCGGTTTGGTCGAAGCTTCGTCTACCCTAGTAGCAGGACGAAGCGAACGGTCGAAAGATTTATGTAATTTAGCGTCTTAGTTGCCGATGATGGGGCCGGATTAGGAGTAAGCTAGGTCCGCTCTTTGCGCCCGAATGTTGCGCAACCTGAAAACCCAAGCGTGACAAGGCTTCGGGCGCATGGGACGGGGTTTGCGTTTCAGGTTGCTGTGCTATAACTTGGCGTGCCTCACCCTCCCGCTCTATGGGGTTTCCTAAATTCCACGATGGAGAACAATGATGCAAAGACGAAACTTCATGCTCAAGTCGACCGCCGTTCTGGCGCTGGGAGGCCTCGCGCTTGCCGGCTGCACGGCAAACAGAAACGCCGGCAGTGAAGCGGCGGCGGGTGCCGCAGACGACCGGCGCTCCATCGACGCCGACGTCGACAGCACCATCCAGCGTCTCTACGCCACGGTGGGCGGCTCGCGTGAACTGGTGGCGAAATCGCGCGGCATCCTGGTGTTCCCGTCAGTGCTTCAGGCCGGCTTCATCGTCGGCGCGCAATACGGCAAGGGTTCGCTGCGCGTAGGCGGCAGCACCGTCGGCTACTACAGCACGACGTCCGGCTCGTTCGGCCTGCAGGCAGGCGCGCAATCGAAGGCGCTGATCTTCCTGTTCATGACGCAGGACGCGCTCGACAAATTCCGCAACTCCGACGGCTGGTCGGCGGGCGCGGACGCATCGGTGGCGCTCGTGAAGATGGGCGCGAACGGCGCGATCGACACGACCACTGCCACGAAGCCTGTCGAGGCAATCGTGCTGACGAACGCCGGCCTGATGGCCGATGTCTCGTTGCAAGGCACGAAGGTGTCGCGCATCAAGTACTAAGGGCGCCACGCTCCTTCGGAGGCGAATGCAGGACCGCCGTGTGGTGCGACCTTCGGGTCGCGCCACACGGCGGTTTTTTTGTGAATTCGCGAGCGGATCAGGTCGACGTCGCGCGGTCGATCAGCTTGAAACGCGTACGCTTTTGCGCGCGCACGACTGCTTGATACGCATCGAGATATTGCCGCGCCATGCGATGCGAGGTGAAGCGCTCCTCGAAGCGCGCGCGCACGCGCTCGCGTGACAAGGTGTGCAGGCGATTCACCGCGGCCACCGCACCGATTTCATCCTCGACGATGAACCCCGAGACGCCCTCGTCCAGCACTTCCGGCACCGACCCGCGATTGAACGCGATGACCGGCGTGCCGCACGCCATCGCTTCGATCATCACGAGGCCGAAAGGCTCCGGCCAGTCGATCGGGAACATGAGCGCATGGGCGCCCGATAAAAATTCGGCCTTCTGATTGTCGTTGATCTCGCCGACGTACTCGACGTACGGCAACTCCAGCAGCGGTGCGATCTCGCGCTCGAAATATTCGTGATCGGCGAAATCGACCTTGGCTGCGATCTTGATCGGCAGGCCGCAGCGACCCGCGATGCGAATCGCCGTATCGACACGCTTTTCCGGCGAGATGCGTCCGAGGAACGCCAGATACTTCTGCTCCACCGGCTGCGGCATGTAAAGCTTCTCGGGCAGGCCGTGATACACCGTGCTGACCCACTTCGCCTGCGGCAGCGGATGACGCTGCGCATCGGATATGGAGATCACGGGCGCCGTGTTGAAAGTATCGAACACCGGTTGCTGCTCGGGGAGATCGAGACGGCCGTGCATCGTCGTCACGAACGGCGTGTCCTGGCGCTTGAAGAGCGAGAACGAGTAATAGTCCATGTGAAAGTGCAGGACGTCGAACTCCTCCGCGCGGCGGCGCACCAGTTCCATCAGCAGCATGTGAGGCGCGATGCGGTCGCGGATCGCCGGGTCGAGCCGCAACGCGCGCGGCCACACGGCTTCCAGGTTGGCGCTGGTCTGCGAATCGCCGGTTGCGAAGAGCGTCACCTCATGACCGAGTTCTACGAGCGCCTCGGTGAGGTACGACACGACGCGCTCGGTTCCGCCGTATAGCTTCGGCGGCACCGACTCGGTCAGCGGAGCAATCTGGGCAATTCTCATCGTTCTCGTCTCCCATGCGGATATCGACGCGCGGCGCAGGCTTTGTGTACCGGCCGCGGCGCGCATCGAGTATGACAGCGGGCCGTAAGGTCGGCCAACAAGGTTTGCCCTTACGCGTAATTCCGTCTCGCGCCATGCGCCGATGCCTGTCGTGCGCAGCCCGACGCCCGCACGATGAATGCATTATCGAGCGCAAATGCGCCCGTCGCGGACGCATCTTGCACTTTCATCCCTCTGTTACAGGGCCGAAACAATCGTTTCGCGAGCGCGTTACGCTTTGGCGTCGCCGCGCAGATCGGCGAGGAAGTCGTCGCGCCACACGCCGAGATCGTGCTTGCGCAGCGCCGTCATGTTGGTCTCGTAGCGCGTCTTGCGCTCGGCGAGCGGCATCGCGAGCGCGCGCCCGATCGCCTCGCTGGTGCCCACGATATCGTGCGGATTGACCATCACCGCGCCGGTCATTTCATCGGCGGCGCCGGCGAACTGCGAGAGCACGAGCACGCCGGGATCGTCCGGATTCTGCGCGGCGACGTATTCCTTCGCGACGAGGTTCATGCCGTCGCGCAGCGGCGTGACGAGCCCGATCTGCGACTCGCGAAAGAGCGACATCAGCTTCCAGCGGTCGTAACGCTGGTTGAGATAGCGGATCGGCGTGTAATCGAGCCCGGAGTAGCGCCCGTTGATGCGCCCCGCTTCGTACTCCAGGTTCTGGCGGATCTGCTGATAGGTTTCGACGTCAGCGCGCGTCGGCGGCGCGATCTGCACGAGCGTGACGTTGCCGCGCCATTCGGGCGACTTCTCCAGAAAATGCTCGAACGCGCGGAAGCGCTCGACGAGCCCTTTCGAGTAATCGAGCCGGTCCACGCTCATGATGAGCTTGCGGCCTTCGAGGCTCTGCTTCAGGTCCATCACGTCCTGACGCGCTTCGCCGCGCTCGGCCTGCTCGGCGATCTCGTCCGGAAACACGCCGATGCGATACACGTTCGTCCGGAGCTTTCTGCCGAACGCTTCGACGTGGCCGTCGGGCGTCGCGCTGCCGCGCGCGTGCCGGATGATGTAGTCGTGAAACGCGATGCGGTCGCTTTCGGTCTGAAAACCGACGACGTCGTAGCAGCACAGCGACTTGACCAATTCCTCGTGCGGCGGAATGTTCAGCAGAATCTGCGGCGACGGAAACGGAATATGCAGAAAGAAGCCGATGCGATTGGTGATGCCCGCCGAGCGCAGCGCCTCGGCAAACGGGATCAGGTGATAGTCGTGGACCCAGATGATGTCGTCGGGTTCGAGCAGCTTGATGAGCTTGTGCGCGAGCCATGCGTTCACGCGCCGGTAGCCGGCGTATTCGTCGCGGTCGTAGACGGCGAGATCGTTGCGATAGTGAAAGACCGGCCACAGCATCGCATTGGAGAAGCCGCGGTAATACTGGTCGTAGTCCTTCTTCGGCAAGCCGACGGTCGCGAAAGTCACCGCGCCGTCCTGTTCGAGCTTCGGCCCCTGGTTCGCGACCGTTTCGCTCACCACGTCTCCGCTCCAGCCGAACCAGACGCCGCCGCTGTCCTTCAGCGCGCCGAAAACGCCGACGGCGAGCCCGCCCGCGGAGCCCTTGGTTTCGGTCGGCGTGGCGACCCGGTTGGATACGACGACGAGACGGCTCATATGCTTTCCTTTTGCTCTTCGAACGTTGCTTTTTTAGATTAAACCCGAAATTTTCGACCGGGGAATGGCGCGCGGGTTTCCGTCGATGCGCTCAGGTCTTTTCGGCGGGCGCAGGCGCGGTGGACGCCGCCGCATGCGCGCGCGGGTCCGGGCCGCCCGGCTCACCGCGGCTCGCGACCGGATCGGCGGGCGTGTTCGCCGTGCTTGCGGCCTGCGCCGTGCCCGCGCGCTCGAGCGGCGGCGCGAAATCGACGTGATGATCCTTCTCCGTCAGCAAATCCGCCCGCGCACGCGGCAGATATTGCGGATACGCGGCCTGCACGAAGTTCACGAGCCCTTCGCGCACGCGGCAGCGCAGATCCCAGTTGAGCGCCGAATCGAAGGAACTGACGAGCACGCGAAGCTGCATCGCGCGATCGGTGGCGTCGGTGACCTGCAGCACCTGCACGCGGCCGTCCCATTCCGGCGCGTGCGCGAGTATGCGCTCCAGCTCCTCGCGCAGCGGAGCGATCGGCATCCGGTAATCGACGTACAGAAACACCGTGCCGATGATCTGCGAGCTGTTGCGCGTCCAGTTCGTGAACGGATTCTCGATGAACCATTGCAACGGCACGATCAGCCGCCGCTGGTCCCAGATGCGGATCGACACATACGTGCCGGTGATTTCCTCGACACGTCCCCACTCGCCCTGAATCACGACGACATCGTCGAGGCGAATCGGCTGCGACAGCGCGATCTGCAAGCCCGCGATCAGGTTGCCGAGCACCGGCCGCGCCGCGATACCGGCGACCAGACCCGCGACGCCCGCCGACGCCAGCAGGCTCGCGCCGATCTGCCGCACGCTCGGAAACGCCATCAGCGCCGCGCCGAAGCCGATGATCACGATCACCACCATCACCGAGCGGGCGAGCACCCGCGCCTGCGTGTGGATGCGGCGCGCGTTGAGATTGTCGTCGGTGTCGAGCGGATGCGCCTGCACGATCGCTTCGCCCACCGCGCCCGCCGAGCGCGCCGCGAGGAACGTGAGCGCGCCGATCAGCGCGACGGTTTCGACATCGCGCAGCACGCCGATGAACGGCAGCGTATCGGGCGCCTCGAAGATCACGAAACCGATCGCGAGGATGATGAGCAGCACGAGCGCGGGCGTCTGGACGTAGCGCAGGACGGCGCTCATCAGCGGATACGGCCGCGCGATGCGCACGAGGATGCGCGCACCGATGCGATGCACGCCGAGCGCGACCGCTATCGCGATGGCGGCCACGACCAGGGCGCCGGGCCAGGTGCCGAGCGGCCGTTCCGCGAGATCCAGGAAGTGATCGAGTGAATGCATGAGCGTCGCGGGATCAGCCTCGTGAAAGTGAAAGCGGCGAGGTGGATACGGCGGTAGCATCGCACGGATGCGGCTTGGGCTGCGAAGGCAGTCCGGGCGCGCCGTCGCGCCTGGCGAAATCAGCAAGCGCGACGCCGGGATGCGAACCTGCGTCCCGGCGTCGAAATGACGTTCAGCGTTCCGCCTTGCAGGGGAACGCCTTGCCGAGGCCGAGCGAGACCATCGTGGTCGCGTTGAAATCGGCCTTGTCGGGATTATTGGCGATGTACTTGCGCACCGCGTCCGTGAGCTGCTGCGGCTTCACGTCGGCCGGCAGGCAGAAGTACTGGCCGACCTGCGGCCCGGAGGTTCCGCCGATCGCCTCGATCGTGTTGTAGATGCCATCCGCCGCGCCTTCGATATAGGCCGCGCAGGCGGTCCGCGAGTTGGGATCCGTTTTGGTGCAGAGCTTGTTCAGATCGTTGCCGGTAAACGCGAACGCGCAAACGGGCGTTACGAGAGCACAGGCGAGGACGAATTCCCGCAGCATGATCTTCCTTTTATGTTGAGCGGCGGCTCGATTGAGGCAACGGGTTCGGGGCGACGCGCGGCCGCGCCTCCCCGGGGCTTGACTGTCGCGCTGCGTTATTTTGCACCGTTTGAGCCGCTTTGCGGAGCGGCGCCGCCTTGCGGCATCGAATCCAGCCGCGCCTGCAGACCTTCGGCGACGTCCCTCGCCTCGTACTTGCGGGCGAAATCCACTGCCGTCATGCCGAGCTGGTTCTTCACGCGCAGGTCCGCGCCTTCGTCGAGCAGCAGCTTGCAGGTCGAAAGATGATTGCCGCGCGCGGCCATCATGAGCGGCGTCGTGCCGTTGGGCGAACCCGCGTCGATATACGCCGAATGGTCGACCAGGATTTTCACGATATCGTCATGACCGTTGGTCGCCGCGTAGTGCAACGGCGTCCAGCCTTTCTTGTTCACTTCGGCGTCCTTGGCGATCAGCAGATTCACAAAGGTGGCGTCGCCGTTGAGCGCGGCGAGCATCATCGCGTTTTCGCCGGCCGGGTCGAGTTTTTCGAGATCGGTCTTCGGGTTGTCGGCGAGCAACTGGCCGACCTTGTCGGACTTCTCGCGCGCGGCGATCACGATGATCGGCGTGCCGGTGTTGTCGACCGTGTTCGGGTCCGCGCCCTGCGCGAGCTGCTTCTTGACGGCCGATATGTCGTCGAACTTGACCGCCTTGATGAGCGAGTCCACGGATGCGGCCCAGACCGGCTGCGCGATGGCACAGGCCGCGAGCAGCGCGCCGGCGACGAGACCGCGCACGGCCGCGCCTTTGCGTGCATGGCGGGCACGGGAAACGTTTGGCGCGCTCGCCACGGACAGGGTGGAAACCATCAGGGAATTGTTCATATTTGACCTTCGGATTGCCTTGAAACAGGTTTTTTTGCGCGCGGGCCGGCCGCCCTCAGGCTGGCCGCGCGATCTTGAAGAGCCGGAAGAAGTTGTCGGTGGTCGCCTGCGCGACGGCCTCTTCCGGCTGCTCGCGCAACTGCGCGATGAAACGTCCGACATAACTCACGTACGCAGGTTCGTTCGGCTTGCCGCGATACGGCACCGGCGCGAGATACGGCGAATCGGTTTCGATGAGCAGGCGCTCGATCGGCACGCGCCGCGCCACCTCCTGCACATCTTTTGCATTCTTGAACGTGACGATGCCCGACAGCGAGATATGGAAGTTCAGCGCGAGCGCGCGCTCCGCGATCTCCCACGGCTCCGTGAAGCAGTGCATGACGCCGCCCGGCACGCCCGCGCGCTCTTCCTCCATGATGCGCAGCGTGTCGTCCGACGACGAGCGCGTGTGAACGATGAGCGCCTTGCCCGTCGCGTGCGCGGCGCGAATGTGCGTGCGAAAGCGCTCGCGCTGCCATTCCATGTCGGCGATTCTGCGCCCTTCCAGACGATAGTAGTCGAGCCCGGTCTCGCCGATCGCGCACACTTTCGGATGCGCGGCCAGTTCGACGAGTTCGGCGACGCTCGGTTCCTTCGCGTCCTCGTGATCCGGATGCACGCCGACGGATGCGTACACGTTCTCGTACCGTTCGGCGATTTCGAGTACCGAAGGCAGCGTTTCCAGATCGACCGATACGCACAGCGCATGCGTCACCGCGTGCGCGCGCATCTTGTCGAGCACGTCGGGCAGACGGTCGGCGAGTCCTTCGAAGTTGATGTGACAGTGTGAATCGACAAACATCCGGTGCTCCTTAATGCATGTGCTGCTGCGCGTCGGGCGCGAGTCGAGGTCAGGCCGTATAAATCCCGCGATAGCCGATGAACAGTTCCTCGAACACGAGGCGCGCGTTGAGCGGGTGATTCTCCACCGCGCGCTGCCGCGTGACGGTTTTCATGTAGCGCGCGAGCGCGGCGGGGTCGGCGCTTTGCGCGCAACGGGCCAGCGCCTTCGCCGCGCCGGGGAAATAGCGCGGCCGGCCCGCCGTGCGTTGCGCGAGCAGATCGTAGAGCCAGCGTTGCAGCCAGCCGAGCACGAGCGGCACGGGCAGCTTCTGCAGGTTTTCTCCGCACGCGAAGGCGTCGCAATTCGGGCCGGCGGCGAGTTGCGCAAGCGTGAAGTCGCGCAAGGCGCGGTTCTCGTCGCTCGCCAGGGCGAGCGCAGCAAGCGGCGCGCCGCCCACCTGCGCAAGCACGCCCGCCGGATCGTCGACGCCCTGCGACGCGAGCCACGCGCTCGCTTCCGCAGCCGGCGGCACGCTCATCGGCCATTGACGGCAACGGCTGATGATGGTCGGCAACAGCCGGTCGACGCGCGCCGACACCATCAGGAACACGACGCCCGACGGCGGCTCTTCGAGCGTCTTCAGCAACGCGTTCGCCGCCGCCACGTTGAGCGCTTCGGCCGGATACAGCACCACGACGCGCAAGCCGCCCCGATGCGAGCCGACGCCGCAGAAGTCCAGCAGCGCGCGCACCTGCTCGATCTTGATTTCCTTGCTGGGCGTGCGCGTCTTCTTGCCTTCGTCGCCATCGGCTTTGTCGGCGGGCGCATCGGTGCTGTCGCCGTTTCCGGCGGCGAGGCCGGCGAGCGCCTCGGGCAGCACCGCGCGGTAATCGGGATGATTGCCTTGCGAAAACCACAGGCATGCCGGACACGCCCCGCACGGCTCGCCATTGTCCGCGGGCGACTCGCACAGGAGCCCCTGCGCCAGATGCTGCGCGAACTGGAGCTTGCCGATGCCCGCCTCGCCGTGCAGCAACAGCGCATGCGGCCAGTGCGCGCGCAATTGCTGGAGACGCTGCCAGTCGCCGGTTTGCCAGGGGTAGATCATCTGTACGTTTTCTATGTTGAATCAGAAGCTTGCAAGCAGTTCTTCAAGCTGCTTGCGAATATCGTCGATGGAGCGTGTCGAATCGACGATGAAAAAGCGCTGCGGCGATTCCTCCGCGCGACGCAGATACTCGTTGCGCGTGCGCTCGAAAAACGCCTCGGACTCGCTCTCGAACTTGTCCGGCGCGCGGGCCGCCGAGCGGCGCTCGCTCGCGGTGTCGGTCGGCACGTCGAAGAGCACAGTCAGATCGGGCTGGAAACCGCCCTGCACCCAGCGCTCCAGCGCTTCCAGCTTGTCCCGCGGCAGGCCGCGCCCGCCGCCCTGATACGCGAAGGTCGCGTCCGTGAAACGGTCCGACAGCACCCAGTCGCCGCGCGAAAGCGCCGGTTCGATCACCTGCGCGAGATGTTCGCGACGCGCGGCGAACATCAGTAGCGCTTCGGTTTCGAGGTCCATCGGCTGATTGAGCAGGATGGCGCGCAGCGTTTCACCGAGCGGCGTGCCGCCTGGTTCGCGCGTCATCACCACCTGATGTCCGCCCGCCTCCAGTTTCGACGCGAGCCGCTGGCGGAACCAGTCGAGATGGGTGGTCTTGCCCGCGCCGTCGATGCCCTCGAACGTGATGAACTTGCCGCGCGCCATTCATTGACCCCGGATGTATTTGTCGACGGCCTTGTTGTGGTCGCCCAGATTGTCGGAAAAGATGCTGCTGCCGTCGCCGCGCGACACGAAATACAGCGCGTTGCTCGCGGCGGGATTGAGCGTGGCGTTCAGTGCGGCCACACCGGGCAGCGCGATCGGCGTCGGCGGCAGGCCCATGCGCGTGTAGGTATTGTACGGAGTGTCCGTCTGCAGGTCTTTTTTCTTGAGCTTGCCGCCGTAGGCAGGACCGAGGCCGTAAATCACGGTCGGGTCGGTCTGCAGCGGCATGCCGATACGCAGCCGGTTCGCGAACACCGCCGCGACGAGCGGCCGGTCCGACGCGCGTCCGGTCTCCTTCTCGACGATCGACGCCATGATGAGCGCGTCATAAGGCGTCTTGTAAGGCAGATTCTGCGCGCGCGTGTTCCACGCTTCGGTGAGGCGCGCCTGCATCAGCCGATACGCGCGCTTGTAGACCGCGAGATCGCTCGTGCCCTTGTCGAAGAGATAGGTGTCGGGGAAGAAGAGACCCTCGGCCGATGCCTTGTCGACTTCGGCCGCGCCGATCGCGCGCAGCAGGTCGGTGTCGGTCATGCCCGCGGTGTCGTGCTTGAGCGCGGGGTTGCCGTCGAGCTCGCCGCGCATTTTCTGCAGCGTCCAGCCCTCGATGACGGTCGCGACATATTCGTTCACGTCGCCGCGCGCGATCTTCTCCAGCACCTCATACGGCGTGATGCCGGTCTTGAACGCGTAATTGCCGGACTTCAGCTGTGCGGACAGACCGAGCACGCGCGTCATCAGCACGAACAGCTCGGGCTCGACGGGCACGCCGCCGCGATTCAACTGGGCGCTCACGCTGCGCAGGCTGCTGTGAGGCTTGATGGTGACGTCGAGTTCGGGCGTCGACAGTTCCATGGGCCGGTTCGCCCACCAGTACACGCCACCCGCGACGGCCGCCGCGAGCATCGCGGCGAACACCGCCGCCACGACGCATTTCTTCAGAAAGGACATGCGAAACACGCTTGAGATAAGACCAATATAATAACTTGCCGCCCGCGTCAGAGCCGCTTTCTCTGGCCTGCGCCCACACGACAGGATTGACAGCCCGCCGACTCATGAATTCCCAGACCATCGCCCTCGCCGCTTCAGATTTCGAATCCGTCAAGACCGCCGGCGCGTATATGCCGCTCACCCAGTTCGGCGTGATCGACGTCAAGGGCGAAGACGCCGCCTCGTTCCTGCACAACCAGATCACAAATGACGTCCAGCATCTGGACGCATCGACGGCGCGCCTCGCGGGCTACTGCTCGCCCAAAGGCCGGCTGCTCGGCTCCTTTCTGATGTGGCGCACGGCCGACGCGGTGCGCCTTCTGATCGCGCAGGACGTGCAGGCCGCCGTGCAGAAACGCCTGTCGATGTTCGTGCTGCGCTCGAAGGCGAAACTCGCCGACGCGACCTCCGAAGTGGCGGCGATCGGCTTCGCAGGCGACGTGCGCGGCGCGCTCTCCGGCATTTTCGACGCGCTGCCCGACGGCGTGCACGTGAAGGTCGAAGGTCCGCACGGCTCGCTGATCCGCGTGCCGGACGCGGCGCATCGTCCGCGCTTTCTGTGGGTCGGACCGAAGGCCGACGTCGAAGCGCAACTCGCGAAGCTCGACGAAAAACTGAAGCGCGTACCCGGGCAAATGTGGGACTGGCTCGATATCCATGCGGGCGAGCCGCGCATCACGCACGCAACGATCGAGCAGTTCGTCCCGCAGATGGTGAACTTCGACGTGCTCGGCGCGGTGAACTTCAAGAAAGGCTGCTATCCGGGACAGGAGATCGTCGCGCGCAGCCAGTATCGCGGCACGATCAAGCGGCGCACGGCGCTCGCGCATGTCGGCACGCACACCGAGACCGCGTTGCCTGGCGCCGAGCTCTTTCATTCCGACGATCCCGGCCAGCCGTGCGGGCTCATCGTCAACGTGGCGCCGGGCGAGAACGGCGGCGTGGATTGCCTCGCGGAGATCAAGCTCGCCGCGCTCGAAAACGGCACGGTGCACGTCGGCGCCGCCGATGGCCCCGCGCTCGCGTTCGTGCCGCTGCCCTACGCCTTTCCCGCCGACGCCTGAGGTGACACGCGCATGTGTCTGATCGTCTTCGACTGGCAGCCCGCGGCTTCTCATGAAAACGGCCGCGCGTTGCTGACGCTCTCGGCCAACCGCGACGAATTCTTTCGCCGCGATGCCGAGCCGATGCACTGGTGGACCGATGCGCCCGGCGTGCTCGCGGGCCGCGATCTGACGGGCGGCGGGACGTGGCTCGGTCTCTCGCGCGATGGCCGCTTCGCCGCGCTCACGAACTATCGCGCGCCCGGCGACATGAAGCCGGACGCGCCGACGCGCGGCACGCTGGTGAGCGCGTTTCTCGCGGGCGAGCGACTGGCGCCGCTCGACTACCTGCAGCGCGTGGCACAGGAAGGCCATCGGTATAACGGCTTCAACCTGCTGTGCGCGGATTTCACGCGACGCGAACTCGGCTGGTACGGCAATCGCGCCGACGCGCCGCCCGCCCTGCTCGACAGCGGCGTGCACGGCTTGTCGAACAGCCTGCTGAATACGCCGTGGCCGAAACTCGTCGCGCAACGCGAGGCATTGTGCGATCTGATTCATGCCGACGAACGCCCGTCGCTCGACGTGCTCATCGAAACGTTGCGCGATCCGCGTATCGCGAACGACGAGCATCTGCCGTCGACGGGGCTTTCGATCGAGCGGGAGCGCGTGCTGTCGGCGGCGTTCATCGAATCGGCCGATTATGGGACGCGCAGCACGACGGCGTTGCGCGTGAGTCCGTCGGCGGGCGGGTTATCGCTGGAAGTGAAGGAACGCAGCGACGATGACGGCTCGCATCGCATCGTGCGGCCGGGAAAGTTCGAGCGGGCGTTTGCGTTCGAGATCGAAGGCTGAGCGCATCACTCGAACGCCGCCCGCAACGCCCTCACCGCTTCGGCATGCGCCTCGGCGACTTCCGGCACGAAGCCGCCCATCTTGAAGAACTCGTGAATCATGCCTTCATAGCGCATGAGCTTGACCGGCACGCCAGCTTCTCCCAATCTGGCCGCGAATGCGATGTCCTCGTCATACAGCGGATCGTGATCCGCCGCCGCGATCCACGCGGGCGCGACGCCTTTGAAGTCCGGGACGCCGCCCGCCGCATCGAGCGGAGCGAAACGCCAGTCGTCGCGGTCGCGGTCGTCGCGCAGATATTGCGCGAAGAACCACTGGATCGTCTCCCCGGAAAGCAGATAACCCTCGGCGAGCCGCGCATGCGACGCGCTCTTCTGCCACGCGCTCGTGCCCGGATAGATCAGCAGTTGCAGCCGCAAATCGATGCCCGCATCGCGCGCGAGCACCGCGCACACGATCGCGAGCGTGCCGCCCGCGCTATCGCCGCCGATCGCGAGCCGCGCCGGATCGATGCCGAGCGTCGGCGCTTCGCGCGCGAGCCATTGAAGCGCGTCGAATGCATCGTTCACCGCTACGGGAAACCGGTGCTCGGGTGCGAGGCGGTAATCGACCGACACGACCGCGCAGCCCGCGTCGTGCGCGAGCTTGCGGCACAGCGCGTCATGCGTCGACACGCTGCCGACCGTGAAGCCGCCGCCGTGCAGATACATGAGCGCCGCGGCAGGCTCGGCCCAGTTCGGCTCGGCCGGATGATAGATGCGCACGGCGATCGTTTCGCCATCGCGCGCCGCAATGCGCAGGTCTTCGATGCCGTGCATGGGCAACGGCGCGATGTCGAGGATCTGCGCGCTCATCGCGTAGGCGGCGCGCGCCTGTTGCGGCGTGAGCATGTGATACGGCGGTCGATTGGCGCGCGCGACCATCTCCAGGATTTGCGCGATCTTCGGATTGAGCGGCATCGGCAAGATGAATGTCAAAGGGGCACGATGATGCCACGAAGCACGCGACGCTAACGCGGCTGTTTCAGCGACATCGGGTCGGTCGGATTGCGCAGTTGCGCGATGTCGTCGAGCCGCAGTTGCACCGACGGCATGATGGCCGGATGCGTGATGACATAGAAACGCCCTTCGCGCACCGCGTCGAACGTGAGCCCGGCGATGTCGCGCGCCGAAAGCTTGCCGCCCTCCACCGCTCTGGTGAGTTGCCGCGCGGCGAGCTTTTGCGAGGCGGTATAAGGCGCATCGTTGGCAAGCGCCTCGGGCCGCGCGCGTTCGGCGTGGGCGATGCCGGTCGGCACGAACGCGGGACACAGCAGCGACACGCCGATCAGCGACGCGCCCGCGAGCCGCAAGTCGTGATGGAGCGTCTCGGTGAGCGCGACGACCGCGTGTTTCGATGCGTTGTACACGCCCATCGCGGGCGCGGCGAGCAGGCCCGCCACCGACGCCGTATTGACGATATGCGCCGGCTCGTTCTGCGCGAGCATGATCGGCACGAACGCGCGCAGCCCGTTTGCGACGCCCATCACGTTCACGCCGAAGACCCACTGCCAGTCGTTCGCGCTGTTCTCCCACACGAAGCCGCCCGCGCCGACGCCCGCGTTGTTGAAGAGCAGATGCACGCCGCCGAAAGTGTCCAGCGCCGCGCGCGCGAGCGCGTCGACCTGAGCGGCGTCCGACACGTCCGTCGTGACGCCGATCGCGTCGCCGCCTGCCGCACGCACCGCTTCGACGGTCGCGGCGAGTCCGGCGGTGTCGAGATCGGCGAGCACGAGCTTCATGCCGAGCGCCGCGCCTTCTTTCGCGAACTCGCGCCCGAATCCGCTGCCCGCGCCGGTGATGACGGCAACCTTGCCTTCGAAGCGTTCCACGTGCGTTCCTTCGCGTTTCAGACGAGTTTCACGAGTTGCTTGCCGAAGTTCTTTCCGCGCAAGAGGCCGAGGAACGCTTCGGGCGCATTCTCGAGGCCTTCGGCGATGCTCTCGCGAAAATGCAGCTTCTTCGAGACGACGCGTTCGCTCAGTTCCTTCAGCGCCTGCGGCCAGATATCCAGATGTTCGTAGACGATGAAGCCCTGCAGCTTGAGCCGCTGCGTCAGAATGAGCCGGGGCGCGTCCATCGGCGAAGGCTTGCCGTCGTAACCGGAGATCATGCCGCACACCGCGACGCGCCCGAACGCGTTCATGCGCGCGAGCACGGCGTTGAGCGTCTCGCCGCCGACATTTTCGAAGTAGCCGTCCACGCGATCGGGCGTCGCGGCCTTCAGATCCTCATAGAGCCTGCCCGCCTTGTAGTCGACGCACGCATCGAACCCGAGCGTCTCGACGACATAGCGGCACTTCTCCGCACCGCCCGCGATGCCCACCGCGCGGCATCCGGCTGCCTTCGCCAGTTGTCCGACGACGCTGCCTACCGCGCCGCTCGCCGCCGACACGACGACCGTCTCGCCCGCCTTCGGCTCGATGATGCGATTGAGCCCGTACCACGCCGTGACGCCCGGCATGCCGAGCGCGCCGAGATACGCGGAGAGCGGCACTTTCGACGCATCGACCTTGTTCAGGCCACGGCCATCGGACGTGCCGAATTCCTGCCAGCCGAGCACGCCGACGACGTTATCGCCCGTCTTGAACGCCGGATTGCACGATTCGCTCACGACGCCCACGGTGCCGCCGATCATCACTTCGTTGAGCGGCTGCGGCACGGCGTACGATTTCGCGTCGTCCATACGGCCGCGCATGTACGGATCGAGCGACAGATAGTGATTGCGCACGCGCACTTCGCCGTCCTTGAGGGGCGCGAGCGGCGTTTCCACCAGCTTGAAGTTCGACACCGACGCCTCGCCTTGTGGGCGCGACACGAGCAAAATCTGGCGGTTGATCTGTGCGTCTGCCATGGGGATTCTCCTTCGCGGATATGAGGGTTCAGGCGTCGCTCGGACCGGGCGTCGCCTTCGGATCGGAACGCATCTTCTGCCTGACGATGTCGCGTCCGACCGCGAGCCGCTTCATGTACTTGAACGTGCCGAGCGCCTTCGCGACGAAGTGTCCTTCGCTGTCGCGGATCTCGCCTTCGCAATAGGCCATCGTCGTCGAGCGATGCAGCACGCGGCCGTAGCCGCGCAACTCGCCGCGTCCCGGCTGCATGAAGTTGACTTTCATCTCGACGGTGACCACGCCGATGCCATCGCCCGCGACGCTGCGCGCGGCGAGCGCAAGCGCGGCGTCGAGCAGGGTCATCGTGACGCCGCCGTGCGCGATGCCCCATGTGTTCAGATGCGCATCCTGAAGCGGCATGCGCACTTCGCTCTCGCCATCGGCGGCCTTGATGAGCTGCACGCCGAGCGTGTCGATGAACGGACTTTCGATGGAGACGTTGCCCGCCGATTTATCGGAAGAGGACATCGCGCTCACACTTCGTAATCGACACACTGCCGGTCTTCGCGGATCGCCGCGACGAAGTCCTTCAGCGCCTGATGCTTCGGATGCACCTGATAGGCCTCGAGCGCGGCCTTGTCGTCGAAGTCGGACACGAGCACGACGTCATACGTGCAATCGAAACCCGGCTGCGCGGTGCCGACCTCGAAATGCCCTTGCCCCTTCACGATGCTGCGGCAGGTTTCGAGCTTCGCCTTCAGCTTCTGGGCGTTCTCGGCGCGGCCCGCGCCCTCGGCGTTTTCCTTCAGCTTCCACATGACGATGTGACGTAGCACGGCGACTCCTGTTATCGAACGAGAACTGAAGCGTAGCAAAAATCGCCGCGCGGCGAAGCCGCGCGCAACCGTCACACGATTTCGAAGAGTCCCGCCGCGCCCTGCCCGCCGCCGATGCACATCGTGACCACGACGAACTTCGCGCCGCGCCGCTTGCCTTCGATGAGCGCATGGCCCGTCAGACGCGCGCCCGAGACGCCGTACGGATGCCCGACCGCGATCGCGCCGCCGTTCACGTTCAGGCGCTCGTCGGGAATGCCCAGCTTGTCGCGGCAATAGAGCACCTGCACGGCAAACGCTTCGTTCAGTTCCCACAAGCCGATATCGTCGACGGACAGGCCCGCGCGCTTCAAGAGTTTCGGCACGGCGAACACCGGACCGATGCCCATCTCGTCCGGCTCGCAGCCCGCGACCGCGAAGCCGCGGAAGATGCCGAGCGGCGCAAGCCCCTCTTTCTCGGCGAGCGTCGCGTTCATCACGACGCACGCCGATGCGCCGTCCGAAAACTGGCTCGCGTTGCCCGCCGTGATGACGCCGCCCGGCAGCGCGGTGCGGATGTTCGACACGCCTTCCAGCGTCGTGTCGGCGCGGATGCCTTCGTCGGCGGCGAGCGTCACTTCCTTCGTGAACATGCGGCCCGTCGTTTTGTCCGCGATGCCGGCGAGCACGGTGATCGGCACGATTTCATCGGCGAATTTTCCCGCCGCCTGCGCCGCCGCCGCGCGTTGCTGCGAGCGCACGCCGTATTCGTCCTGGCGCGCCTTCGATATTTCGTAGCGCTTCGCGACATTCTCGGCGGTCTGCAGCATCGACCAGTAGATCTCGGGTTTGTGCTGGTTCAGCCAGCCATCGGTCAGCATGTGCTGGTTCATCTCGTTCTGCACGCACGAGATCGATTCGACGCCGCCCGCGACGTACACATCGCCCTCGCCCGCCATCACGCGCTGCGCGGCGAGCGCGATCGTCTGCAAGCCCGACGAGCAGAAGCGGTTCACCGTCATGCCCGGCACCGAGACCGGCAACCCCGCGCGCAAGGCGATCTGCCGCGCGATGTTCATGCCGGTCGCGCCTTCGGGATTCGCGCAGCCCATGATGACGTCCTCGACGCGCGCCGGATCGATGCCCGCGCGCTCGACGACGGCCTTCGTCACATGGCCGCCGAGGGTCGCGCCGTGGGTCATGTTGAGCGCGCCGCGCCACGATTTCGCGAGCGCGGTGCGCGCCGTCGATACGATCACTGCATCGGTCATGTCGTCTCCCTTGCCTTGAGTATGTCTTCTGACTTCACACGTTGAATGCCTGCGTCGCGCATGTCCTGCCATGCGCGTTCGAGCGAGCCGTCGAGATCGATCGCGCGGCACGCGTCCTCGATCACGATCACGTCGAAGCCCGCCGCGCGCGCGTCGAGCGCGGACCACGCGACGCAATAGTCGGTCGCGAGGCCCGCGATCCACACGCGCTTCGCGCCGACATTGCGCAGATAACCGTCGAGCCCTGTCGGCGTCACGCGATCCGCTTCGAGAAACGCCGAGTAGCTGTCGACGTGCTCGTGATGGCCCTTGCGAATCACGAGCCGCGCGTGCGGCACATGCAGATCGCGATGCAGCGCCGCGCCTTGCGTGTCCTGCACGCAATGAACCGGCCACAGCACCTGTTCGCCGTAAGGCAGCGTCATCATCTCGAACGGCTGACGGCCTGCGTGATTCGCCGCGAACGACACATGCGAGCGCGGATGCCAGTCCTGCGTCAGCACGACGTGCGAGAACGCGCGGGCAAGCCGGTTGATGACGGGAACGACTTCGTCGCCGCGCGCGACCGCAAGCGCGCCGCCCGGCATGAAGTCGTACTGCACGTCCACGACGAGGAATACATCTTCAACGGGTTTCGTCTCAGTCATTGAAGCGTCCATTCGATTGCGCGAGCGCGGTCACGCGCGCGGCAGGCCGCCACGCTTCGCCGTTGGCTTGCTTCGCGTACTTGCGCATCGCGCGTTCCACGTTGTAGAGACCGATGGTGTCCGCGTACAGCATCGGGCCGCCGCGCCAGAGCGGAAAGCCGTAGCCCGTCAGATAGACCATGTCGATGTCCGACGCCTTGCCGGCGATGCCTTCCTCGAGAATCTTCGCGCCTTCGTTCACGAGCGAGAGCACGAGACGCTCGACGATCTCGTCATCCGTGATCTTGCGCCGCTCGACGCCGCGTTCCTTCGAATACGCGACGATCATGTCGTCGACGAGTTTCGACGGCGCCGCGTCACGCTTGCCCGGCTGATAGTCGTACCAGCCCGCGCCGGTCTTCTGCCCGAAGCGGCCCATTTCGCACAGGCGATCCGCGACGCCCGAATAGTGCAGATCCGGCTGCTCCAGATAGCGGCGCTTTCTGATCGCCCAGCCGATGTCGTTGCCCGCGAGATCGCTCATGCGAAACGGTCCCATCGCGAAACCGAACTTCTCGATCGCGCGGTCGATCTGCGCGGGCAGCGCGCCTTCCTCCAGCATGAAGAGCGCCTGCCGGAGATACTGCTCGACCATCCGGTTGCCGATGAAGCCATCGCACACGCCCGACACCACCGCCGTCTTCCTGATCTTCTTCGCGAGCTGCATGACGGTGGCGAGCACGTCCTTGTCCGTCTTCTCGCCGCGCACGACTTCGAGCAGCTTCATCACGTTCGCGGGGCTGAAAAAGTGCATGCCGATCACATCGCCGGGACGTTTCGTGAACGCGGCGATCCGGTTCAGATCGAGCGTCGATGTGTTCGATGCGAGGATCGCGCCGGGCTTCGCGATGGCATCGAGCTGGCGGAATACCTGCTCCTTCACGGAGAGCTCTTCGAATACGGCTTCGATGATCAGGTCTGCGTGCGCCAAATCGGCGTAGGCGAGCGTCGGCGCAATCAGCGCGATGCGCGCTTCGGCCTTCTCCTGCGCGAGCTTGCCTTTTTTGACCTGCGCCTCATAGTTGCGGCGAATCGTGGCGAGCCCGCGGTCGAGCGCGTCCTGCTTCGTTTCGAGCAGCGTGACAGGCAGGCCCGCGTCGAGGAAGTTCATCGCGATGCCGCCGCCCATCGTGCCCGCGCCGATCACGCCGATGCGCTCGATCTTCCTGACAGGCGTATTCGACGGCACATCGGCGATCTTGGCGGCCGCGCGCTCGCCGAAAAACGCGTGCCGCAGCGCGCGGCTTTCGGGCGTCTGCACGAGCGCGAGAAAGCATTCGCGTTCGAACGCGAGACCGCGCTCGAAACCTTCCTTCACGCCCTTTTCGACCGCATCGATGCACTTGTGCGGCGCCGGAAAATGCTTCGCGACCGCCGCGACGCCATTCCGCGCGAACTGAATGAAACCCTCGGCGTTCGGATGCGCGATCTTGCGCTCGCGCACCTTCGGATACGGACCGCCTCGTTCAGCCGCCTGACTGGCGAACGACAGCGCGCGTTCCAGCAGATCGCCTTCTGCGAGTTCGTCGAAGAGCGCGGTTTGCGCGAGCTTCTCCGACAGCACCGGCGCGCCCGACACGATCATGTTCAACGCCGTCTCCAGCCCGAGCACGCGCGGCAGGCGCTGCGTGCCGCCCGCGCCGGGCAGCAGGCCGAGCTTCACTTCCGGCAGCGCGATCTGCGCGCCGGGCGCGGCGACGCGGTAGTGCGCGCCGAGCGCGAGTTCGAGACCGCCGCCCATGGCGACCGCGTGAATGGCCGCGACCACGGGCTTCGCGCTCGCTTCCAGCGCCTTGATCACGGTCATGAGCGTCGGCTCTTGCGTGGCTTTCGGCGTGTTGAATTCGGTGATGTCCGCGCCGCCCGAAAACGCCTTGCCCGCACCGATGATGACGATGGCGCGCACGTCGGCGTCATCGTTCGCACGCTCGATGCCTTCGACGATGCCAAGGCGCGTCGAATGCCCGAGCCCGTTGACGGGCGGATTGTCGAGCGTGATGACGGCGATGCCGCCGCGGATCGCGTAGTCCACTGCCATGAAAGTGTCTCCCTGTCGACCGGATATCGGATGAATTGTGGGTGATGGACGCAGAATACACAAAAAAGCACGATCGTTCAATTGAGGTGATCGCGTTGTTTCATGCGGCCCTGAAAAACGAAAAAGCCCCGGGTACGCGTAAGCGGCCCGGGGCTTTGCAGAGCGCGAATGCGCTAAAGGGAATTCTCGGCCGCGTTGGGCAGCACGTAATCGCGATACTGTTCGCGCAGGCGCACCTTTTGCAGCTTGCCCGTCGCGGTGTGCGGGAGGCTGTCGGCGAACACGATATCGTCCGGGATCCACCACTTCGCGACCTTGCCCTCGAAATGCGCGAGCAGTTCCTCGCGCGTGACGCTGGCGTCCGGCTTCAGGACCGCGACGATCAGCGGCCGCTCCGTCCACTTCGGGTGCGAGCACGCGATGCACGCGGCCTCCGCCACCTGCGGATGCGATACCGCGATATTTTCCAGATCGATCGAGCTGATCCATTCGCCGCCGGACTTGATCACGTCCTTGCTGCGATCAGTGATCTGCATGAAGCCGTCCGGATCGATGGTCGCGACATCGCCCGTCGGAAACCAGCCGTCGACGAGCGGCGAGTCGTCGCGACGAAAATAGCGGTCGATGACCCACGGCCCGCGCACGTGCAGATCGCCGAAAGACTTGCCGTCCCACGGCAGGTCGCGGCCGTCGTCGCCGACCACTTTCATGTCGACGCCGAAGATCGCGTGCCCCTGCTTCTCCAGCGAGCGACGCTGCTCGTCGAGCGGACGCCGCTGCTGCCTGAAGTTCAGCCGTGACAACGTGCCGAGCGGCGACATCTCCGTCATGCCCCACGCGTGGATCACCTGCACGCCGTACTCTTCCTCGAAGATGCGCAGCATCGCGGGCGGGCACGCGGAGCCACCGATCACCGTGCGCTTCAACGTCGAAAAGCGCACGTTCTGCTGCTTCAGGTAGGTGAGCAGCGCCATCCAGACGGTCGGCACGCCGGCCGAATACGTGACGCCTTCGGCCTCCATCAGCTCGTAAAGCGATTTGCCGTCCAGGTCCTTGCCGGGGAGCACGAGTTTTGCGCCGACGAGCGGTGCCGCGTGCGGGATGCCCCACGCGTTGACATGGAACATCGGCACGACCGGCAGAATCGCATCGCACGATGATGCGCCCATCGCATCGGGCAACGCCGCGCCGTACGCATGCAGCACCGTCGAGCGATGCGAATACAGCGCGCCCTTCGGGTTGCCGGTCGTGCCCGACGTATAGCAGAGAAACGAAGCCTGCCGTTCGTCGAGCATCGGCCATTCGTAGTCGCCGTCGTGCTCGCCGATGAGGCTCTCGTAGCTCAGCACCGGCACGCTCATGTTCGACAGATGCTCGCCGATGCATGCGGCGTCGCCGAGCGCGATCCAGCCTTTCACGTTCGGGCACTGCGGCGCGATGAGCTCGACGAGCGGCCCGAAGGTCATGTCGAAGCAGACGTATGAATCGTCGGCGTGATCGATGATGAACGCGATCTGATCGGGAAAGAGGCGCGGATTGATCGTGTGGCACACGGCGCCCATGCCGCTCACGCCGTAGTAGCACTCCAGATGTCTGTAACCGTTCCATGCGAGCGTGCCGATGCGCTCGCCCTGCCCGACACCGAGCGCGGTCAGGGCCTGCGCAAGCTGCTTGGCGCGCTTCTCGCAATCGCGGTAGGTATAGCGGTGAATATCGCCTTCGATGCGGCGCGACACGATCTCGTTGTCGCCGAAGTGACGCGAAGCATAAGACAGCAGGGACGACGCGAGCAGCGGTACTTCCATCATCTGGCCGTAAAGCGGCGACGTCATAGGTGATGTTCCTCGAATCTGGCGAATGCTGATCGGATGGCGGAACCACGCTCCTGCAGGCCCGCGGGCGCGGAATTACAATATCGTTTAACTCAGAGGCGCTCAATATGTCGTTTTCCCCAAGCAATGCCGTGCGCGCGGCGCGCGACGAGACGCCCGCCGGCGCGCGTTCGGTCAGCGAAATCGCCAGCGCGGTTCGGGTCGGCGAGCCCGGCTCCTTCGCCGCGCTCGGCAGCGCTTTTCTCACGCGTCTGCCTGCGGCGAGCGTGCCCGATCCGTATCTCGTCGGCCTTTCGCGCGAGATGGCCGAATCGCTCGGTTTCGATCCGCACATCGCCACCGGCCCCGAAAAAGATCAATTCGCCGGCTACTTTGCCGGTAACCCGACGCGCGACTGGCCGAGCGAGGCGTTGCCCTATGCCGCCGTTTATTCGGGTCACCAGTTCGGCGTGTGGGCAGGCCAGTTAGGCGATGGCCGCGCACTCACCCTGGGCGAAGTCGAGCACGACGGCGCGCGCCTCGAAGTGCAACTGAAAGGCGCGGGACGCACGCCCTATTCGCGCATGGGCGATGGCCGCGCGGTGCTGCGCTCGTCGATCCGCGAGTTTCTGTGCTCCGAAGCGATGCACCATCTCGGCATCCCGACGACGCGCGCGCTCGCCGTCATCGGCTCGGATCTGCCGGTGCGCCGTGAAACCATCGAAACGGCGGCGATCGTCACGCGCGTGTCGCCGAGCTTCGTGCGCTTCGGCCACTTCGAGCACTTCTATGCGAACGATCGCATCGACGACCTGCGAAAGCTGGCGGATCACGTGATCGACCGCTTCCATCCGCATTGCAGGGAGCAGGACGATCCCTACCTCGCGCTGCTCGACGAAGCGGTGCGCTCCACCGCCGATCTGATGGCGCAGTGGCAAGGCGTCGGCTTCTGCCACGGCGTGATGAACACCGACAACATGTCGATCCTCGGCCTGACCATCGACTACGGCCCGTTCGGCTTCATGGATGCGTTCAATGCGCATCACGTCTGCAATCACTCGGACACGCAGGGACGCTATTCCTACGGCCGCCAGCCGCAGGTCGGGTACTGGAACCTCTTTTGTCTCGCGCAGGCGCTCGTGCCGCTCTTCGGCGCGAACCTGCCCGAAGAAGGCCGCGCCGAGCGCGTGGTCGAAGAGGCGCAAAAAGTGATGGAGCGATACAAGGATCGTTTCGGGCCCGCGCTCGTCGCGACGATGCGCGCGAAGCTCGGCCTCGACATCGAGCGCGAAGGCGACGACAAGCTCGCCAACGGTCTCTTCGAAATCATGCATGCGAATCGCGCGGACTTCACGCTCACGTTCCGGAACTTGTCGAAGCTCTCGAAATCCGATGCGAGCCAGGACGCACCCGTGCGCGACCTCTTCCTCGATCGCGCCGCTTTCGATGCCTGGGCCGCGCAGTATCGCGAGCGCCTCGCCCACGAGCCGCGCGACGACGCCGCGCGCGCCGCGACGATGAATCGCGTGAATCCGAAATACGTGCTGCGCAACCATCTCGCGGAACAGGCGATCCGCCAGGCCGCCGAGAAGGACTTCACGGAAGTGGAGCGCCTGCTGGACGTGCTGCGCCATCCGTACGACGAACAGCCGCAATACGAGGCCTATGCCGGCCTGCCGCCCAACTGGGCGAGCGACCTCGAAGTCAGTTGTTCTTCGTAGGATCGCCCTCATATACAAGGCCTTCCCGGCCAGACCCAAGGAACGAGAGATGAGCAGAGACGACACCCCGACGAGCTATCCGCTGCAAAAGGACGACGCCACCTATCGCCGTGAACTCGACGACATGCAGTATCAGGTCACGCGTCACGCCGTGACCGAGCGTCCGTTCACCGGCAAATACTGGGATCACGACGAGCGCGGCGTCTACGATTGCGTGTGCTGCGGCACGCCGCTTTTCGAATCCGCCACGAAGTTCGACGCCGGCTGCGGCTGGCCGAGCTACTTCAAGCCGATCAACGGCGAAGTGATCCAGGAGAAAACCGACCGCACGCATGGCATGCTGCGCATCGAAGTGCTGTGCAAGAACTGCGGCGCGCATCTCGGCCACGTATTCGAGGACGGCCCCGCGCCGACCGGCCTGCGGTATTGCATCAACTCGGCTGCGCTACAATTCGAACCCAAGTAAGCGCGAGCCCGCCACGCTCGCTCGGGGCGCGGCCGTGCATCACGACGTACCGACGCCCGCTCCGCCCGCGCGGGCGTTTTTTCCTCGCGCCCCCCGCATTCATCCGATGCCCATCACGTCCGGACGCCAATGAAATTTCTGTTCGATCTGTTTCCGATCATTCTCTTTTTTGTCGCATTCAAGGTCTGGGGCATCTACACCGCGACGGCGGTCGCGATCGCGGCGACGCTCGTGCAGATCGCCTGGGTCGCGTTCCGCCATCGCAAGGTCGATCCGATGCTGTGGGTGAGCCTCGGCGTCGTCGTCGTGTTCGGTGGCGCGACGCTCGTGCTGCACAACGACACCTTCATCAAATGGAAGCCGACCGCGCTCTACTGGCTGTTCGCGTTCGCGCTCATCGTCGCGCAGCTCGGTTTCAGAAAGAATCTGATCGAAGCGATGATGGGCAAGCAGATCGTGCTGCCGCATCGCGTGTGGGGGCAACTGAATGTCGCGTGGGCGGTGTTCTTCGCGCTGCTCGGCATCGTGAACCTCTTCGTCGCGTATAACTACACCACGGATCAGTGGGTCAACTTCAAGCTCTTCGGCGCGACGGGCTGTCTCGTCCTGTTCATAGTCGCACAGAGCTTCTGGCTCGCGAAACACATGAAGGAGGACGGACAATGAACGCATCGTTCGATTTCATGAGCGCCTCGGCGGCGGACAAGGTCGCGCATCTCGAAGCGCGTCTGAACGCGGCATTGCAGGCGCAGTCGGTGCATATCGACGACGACAGCGCCGCGCACGCGGGCCATGCGGGCGCGTCGTCCGGCAGCCACTACACCGTGACGATCGTCGCGGCATGCTTCGCCGGCAAGGCACGCGTGGCGCGGCATCGGCTGGTGTATGATGCGCTGGCCGAGGAAATGCGGCGCGGCGTGCACGCGCTCGCGATCCGGGCTTACACGCCGCAGGAGTTCGCAGAACAATTCGAATAGACGCGCGCGCGCCGTGCACCGCTAAGCCTTACCTCTTGAAACTCGCCTTTGAAGGCGTCTGTTAGTTCAGTTAGGAACCTCCGATGACTTTGAAAAAAACCCGCGTCTGGGTGTTGCTGGCTGCATTCGCGGCCACGCCCGCCTTTGCGCAAAACGTCGCCGTCGTCAACGGCACGCCGATTCCCACGTCGCGCGCCGATGCGCTCGTGAAGCAACTCGTCGCGCAGGGTCAGCAGAATTCGCCGCAGCTTCAGCAGGCGGTGCGCGAGGAACTCATCAACCGCGAAATCCTGATGCAGGAAGCCGCGCGTGAAGGCATCGCGACGCGTCCCGACGTCAAGGCGCAGATCGCCGTCGCGCAGCAGACTGTCGTGCTGCGTGCGCTGATCGAAGACTTCGTGAAGAAGAACACGCCGACCGACGCCGAGATCAAGGCGCGCTATGACCAGCTCGTCCAGCAGAACGGCGGCGGCAAGGAACTGCATCTGCATCACATTCTCGTCGAAGACGAAGCGCAGGCGAAGGACCTGATCGCGAAGATCAAGGCCGGCGCGAGCTTCGAGGACCTCGCCAAGCAATATTCGAAGGATCCGGGATCGGGCAAGAATGGTGGCGATCTGGACTGGTCGTCGCCTTCGGCTTACGTGCCGGAATTCGGCGCGGCCGCGGAGAAGCTGAAGAAGGGCGAAGTGACGCCGGAGCCGGTGAAGACGCAGTTCGGCTGGCACGTCATCCGCCTGGACGATTCGCGTGAAATCGCTCCGCCGCCGCTCGATCAGGTGAAGACGCAAATCGCGCAGCAGATTCAGCAGGAAAAGCTGCAGGCGTTCGAAGAGGGTTTGCGCAGCAAGGCGGTGATCAAGTAAGCGCGCTTGCTTGTTCATTCGCGCTTCCGCGATCCACGATAAAGCCGCCCTCGGGCGGCTTTATCGTTTCCGGCATCATCAACCGCCGAGCTTCGCCCTCATCACCGCCCCTGCCCGCGTCAGCTTCGGCAACTCGCGGTTCTGCACAACGCTCATGAAGCCCGCCCAGTCCTGCGCGAGCGCGGCTTTGTCGACTTTATCGGTGTCGCCGAGCTTGTAGCGCTCACCCTGCACATACGGCCGTTCCCACGGCGCGCGATGCCACGCGCGTTCCGCGAGCGCGAGCAGACGCGGATACACCATGTACTCGAACTGCTGGTCCGTGCGCATCACTTCGGCCCAGGCTTGTCCCTGAATGCCTTCGATATGCGGCGCCGGTCCCGCGCTCACGACTTCGAACGGATTGCCGTCGCGATCGGCCATGATCTCCGCGTTTTGCGGCAGGTTGTCGGGCGCGAGCGAGAACGTCTTGAAGCTGTCCGTGCCATGCGATCCCCAGTAATAGCCGCGTTCGTGCTGATCGAACGCATAGGGGAAGTCGAAGTAGAGATAGTCCGGCAGCGCGAGCACCGTCTTGTAGCCCTGGCTGCTGAGCGTCTGAACCGTGTCGGATGCGCCCCAGAAGATCGTGTCCCACATCGTCACCATCATGCTCGACGTCGCGAAATCCTGCGGGCCGCTTGCATGCTTGATGCCGTCCTGCCACGCGGCCATCGTGCCGATGCCGTTCGCGCGCACGATCTGACTCACCTGGCGCGCGAACATCGACGGCAATTCGTCCACGGACGCGGCCTTGCCCGACCCGATCAGCGCCGCGCACTGCGGCGAGCGTCCCCACGGCTTGTCCTGCGCCGCGAGATTCACGTGGCCCTTGCCGGGGTCGGTGCCGTCGAGCGCCTGAAAGCCTGCGCCGAGCAGGATGTTCTTCGCTTCATCGCCGCCGAAGTGCCACACGGAGAGCGGCACGCCCGCTTCCCGGTGCATCGACGCGATCTCGCCGATGACCTTCGACTCGAAACGCTGGGCGCCATCCCCACACGGATTGATGAAGCTGCGGCGATCGTAGAACTGGACGGTCGTCGTGTTCGATGTATCGGCCGGATCGAGCAGGCGGTACGCGTTCGCACTCGCCTTGTTGCCCTGAGCGGCCAGACGCTGGTAGCGCGCCTCCATCGACATGACCGCCGCGCGCGCGTGTCCGGGCATGTCGATTTCCGGAATGATCTCGACGAAGCGGTCCGCCGCGTAACGCACCAGCGCGACATAGTCGGCGCGGCTGAGATAGCCGCCGCCGGAGCGGTTGTCCGGGCCCGAGCCGAGCTGCGGCAGCAGACAGCGCGTTTCGGTGAGATCGTGGCAACGCTTCGCGCCGATGTCGGTGAGTTCGGGCAGGCCCGGAATCTCGATACGCCAGCCTTCGTCGTCCGACAGATGCAGATGCAGACGGTTGAGCTTGTACGCGCCCATCTGGTCGATCAGACGGCGCAGCGTGGCGGGCTGGCGGAAGTTGCGCGCCACATCCACATGCATGCCGCGATGCGTATAGCGCGGCGCGTCTTCGATCGTCATCGCGGGCACGCTGCCGCCGCCCGCGGGTGTGAGCGACAGCAGCGTCTCTACGCCGTAAAAGAGGCCGGCCGCGTCGAATGCGTCGATGTTCACGCCGCCCTGCGCGATCGTCAGGCGATAGCCGCCGGAGCGCGCGATATCGGATGGCAGCGCGCCGCCGACGATCTGCCCGTTCACCCGCACGGCAGCGCCGGAGAGACCGAGCGTCGCCGCGCGCGAACTCAGCGCCGCCGTTTGCGACGACGTCAACCCGGACAACGACAGTTCAATGCCGCCAATCTGCGCTACGCCTTGTCCCGGCGCGGAACGCAGCACGGCCGGCAACGCTCGCGCGGCGGTCTGCTGCGCGGACGGCAGCGCGGCCTCCGCGCGAGCACGCTGCACTTGTGCGGGTGTTGCGGAGAATGCCGTTGCGTTATCCGCGCTTGGTGGAATCTTGTCGACGTAACGCGTCTCGTCGTCGGTATCGTTGTGAGTGAGGATGGCGGGCGTGGCGTTGCCATCGGCGACGACGTAGGCGCGCGGCAGGAGATCGCTGTAGCGCTGATACCAGTATTCGCCGACGAACGGCACTTCGATGCGCTCGCCTGCGCCGAGCGTGAACACGTTCGCGCTCGGCGTGAGCGCGTAGAGATCGCCCGTGATGTGTTTCCACGCAAACGCGGGATGGTCGACCATCAGGATGCGCCGGATGCTGTGGACGTAGAGCGTCCAGCCACCTGCCGCGAGACTGCGGGTACCCGTGTTTTCGAGAATCAGCTTGCCGCGTGCGCAACTGGCCCAGTCCGCGCCGAGGTCGGCGCAGTTCGTGCCGGACTTTGTGGCGTCGTTGGCGTCGATTTCGACGCGTACCATCAGGTTTTCGGCGAGTGCTGCTGCGCGCGCTGTGGGTGACAGGTTGGTAGGGCCCGAGTCTGAGTTGTCGCCGCAAGCCGTCATCAGGCACGCTGTTGCAATCAGCATGGCTGCTAACAAATTTTGCATACCTGAACGTTTTATTTTGAATTGCCTCATTTCTCCTCCTTGTTTCGACGTCCTCTGATGATGACGCGCCGAAGCACTATACCTGTAACTTACAGTTCGGTAATTTTGAGAAAGATGACTGAAGGCAATGGTTAGGATGGCGAAGGTTTTGGCTTTCGCCGGATCCCGTTTTCGTGTCGGTCTATTGGCACTGCCCCTGTGCGGGGCGGCAGTCACTTTCTTTGCTGCTGCAAAGAAAGTAACCAAAGAAACAGCTTTCCCCATCCAAAGTGCCTCACACCGGCCGCGGCACAGGCGATTGACCTAATGGCCCGGCAATAGCGAGTGTCCTCGTAGGGCAACGCGGCTTGGACCGCGCACGGTCTGACGAGCTAGTACCCCAAGGGCGCTGGTCCAGCACAAAATCTGTCACTTATAA